>HF986093.1 GCA_000431015.1 Alistipes sp. CAG:514 | reverse complement strand
CCCGTGCGCAGAACAGGTCTTTCCGCTCACGAAGAAGGTGTTAGGAAGTACGTTGTGAGGAGAATGATCGACAACTGATGGCGAGGAATAAGGTTGGAGACATGGCGGAGTCTACGGGAACATATTCATAAATAATGAATGGTGGATTTTTCTTTGAAGGACGGTTGGATTATCAGATTATATTCATATCTTTGCTAAAGTGGTACGACCGTCGGGAGTTGAACGCCCTGTCGACGTGCTAAAGATAGATGTTCACGCAGAGTTCGGCACTTTTGCTGTCACGGATGTGATTTATGCAGGGCTTTTGCTTGTGGACGCTATCGGAAGACTGAATGCCGCGGAGCATGGAATCCGCAAAGCGAGTTGGGTTATATCGCACCTGACTCGCTTTTTGTATATAACGGAGAATGAATTGCTTGCGGCTTACGAGAAAGATTTCTCACGTGATCTGGGACACTGGAGGGAACGTGAGAATGTATGAATAACCATTCGTGCGTAAACAGTGCTACAACTCGCACGAAGCAAACTGATTAGATTATGAAACGACTTCCTTATGCGGACGCTGAGAAGAAGTGCGAGGCCTCCTTCCTTGGACACGGAGATTGGTGGCATCTTTACACTCCGGGGAACCTGACGGAACTGCTGTTCAGAGACGATGATGACTATCGCTATGTGATGAATCTGATGGCAAGATGCCTGGCGGAAGTGCTGGGATTGGCTGTCGTGGCCTTTGAGGTTATGAGCAACCACCTGCACATTGTTCTATGTGGGGCCGAAGTTGAGGCAAGGCTTTTTTTCGACCTGTTCCGCAAACGGTTAAGCAGGTACATTGCCACAAGGTATGAGTCTGCCGTACCGGCTCGATTCCAGATGAGCCTAAAGCCTGTTCCGGATCTCAAGGCATTGAGGAACACCATTGTCTATGTCAATCGCAACGGGTACGTTGTGACTCCGGAATGTACCCCGTTCTCTTACCCGTGGGGTACCGGGCCGTACTATTTCTGCCGGTTTTTGCCTGATGCAAGGCTGTCTGATCTGAAAGATAGAGCGGCCCGAAGAATGTTCAAGGGGCGAAATCCGCATCTCCCGGGAGATTATCTTGTGACCAATGGACACATCGCACCGCCTTCGTACTGCGACATAAGACTCGGAATGGCGATGTTCCGCAACGCCCATCATTATTTCTGGATGGTCAGCAAGGATGTCGAGGCCTATGAAGAGATTGCTAAAGACCTGGATGACGGGGAATTTCTAACTGATAATGAGTTGTTTACACAACTATGGAAATATGTCAGGTCTGCCTATGACATCAGCAGCCTCAAGGAGTTGAGCCAAGCTCAGAAAATGGATTTGGCAAAGCGACTTCGCTATGACTACCGTTCCTCCAATGGTCAGATCCGGCGCGTTCTTGGGCTGTCGCAATATGAAGTGGACTCGTTGTTCCCTCTTGGCGCGCATGCGCCGCAGTGACAGGATTCTGATCCCGCATTTTAGAGACACTTTTTCTCGCGGACGAAGAAAAGGACGGTAACGGGATAGGAAGGCGGTGAGCGATGGTATTCGACGTAGAGCGATGGTCTGCGACGGTCTGCGACAGTCTGCGATTGTGGGCGGACGGCGAACGATGGTGTGCGAAGGTGAGCGATGGTTCGCGGGACGAAGAAAAGGACGGTAACGGGATAGGAAGGCGGTGAGCGATGGTCTTCGACGTAGAGCGATGGTCTGCGATGGTCTGCGACGGTATGCGACAGTCTGCGATGGTGTGCGAAGGTGAGCGATGGTTCGCAGACGGGAGATTATGCGTTTTACGGGAAGCCTCTACCAACTTAAGGAAGATAAGAATATGAAAGATCAAGTCTCGGACAGGTGTCCGGGATTCTATGTCAAACAACTAAACAATAAGTAATTATGAAAAGAATTTTGGAAGTGCTGCAGGATGGAGACGGCCAGTTGAAGTTCAGGACAGACATCAATGTCTGGAAAGACCCGATGGCGTCGATGGACATCATCCAGAATGCTATGCTGTCGATGTCAACGACGTTGTGGGGAGGAAACGAGCAGTCTGTCCTCGCGATGATACGCTCGTTGGCGATAGCGGATCTGGCCCTTTGTACGAACCGTGACGAGATGATAGAACACCTCAAAGACGCTTCACGGTCTCTTGCCGATGCTTTTAATTCGGTGCTACAAGAGGAACAGCTCCGCGGTTCGGTGACCATTTTTCCTCCCAATGTGAGGGCGCGTCCCGAAAAAAGCTGACCAGCCAGCCTTCCCCGTGCGCAAGGATAACTCCAAATGCTCACGGGGGTGCCTGCTGAGGTTGTCTCGTGAGCAGGAGGGCGCGGTCTGCGCACGAGGCAACCTTGGTAGGATTTAAGCGACAGCTCCATATTCAGCGCAAGTGATCACAACGCCTCGGGTAATAATCCGAGTGCTGAAGGGATCACTGTAACAAATGGGCGGCTCTGGATCAGAAGATCAATTGTACTCCGAATGACGAGAGGAGCCTGTCCCCGACATGGCTGCGGAGATAATCAATGCGGGTTTTCAGCCCGATGGTCGTGTTGGCGTTGACTTCTTTGTGGTACTCGATCATTGCCCCTAATGCTATGTGGTCGGAAGATCGTATTTCCATGTCGTGAGGGTACCACTCTTTGACCGGACGGCTCTCCGCACGGGGGCCGTTGTAGACATACACGCCATTGATGCTTTTGTAGCCTCTGATCATGAAACCCGAAATGATGCTTCTTCTCTTGAAAAAGAATTGTCTGGAAGCTCCGGCCTCCGCGCTGACACCGGAATATTTGAACCAGCTGTGAGGGGTGACATAACTGTCATCTTTGCTGATGTACCTTATGTTGGAGTGTGCGTTCCACAGGTATGAATCACCCTCTGTGAGGTAGTAGTCGTATGATAATGATGCGTCAGCGGTAGTATATTCGCTCATTGTCGCCTTGGAGACAACCTCCCATCCGACACCGTTGATCTGCTTGGTGGAGTATTCTGTACCCTTGGTATGCTTGTAAAGAGAGTTGAATGATAGTTTGTGTACGGACTTCTCCCGCTCTATCAGCAACCGTGCATTTATGAAGCAGTCGTTGACGCTGCTGAGTCCCATGTCCCTTGGATGCGTGGCGTCCTGTCTGAGTTCCGTGAGATTTATCCTGTATCCCATGTCAACCAAAAGCTCCACGGAGCCGTCAAAACCATACTGCAGGGCTCCTCCGTAGCTGTTCCCTTGATAGTACATTGTGTACAACCCTCCGGATCCAACCACGTCTTCCGTATAATTACCGAGGCCTTTAAGGACAAACACGTTCTGAAGAATCGAGCCATTGCTGAGGGTCGGGGCGGACCGCTCAAGAAGACGCGAGTAGAGGATGTTGAATCCTATGAAATGACTTGAACCTATGATACAGGCGATCGAAGGTGATACCTCGGCCTCGTAGACGGTGGACTCACTGCGCGGATCCTGCTGCTTGGCAGCTATGCGGTCACGGTATTTGATATGAAGCCCTCCGGTAAGCCGCTGCGACAAAGGGGCGGACATCTTGAACTCCATGTCATATGATTGTTTCTTCCAGTCACTCAAGGTTGTGTCCGCGACATTATATATGAAACGTTCGTCATGTGGAGCGTACACCAATGTGTTGTAGCGAGTGCCGGAATCGGTGATGTTGTCGTAGGAGAACTGTCCCCATAGTTTGATTTTCCCTATGGTTGCATAGCCTGCCGTGTTGAAACGGACATTATGGGATGACTGCGGTTCCTGGAAAAGGTGGTGCTCTCCTGTTATGAAGCCGTATGACAGGCCGGCGGTGTTATCCGTCCTCTTTCCGCTTGTCTCCATAAGGGCGGAGTTGCCGGATTCCAGCCATAGAGCCTTCTCCTTATTCAATATTCCGTTGTCTTGTGCCCATGCCATCGGATGTGTGAGCACAAGAAACAACGGAATTATTATTGAAAAATGTCCTTTCATCTGAAAACGGGACTATTCAGCCCAGGAGGCTTTCTTTGAGTTCCTTCTTAGCACAGGATCTTTGGACACGGTGAAATCGTTAGTGGAGTTGTTGGTGTCCTGATAGATGACGTTGCCTTCGGAGGTCTTGCCTTCTTCCTTCCTCAGGATTGACTCCTTTACGTAGGTGCCGCTCACCCATGTCTTGCCTGCGTCTATGTTCTCGGGAAGGAACGGGTTGGTTGTCGAATTCTGCACCCAGTTCACACCGTCGAGAACATCGGAACGCAGAACAGGCACGTAAGTTCCGGTAGGCTTGCTTCCATTGTAGTTCGCGACAAGTGTGGCGTCCGCGACAGGTGTGGACGGAGCGAACAGGATAAGGCCGGCATTAGAGACTGACATCATGTACTGTTTGGTGATGGTGGCGTTATGCGGGTTGATCATTATCATGTTCCCGGAGGAAGGATTGTCTACCTGTCCGTTTTCGATGTACTTGTCGCAGACAGTCTCGAACTCGGCGCTTGACAGGTCGATGGAGTTCGGATTCTTGTCTGCTGTTGTGTGATTTGTCGCCGAGGAGGCGATCACGAAGGATTCTCCAGGATTGAGAAGATAGGTCTTGCCGTCTCCCGGAATCTGCCAGATGACACCCTTTGCGATCACATATTCATCAGCATTCATTGTTGTCGTTGAGCCATCCGCCGCCACGAGGTGACCGTTGTTGTCCGCGAAGTTGACTGTAGACGAGGAGTAATTGCTTGTCGTGCTTATGCAGAGGCCATCTACATAGACAGGTTCGCTGCCGTTGTTGTAGATCTCGATGTAGTTGTCCTTCATGTAGTTGGTCTTTTCAGGAGTTTTGCTTCCGCAGTAGAAGATCTCCTTGAATATGATGGACGATGACTTGCTGGCGGTTATCTTCAGGGATGTGAGAGCGTCGGCCGAGTTGATCACGACCGCCTTCGCGCTTCCAAGGTAGTTGTAGATAGAGTGACGCGCGGTGGCGACCACATCGTAGACACCTTCGATAAGTTGGGAGACAGTGACGGTTTTGCTGTCGGTCTTGATTTCGGTGATCTCTCCTGTGTTGGTGTTGGTGAATGTCACCAGATAACTCTCCGGTGAAGGCACTCCAGCCGTGAATCCGGACTCGTCAAGTCCGATGCTGAAATCGTAAAACTTCACCTTGTCCTTCTGGCAGGACGAGATTGCGAGTGCTGTGGCTATCGCCAAGGTAGCAGTAATGATGATTCTTTTCATATACAACAGTTTTAAGGGATTATATTTTTACTTTAAGTTCAAACCCGAAGTACATCGGGGCGTTCAGTTCAGAGTAGGAGCCAATACTTATCTCCGATGGATCCAATGGCCTGGAATTGAAGATGTTATTGACAAAGAACGAAGCGGTCATCTTCGATCCGATCTCCTTGGAGATGTTCAGGTTGAACACAAGGGTCGGAATTGTGTGGCTTACGGTGAAACGGTTAGGAGACTTGATGTCGTACATATACCTGAATGCGGGATCGTCTGCCATGGCCGAGGTGAATTCCGTTATGCGTCCGTCTTCGGCGCTGATGAAGAGTTGCGGCAATTCATCATTGTTGTAGTCATTCCATCCGCGTGTGAAAACATTAAACTGGGAGGAAAGAGTCACCGCGAAACCTATGGCCGGAATATTGTGTGTGACTCTCAATGTAGTAAGGAACTTTTCATAATTTATCCGGCTTACGAAAGGATCGTAGACGGAGACGTTCGTACCTACATAACTGCCTGACCGCGGCCTGAAGTCAAATGTGTATCCTGCGTTGGCGCTCTGTGTCCTCATCCACGCCCCGTTGAGGAAGAACGATGTCCGAATGGCGTCGAACCTGCCGAGATTCAACTCATATTCAACCCCCGTGTTGTGTTCGTAGCGGGTGTTCATCGGCTTGTAGAAGCGGAAGAACTTCTTGTCGGCGCGTGTGAGGTCAAACGTTGGATTTCCAGAGGCATCGCTTCCTGAGATTGTATATGTCAGGAAAGGAAGAAGGACAAAAGTGTCAAAATCGGAGCCGAATGTGTACCCGTTCCTCATCAACTCATCGTAGAAAGTGATTTTAAGCGAGTAACGGGACGCTATCGTCAGATCGAGACCTACCTCCAGTTTGCGGTTTTTCGCCATCTCAAGTCTGCTGTTGGAAGTGTCGAATATCCTTGTGCTTGCGATAACGATCTTGTCCTGAGGCGACTGGACATCGTTGTTGAACAGGGTCTGGTCGCAGTAGGCATTATTTGGATGCAGATATGAGGCCGTAGGAGCCTTTGCTGTGATCCCGTAGCCTCCTCTAAGATTCAGAACCCGCGGAACAATCTCATAGCTTAGGTTGATTCTTGGAGACAGAGCATCCATACGCTCGACCAAGTCATAGCGGAGTCCGGCGCTCAGGTTGAAGGCTCTGTCCAGGATGACAGTCTTGAAAGAGCTCTCGGCAAAAAAGCCGAACTGATTGACAAAAGGAATGTCATAGAGGGGTCTCTCCCGGTAACCTGAGTCCGCGTTGGTGCTGTGTGGCGGCGGTGTTCCTTCAGGGTAAACGAGTCCCCGGCCGAGATTCCCATCAGACTTGAAGTCTATTCCGGCAAGTATGGACGAGCTGGTGGTTCCCCAGGACTTGAACAGGTTCGCTACGATCTTCGCATAGGTGTTCATCTCCCTGCTGTAGAAATCATAATGGGAAAAGTAAGAGTCTGGCATGAAGATGGCGAACGTCCCTGCCTCAACCTGATTCTGGGTGAAATTTGTTATCTTTTCACCGTTGGTGTCGAAATAATCTCTACCCGGGACATTGCTCACGATTGTACCGTCCACCATATTGTTTGTGTACAGAGAGGTGGCGCTGGCGCAGATCTGCTCCTTGAATGAATCCTTCAGCGTGAAACTGTTGGAAAGGTCGTACCTTATGGATTTAAGCCATCCGGCATTGGCACTCCACGTTCCGTTGGTGCTGATGCGGTAGCCGTAGCTCTGCCCTCCGGACGAAAGGCGTGAGCGTAGATCATCCGGGTTGGGATTCCTGGTATCCTTCCCGAATCTCAAGTCCAGTGAACTTGTGCTTGTGAGACGGTTGAAGGTGTTGCTGTATACGGCTTTAAGATTGACTCTTCTGTAGTTGGCGTAACTCTCGGTTGTCTTGGCGTTGCTGTAGGCATAATCTGTGCTGACGTGAATGCTTCCTGATTGCGGAGCGAGCCTGAATCCTTTTGAAAGAGAGGCCTGATAGATTTTCGGATCCGTCTTGAACCTGAGTGTAAGAGGTTCTGTGCCGGCCTTGGAGTTGATGATGACCGCTCCTGACGTAAGGTCGCCGTATTGCACGGACGGAATGCCTCTGATAACCTCTATCGACTCAATGTTGTCAGTGGAGATGGAACGCACGTCCACGCCCGAATTCGGAACAGAGCCTGCGTTGAATGTCGATGTCCCGGCTATTGTTGTCGAGGTCCCGTTCATGGCAGAGCTTATGCCTTCCATGTTGGCATTGTTGGACACAGGAGAACCGTCGATGATTATGGCGGTTCCGAGGCTGTTCATGTCACTTCCGGCAGCGGTGCGGAGGTTGAGGCTCTGTGCGCTGGACAGGCTTGGGTTTGAGATGCTCACCCCTGGCAGCAACTGCATGACGTCTCCAAGCGAGCTTGTCAGAGCGTGGTCTATGGCCTGGCGGGATATCGTGGACGCCGTGGACTCGCCTGCCTTGCTGCTTTGAGCCACTATATGGACCTCCTTAAGTCTGAAACTGCTTAGCTCCATCGTGAAATCAAACCGGACTCTGCCGGAGGTTCGCAGAACGACGGTGGAGTCAATGGCGACGTAACCGATCATCTCGATGTGGAGGTCGTACTGTCCCTCATCCAGATTACTGAATGAATAGTCTCCCGCGGCATCTGTGACTGAATAAAGTCCGGTAGGTTTGAGCATGACCACGGCTCCCGCCATAGGGGACGGCTTTCCGTTCTCGATGGTGGTTACTCTGCCGCATAACCTCAGCTTTCCGTCTTTGGGCATGGAGAAACCCTCCTGCCCGAAGGGCAAGAGCAGAAGCAGGAGCGTGATTATTGTTGACAATGCTCTTCTCATCGTGACGTAATTGTCATTCGCTGATCCGTCTTATGCTCTTTGTCAGTTCCTCGCGCAGCCGAGGGTCGCTCTCTTTCTCAAGGAGAGAACGGCACAGGCTTTCCGCGCGTGAAGCGAGAAAAGAATAACGATACCAGCCAAGTGTTTCTGCAATAAGTAGTTTTATGTCATGATCCGAACATCTTGTGTAATACTCTGCAATCGGTTCAAGAGCATCAGCGCGACATTGGTTCCTTTGCGCGCGAATGAAGAGTCTGGCCGATTTCAAGTCTGTAGTCTCGCTTGTGAGATTATCGATGTCGGTCTTAATGGAAGCCGAGTTTGAATCAATGTACTTATAAAGGGACTCTTTGCCTTCATCTCCTTTCCAGTACGGTGTTGAGCGTACAAGGTCTTTGGCTTTCTCTCCGTCAATGGTGACAAGCAGTGACTTGATGTGGAACAGCACTCTCTTGGATGTCAGAGGGTCAAGGAACAATCGGGCGGCTTTTTCGGCAAGAGCCGGAGACTGATTGTAGGTCGCGAATTTGGCACCGAGCCGCTGAAGAAGCTCATAGTCATCGTCAAGAGCAAGAAGAATGGCCTTGTCGAAGCAGTCCGGGGCGATTTCAGCATTGCCGTCGAATGCGGCGAGCCTTACGATCCCGGAGGCCGCTTCTGTCTGGATCCTTATGAGTTCTTCAGGTGAGATTGATCCGCTTCTTACCAGTTTGCGTATCGCAAGTGCCTTGACATCAGGATGAGCCTCCTTTGCGGAGAGAATTTTTCTCCAATGCCTTTCTGAATATCCTTCTCTTCCCGCCGCGGCGTCCAAGGCACTTATGGATGAATAGTGGAAAGTGGGATCACCGAACAAGTGGGTCTCAAGGTTCCAGATGTTCCGGTAGATGTTACCGGCGCACACTCCTTCTCCGAACAGGCCGGCCATCTCATCGCACCATACGTCCTGAAGTGAGTTGACGGAATGCGCGAGTGCGGCGAGCGTGGAGTTCTTGTCCGAGAACAGGTAATGTGACACGATGTAGTCGTCATTGATGAAGGCTCCATTGAAACAGGCGTCAAAGATGATGAACCTGGATGCAATGCTGTGGGCATCCACGTCCTCAGGGTAGATGTCCATAGAACGGTCGTAAAGACTGTCCTGAACTATGAATTTCGGATCGGACGCCTCATCCAGCCACTGGGCGGGAATGCCATAACGATTGATGAAATCGGCTTTGAGTTTGTCCTGGTTCCGTGAAGAACGTACCTTGACACGGAAATAGTTCCGTGCGAGAGACAGCCAACCGTCGGGAGAGGACACGTAAGGTGAACCGTTGAGAAGCTGCATGTCATTGTAGCCGTGGTGATGGAGTATGGCGAGATCCACGCTTGGCTCCGAAAGGCTTGAAAGAAGCCTGTCCTTTACGGATTCATCGAAATCGTAATTGATGAAGTCCAGCCTTCCGTCCCTGCCCTCAATGACCGGGAACTGCTCGTGAAGGGCCTTGTACTCGGCCATCCTTGACACCATTGACTCTGAATTGTAGCCGTGACCCGCGAAAAACAGTACATGATCGATGCCGGCGGATTCTTTTTTTGCCCTTACGGCTTTTCTCAGGAAGGCGTCAATCAGTTCATATTTATGAGCTTCATCCGAAGGCTTTATTCTTGAGGTGTAGATTGAGGAACGGATCCGTTGAGGGGACTCCTCGCTCAAGGAATAGTAGAAGAGTTCCGGTTTTTCGACATCCCTCTTCAGAAAGCGGAACACCAGACCGAAATCATCGTAGAATCGGTCGGACGGCACGCTGGAGCTCTTCCAGTCACGTTGTTGGCTCATCTTGAAGGCAGAACTCAGGTGCTGCGCGTCCCTGATCATGGGAACAGGAATGTCTCCAACGAGCACGGCTCCTTCCAGAGATTCGTTTTTGTAAAGATCCATCAACGCGGCGCGCAGGGAGTCCGGAACACCCCATCTGTCTATGAGCAGGATGCCGCGTTTGCCGTCAAGACGCATGCTTGACACGTACTCCTCGATCGCTTCGGAGGCGTGGCTATAGGTAAGCGAATCCGTAACTACGGCGACAGATGTGCGGGCGGAAGGCCTCGCGACGGAAACAAGGCTGCACAACATTGCAGCCAGCACGAGTATCGTGCGATGTCTGAAAATACTACTAACCATAATGACAAATATAATTTTTTTTCATGAAAAAGAAACAATCCGGTGTTGTTTTTTGTTCAGTTTTACTGCCCGGCAGAATCCGCCGCAATCTTCAAACCAACCTCTTCCGCGTACTTCTCCGAGACGAAATTGCCAAAAGAACAGCCAGTGTCGAAAATATAACTTTTCGTTGCGCCATTTACTTCCACAGGAATATAAATGTGCTGGCCTCTGTCGAGAACCACAGCGGCATTTTCCAATCTGTTGAAATCGATACCAAACTGAGCCTCCACCATAAAATCAAGCATCTTCACACTTACGGAGTCTTTCAGATTCGGATATTCTTCTTTCAATAGAAACAAGTCACCACTATTCAGAATTTCACCCATTCTAACATCTGCCTGTGTCTGTGAATATGCCCAATTGTATCCGAGCAGAAAGGAAACAAGTAGATACAAAAGCCTATTTGCAGTTCTCATACTGATTGTGAATTATCTATTAAACACACGGATAAAGATACAAAAATAATCGGATGAGCATGAATACGGGCAAGCGTATATTCAGTCAACAAAGCTTATCCAGCTCGCTCATCATTGATGGTCTTCGACGATATTGTACCCTGAACTCTTCAATTAGTTCATTTACCGCGGTTCGCCCCTCATCACACGAATCCCGTAGAGCTTTCATATTGCTGACGATATAACAATATTTACGGCTATCTGCCGGGATGGCTCTCGTTCGGATGTGGTCAATATGCCCTTCAACGATCTTACGCCTTGTGGACGAATCCAGCAGATTGCCATATTTAGCCAAAACCATATAACATTCACCGTCGTAGTCATTATTCCAAGACAAACACTCGGCCAACTGGGGAATCATGTTCTCTTCCGCACATATTCTGGCGGTATCCTTCTGTGTATGAAAACGGCGCTTTGTTCCAATTCTATGATTCGTTTCCGCAAGCGCTGATTGTCCGCCAAATATTCCTCGTAGGTCATTGTTCTAATGCTTTATTTGAAATGAATTCAAGTGATACTACAACATTCCTGTAGAGTGTTTATCCATAGTAATATCCTGCCTTTCTGGAAGAGAAAGTACCGAAACGCGTCAAGGCGTTAGTTGGAATTGGCCCTATTTGAAATTATGCCATCGAAATTCTCGATTGTCCACGAAATCAGGGCATCAAGGTGGGGAAGGAGGCTGCGCCCGCGGTCTGTCAATGAATATTCTACTTTGGGAGGGACCGCCGGGTATAACTTTCTGAAAATTAGACCATATTCTGTGAGTGTCTTGAGCGTGGCGGTCAGCATTTTTTGAGAAATGTCAGGGATGCGGCGGTACATGTCATTGAACCGCAATGTACCATGCTGTTCAAGAGTATATAGAACTAACATTGCCCATTTATCGCCGATGCGGGTGAGTATGTTGCGGATGGGACATTTGGGAAAGGTCGCATCCTGAATTGTCTATCTATCCATAAATTTGCGTATTCCTCTGCAAAAGTAACATAAATTCACGACGAATCGGCCGCTTCTGAAGAGAAACGACCGACAATAGTATTTCAAAATACTATTTGCAAAGTGCCTGTGCAAGAGCATCTACACCTTCTGCGCCAGGCAGGGTCGGATATGCGGCTTTAAGTTGTGCGCCGAATGTCGCAGCATCAGGATGAGATTCAAGGAGTTCACGGACTTTGGTAAGATAGGATATTTGCAGGTGAGCCTCAAAAACAAATTATAGGTTATTCCCCGAAAACTCTTAAATTTGCAGATGATTGATAATGAATAGCAGAAAGTATTTGAAAGTGGATCCGATAGAATGGGCGGCGGCATTTGAAAACGTAATCGTTTAAGTGGAGCAAGAAGAAAACCTTGCTTGCGGAATGAGGAACTGAATGGCGAACGCCGGCCGAGATTAACCCAAGAGTATTTTTCGATTGACTATGAATAAAGAAGATTTCCAGATTCGTTACAAATTGTTAAAGTTGG
Organism: Alistipes sp. CAG:514; assembly: GCA_000431015.1. GTDB lineage: Bacteria > Bacteroidota > Bacteroidia > Bacteroidales > UBA932 > Cryptobacteroides. Next base: position 51,407 of record HF986093.1, on the reverse strand, counting down.
ACGGGCCGACGATTGACAGAATCCGTCAGATGGAGGATGGGGGAGACCGGGATGCCCGATATGGTTTAGGACGATATTTGTATGTGGTACGTCCGGAGGAGGATGGGGGAGACCGCGCTTTTGAGTATCTTCAGAAGGCGTATGCCCAAGGACAGTCGGATGCCGTCGCTGCTTACACAGAAGGATGTCTCACAAAATACGCGTCTGAAATGGAGAAAGTCCATATTCCTGCCTTTGATGCTGATGACGAGGATGTTGATTCTGATGAAGATGACTATCCGGACGACGACGGTCGTTTTGATGCCTATGCGTAACTTTATTGATGGATCTATGAATATCTTCCGAAAAATCAAGTTGTCGGCCCGGTATGCCAAAGCGGTGTACCTTGTGTCAGCGGCATATTCATTCACCGCTGCCGGACTGTGCGTCTTTGATCCTACCTTGACTCCCACATTCGTTCTGCTGAAGCTGCTGTTTATCCCTGTCATCTGGTATTTGTTCAAGTCCTTCCAGAGAGGGCAGACCATCTATTTCTATCTGAATCTGGGGATCAGCAGAACTGAATATTATTCTATTCCGTTTGTTGTTGATTTCGTGGTCTTCGTCGCGCTATTAACCTTTTCAATATGTGTTGGCAATGTCATCAGATAGGATAAATAGAATGCTTGTTGACAGCGTGCACCTTGAATTCGGAAAACTAACGGTGCTTCAAAGCGCTTTCGTCACATCGGAACGCGGCAAGGTGACGGGTGTCCTGGGGAGGAACGGTACGGGAAAATCGTGCCTGTTCAAATGTATTATGGGAGGCATAAAGCCACAGAACATCTTCGTAAGGTTCAACGATGAGCAAAGTACTGACTATGGGCATATCGGCGACAGGGTCAAGTACCTTCCGCAGAATCTCTTCATGCCGCCGAGGATGACCTTGGACGAAGCCTTCAGACTGTATGATGTTGAATATGACGGCTTGGTGTCGTTTGATCCCAAGTTCCATACCTTTCAGAAGAAACAGTTTCGGGAATTATCGGGTGGCGAGGCTCGTGTCGCTGAAATGTTCATCATCATCAAGTCACCCTCTGATTTCTGCATCCTGGACGAACCTTTCTCCAACATCGCCCCTATTCATGTCGAGAAGATGCAGTCGCTGATCCGGGAGGAGAAAGCAAATAAAGGGATCATCGTATCTGACCATTTGTACGAAGCGATCATTCAGGTTTCAGACAACTTGTTCCTGCTCCGTGACGGTTACACATTCCCCGTCAGATCAAGAGAAGACCTGATAAGGCATGGGTATATTCGATAAGCTGTTCACTGATCGGATCCGTCCCTCTACTTCGCGAAGACCATCTCGTCCAGCAGGTGGCCGGCGCCGGCGAGCTTGTCTATCGTGAACAGGACATAGCGGATGTCAAGCGAGATGTTGCGGCAGTAGTCCGGGTCGAAGGCGATGTCACTCATCGTGCCTTCCCAGACGCGGTCAAAGTTGATGCCTATCAGGTTGCCGTCCTCATTTATTACAGGGCTTCCCGAGTTGCCTCCTGAAGTGTGGTTGGTGGCGATGAAGCAGACAGGGACGGTCTGCATTCCATTTGCTCCGGGGATCGCCCATCTTCCATAGTCCTTCGCTGCATAGATGTCGCGCAGTCTCTGAGGAATGTTATAGTCGAAAATCTCAGGATTGTCCTTTTCCATTATTCCCTCAAGGGTGGAAAGCGGCTTGTAGTAGGCCCCGTCCGCAGGGGAGTAGCCGCCGATGTTTCCGTAAGCCACTCTCAAGGTGAGGTTCGCGTCCGGGTAGAAAGCCTTTTCAGGTTCAAACTCCATCTGTCCTCTCATGTAATCCCTGTAAAGGAGTGTAATCTCCTGGCTCAGACGCTTTTCGGAAGGATACACATCGCTTGTGTACCATTTCCTGAACTCATTCGCGAACCTTACCGCAGGGTCGGCGTACATGGCGGCGGAATCCGAAGCCTCAAGCTTCGCGACCTTTTCAGCATCAGCGAAAAGCGATCCGCCGAACAGGGCGTCCGCCCAGCCGCTTACGCTTCCGAACTTTGCTAACTCTTCTTTAAGATATTCAGGATGAGACTCTTCCGGGACATCGTTGATGAAAGCGCCCATGACGGACACAAAGGATTCTTTGTCTATAGGAAGATAATAGTCCTTGAAGAATGACTCGGACATGGATGCTGCCTTTCCCTTGCCGCCGCCGGCAATTTCCTTCGCCGCCGATGCCGCGAACCTGCAAAGCTCCACCGTGGCCGCTGTCTCGTTGTAATATTCCTTGGCGAATGAATATGGCTCCAATGCCTTATACAATGAATCCAGGCGCGGAAGGATGGAACTGTATTCCGTCCCTTGGGCCCAGCGGGCAAATCTCCTCTCATATTCCTGCTTCGCGGCGACAGTGCCCAGGCGGTTGATTCCCTTCATCTCTCCCTGCCATTTCTTCCACGCGTTGGCCACGCCGGCGTTCTTGGAGGAGTACTGGATCCTGACCTTCTGGCTTTGGGACATGTATTTTCTCTGTGCGTCGAGCCTCATTGTCCTCAGGGCGATCTTAGCGGGATCGGAAATCTCCGACACGTATCTCACGCCTTCCGACATGATGTACTCCTGTGTCTTCCCAGGAAATCCATACACGAATGTGAAGTCGCCTTCCCTGACGCCTCCGAGAGAAATCCTGAAGAACCTCTTAGGGGTGTAGGGGATGTTGTCCTTTGAATATTCCGCAGGATTGTTGTCCTTGTCGGCATAGATGCGGAAGATGGAAAAGTCTCCTGTGTGGCGCGGCCACATCCAGTTGTCGGTGTCCCCTCCGAACTTTCCGATTGACGAAGGCGGCGCTCCTACCAGGCGGATGTCGCGGTACACGCGGTAGAGGAAAAGGAAATACTGGTTGCCGTAATATATCGACTCGACAGAGGCTTTAAGTCCCTTCCCGTCGGCGGTCACCTCCTTTATCAGGCTTTTGGAGTTGGCTTTCACCACGGAGTCCCTTTGAGATTCGCTGAATCCAGGAGCGCATCCCTCGAGAATCCTTGAAGTCACATCCTCCATCCGTTCCAGGAAGCTGACTGTGAGTCCTTTGTTCGGAAGCTCTTCCTCACGGCTCATCGCCCAGAATCCGTCACGCAGATAGTCGTGTTCCACGCTGCTGTGCCTTTGAATCTGACCGTAGCCGCAGTGATGGTTGGTAAGAAGCAGTCCCTCGGGGGAAATGACCTCACCGGTACATCCGCTTCCGAAAAGTACGACAGCATCCTTCAGAGAGGCCTGATTCACGCTGTAGATGTCCTCGGCGGAGAGCTTGAACCCTTTGCTCTGCATGTCCCCGATGCGCTCTGCGATAAGTGACGGCAGCCACATCCCCTCATCAGCGGAGGCTGTGGTTTCCGTAAAGATTCCCAGCGACAAGGTTGCGACCACCGCGCCGAGAGTGTTCCTGAAAAATCTTTTGTTTGTCATGCGGTTATTATTTTGATTCATAATATTCAAAATTTCCCCTAAATTACCGCATAAAATTCTGATTGGCAAACTTCCTTGGCACATTTAGTAATCCTTAAAAAAAGAACTTGGTAATATTTGATTGTCTTTTCGGTCTATATGTCTTTTCTCATCAGTCATGTGCCACCGGCACACTCCTTCTTCCAAAAGACACCTATCCTCGAAAATACCGCCAAATCTTTACCAACTTATTTTTTAACGCTTACTTACCTGCCATCGCTCACATCATACGGAAATATTCCGTAACTTTGTCACTGTCGATCGACAGGGAGTTCATCGGAGGGCATAATCCCGTGCTTGTCTCTGGCCTTGTAAGACCTTGTAAGAATAGAGTAGGATGAGGGAAGCTTTTTTATGGTGGCGGTCAATAAGAAATAACAGGATATGAAATACAGATTTTACATTTTTCTGCTTTTGGCGGTGATGTGCGGTTCTTTTATAGCTTGCGAACCGGTTGTTGAGGTCTATGGCTTGAGATGCGAGTCTCTTGAGGATCCTCTTGCCATCGACAATGTGAGGCCGCATTTCAGCTGGAGGCTCAAGTCTACGGAGGAAGGAACCTCAATGTCTGCCTATCAGCTGATAGTGGCGTCTGACGAGGCATCGCTTAATGAAAATGATGCGGATCTCTGGAATTCCGGCAAAGTCGTGGCCTCGGTTCCTTTTGGAGTGGAATATGCCGGACACCCTCTGGAGTCTCGTGACTTCGGTTATTGGAAAGTCCGTGTCTGGAACCAGGATGGCAAAGTCTCTGATTGGAGCGAGACCGCAAGTTTCGGGATCGGCCTTCTGGATGCAGGTGATTGGGAAGCGTCGGCTTGTTTCATCGGAGCGGTGCAGGAAGACAAGGACTCGGAGTCGGCTCCTTTACTTAGGAGGAGAATTGACTATCATCCTTCTGATGACGGACGTGTGCTGCTACAGGTGAATTCTTTAGGCTATCATGAGGCCTTCGTTAACGGAACAGCCGTGTCTGACGCTGTCCTTACCCCTGCCGTGAGCCAGTTCGGAAAGAGATCGCTGATTGTTACTTACGATGTGACGGATTTGATGAGGGCAGGGGAGAATGACTTGGTTCTCTGGCTTGGCAAAGGTTGGTACCAGACTCATTCCTGGCAGGTTGTGCCTGGCGGCCCCTATGTGAGAGCCCAGCTTGATTTCGTCAGACACGGCGGGCACGATGTCTTGGCTGTCACTGATGGCGGCTGGATGGCTGCGGAAAGCGACAGAAGGACGTTCGGCGACTGGTTTCCGCACAGGATGGGCGGTGAGATAGTGGATTCGCGTAACGCACTTGCTGATCTGAGTGCGGAAACCCTTGACGGACTGGACTGGAGACCGGTGACGGTGGCTCGGATCCCGGATCATGCGGCTTCACCTCAGATGTGTGAACTCAATGCGAAGGTGTCTCGACACCATCCTGTCTCTGTCCATAGGGCAGGGGATGACAGCTTCATCTACGACATGGGAAGAAACTTTGTGGGTCAGACAGACGTAGTAATGCCTGTGGTGGAAGACGGTAAGAAGATAGCCTTGTACTATGAGGATTACTATCTTAAGGACTATGCGGACTTCCGTGACGGGGAGTACTCTGATTATTATGTCGGCAACGGCAAGTCCGGAGGTGTCTTTTCAAGCAAGTTCAACTATAAGGGCTACCGCTATCTCAAGATAAAGGGACTTGAAGCCCCGTTGGCTCTTGAAAGCATTACTCTCAGCCCTGTCATGACGGATTTTGAGGGCGGCGCGGATTTCGAATGTTCTGATGAGGATCTGAATGCTATCTATAACATGATACATGAGACACTGGCGTCCCTTGTTCTGGGCGGCTATATGGTGGATTGCCCTCAGATTGAGAGATTGGGCTATGGCGGTGACGGCAATGCCTCCACCCCTGTCCTCCAGACACTTTTCGATGTCTCTCCTCTTTACATGAACTGGATCCAGGCATGGGCGGACTGCCAGAGAGAGAATGGTGACATGCCTCACACTGCGCCGAATCCGTATTCCGCCGGTGGCGGGCCTTTCTGGTGCGCTTTCATGATCGCCGCCTCATGGCAGACATGGCTCAATTATGGAGACGAAAGGCTTATGGAAAGGTATTATCCGAATATGTGCAGGTGGCTGGATTATGCGGAAAGCAAATGTGTGGATGGTCTTCTCAAGGACTGGGGAGGGACAGAGTACAGAAACTGGTATCTTGGAGACTGGGCCACTCCAAAGGGAATCAACCAGACAGACCCTCGCTCCGTAGATCTTGTCGGCAACTGTGTGCTTTCCGAGAGTTACGACCTTATGTCGCGAATCGCGGACGTCCTCGGCAATGAGGAGGATTCCGGAAGGTTCCGCGAAAAGCACGAGAGGCAGAACGATCTCATCCACAAGACATTCTTCAATCCTTCTGACAACACCTATGCGACTGCCACCCAAATAGACATGGCTTACCCTATGCTGGTGGGGGCTGTTCCTCAGTCTTGCGTGCGTGATGTGGTGTCCTCGATGAAGAAACGTACAGCCGAGACATTCAAAGGGCACCTCGCAACCGGGCTCGTGGGAGTTCCCGTCCTTTCAAAATGGGCAGTAAGGGAACATGAGGCGGATTTTATGTACCAGATGCTTAAGAAGCGTGAATATCCCGGCTATCTTTATATGATAGATAATGGCGCCACGCTTACCTGGGAGCATTGGGACGGGGAGCGCAGCCATATTCATAATTGTTATAACGCCATCGGCTTGTGGTTTTACCAGGCTTTGGCAGGCATTGTTCCGGATTCCTCGCGTCCAGGTTACAGCCATGTCAGAATCGAGCCGCAGATGGTTGAAGGTATTGACTGGGTGAAAGCCTCGAAGGACACCCCGTACGGCCGTATTTCCGTGGACTGGAAACTCGACGGCGACAAATTCTCCATGACAGTGTGTGTGCCTGCGGGAAGCACCGCCACGGTAGTCTTGCCTGACGGCTCCTCATCGGAACTAAAGTCAGGCAAGCATCATCTTAAGAAGAGGCTCTGATTTGTTTGTCTGAAAATGTGAGAGCGAAAGTACATTTCTAACAAATCAAAACAACTTCTAAATCTGCTGCAGAAAGCTTATCGGAACACACAGGCCGCGGAATAGCGGAACATTAAAAGCCCTTTATCGCATCGGGAAGGGCCGGTGTGGCACCGGATTGTGTACACACGAAGGCGGATGTTTGAACGGCGCGGCTGTGCGCTTCCCGGACAGTGCTTCCTTCCAGAATCGAGGAGACGAAGGCGGCGGAATCATCACGGACACCTTAGCCGCTGCAGAGGGTATATAAAAAGAACACCGTAACCCCATATTGGAATCACGGTGCAAATCTAAAAGACTAAAAAGTCTGAATAACTTTCTGAAATTTTAACAATCGGAGACAATGTCGAGGTTGACCTCGCCAAAAAGCAAGAAAGAGGGGCTTGACTAATACTGTTTAGTCAGCCCCTTGAATAATAACTTGATGATCTTAGTTTGACTTTTCGGCGAGTATCTCTCATCAGCCGTTCATCACCGGCAGACTACTTCTTCCAAAAGATAACTTCTCGATTAGTGAGGCAAAGGCTCTGTCGTGCGTGGAAAAGCTGCGCAAAGCGAATCTGTCCTTGAACAAATGCCAAAATATTGCCAACTAATTCTTTTAACACTTATTAAATTTTTGTACCTTTCGGAAGATTTTGAATAAAAATATTTAAATATGAAAAGGGTGTTATTGACGATTTTGTCATTGGCTATGTTGCTGCCGCTGTATGGAAAGGCGGTTAAGGGACGGGTTTTGTGTGAGGGAAAGGGGATTGCGGGGGTTGTGGTCTCCGATGGCGTGTCGGTGACGCAGACCGACGCACGGGGACGCTATCGCCTTGAGCCATATTTGGATAGTAGGTTGGTGTTCATTTCTACCCCTTCTGGTTATGTTTCTTCGGTCAGGAGAGGGGAAGGCTGTTTTTGGCGGGAACTTGAACCGGGGGAAAGCACTTACGATTTCACATTGAGAAGGAATCCCAAGGATGACAGCCGGCACAATGTCATCGTGATCGCCGATCCGCAGATCGCCGAGGCCGAGGAGTTTCCAGAGCTGAGGCACAACGCGGAGGCGGTGAGGGACTGCTACGACAGGGTCGCCGGAGACTACACGTTCGGGCTGTGTCTGGGCGACATCGTGGGGTGGAACCATGCGTTGTATCCGGAGTACAACAACATAATGGACAGCACAGGGGTGGTCTTCCGCTCCGTCATCGGCAATCACGACATGACCAATTACGGACGTTCTTTCGAAGGCTCGACCAGGGACTACGAGAAGATGTACGGCCCGTCATACTATTCATTCAATGTGGGAAGGGTGCACTACATCGTCCTCAACGACAACTTCTATGTCGGAAAGGACTGGTACTACATCGGCTATCTTCCTGAGGCTCAGCTGAGATGGATGGAGCGTGATCTGTCGTATGTGGGGAAGGACATGAAGGTTGTCGTGTCGTTGCACATCCCGACCACCCTGCGCGAGTGGGACAGGACGGGGTATAATTTCAACTACAGCCAGATCGCGGATGTGATGTGCAACAGGAAGGCGGTCTACGATCTGCTCGCGCCTTACGATGCATTGATCCTCTCCGGGCATACCCACACCGGGAACAACGAGATCATCACGGAGACGCTGATGGAGCAGAACGTGACCTCGCTCGGAGGAGCCTGGTGGTGCGGCCCTGTCTGCGTGGACGGTGGTCCTGCCGGTTTCAAGCTGTATAGTTTCGACGGTACTGATGTGCGATGGCGTTTTCTTGGATGTGACACTCCGGATGATTATCAGATGAAAGTCTATGTAGACTCCCCGTACTTCCCGGGAGAGGTGGTTGTGAATGTCTGGGACTATGATCCGCTCTGGAAGGTGGAGTATTTCGAGGACGGAGTGAAGGTCTGCGACATGGAGCGCTTCGAGGGCAAGGATCCTCTCACCCTTGAGCTATACAAGGATCCGTCGTCGCTCAAGAGATCATGGGTTCAGGCGGTTCTCACCCAGAACCTGTTCAGGGCGGCGATGTCCAGGGACGCGAAATCACGCGAAGTCCGCGTGACGGATCGTTTCGGCAATGTCTATTCTGAATATTCAGGGATGACGGACGCGCCGGCGACCGGTGAGCGTACTTCCGGCGCGGCCCCTCTCTAAAGAAGCCCCAGCAGACGGCTGCGCGAGAGCATGCATGCGCCGATCGGGCCGCCCTTCTTCCCGAGTTTGGAGAATTTGATGGCGGTGTCCTTGCTCACGATGTTGAGCGAGTGGCGGTTGATGGCGCTCTTGATAGGCGGCATGAGGTAGTCTTTGGCGATGGAGAGCCTTCCGCCGATCACCACAAGCTCTGGATTGAATATGTTAATGAGGCCGGCGGTCGCCTGTCCGAGGATGGAGCCGATCTCCTCGACGCATTCGATGGCGAGCATGTCCTCGTCCATCAGCGCCTCCAGGATGTCATCGATGTCGATGTCCTCCGGGTCGGCGAACTTTGACGAGATGGAAGAAACCTTTCCTTCCTTGATTTTCTCTACGAATATTCTGTGAAGCGCCGAGCCGGACGCACCGGTCTCCAGGCAGCCGATCTTGCCGCACTGGCAGATCTTTCCGTTGTCGAGCATCGGAAAGTGTCCTATCTCCCCGGAATAACCCGACTTTCCGTAGGATAGCTTCCCCTCGATGATCATTCCCATTCCAAGCCCCCAGCTGAGGTTGATGAAAATCATGTTCTTCTCGTTGTTGGCCTCTCCGCAGATGTATTCACCATAGGCCATGGCTCTGGAGTCATTCTCAAGGAAAACAGGCGCACCTAGCTCTTTCTCAAGTACTTGTGAGAGCGGCTTGTCTTCGCCGATGAAATACGAAAAGCTGTAGCCTGTCTCGTGGTTGACGCGGCCGGTGAGGTTTATCCCGTAGGCCAGCACCTTTTCCTGCTCTATCCCCAGAGAGTCGGTGTTCCCCTTGATCAGATCGGACAATTTCCGGAGCGACTCTTCCGTGCCTTCAAGCGTGAACGGAACATCCTCCTTGTAGTCGACGATCTTGCCCTTGAAGTTGGTCACGGCTATGCTGACGTGGTGCCTGCGGATGTCCGTCCCGACAAAATACCCGGCAGCCTGATTAAGTCCGAATATGCTGGGACGTCTGCCGCCGGATGTGCCGGTCTTCCCCAGATCCTCAAGAAATCCGTCCTCGATCAGCTCTCCGATGAGCCTTGTCACTGTCGGTATGCTGGCGTTGAGTTCCTTGCTGAGTTCCGCGATGCTGAGATCCCCGTCGTTTATGCAAAGACCGAGGATTCGCTGCTTCATAATGGCTCCCTTGCCCTCGATGTTGTTAAGGAATGAGTTCATAAGCGTCAAGCGTTTTTGTCAACAGTCAGTCTGAACGTTATCCTCCCGTCGGGTGAGTTTGCCGTCGTGTTGTCGCAGGGGGCTGATGTGCGCGTGCCTTTTGCCGAAAGCGCGACCGAGAGTCTTGTCTTCATTCCGATCGTCTATTGAATCATTATTTGTAATAACAACACAAAGATAACAAATATGATTGTCGAATCCGGAAGAATTTTCTAAAAATATTTAAGAAGTCGCCTTGTTGATGAATATGCTTACAGGGCTTCGAGGATGCAGTCGCCGGGAGCCTTGATGTTCTTGTCAAGGATGATCTCGCCGACGGAACCGTAGCGGATGAAGCCGGTGCGAGGGTTCTTGATGGAAGGGACGTTGCCTTTGATGGTGGCGTGGACGGATGAATATTCAAAGGCCAGATCGGCGTCGGCGCCCATCGTGCAGTCCTCCATCACGAGGTTGTCGCAGTAGCAAAGCGGCTGGGTCTCGGTGATGTGGCAGCGGATCATGCGAAGGTTCTTCGAGTACCATGCGAGATATTCACCGTTGATCACGGAGTCGATGATGGTGACGTTCTCCGCCTCCCAGAACGAGTCTTTCGAGTTGAGGACGCTGTTGCGGATCTCCACGTTTTTGGCATACTGGAAGCTGTAGTTGCCGTTGAGTTTGACATTGGTCAGCCGGACATTCTCGCAGTGCATGAACACATAGTCGGCCCTGTCGATCACGCAGTCCTCCACATCGATGTCGCGGCAGTCCCAGAAGGTCTCCGTGCCGCCGGGAATCTGGACGTTTCTCAGCTTGATGCCGTCCATTCTCCGGAAGGTCTTCGGAGCGTCGATGATCGTGTCATAGATCTCGCAGTTCCTTGAGTACCAGAGGCCCGAGCGGGCTCCTACGGTCAGGAGACTGTCCTTGATGACGAATCCGTCACACTCCCAGAACGGGTACTTGCCCTCGAACTGGCAGTGTACGGCTGTGATGTTGCCGGTCTCTTTCAGCGCCGATTCCCCGGCGTGGATCTTCACATTCTCAAGATAAAGGTCGTGTCTGCAGTAGAGCGGTCTCTCTCCGCCGAATTCCTGGTTGATGATCTTTTCCATATTCTCAAGTGATCTTTAGTTTCATCCATTTCTCGCCGCGCAGTCTCCAGTAGAACAGCAATCCGCGGACATTCAGCTCGATGCACATCGCCACCCAGTAGCCGACGAGTCCCATCCGAGGTGTCAAAATCAGTGCCAGTCCGATGCGTATCACCCACATGCTTCCGAAGTTCATCACGCTCGGCACGAGCGTGTCGCCTCCGCCGACGCAGGAACCGTAGCCGGCGATCGAGAACGCATAGAGGGTCTCGGCGAACGCCTCTATTCTCAACACCTTGGCTCCCAGGGCGATGACATCCGGATCCGAGCTCAGCAGCATCATCAGTTCAGTCGCGAATATGAACATCAGCGCTCCCAGCAGAGTCATAATCCCCGCGGCCATCATCATCGTGATCTGCGAGAACCGCTTGGCGACTTCCTTGCGTTTCGCCCCGAGACTCTGTCCGACAAGCGTGGTGGCCGCCTCCTCGATTCCGTAGCCTGGCATGTAGCAGAAGCTTTCAGCGATGATTGCCAGGGCGTTGGCGGCGATGGAGATAGGGCCGAGCGGAGCCACTATGATAGTGCTCATAATGTGCGAGCCCCTCATTATGATGTTCTGGAGCCACATCGGCGCGGTGATGCCCCAAGCGTTGCCCACGGTCTTGCGCCGTGGAATGAACGTGCCTTGTTCTCCTTTGATATTCAATTCCTTGGAGCGTCTGAGAATATACCAGATCACGAATATGGAGGTGACGACCTGCGCCGCACCAGTTCCCAGAGCCGCGCCAGCCACTCCCATCTCACAAATGTAAATGAATATGTAGTTGAACACCACATCAAGGCCGCACATTCCGGTGTACATCAGGCTCGGAATCTTCATGTTGCCGCTGGCCTGTAGCATTGAATTAGCGGCCCATCCGACAGCGCCTATCGGAATGAACGCCGAATATATCAGGAAATATTCAGATGCATCCTCATTGATTTCCGGTGTTCCGCCGAGCCAGTGGGGGAGCGCCCCACTGATGCTTACGCCTATCACTGCGAGAACCAGTCCGATGATGAAGACCGTGGTGAGCCCTTGCCTCATCACAGCTCTGGCTCCCTTGAAATCCTGCGCTCCGCAAAGGTGGGCGACCTGGACTGAGAATCCCGAGCTGGCTCCGGACTGGAATCCACCCATTATCCAGGTTGTCGTGGCGACCAGACCTATTGACGCTGATTGGTTCGCACCAAGTTGACCGACCATTCCGGCGTCGATGTACTGCATCAGCACGGACGAGATCTGAGCGGCAATGGCGGGCAGACTCAGCAGAATCGTGAGCCGAATCTGCTGTCCGAGAGTCATCGGGAGGCCGTTCCTGACCATCCCGAGAAGTATGTCCTTCTTTCCCGATGCCATAAATTGAGGACAAAGATATCCACTTATAATTATATGGCAAAATTCATTTTGCCATATAATATATCTTCTACCCCTCAGTCACTACGTGACAGCCCCCGGAGGGGGCACCGAGGACTGTATTCCCCGGACCCCTTGCGTCGCTCCGCACTGCGTGCGCTTTTTCTTCCACCCCCCAGTCACTACGTGACAGCCCACGGTGGGGGCACTGGGGACCGTATTCCCCAGCCCCCTTGCGTCGCTCCGCACTGCGTGCGCTTTTTCTTCTACCCCCCAGTCACTACGTGACAGCCCCCGGTGGGGGCACTGGGGACCGTATTCCCCAGCCCCCTTGCGTCGCTCCGCTCCGATGGGTTCGTTCTGGGTTCGTTTGTACTGGTATATTCATTTATCAAAATCAAAGGATTTTGTGTAGTTTTGCAATATGAAAGTTGCGATTGTGGGTGCCGGGGCGGCGGGGTGTTTCTGCGCCATTGAGTTGAAACGGAGGATGCCTTCCGCTTCGGTGGAGGTGTTCGAGGCGGGGACGACGGCTTTGGCGAAGGTGGCGATCACCGGGGGAGGACGATGCAACCTGACCAATTCCTTTGAGGGAATATCCTCTCTGTCAGCCGCTTATCCTCGCGGCGACAAACTAATGAAACGCCTTTTCCGTTCGTTCGACCAGCGGAGTGCATGGCAGTGGTTCGAGAACGAGGGGGTAAGGCTTGTCCTTCAGGAGGATCATTGCGTTTTCCCGGCTTCACAGGATGCGATGGAGATCGTGAACACTTTACTGTCCGGTATGCGCCGGGCAGGTGTGGCGCTTCACACAAGCCATAGGGTTTCGGGAATATCTCCCTGTCCCGGCGGCGGTTACAGCATTTCGTTTGAAGACGGTCACCGGAACGGCAAGCCTCTTGGACAATCGGGCGCAACAATGCCCCGGCAGGTTGCTGAACCTGTCGAATCTGCTTCGGACCGGCGTTTTTTCGCTGACATCGTGATCGTCACCACCGGAGGCAGTCCGAAACCTTCCGGCCTTGGAATCCTTGACGGTCTGGGACTTGAGCTCGTCCCGCCGGTTCCGTCCCTCTTCACGTTCAACCTCCCCGGCAGTCCGATCCGTGAGTTGATGGGCACGGTGGTCGGGAACGCGTCGGCATCATTGGCCGGCACGAAATACAAGGCCGACGGCCCACTCCTTGTCACCCATTGGGGAATGAGCGGGCCGGCAATCCTGAAACTCTCTTCCTATGCCGCGCGCTATCTCGCCGACAATGACTATACCGCCACCCTCGCTGTCAGCTGGTTGGGTGACTCCGGGGAGGAGGATGTCAGGGGCATGATCACGTCGCTTTCTAAAGACAATTCGCAGAAGCTGATTCAGAACACCCATCCGTCCGAGCTGCCGTCCAGACTGTGGAGCTACCTGACAGCCAAGAGCGGAGTCCGCGTGGACGCCCGCTGGGCGGAATTGGGATCCAAAGGAATGAACCGCCTTGTGAACACATTGATCAACGACGAGTACCAGATCCGTGGCAAAAGCCGTTTCAAGGAGGAGTTCGTCACCTGTGGCGGGGTCGCCCTTTCCAACATAAACCTCAACACACTTGAGTCCAAGACCCACCCCGGCCTCTATTTCGCCGGGGAGGTCCTTGACGTGGACGCCATCACCGGCGGCTTCAACCTTCAGGCCGCCTGGACAATGGCCTACGCCGTCGCCAGTTCTGTCGCCGGTGTTTGATCATCCACATTCCTTTTCCGCTACGTCATTCAGAGTGGCCGGAGGGACGTTATTCCGAATATTCCGCGAAATCGGATTTCGAGGCTCCGCAGACCGGGCATTTCCAGTCCTTAGGGATGTCTTTGAACGGGGTTCCGGGCTTAATGCCGCCATCGGGATCGCCTTCCGCCGAATCATAGATCCAACCGCAACGAAGGCATTCGTACTTTTTAGATTCAGCTGCCATAACAGTTATAGTTTTAGTGAGTTTTAAAAACTGATGCCGCTTCAAAGCAACACCAATAGTGCGCCAGTGCGGCGCACAAAGGCATTACACTGCAAAAACTATTCCATCAATTTCTTGTACTTGAACCGCTTAGGCTCGGTGTTGCCGAGACGGGCCTTGCGGTTCTCCTCGTACTCGGCGTAGTTGCCCTCGAAGAACACCACGTTGGAGTCACCCTCGTAAGCGAGGATGTGTGTGGCTATCCTGTCCAGGAACCAACGGTCGTGGCTGATCACGACGGCGCATCCGGCGAAGTTTTCCAGACCGTCCTCCAGGGCGCGGATCGTGTTCACGTCCACATCGTTCGTCGGCTCGTCCAGAAGCAGCACGTTGCCTTCGTCCTTGAGGGTCAGCGCAAGGTGAAGCCTGTTCCTCTCGCCTCCGGAAAGGACTCCGCAGAGTTTCTCCTGATCCGAACCGCTGAAATTGAACCTCGACACCCAGGCGCGGGCGTTGATGTCCTTGTTGCCGAGCCTTACCCACTCGGAGTTCCCGGCTATGGTCTCGAACACTGTCTTGTCCGGATCGATGCTCCTGTGCTGCTGGTCCACATAGGAGATCTTCACGGTCTCTCCGATGTCTATAGAGCCTGTGTCCGGTTTCTCGATGCCCATGATGAGCCTGAACAGCGTGGTCTTGCCGGCGCCGTTAGGGCCGATCACGCCCACGATTCCCGCAGGCGGAAGGGCGAACGAAAGATGCTCGAAGAGAATCTTGTCCCCGTAGGCCTTGGACACATCCTTGAACTCGATGACCTTGTTGCCGAGGCGCGGTCCGTTAGGAATGTATATTTCCAAATTGGCCTCCTTCTCCTTGGAATCGGCCGAGGCCAGTTTCTCGTAGGCTCCAAGACGGGCTTTCTGCTTGGCCTGACGGGCCTTGGGAGCCATGCGCACCCACTCCAACTCGTGCTGGAGGGTCTTGCGCCTCTTGCTCTCCTGCTTCTCCTCCATCTCCAGCCTCTTGGTCTTCTGCTCCAGCCATGAGCTGTAGTTGCCCTTCCACGGAATGCCCTCTCCTCTGTCCAGCTCAAGGATCCATCCTGCCACGTTGTCGAGGAAGTAGCGGTCGTGGGTCACGGCGATTACCGTGCCCTTGTACTGCCTCAGGTGAGCCTCAAGCCACTGGATGCTCTCGGTGTCAAGGTGGTTGGTAGGCTCGTCAAGGAGCAGCACGTCCGGCTCGCGCAGAAGCAGGCGGCACAGGGCCACACGGCGGCGCTCGCCACCGGAAAGGGTGGAGATCTTCGCGTCAGGCGGAGGGCAGTTCAGAGCGTCCATAGCCCTTTCGAGCTTGGCGTCTATCTCCCAGCCGCCGAGATGTTCGATCTTTTCTGACAACTCGCCCTGACGCTCTATGAGAGCGTTCATCTGTTCGTCGTCCATCGGCTCCATGAACTTGAGGGAGATCTCGTTATATTCATTGAGGACATCCATGACCTCCTGGACCCCTTCCTGCACGACCTCGATGACCGTCTTGTCGGGATCCATCTGAGGCTCCTGCTCAAGGTAGCCAACCGAATAGCCAGGCGCCCAGACCACCTCGCCACGGTAGGATTTCTCCACACCGGCGATGATCTTCATCAGGGTCGATTTTCCGGAGCCGTTCAGACCGATGATGCCGATCTTGGCCCCGTAGAAGAATGAAAGGTAGATGTCCTTAAGAATAACCTTGTTGTTGTGCGGGAGAACTTTTCCCACACCGTTCATCGAGAAAATTATCTTTTCGTCTGCCATTTTGTTGGTAGATGTTTAAATTGTTATCTATGAATATATTAATGTCTTTCTTAGCTGCCGTTGGCAAAAAAACAGCTTCTAAGAATGTCAGTAGCTTCCCCCTCCGATGAATCCTCGCAGCAGTGATGTCGGCGGGATCTCCTTGTCGGAGACCGGCACGAAGTAGTGCAGGAATTTCAGCAGTCTGTGCGCCTCGCTGTACTCAGGACAGTTCTTCGGTACGGTCGCGAGGATCCTCTCGGCGTGGGTGCGCAGCACGGCGAACTCCACCAGATAGGCCGAGTTGAACAGCACATCGGCGTTTTCCTGGAACGGATATATCCACTTGACCTCGGCCCTGCGCACATTCGGCCAGTTGGCTATCGACTCCCGTGCCGTGAACGCCCCCTTGAGGTAATCCCTCACGATCCTTCGCAGCAGGCGGTTGTCGCTTGTCGGGATGCAGTTGTGGCAGTCCAGCGAGATGGAGGTGATGGTGTTTATGAATATCCTGAATTTTTCCTTCTCCGGCACATGGTCCGTGAGGCGTGGGTTCAGGGCGTGAAGTCCCTCGATCAGCAGCACAGACCTTTCGCCAAGCCTGAGGTTCTTGCCGTTGAACTCCCGGCGGCCTGTGACGAAGTTATACTCAGGAACCTCAACCTCCTCGCCGTCAAGTAGTTTGACGAGATCTTTCTGGAGATATTCATGATCCACAGTGTCGAAATTGTCGAAGTCGTAGCTTCCGTCCGGCAGTTTTGGCGTGTCCACCCTGTTGACGAAGTAGTCGTCCGTGGAGAACGAGATCGGGTGCAGGCCGCACGCCTTCAGCTGGACGCTGAGCCTCTTGCAGACCGTGCTTTTTCCGCTGCTGCTCGGCCCGGTGATCAGCACGAGCTTGACCGGATTCTCCGGATCGTCGTGCCTCCTTTCAATCTCCTCTGCGATCTGTACTATCTTCTTCTCCTGCAATGCCTCCGAGATCTGGATCAGGTCCGAGGCGTTGCCTTTCAGGATCGACTCATTGACATCCCCGACATTCGCCAGCCCCATTATCCAGTTCCATTTGTGAGTCTCGGCGAAGACCTCGAAGGTCTTCGGCTGCTCGATGGACGGCGCCAGATCCTCCGGATGGTGGCGGTCAGGGACACGCAGCAATATTCCTCCGTGGCAGAGCCTCACACCGAAGGTCTTAAGGTAGCCGGTGCTAGGAACCAGCTCGTCATAGTAATAGTCCGTCACATCCTCAAGGGAGTAGCAGGTGATGTACACCTCGCCGCACGTCTCCAGCAGCTTCACCTTGTCGAGGTCGCCGGATTCCTTGAATATCTTGATGGCTTCCTCGATCTGTATCTCCTTGCGCCTGAACGGAATGTCGGCCTCGACAATCTCTCTCATCCTCGCTCCGATGGCATCCACGTCGGCCTCCGTCAGTCCTGACCCGTCATTCTTGAAGACCGAGCAGTAATAGCCCTTGGAGATCGGGCGGCGGATTGTCATCCGGCTTTCCGGGAACAAATCCCTTGTGGCCTTGTAGAGGAGAAAGCACAGCGACCTGCTGTAGAAGTTGCGTCCGATGTAGGTGCGGTAGTCCAAAAACTCCACGTCCCTGTTGTGGAACACTCTGAACCTCAGCCCTTCGGCTACGTTGTTCACCTTGGCGGCGAGTATGTCGTACGGTTTGTCGAACTCGAACTGTGGCGCGATGTCCTGTAAGGTGGTGCCTTCGGGAAACTCCTTGAAGGTTCCGGTGTTTTTGCAGAATATTCTTACCATAAGACCAAAAATATGTGATTTGACAAATATACGAACAAAATGCCGCCTGGCAAAGAGGCGGCATGTCCAAAACACAATTCAAAAGGTACTGTCCAACTGTCCAAAACACCTTCCGCTCGTTGCACGAAGTGGAAAAATTGTTATCTTTGCGTTTTCGGAAACATCAGTAATATTCTTATAATGAAAAAAGCAATCGTTTTCGCAGCAGCCATGCTGCTTTCCGTCGGAGCCTTCGCCCAGAATGATCTGAAGAAGGTGAATGACGTGATTGAGCCGCTTCCCGGTGGAAGTGTGACCTTCAACGGCTATTTCGCCGATGACATCCAGAGTTCAATTGACCGTTGGGTCAAAGGCGTTATGCCTTACGACAAGGTCATCGACTTCTTTGTCAAGGGCCGTCCGCAGTTCGCTCTCGGCGAGATGCCGGGAAAGAGCATCCGCACGAACTCTCTTCTCTACCGCTACACCCAGGATCCTGAACTCAAGGAATTGACCAAGGAACTGGTCTACAAGCTGATGGCGACAGAGAGAAGCAACGGAAGCATCAGCTGCACCACGGTTGACGATCAGCCTGGAGACCGCGACGGCGACATCTGGGAGAGGAAGTACGTCATGCTTGGCCTGCTTCAGTACTATGCTGACGTGGAGCAGGATCCGAGGGTTCTTTCGGCGGTGGAGAAGGAGGCGAAGAGCGTTATCGACCAGGTCGGTCCGGCTCCTAAGAAGGGCATCACGCAGCTCGGATGGAGCGCCACCAAGATCGAGTCTTCATCGATCCTTGAGCCTATGATGAGGCTTTACTTCATCACCGGCAAGCAGGAGTACCTTGATTTCTCTGAATATATCGTCAGGACCGGAGCCTCCAAGGGCAGCAACATATTCCAGCAGGTCTATGAAGGCACGCCTCTCTATCAGGTGGGCAAGCCTTATCCGAAGGCCTACGAGATGACCTCCGTCTGGGAGGGTCTTGCTGAATATTACCGCGCGACCGGCGATCCTAAATGGAAGGTGTGCCTCGACAATTTCTTCAACGACGTGAAGGATCACGAGGTTACGATCATCGGCAACGCCGGCTCGGATGTCTACTGGCCTAAGCTTTACGGTGAAGGCTGGAGCAACACCGCCGTAGAGCAGACCAATCCTGACATCAAGAGGATGATGGAGACCTGCGTCGGCGTGACGTGG
The DNA here is from genome assembly GCA_000431015.1 of Alistipes sp. CAG:514. Taxonomy (GTDB): domain Bacteria; phylum Bacteroidota; class Bacteroidia; order Bacteroidales; family UBA932; genus Cryptobacteroides. Next base: position 32,389 of record HF986093.1, on the reverse strand, counting down.
ATGAAGTACTGCTCACAGTACCTTCGTCTCACGGGCGACCCTGCCGCCGTTGACTACATCGAGAAATATGCCTACAACGGCCTTCTCGGCGCCATGAAGCCGGACGGCAAGGGATTCAGCTACGTGAACCTTCTCAATGGGGCGAAGGTCACCAACAGCGGCTGGGGAACCAACATTGACGGCCAGCCTGTCACCTGCTGCAATCTCAGCGGCCCTTGCGGACTGTCCTACCTGCCTTACATCGCGGCTATGCAGTCAAAGGAAGGTCCGGTGCTGAATCTCTACAACGCCGGGACCGTCACCGCCAGGACAGCCGCCGGCAACGAGGTGAAGCTTGGAATCGTCACTGAATATCCTCGCGCGAACGAGGTGAGGATCTCCGTTGATCCGGCCTCCAAGGAGAAGTTCACGGTGAAACTGCACATCCCTTCGTGGAGTGAGAACACCTACGTGGCCGTGAATGGCAGACATGTGGGCAAGGTTGAGGCCGGCAAGTACCTCTCGCTTGACCGCAAGTGGCAGGCCTGCGACAGCATCTACATCATCTTCGACATGAAGGCCAGGCTCATCAACGCCCCTGAGAACGGACGCAACCCTGAAGGCAAGTACTTCCAGGCCGTTCAGTGGGGTCCTCTCGTGCTGGCCCGTGACGAGAACCTTGATCCGGACTACGACAAGCCTGTGAGGATTGTCGCCGACTCCAAGGGTGAGGTGAAGGTCAAGATCGTTGACCCGGAGCGCCCTGGCACAAGGATGCAGTTCCTCGTCCCTACCACCGAGGGCGACATCAAGATGGTGGACTACTCCTCTGTGGACTGCTGGAAAGGCTCCCACATCCAGACCTGGCTGCCTATGATCAGGTAACCGGTCGGCAACACAGAAAAGACAATGGGAGGCTGAAAATGACTTTCGGCCTCCCTTATTCGTTAAGTAATCCTTAAAAGATTACCAACTTATTATTTAACACTTACTAAGGTATTCCTGATTCAGATTATTTCTTTGTCAATGTCCTTTCGATGGCATCGGCCCAGCCGGCCTTGGCGGCCTTGACGGCGGCCTCGTCCATCGATGGGGTGAACAGGCGGTCGGCCTGCCACTGCTTCTTGACCTCCTCGATGTCTTTCCAGAACCCTACCGCCAGACCTGCGAGACAGGCGGCTCCCAGGGCGGTGGTCTCCGTGACCTTAGGCCTGATGACCTTCGCTCCGAGGATGTCGGACTGGAACTGCATCATAAGATTGTTTCTGGAAGCGCCACCGTCGACCTTGAGCTCGCCCAGACGTATTCCCGAATCCTTTTCCATCGCCGTGACGATGTCCATCGTCTGGAATGCGATCCCCTCAAGAGCCGCACGTGCGATGTGTGCCGCCGTTGTCCCGCGTGTGATGCCGAGGATGCTGCCCTTGGCGTACTGATCCCAGTACGGGGCTCCCAGACCGGTCAGTGCCGGAACCATGTACACGCCGCCGTTGTCCGGCACCGAGGCCGCCAGCGCCTCGACCTCGGAGGAACTCTTGATGATGCCGAGTCCGTCACGGAGCCACTGCACGACGGAGCCGGCGACGAAGATCGAGCCTTCAAGCGCGTAGTTGACCTTGTCTCCGATCTTCCAGGCTATCGTGGCCAGAAGATTGTTCTTTGACAGTATCGGTTTCTCGCCCGTGTTCATCAGAAGGAAGCATCCGGTTCCGTAGGTATTCTTCACTGAGCCGGGTTCCGTGCACATCTGGCCGAACAGGGCGGCCTGCTGGTCACCGGCGATTCCCGCCACAGGGACATCGCCTCCAAGGAGATCGGTCTGGCCGTAGACCTCGGACGAAGACTTGACCTCCGGCATCATGGAGATCGGAATGTTCAGCAGGTCAAGCAGTTCCTTGTCCCATTCAAGTGTGTTGATGTTGAACAGCATCGTGCGGGACGCGTTGCTCACGTCGGTGACGTGTTCGTGGCCTCCGGTAAGGTTCCACACCAGCCAGCAGTCCACGGTTCCGAAACGTAGCTTACCTTGCTCCGCCTTTTCCCTCGCTCCCGGAACGTTCTCCAGGATCCAGCGGATCTTCGTGCCGGAGAAGTAGGCGTCGATGATCAGTCCGGTCTTTTGGCGGATCATCCCGGTCATCCCCGCCGCCTTGAGCGAGTCGCAATACTCAGAAGTCCTCCTGTCCTGCCAGACGATGGCGTTGTAGACCGGTTTCCCCGTCTCGGCGTCCCACACGATGGTGGTCTCGCGCTGGTTGGTGATGCCGATCGCGGCGATGTCCGCGCCCCCAAGCCCCAGCGAGGTGACCGCCTCCGTCATCATGGCGTACTCTGTCGCCCAGATCTCCATAGGATTATGCTCGACCATCCCCGGCTTAGGGAAATGCTGTGTGAACTCTTTCTGGCGCACGGCCTGGGCCTCGCCGTTTCTGTTGAAGACTATCGCTCTGGAGGAGCTGGTGCCCTGATCAAGGGCGATGATGTAATCCCTCATATTCAGTGATTGATAATTATCTGTTTCGGGCAGACGGTCGCCTGTTGTAGGCCACAAATATACTCATTTTGCGGATTCTTTGTCCCGCTGCATTCTGCCTTGCCGGCAACTTTTGCGGCGATTCCGAAATAAAATCATTATCTTGCGGTGTCAAAAGAAAAAACCTACGGGTATGAAACGTAATATTCAGATTCTGTCCTGTTTGGCTGTCATGGTGATAATGAACATTTTTGCCATGACGGTTGACGCTTTCGCCCAGCAGGCGTTATGGAGCGGGGCAAAAGTGACCTCTCCTGAGGTCAACAATGACAATTCGGTGACTTTCAGGTATTCTGCACCGAATGTGATCAGGGTGCAGGTGACCGGCGACTTTCTGCCGCCACAGAAAATCAGCACTCCGAACGGCGAGTTCGAGGTTCCGGGCATCGCTGAACTGACACAGAATCAGAACGGTGTCTGGGAATATACCAGTGCCCCTCTTGAGCCGGAGCTTTACAGCTACTCTTTCATAGTGAACGGCCAGCGTATGAACGACCCGTCGAATGTCTATCAGATAAGGGATGTGGCCACGGTCACGAGCATATTCATTGTCGGTGGCGGGCAGGCTGACCTTTACAAAGTCAGTGACGTGCCGCACGGAACGGTGTCAAAGGTTTGGTACGACAGCCCTTCCCTTGGCATGCGGCGAAGAATGACGGTCTATACTCCGGCCGGCTATGAGGAAAGCGGCAGGATCAGATACCCTGTGCTTTACCTTTTGCACGGAATGGGCGGGGACGAACAGGCGTGGATGGAGCTCGGCCGCGCCTCCCAAATCCTTGACAACCTCATCGCGCAAGGCAAGGCGAAGCCGATGATCGTGGTGATGCCGAACGGCAACGCCTCGCAGGAAGCCGCCCCGGGCGAGACTTCCAACGGCCTCGTCCAGCCACAGTTCAACCTTCCGAAGACAATGGACGGCACCTACGAAACCTCCTTCCCTGAAATCATTGAATATGTTGACTCCCACTATCGTACAATCCGCAAAAAGGAGGGACGCGCGATAGCCGGACTGTCGATGGGCGGGTTCCATTCCCTCCACATCTCAAAGGAATATCCCGGCACCTTCTCGTACATAGGCCTGTTCTCCGCCGCCATATTCCCGGAAAAGGAATCTCGTGTCTATGAGGACTTTGACGGCAAACTGGCGAGACTTTTCGCCACCAAGCCATCACTTTTCTGGATCGGCATCGGAAAGGATGACTTCCTCTACCAGGCCAACTCCGACTTCCGCAAGAAACTCGATGACGCTGGTTATGAATATTCCTACGTAGAGTCCGATGGCGGCCACATCTGGCGCAACTGGCGCATCTACCTCAGCCGGTTCGTCCCGCTGCTGTTCCGATGACAAACCGGCTTGAAGTGAATCACGCTGATGGACTCAGCCATAGAAATCAGGTTGAGCCTCTATATTGCTGAAATGTAACAAACATCGAATATGAGCGCACTTTCTGTACTGTATATAGTTCTCCCGATCCTGGCGGTATCCTTTTGCCATGCGTTAGAGGTGGTGTTTACCGCCAGACGGTGGGCATCACATCATAGCGCATCCTCGGATGAGGCGCACCAAAGTTTAGTGAATATCCTCTTCCGCCTTTCCGGAATGAATATGTCAGCGTTAGTCATTGCCGCTGTTGTCGGTTTCCTTGCTGTTCTCCTCTCGACCGCCGCATTGTTCGTAGGCGGCTTATGGACCGAACGCATCTGGGCGACAATCTTTATGGCATATTCAGTGTGCACCCTAATCAACATCGTGCGCGCTGTAACCCTCAAAGGCTATGTTCCCGGACTTGTGACCAGCATTATCTCCGTCCCTCTCATCGCGTACGCGGCATATTCATTATCCCTCGTCTGGCCCTGGTGGGAAATGCTGCTCTTCGCCATTCTCGGCCTTGTCCTCGCTGTAGCTGGTCATTTCATCGCTCAGCGTATAGGGCGGTATTCAACCACTATTTCTGCATCACTGTGAGAAGGTCATCGTAGCTCTTAACACAGTCGTAACGGACATCGGCACCACTCAAGTTATTGAAAAGAGCTCTGGCGCAGTTTATCTTTGCCGTCTCAATCGGCCTGAGTTCCATAGTGCTCATATCCCCTTTGGTCTCTGCGATGAAGAAAACGTGCTTCACTGTTCCCTCGTTGAACGCTATCGCCCAATCGGGTGAGTAATTTCCTACCGGAGTCGGAATCTGGAAGCCACGTGGCAGTTTCGCATAGACGCAAACCTCTGTGGCCTGGTCAAGAGACCTTGCGAACTTTTTCTCGTTGTTGTCGTCAGCGATGCCGTCGGTGAATACATAGTCTTGGATGCTCTTTGTAGCCCGGTACGCTTTGCCTATGTCCTGACTGCGTTTCTCTTTTGTGAATATGTCGCTGTCATATGTCTCCTCAAGTTTGTCGTACCTGATATGCTCCACAATGATTGTCGCTTTTTCTTCTTTGATCAGCCGGCTGACCTTGGTAATGAACTCCTCCGGATTGCCGCGGAACATCGCCAGTTTCTGGGGACTGATACTACGTAGAATCGAAGCTGCTGTCCTTCTGGTCAATGTGCTTCTCTTTGAGATTTCACCGACAAGATCATATGGAACGGTCGATGTGCTGACAGTCGTTATGCTTTTTGTCGTGGTCTGTTCTCCACCAAAACTGTCCACATCATTTTGGTCACCAATGGTCATCACATACTTTAGCTCTGAGACGAACAGATTGGAGTTGATTGAACAAACGGCGTGATCAATCAGTTCTTTACTGTCATAATGAACGGTATAGACATACTTATGGTTAATCAGTTTCCAAAGTTCCTGAAACTCTTTCTTGCCGAAATTGGCGTTGAGGGCATTGTCCGAAGTCTTTGTGCTGTAGCCATTCTCAACCATATTCACAAGTTCAACTCTCTCATCATAGATTGATTGAATAAGTTTGTGGACTTCCGCTTCCACTGGCTGAAGACCAGGGAACATCGGTTTCAATGTCTTGTCTTTCAGGTCCTCTTTGTATCTCTGTGTGATGTTGTTGTTCTCATCCACGTATCCGCATCCAAGCAGATAACCGACAATCATCATAGCATCCTGGACATTAAGAGTCTGCCGGCCTCCGTCAGCACGAGTGACAACTTTCCCTTCAAAGAATTTGATGTCAGCTTTGGTAGGCCTCTCCCGAAGAGCTTCCTTTGTCTCTTTTTGAAGTCCATCCACGAAATCCGTGTAACTCTCATTGGTGATGACTGTCAGCTTGTTAACCTCTTGGACATCTTCTCCGAGTTCTTGATAATCCATTCGGTTTCCCTGCTGGTCCACGCAGATACGCAGGCCGCGACCTACCTCCTGTCTCTTGGCTATGGCTGAGTTTGCGTGACGAAGGGTACATATCTGGAACACATTCGGATTGTCCCAACCTTCGCGGAGTGCCGAATGTGAGAATATGAATCGGCAAGGTTCCTCAAAACTCAACAGACGCTCCTTGTTCTTAAGAATTAGATCGTAGGCCGATATGTCATCGGATGTGTCGCTGCCGCGCTTCGTCTCACTGTCAATGCTGTGTCCGGTCTTTTTGTCAATGGAAAAATAGCCTCTGTGCACTTGTGATACATCGAAATGTCTTAGATAGCGTTGGTAGTCATCGTCGAATAGAGAAAGGTTATCATCCAGATAATGTGAATATTCTTCTTCGAATATATTCCATAATCGACCTTTAATCTCCGCACCTTCCTCGTTGTAGCTTTTGTAGTTAGCTACTTCATCAAGAAAGAACAATGACAATGTTTTGATCCCTTTGCCATACAATTCTTGTTCCTTTTCAAAGTGAGAGGCTATTGTCTCACGGATCTGGACCCTTTGCATTGTTTCCTGACTGCTGTCGCCATAGACTTCTCCTTTGTGGACTGTTACACCGTTCGTGAAAGTGACCGAGTCATTGCAGGCATTGATTTCTGAAATGGTGAACCCTTCATATTCCCGAAGTGCTGACACCGCATAAAGACTGTCGTGGAGCTCGAACTTTTGGGATTCTTTCCTGATGCCGGCCGCACCCTTGATCTCCAATTCAATCTTCACTATTGGCGGCCTGTTCTTAGACAGAATAATGCTGTCAAGGTATAGGTATGAGCTTGTCCCCTTAAGATTTTTGACCTCGAAGCCTTTCACCTGGATTTTCTTGACAAGTTTCTGTTTGTAGGCATCAAGCGCGTCAAGAGCGTAGATGCAGTTATGGTTGGTCTTATGCGTAGCGGAATAATACAGTACAAACAATGGCTTGAATCTCCTCAACGCTGTCTGCGTGGCGGTGCCTTCCATCTTCTGAGGTTCGTCCATAATGATGATCGGCCTGTTGGCGGCGATCACATCAATTGGCTTCCTGCTTCCGAAATCATCTCTTTCAGAATATATGATGCGGCTTTCCTTGTTCTTTGCCCCCTCTTTCAGTGACGACGCGAATGCCTGGGTGTTGATGATCATAACATTGATGCTGGCATCGCTTGAAAAAGAGTCGAGTTGCTGAAGGTTGGAACTATTATAAATGAAATATCTTGCCTTTTTGCCATAATACTCCATAAAATGATCCTCAAGCATCTTGAAACTCTTGGCTATACCCTCTCTGATAGCGATGCTCGGCACTACGACAATGAACTTGCTCCAACCGTAACGCCTGTTCAGCTCGAACATCGTTTTGATGTAAACGTATGTCTTTCCGGTTCCGGTTTCCATTTCTATGTCAAGGCCGACTTTTCCGAGATCGTGCGATAGAGCCTTGGACAGAGGAATATTATTGGATTCCTGAATATTACGGATGTTGGCAAGCATATTCTGGTCGGACAGTTCTACGTCGGCGTTTCTGAAGCCGGCATAGTCATCTTCATAAGTGATCCTTCCGGCATCATTCTTTCCTAAATCCCTGCGGTATAAGAATCCTCCTTGTGTTGGCTGTCCGGCAAAAACCGCCACTGTGCTTTCCACGGCGTCCGTCTGGTACTGTTGTATCTTGAAGTTGAATTTCATCTTCTTTTCTGATTATTTCAATATAATCCAAATACCTCGTGTTGTCCCTTGGCGTTTTAGTACCCCAGATTCCTGCAAATCTTTAAGTATCTCTCTGGCTCTACGGTCACTAATATTTAGTCTATCAGATAATTCCTTTCTGGAAATTGATGGATTTGACTTTATGAGAAATAATAATTGACTATTCAAATCAATTTGGATCGCATTTGGATCATTTGGATCATTTGGATCACTTGACACAAGTGGATTCGCTATGAGGCTGACCCTGAACATAAAATCATCCTGTTTGAAAATAGGATTTGGCCATCCGCCTTCTTCCAATTCCCTATACATTCTGTCAATACCCTCCCCAAACTCACGAATGAATTCATATTCTTTCATAAATGAGGCAATCTTAGGATTTCGTGAGAAATGAGTTGTCCGCATATTATGCAGCCGGACTCTTCCGGGAAGGATTCCTGGGCTTTCCACCGTGAAATGATTGTCAAACAACTTTACTTGAATGTCCGTCCCGAGGATGGAATAGTCTCTATGTGCAACCGCATTCACGATTAGTTCAGTCCAACAAAATTCCGGATATTCGGGTTTTGTCACGAACAGAGCGTTTGAGGCAAGATAAGTCCTCTCTTTTATTTGCGTCTTTACATAAGCTATGGCAGATTGAGTCATTTCGAGGATCCTTCCTTTGAATGTAACGTCTTTGACAACATTCATTTCGCGGCCAACTTTCTCCTCGTTGCCATCATATCTGATAAACCGTATGTGGGCACGTTGAAAGAAACGCTGTGGATTCTTGCCGAAGAGGAGGATAGCAGCCCCACTTACTTGTTCTTTCCCATCCTTTACGATAATATAATCTCCATTTGAACGCAAAAATGATAAAGCATCTCTCTTATAACCAATCCTTTTACAATAACTTGAAACGAAGTCCAAGTCAATATCGTCAACAGTCGCACGAGGAACAGGATAATCTTCAAAGTATTGGACTCCCTTAGCCAACATTATCTGCATTCTGTCATCGAAGGACAACTTTTTTGATTTGTCACCAACCCTATAGTAAGAATCATCAGCTGTTGTTGAGTGCATAGAGGAGCTTTGCTCAACATCGAGTATCAGAATATGATTTTCTTTTCCTTCCTTGTCTGTACACGCGATTCTTTGCGGATGCACATTTATGGAAGGTATGCAATAATCAAACGGTACACGTAACAAGTCGTTAATATGGGTGCTATACCTATCTATGCCTGACACACTTCCATCGTCTTCAATACCGATAGCAATGGTTCCACCATCGGCATTGGCCATTGCAACCATAATGACTGCCAATGCTTTAGGCTCTATTCGTGCACTTTTCCTGTCAAAAGTCTGACCTTCCGGAAGAGTTCTGTAATCTTCTATTGTTTTCATAATCCGTTAAATTACAAAATTCTTCTGATGGTGTCTTTGCTGTAGGCGTTGAAAATCTGCTCGAAGTTATCAGCGACCTGGTCTGAGGAGAGAGAACTGTCGCGCATAATGAAATAGAGCGGCTTGCGTTTGGCGACTTCTGTGATCACTGTCTCGTTTACGTTCTCGTCGAAGCAGGCGATCAAGTAATCATCATTCACGCTGAACACTTCCTTACCGGCAATGGTTTTCCTCTCGATTTTTGCGGAGAGTGGAAGGTTGTACTCAAGCATCACCTGGAAGAGGAGGTCTTCCGGTGTGCGGTCAGGCTTCACGTTATCATCGAAGAGTGTGGCGGCGGAAGAATCCTCAGGAGTGTAATAGACATCCTGCATATTTGATGTGTCAAGCTTCAGGACACGGAAACCCACATCGAGGCGTGTCGGTTCGGACTCTTTGTCAAACAATCCATTCTCGGCTTTCTTGGTTGCCAGCTCCTCCAGAATCTTCTTCCCTGCTCTGCGGATGCGTTCCTTGCCGATTTCGCAGATAGTACCGTAACCCTGATCCTTTTTCTTGTCGCTAACTTTCTCTGGTAGTTGCACAAGAATGAATTTTCTGTCAGTACCCTTTTCTAAATTGGTTTTCATCAATGCGTGAGCTGTAGTGGCGCTTCCGGAGAAGAAATCCAGAACTATGGAATCATCCTTCAAATTGGCAAGAGTGATCAGACGTTGAAGCAGGCGAACGGGTTTAGGACCATCAAATACTCCTTTGTCTCCGAATAGAGACACAACTTCTTTTGCCCCTTCTTGACTATGACCAACTTCTTTATAAAATAGTATGGATGTAGGGGCCATACCATCGTATTTGAGCTCTGTCAAAAAACGCTTGATACAAGGTACACTATTCCCATCACTTCCAAACCATATTCTATTATCCTGGAGTCTCTCGAAAAAAGCTTTTTTCGAGAGACTCCAGCAGCGACCTGCTGGAGGCTCTATAATACGACCCGTAGGGGTCGTAATAGGATAATCGCACTCGGCGTTGTATGTCTTTACTGACAAATCACTCGGCTTCCATACCCCCCTAGGATCGTTATCTGGATTTTGATACCTTGCATTAGCCTCATCTGTTCTATCAAGACGTCCGATTACATAATTGTCAATATTTTTAGCAAACATTATGACATAATCGTGGCTGTTGGATATGAAACGTGCGTCATTTTTTGGAGAGTATGCTCTTTCCCATATCAGTTGCGCGATGAAATTTCTTTCCCCAAACACCTCATCGCAAACCTTCCGAAGATTCTCCACCTCATTGTCATCAATCGAAATGAATATAACACCGTCCTCTGTCAGCAAATCTCTGGCAACTTTCAGCCTTGGGTAGATCATGTTCAGCCAGTCCGTGTGGAACCTGCCGTTGCTTTCGGAGTTGACCTCGTAGTTCTGCAGGATCATATTCCCGTCTTCATCGAACATCCCACTCTTGCCCCTGAACTCACCAGATGTTTGACTGAAGTCATCCTCGTAGACAAAATCGTTGCCCGTATTATACGGTGGATCAATGTAGATCATCTTCACTTTGCCAAGATAGTCTTCTCGAAGAATCTTGAGTACCTCAAGGTTATCACCCTCAATGTAGAGATTCCCTGTGTTATCGAAATCCACACTGCTTTCCCTGTCTGGTCGAAGAGTCATATTTGTTGGCGTATTTGCTATTCTCATAGCCTCACGCTTCCCCGGCCAAGTGAACTGATACCGCTCCTGCTGCCCCTCGACTATGCCCTTTGACAATTCTACCCTAAGTTTGTCAAAATCAATAGCGTGTTCCAGTCTGCCATTTTCCCCAATCCTCTCTGTCAGACAATTCGGAAACAACTTTCCAATTATCCCAACATTGACATCCACGATGTCTTGTGTATGCATTTTTAATCTATCCATAGATTTTTCGATATCAAATTTACCTTAAATATAATAAAATGATTCTGTTTCAGTGTTATGTTATTTGATTTTTGATGCTCAATTTTTTGAGGTTCTCGGGTGAAATACCGGCTATATTGCCCCCGTGGCGTCGGAGATCCGTTGTTTTTTTTTGGGGGGGGAAGAGTGGCTATTCTCACCCGATAATATTCCAGAAGGGACTTTTGCTGTAGGAATGATGCCTTAGCATTGGTCGGACGTGGAACTTCAGAATGTTTTTTGTAAGTTTACGGAAAATTGTATGAGATAATGAATATCGTGCGTAAGATTTCCGTGATTGTGGCTGCCGCTATCTGCATTGTGGTCACGGCGTGCTCCGTGAAAACAGTTGAGGTTCCTTTCGATTCGAACGTAAAGGATTATACTCCGGTTGTCGTTGAAATCCTGAAGTCACATCCGAAAGGTAATGTGAGGATTTGTTTCGGGAAGGGGCTTTACCCGTTCTATCCGGAGCAGGGGACGCGGGAGTTCCTGACGCTCTCGAACAACGACAGCGGTGACAAGCGCATAGCCTTCCTGATCAAGGACATGAGGAATGTCACGATCGAAGGCGACGGCTCCGACTTCATGTTCCACGGGAGCATGGTGCCGTTCGCCGTCAAGGAGTCGTCCAATGTCACCATCAAGGGTGTGTCGGTCGATTACGACTATCCTTGGACCTTCGAAGGGACGGTTCTCTCCAGCGATCCGGCCAGCAGAAGCTTCACTGTCAAGGTCTTCCCGGACACCAAGTACCGCATTGAAGGCGACAGGCTTTTCTTCGGAGGCTATGACTGGGAGTATCCGATGGGGGAGAGCATCCTTTTCGACCCGAAGACCCACAGACCTTTCTTCGACACATGCGCTTACGACCACGGCTATTGGTCGGGCGAGATGGGAGCCAGGGATCTCGGCGACGGCGTGGTCGAGTTCACCCGCCTGAGCGCGAGGGACGTTCCGCCTGTTGGAAGCGTCTGGGACGACAAGGGGCCTACAGGACTTAACAGACGTTTCCCGGCGATGGCAGTGCTGTCATCAAAGAATATAAACATAGAGGATGTCCACATCTACCGGAGCGGCGGGATGGGACTGATCGCTGAATATTCAGAGAATATCACGGTGAAAGGTTTCTCGACGGCCGCTCACGAAGGTTCTCCGAGGATGGTCACCACTTCCGCTGACGCGACCCACTTTGTCAGCTGCAACGGAAAGATTACGATAGAGAACAGCCTGTTTGAGAGTATGCTTGACGATGCCGCGAACATCCACGGCATCTACATGCTTGTGGATTCTGTGCTGTCATCTAATACTTTACGGGCTCATTTCGGCCATTTCCAGCAGGTTGGGGACCAGTTCGCCGACGAGGGTGACGTGATCAGCTTTGTGGACAAGTCCAATCTTCGTCCGGTCGGCTCCGGCAGGATCAGGAGCATCGACAAGTCCGACCTCAAGGCCTACATCATAGAGACCGATTTCGATCTTGGCGGAGTCGCGGATCCGACGAACATAGCCCTTGAGAACATCTCCAGAGGCGCGGATGTCACGATTCGGAACTGCACCGTTCGCTACAACAGGGCAAGGAGCCTTCTGCTCTCGACCTATGGCGATGTGCTTGTGGAGGACTGTGATTTCGCTTCCCAGATGGCTGGAATCTGTGTCAGCGGCGACGCCAACTTCTGGTACGAGTCCGGAAGGACAAAGAACATCGTGATTAGAAACAACAAGTTCACGGATCTGGCCATCGGCGCGAACGGCCCGCAGGCCATCCTCCAGATCGATCCCGAGATTCCGACCAAGACAAGGGGCAACGACTTCCACTACCACAACAGCGTGACTTTCACCGGCAACATCGTGGAAACCTTTGACAGCCAGATCATCTATGCCAGAAGCGTGGGGACGCTCGACATCTCTGACAACATATTCATTGATTCCAAGTCTTATGCGCCGCTGTTCCCTGGGCAGCCCGTGATCGACGTGCAGTTCTGCGGCGATGTGACCATCAAAGACAATGATTTCTCAAAGTGGAAGCCTGACGCTGAGATCAGCATCCACGACTGTGTCAAGGTCGAGAATGACTCCGGCCTTCCTGTAATCGACAAACCGAATCCTTACCGCGAGCGGAATTGGTAAGGATCCGGTTTCTATGTGATGCCCTTTCTCAAAGGCTATTTCTGAGAAGAGGCCTTGTCTTCTGGTTTGTTTTCAGAGTCCTGTGAAGCGCCTTCGCCAGTTTTCTGCGCCCCTTCCTTGTACTTGAAGCGGCGGATCTTGTGCGTGGCGGTCTTGTCGAACTCCTCTTTCATCGCCTCGACCTCGCCGATCTTGGACTGCTTGCTGACGTGCTTGTTGACATATTCAAGGACAGCCTCCTTCATCGACTGGAGGTTGTCGAAGAACTTGTCCTCGCGCTGCTGGTTCCAGTCAAGGACGTTGTCGTCGAACTTGACGAGGGCCACCAGCTTGCCGTTCCTCTCGACCACAAGGGACTCATTCACACCGTTGAACGTGTTGATCACCTGTTCGATCTCCTCCGGGTAGATGTTCTCGCCGGAAGGCCCCACGATCATGTTCCCGAGCCTTCCCTTGATGTAGTAGCGTCCTTTGGAATCCTTGCAGGCAAGATCGTTGGTGCGGAACCAGCCGTCGTCGGTCAGCACGGAGCGTGTCCTTTCCGGGTCGCGGTAGTAGCCCAGCATCACGTTGTCACCCTTGGCGACAATCTCGCCCTCGCCGGTCTCCGGGTTCACGTTCTGGAGCTTGACCTCCACGTTGTAGGCCGGCACGCCGATCGACCCCACCACCGTCTTTCCCACGCAGGCGTTCGTGATCAGCGGCGCGGTCTCTGTCAGGCCGTAGCCGATCGCATAGGGGAATCCGGCCTTGTTGAGGAAGTCCTCGACGGTCGGATCCAGCTTTGACCCACCGATACCGAAGAATTTCAGTTTCCCGCCGAAGGATGCGTAGAGTTTCTTCCCGATGAGCCAGTAGAGGAGTCTCGGCGTGTGTCCCTTCATCCAGGAAAGCACGCGGCTCTTCTCCACCGTCGGAACCACACTGTTCTTGTAGACCTTCTCGATGATCAGCGGCACGGAGCACATGATGGTCGGCTTGACCTTCTTCATCGTCTGCATCAGGATGCTCGGTGTGGGCGGTTTTTGAATATAATAGACGCAGCCTCCGACGTACAGCGGGTAAAGCACGCTGAACGCCATCTCGTAGGTGTGCGACATCGGCAGGATGGAGAGCCAGCGGTCGTGCTTCCCGGCCTTCTGGGCGTGGTAGGCCGCGATGATGTTCTGGCAGAAGTTGCGGTGGCTGAGCATCACGCCTTTGGCCTTTCCGGAAGTCCCTGATGTGTAGATGATTGACGCAAGGTCGTCGGCCTGTGGATCAACACCGTGACCCTCGCAGGTGAAAGCCTTGTCGTCCTTCTTGATGAAGTCGAACGTCTCTATGTCGATCACGAGGGTCAGCTTGTCGATCACCTCCTGACTGAGTTTCTTAAGGAGCCTCCTGGACACGAAGATGGCCTTGCATTCCGAGTGGTTGATGATGTTTGTGACCTCGCTTTCCGACGAGTCCGGCAGGATTGGCACGGTCACACGTCCGAAAGGCACGCACGAGAACATCGCAACCGTCCAGTTGGGCATGTTGTTGGAAAGGATGGCTACCTTGTCCCTCGCGCTGATCCCGAATCTGTTGAACCGGTGTGAAAGCTCCAGGCACTTGTGCTTGAAGCTGTCGAAGGTATATTCCTGCCCACCTTCGACGAACTGCGAGAGCGGCCGCTTGGCGTAGTTGTCGGTGGCATATTCAAATAGCTTGGCCAGGGTTGTGACATAGTTCTCCCTGTTTTGGCTGAAAATAGGCATAATAAATTATTCTTAATGAGTGATATAGCCCTCCGGGTGTTTGCCCTCGAAGTGCATTGTTTCGTAGATCGCCTGTATCCTGTCGGTGTCGGCGCGCGCGTCATCCGTCAGCTCAACCTTCTCGCCGATGCTGACGCGCTTGGTCTTCCAGTCGAAGTAGCCCATGTACACGGGACATCCGACCTCTCTGGCGATGAGGTGGTAGCCGGTCTTCCATTTTTTCACGGCCTTTCTGGTGCCTTCCGGGGCGATCGCGAGGTGGAACGTGTCCACCTTCTCCATCTCCTCGATGAGGCTCTTGACCATCGCGGCGGCGCTTCTCCTGTCAACAGGGATGCAGCCGACCTTGCGGAGGAACACTCCGACCGGCCAGAAGAAAAACTCTTTTTTGATCATGACGTGCGCGGTCCGGTCGAACTGTGTGTAGAAGAGGTAGGAGACCACAAAGTCCCACACGGAAGTGTGTGGCACACCGAGAATGATGCATTTGCTTTCCGGCGCGGGGCCACCTACCGTGGTCCAGCCCATCTTCTTCAGCAGCCATCCGCAAAATTTAGCCCAACGTGACATAATCAATGAATATTAGATGTTTACGTCTTCAAGTTCCTCTTCGGAACGCAGGTTCGCCCTGATGAAGTTCTGGCGGTCGATCGTGTTGTCGCCCATGTAGAACTCCATGATGTCCGCTATGGACTCCTCGTCGGAAAGCTTGACGAGATCCAGCCTCATGTTCTCTCCGATGAAATCCACGAACTCGTCCGACGAGATCTCTCCCAGACCCTTGAACCTCGTGATCTGCACGGCGGTCTTCAGCTCCCTGACGGCGGCCTCCTTCTCCTCGGGGGAGTAGCAGTAGCGCCTCACCTTCTTGTTGGCCACCCTGAAAAGAGGGGTTTGAAGAATATGCACGTGTCCGCGGCGGATAAGATCCGGGTAATATTTCATGAAGAAGGTCAGCACGAGCATCCTGATGTGCATGCCGTCATCATCGGCGTCGGTCGCCACGATGATGTTGTTGTAGCGGAGGTTCTCAAGGTCGTCCTCGACTCCCAGGGCTGAGACCAGCAGGTTCAGCTCCTCGTTCTCGGCCACCTTCTTGCGGCTCTCCTTGTAGCAGTTGATCGGCTTGCCGCGAAGGCTGAACACCGCCTGGTATTCGGCTTTCCTCACCTTGGTGATGGTACCGCTCGCGGAGTCACCCTCCGTGATGAATATGCTCGTCTGCTCCGCGAGATCCTGCTTGCCTTTAGGCAGCTTGTCACAGAAGTGGAAGCGGCAGTCGCGCAGCTTGCGGTTATAGACATTCGCCTTCTTGTTCCTTTCCCTGGTCTTTTTCTGGATCCCGGCGATCTCCTCGCGCTCAGCCTGGGACTCCTTGATCTTGTTCTCGATGATCGGAACAATGTCCTTGTTGATTCTCAGGTAGTTGTCCAGATTCTTGGCGATGAAGTCATTGACGTACGAGCGGATGGTCGGTCCGCGGTCGATCTCGATGGAGCCGTCGGGATTGAGAATCTTCTTGCCGTTCCCGTCGGTCTTCTCCTTCTCCCACATGTAGGTGGATCCGAGCTTGGTCTTTGTCTGGCCTTCGAAGTTCGGCTCCTGGATCTGGATGCTGATCGCCCCGATGATGCCCTGGCGGCAGTCCTCCGGAGCGTAGTTCTTCTTGTAGAAGTCCTTGAGCGTCTTCGCTATGGCCTCCCTGAACGCCGCGAGGTGGGTGCCACCGTCACGGGTGTTCTGTCCGTTGACGAACGAGGCTATGTTCTCGCCGTAGGAGTTGCCGTGCGTCAGCACGACCTCCACGTCCTCTCCCACCAGATGGATCGGCTCGTAGAGCGGTGTCTCGGAGATGGTGTCTTTGATCAGGTCGAGAAGACCGTTCTCGGACTTGTAGGAGACACCGTTCAGGACAAGTGTCAGCCCTTTCTTAAGGTAGGAGTAATTCTTGACCATGGTCTCCACGTAGTCCATGTTGAACTCGAAGTTCCCGAACATCGTGCTGTCCGGTGTGAAGACCACGAGGGTTCCGTTCTTCTCGCTGACTTTCTCTTTCCTGTCGCTGCCCACCAGCTCTCCGCGCTCGTACCGCGCCCAGGAGCTTTCGCCGTCCCTGAAGGACTCGACGTAGAACTTCTCAGACAGGGCGTTCACGGCTTTCGTGCCGACGCCGTTCAGGCCGACGGACTTCTTGAAAGCCTTGTCGTCGAACTTGCCTCCGGTGTTCAGCTGACTGGTCGCCTTGACAACCGAATTAAGCGGAATGCCACGTCCGAAGTCCCGGATAGAGACCTGTCTGCCATCGATGTCGATGATGACCTGCCTGCCGAATCCGGCGGAGAACTCGTCGATGCAGTTGTCGACGATCTCCTTGAGCAGCACATAGATGCCGTCTCCCGGATTGGAGCCGTTGCCAAGCCTTCCGATGTACATTCCCGGACGCCGGCGGATGTGTTCGACACCTTCCAGGGTCCGTATGTTGTCGTCTGTGTAGTCGTTGTTCTGTATGTTCGCCATTTCCAAAATCAATCGCACAATCGTACAAAATTACAAATTTTACTTCGGATTTGAAAAAGTATATAGGAGGCGTCAAAAAAAATCCAAGCTATTATTTTAAGGATTACCTAATAAGTGGTAAATTTGCGAATGGAAAGAAATTTGCATTCAGCACCCCTAAAAGGAAGATTTTTATGAACATATTCAAACGTCTGGTGACATATTCCCTCATCGCCCTTCCGTTGGTTTTGGCGCCATGCTCCGCCTTGGCGCAAGGTTCCGGCAGGAACAACACTTTCGGCGGGATTGTTCAGCTCGACAAGACGGTGCATGACTTCGGTGACATCCTTGTGTCTGACGGCCCGGTGACCGCCGTCTTTACCGTGAAGAATGTCAGTGAGAAGGCCATACTTATCTATAATGTGGTCTCTTCCTGCGGCTGCACCAATGTCGAGTGGACGAAGAAGCCGATCAACCCGGGCGGCACCGGCACGATCAAGGTGACTTTCAAGAATGACGAGAAAGGCTATCCTTTTGACAAGACCCTCACGGCCTATTTCTCCGGCCTGAAGCAGCCGGTGGTCCTGCGGCTAAGGGGAGTCAGCCATGACAAGAAGCTCTCTCTTGAGGAACTCTATCCGATCCGCTTCGGCAACCTTGCCCTCAAGAAGGTGGACATCAAGGGAGGGAACCTGTCCCAGGGACAGCAGAAAAGCGGGAATATGCTTGTTGCCAACCTTGGGAGCAAGCCGCTGAACGTCAAGTTCTCGGATGTGAGCGAAGGCTTGTCCGTGAGGCTGTCTCCGAATCCGGTTCCGGCGCGTTCCACCGCGAGCCTGTCCTACACGGTCACGGCTGACAGGAATCATTGGGGGAAGAACTACTATTACGCCACGCCGGTTGTGGACGGACGTGTGTACAAGGCGGCGGTCTCTCCGAAAGCTGGGAAGGAAAAGCCTGCCGCCGGGGCGGAGGCTCTTGTCAGTGAGCCTAATCCCGAGCTTGGAGAAGGAAAGGGCAAGCTGGGAATCTACACCTACACTAAAGAGAATTTCTCGGGCTTGACGGAGGATGAGAGAAACCGCGGGCCACGGCCAATGCTTGACAACAGCACCTATTCCTTCGGGAAGGTCAAGGCCGGGAAGGTGCTTGACTGCGCGTTCAGGATCGAGAACCGCGGTAAGGAAACATTGAAGATCTACAAGGTGGACGCGGAGACCTCCCACGTCACCGCCGAGGATTTCAAGGATGTCCCGGCTGGCGGGAAGGGTGATCTGAAGGTGGCGTTCGACACCGCCGGATTCCCTCAGGGGGAGTGCCTTGTCCTTCTCACCTTGACGACCAATTCCCCCTTGCGGCCCCAGGTTACACTTTATCTGACCGGAATCGTGACAGACTGACTGCGATATGACCAACTTCTTCACTTTGTTTTTTGACGCGCTCCGAGGCGCGGTCCTGATCTCCGGCCTGGTTGTCGTGATGATGATGATCATCGAGTCGTTCAACGTGGAGTCGGACGGCAGGATGTTCAGGTCATTGAGAAAATCCGGCTTCGCGCAGGTCGTTGTCTCTTCCCTTCTGGGGACGATTCCCGGTTGTGTGGGCGGTTTTGCCGCCGTCTCGCTCTACACCCACAGAATGTTGAGTTTCGGAGCTTTGGTGGCGATGATGATAGCCACCGTCGGCGACGAGTCCTTCATGATGATGGCTCTGTTCCCGGGGAAGGCCGTGATCCTTTTCGCGTCGCTGTTCGTCCTCGCCGTGGTGACGGGGCTGTTGATTGACAGGTTCTTCCCTCAGGCCAAGCCTCTGCCGACCAGGCTGGAGGATTCCTTCGAGCTGCACGGGGACGGGTGCGAGCGCCAGGGCGGACACCATCACAAGGAGGGGAGGCACTTCGGAAAGGTAAGAATATTCCTGTTTGCCGGAGTCGTCCTTTTCATCGCCGCGCTGCTTCTCGGTTTCCTTGAGGAAGGCGGCGAGACTGAGGGTCTTGCGTTCTTCAACGAGGAGTGGTCGTTCTGGTTTTTCGGCATCCTGAGCCTTGCGGTGATCGCCGCGCTGCTCTTCGCATCCGACCATTTCGTGGAGGAACATCTTTGGGAACACATTGTGCGTAAGCACCTTCCGAGCATATTCGCATGGACTTTCGGCGTGCTTCTGGTCATAGGACTCCTGTTCAGCGCCATCGACATCTCGTCCTGGGTCAGCGACAACACGGCACTGATGATCCTCCTGGCTATCCTTGTCGGCCTTATCCCCGAGTCCGGCCCTCATCTGATCTTCGTGACCTTGTTCGCGAGCGGCGTGATACCGTTCCCGGTTCTTCTGGCGAACTCCATCGTGCAGGACGGTCACGTGTCGCTTCCGCTGCTGGCGGACAGCAAGTCTTCGTTTGTGAGGGCGAAGGCGATAAAAGTAGGAATAGCGCTTGTCGTTTTTGTGGTATGGGGTTTGATATTGTGATTTAAAGATTTATCTTTGCATGTTGTTTCCGGGAAACCGGGATGGAAAGTATGAAAACAAGTTAATTTATTAGAATTATGGCTTACAAGATTTCAGAAGATTGCGTAGCTTGCGGAACATGCGCGAGCGAGTGCCCTCAGGGTGCTATCCACGAGGGTGACATTTACACCATCGATCCAGATGCCTGCATCGACTGCGGCACCTGCGCCGATGTCTGCCCGATGGGAGCCATCCACCCGGCAGAGTAATCGGACATAGCAAGATTCCAGAGAGGACGACCACAACTCACGGTCGTCCTCTTTTTTGTGCGTATGTACTTATCATTCTTGGGCCTAATTGTCACATTCCGCCTTTACCCTTAAATACCTCCACGCCCAGATTGTCCTCGATCTTGGACAACATCTCAAGAGTAAGATTCTCGTTCCCCTTAACAATCCGGGACACATATTGCTGACTGCATCCAAGTTTTTCCGCCACCTGTGCCTGCGTCCATCTCATCTCTTCCATCCTGTCAAGCATCTTCATGGCCACAGCCTGCGAACGACGTAGCCATGCGCGGTTTGCGCGACGCCACTCCGCCTCCTCCCGCCACCTTGAAGGTGTCGGGGCTTGATACTGTCTCAATCTTTCAACTGCGGTTCCCATAATAATATAAACTATTGTGAATCTTGATAGTCGATGAAACTTTCTTTGTCCACGATGCCTTCATCCAGCAAAAAGTTACGCACCTTCTCCATCTTCGCCAGCTCCAGAAGCGTATGCTCACGTTCTGCCATCGTAGCCGTTAGTTTAATTGCCCCGCCGGTCACAATAAATGCTCCTTTCTCCAAACGAATGGCATATAGCCTTAACCAGGAGGGATGGCCACCATCGTTCTTGAGCCGGGCCTTTTCCTTATCCAGCATCAAAGCGGCAGTCTGACGATTATCCAAAGGCCGGAACAACTTCTCCAAATCCGCATCCGGGCTCAGATCAAGAATAAGGCACTGTAATTTGTCGCTGTCTTCGATCGTGTCATAGATAGCCTCATTCACATCCGTTACCTTGAAATACGACTCCAAGTCATCTTTGTTCTCGTAAAAGAACGCACGGAGCCACTCTACATCATTCCACTGGGCAAACGATCTAACAAGGCATTCTCTTCCTCCCCTTCATAACGGACAGACCACAAACGGCCGTCATTGGTTATCTCATCAAATAGCATCATGGCACAAACGTTTTCACCTGCAAATATACTAAAGAAAAGCCGAGTTTACAACTGGCAGTTGTGAAAAATGATGACGGAATATATGCGATAATCACTACACTTCTTTATACCGATAACAGTGCCGACTTAGGCCAAGACATCTGGTTTGGGTCAGGGGGCGAAACAGAACTAAATCAATGGACAAAATCCGCTTTCGCATAAGCTTTATTACATGATGCCACGTAATACCTATTACTTCCAGTTAAATTCTACAAAACACCTTCAGCCACATAACCTTCCTATGCCCGCAGAGACCGTGTCGGGCTGAAAAACTTGAAGCCAAAGTCACAAGTTTTTCACGTCAAAGTGCCTTCCAGATGCTTCTGGCCAGCTTTGGACTGAAAGCGTTTCGTAAAAAAAACTTAACCTTCCACGTGCCGCCGAAAGCCGCCTTGAAGCATCCTTCTGGTAGGGGAGTGGGCCGTTGATGTCAGGGGGAGGGTGTCGCCAGTCTCACGAAGGTGCCGACCGGATCCGACACGACATCGTTCATCATCACGCCGGACAGACCACCCTTGAAAAAGAGAAAAGGTAGCTATGCCGAAAATACCGCCAATTCTTTACCAACTTATTTTTTAACGTTTACTAAGTAACCTTCAAAAAATAACCTGCCTCATCTTAAGGAATCTTTTCGGTCTATATCTGTTTTCTCATCAGTCATGTGCCACCGGCACACTCCTTCTTCGAAAATAGATCTATCCTCGAAAATCTTCTCCTAATCTGAGGCAGGTTATTTTTTTTACGTTACTAAGCCGGAAATTGGTCGCAGAGAATCCGGCGGAGGGCGGTGGCGATAGGATTGGGGCCTTCCGGGGTCTGAAGATGTACGTCAAGAGCGAGGCTCGGAAGAGAGACGGGAAGCGTGATGAGGTCCTGGCGTGTGGCAGGATGGGGGAGCAGGCCGATGATGTCTGGGGAATCTGCGACCAACTTCACGATGGCTTCGGCAGAATCCGACACGACCGCCACGCGCGCCTTCAAATCAAGCGGCAAAATCTCTGAATATATCTTCGGAACCGCAAGCCTGGCGCTCTGCGGAAGGTCTTTCAGGTCTGTCGTTTTTGAATATGCCGGATTGGAGCTTACCGCCGATGCCGTCACGCTGAACAAGAACGTGCCGATGTCTTCGAACGATGGCTCTGTCACGTGCCTTTGGGCGTAAATCCTTATGTCTGAATTATTTCCGGAAGATTCGCTGCGGATGGAGAAAGTCAGGGACGGATTGAAGGCCAGAAGTTTTGAAAGCGCCTGGGGGAGAATATGGCTGGCGATGAATCCGTCGGCGGAGAGTCTGATCGGCTTGTTGGCGGAGAGTTTGCCCTCCGGCCCGAACATCATTTCCGTCGCCGTGTACCAGTAGAGGATCCTCCCGGCATATTCCTTGAACGCCGCGCCTTTCGGAGTGAGCGTGACGGAGCCTTTTCTCCGGAGAAACAGTTCCGCGCCGAGGCTCTTCTCAAGCTCCGCGATGTTCTGGCTGACAGCCGGCTGCGACACACCAAGCGCCTTGGCGGCCAAAGTGAAGCTGCCCTTCTCGGCCACCGCCATGAATATTCTCAGTCTGAAATCCTCCAGAACCCCTTCCCGGTAACATTTTGTAGACATATTCACAAAATTAGCCAGTTTTGTGAATATAACCAACGAGGATGACAAAAAAGTCACCCTCGTCGGTTATTGGTAAGCGTTTGGTAATCCTTAAGTAATCCTTTAAAGACAACAAGTTGGTGGAGCGTGTCATCTTAAGGGATCTTTTCTTGGTCTGCGGCCAGGGGATCGGGTTTCGTTGATGTTTCTCTGGATGCCTTCGTCGCCGACGACGAGATAGTCATCACCATCGATCAGTAGGCCGCGGCCTCTTTTCTCCTCCTGGTTCTTCTTGTTGTCAACGTTCACGTCGATGACCTTGCCGCCATGGAAGGTGGAGATGTCATCAAAGATGGTATGGCCGACGATGATGCGCTCGACCGTGTAACGCTTCAGAATCTTTTTCAGGTCCTTGCTCTTTATCGGATTGTACTTCTCGTCTGTCCTTACCAGCCCACGGTACCAGAGCGGCCCCTCGTTCCCGTACAGGAATCCGGTCAGCGGAGAAAGCGCTTTCCGCTCGCTCTTGCTCATGAAGAGAGCCTTGCTTATTTCCTCATTGACCTGAGAGACAGACAGATCCTCGTCATAGAACATTCTGCCCAGCCCGGCATGAACGTACAGGTCAGTTCCGATGATCTCGATCGTGTTGCGTGTCTCAAGCCAGCGTCCAAGCTCGGTGTCTGGACCGAAGAGCTGAGGATATCTCATCCCCAACTCCTCCGCCAGACTCTTGTACTTCTCCTTCGTGTAGCGAAGATCGTCCGCCAGAACCATCGTCTCATGGTTGCCCAGAAGGAACGAGACGCGTCCGCCGGCTTTCTCCGCCTCGTCTTCCAGCTTGTAGACCAGCCAGAAGATCTGGGTCGCGTCTTTGCCCCTGTCAAAAATGTCACCGATGATGACCAGATGATTCCCGCCGAAGCTCCAATGCAGGTTCTCGTCAATCACTCCGTTGCCGCGCAGCAGGCTGACGACGCAATCCATCCTGCCGTGAGGATCGGACATTACAAACACCTTTTCGGAGCGGGGAGCCTTCCACACGGGACGGCTGACCGGATGAAGCCTCACTTCGAACGGATAGTCCCCGTTATGATCCGTGACGCGGAAGCTGAAGTCCTCCGGCAAGGTCTCGTAGGTCCGGTCGATGACGTTCTTGTCCTTGTCCACACTTATGACCCTGGCGCTGCCGTCCGGACGATAGAGGATGTATGGCCCGTCTATTGACAGGGCTGCGTTCTCCTTCCGGCTTTCCTTCTTCTCTTCCGGCAGATAATTCGTGGCTGGTGTGCCGGAACTACTTATCAGGACGAGCGTCGACAAGGAAAGCAGCAGTCCTATGAATCTATTTATCACGTTCTTTTCCTTTTTCATGATGATGCGGTCGCCTTAGTTCAATGCTGTTCATATTCCGGATTCTGAACCATGTTCTCGTTGTATTCCATCTCGTGGATCGGTACCGGCAGCACAATCTTGTAGTAATTCCAGTCGAAAGACCGGGCTTCTTCGGGAACCTCGCTCAGGTAGTCCTTACGCTCGACCTTCCTGTTGTTCCTGATCAGGTCAAAGAAACGTTGTCCTTCTCCCCAGAACTCTATGCGGCGCTGCTCCAGTACCAGATCCAAGGTGATGGACTTGTCCGCCAGATCATCCAGATCCTCACCCGTACGTGCGTAGACCGGCTTTAGGTAAGCCCTCGCGTTCGTGATGTCATTGTTCTTCACGGCTGCCTCGGCGGCGTTCAGATAAAGCTCCGAAAGGCGGAACACCGGAACATTGGCGTCCTCATAGCTCTTGTCTCCCTGAGCCGGATACTTCAGGCAATACGGCTTCTTGCTGCTTGCGGCCGACACCATCTGGCGACGTACATCCTTGGATTTTCCCTTCAGGTATTTCTTCCAATACTTGTCGGTCGCTATCATATTGTACTTTGTGCAGATGTAACCGATTGACGATTTGCCTGGACTGTCCGTGGTAAGGTTCACAATCTCGAACAGCAGCTCGCTGTTGAAAGGCGTAGCCCATATTTTGGCATATTCTTCATTCGTCCACAATCTGTAGCCTTGCTTTTCGGCTCCTTTGATGGCTTCGGTGGCTACCTTGTAGGCCTCGCTGTCCTCTCCTTTGTAAAGGTAGACGCGGCTCAGCAGTGTCATCGCCGCCCATTTGTTGATCTTACCCTCCTTTTTGACAGGCCGCAGCAACCCCACCGCCTCGGTCAGATCCTCGATGATCCTCTTGTAGCATTCGGCTGTGGTGTTGCGTGACGGCTTGATGTTCTTGTCGTCCACCACATTGTCCATTATAGGCACTGCCAGCGAGGCTCCGTTGTCCTTAAGGTAAGGGTAGCCGTAGAGGCGCGTCATGTCAAAAAGCATCAGGGCGCGGATGGCCAGAGCCTCTCCCTTGAGGTCATCGTGGTACACTTGCTCTGTCAGCTTCTCCATCTTCGGAGTGATGATCACCCTGTCAGGCACCAGCTCGATTCTGTCAATGTCCCGAAGCAGGATGTTCAGGTTCTTGGCTATGCCGTAATACACGCTCCAGAAGCCGCTAGGACCGTTTGTCTTGTTGTACTTGAATGTGTAGTAGCTCACATTGGTGCTGGATGATTTGTAGCACTTCATGTCATCTCCCGTCAAGTCGCCGTAGCACATCATTGTGGCCCCGTAGTAGCTTGAGGACTGCATGCCGTTGTAGGCTCCGTTCAGGACAAATTCGAAGTCTCTTAGCTCGGTCAGCGAACCCTCGGTCTCGATCTCGGTGGAAGGCTGAAGATCCATCCAGTCATTTCCGCAGCCGCCCATCAATATGGCGGTAAGCAGGCTGAAGGTTATGAGTTGTATCTTTTTCATATTCATGTTCATTGAGTTATATTAAATCAGTTAGAATTTGACTTCAAGGCCAAAGGTGTATGTCCGCATAGGTGGCGTCTCCCAGCTTGGCGAGGAGCCTGATTCCGGGTCAAAGTAGTCATTCGCGGCCCACGTCAACAGATTGTTGCCCGCCGCGTACAGCCGAACCTTGTCAATGCCTATTCTCCGTGTCCATTCCTTCGGCAGTCTGACTCCGAAGGTCAGGTTCTTCAAGCGAACGTAGTCGCCGCTGAACAAGCGTCTTGTCGTGGCGTAGTCGGACATGGAGACCGAGCGTCCGATTATGAAGCGTTCGATGTCGGTCTTGTCGCCCTCTTTCTGCCAACGCTTCCTGTAATAGGTCGGGATGTTCAAAGTACCGTTGCCGCCGTGCTCGAGTTTGCCGGCCGTACCGTTGTACCTCCAGGCACCGAATGAGAAGTTCAGATTGAAGTTGAGGTCGAACCATTTGTAAGACAAACTGTTGCCGAATCCTCCCGTGATGGTTGGATCCGCGCATTGCAGGATCACCTTTTCCGCCGCGCGCGGGTCCTTGGTCTTGTCTCTGTTCAACTCTCCGTTCTCATCCATGGAGTTCTTGTAGAACATCGGCTCGCCGTCCTCCGGGTCGATGCCGGCGAATTCTATCATGTAGTAGGTAGAATATGGCAGGCCGACCTTGTGTATGTTCACTCCGCTGGTCACTTGTTTGAGATTGCCGTCAAGCTTCAGTATCTTGTTGGCGTTGTGTCCGAAGTTGAGGCTGCTGCTCCAGTGGAAATCCTTCGTCTCTATGTTCGTGGAGCGCAGTTCCAACTCGTAGCCCTTGTTCCTCAGCTTGCCGATGTTCGAGAGGTAGCTGGAGAAGCCGGTCGCCAGAGACAGAGGGCGGCTGTAGAGCAGATCCTTGGTTGTTCGCACGTAGTATTCAAACGTAACCCTCAGTCGGGAGTCGAAGAAACCCAGGTCAATGCCGGAGTTGAAGTTGTAGTTCGTCTCCCAGGTCAGTTCCTTGTTCTCCAGCTGCGACTGCGAGATGCCTGGGTTGTTGTTGTAGTTGCTGGTAAGGCTGCTCAATCCAAGGTAGCCGTAGTAAGAGGATGGAAGGGTTCCGTTGACTCCGTATGACACCCTGAGCCTCAAGTCGTTCATCCAGTCCTGTACCGGTTTCATGAAATTCTCCGAGCTGACTCTCCACGCTCCGGAGACCGACCAGAAGTTGCCCCAGCGGTTTTCTCTCGCAAGGCGGGAACTGCCGTCCGTCCTCCAGCTCGCACCCAGATAGTACTTGCTGTCGTAGTCATAGTTGGCCCGGGTGATGTACGAAACGATGCGCGTCGCCATGTCGGAACCACCCATGCTCTGGTAAACCACGCCATTGTTTACCTCTGGCTTGTCCCAGCGCGCGAAGTTGGAGATCGTGACTCCCAGTCCGTCGGACTCCTTGTCGTTGATCTCGTAACCGGCCAACAGATCCAGATTGTGCTTTTGCCTTATCCTTGTCTGATAGGTCAGGATGTTCGACCAGGTCATGTTCGTGATGTCATTATAGTCCTTGCTGAAACGTCCGTTCTCATCGTCGCCGTCGCTGGTGCGTGGATCCTTCCATGAGCGGGACTTGTTCATCACGAAATCATAGCTGAACGTCGATGCGAACCGCAATCCTTTCCAGATGTCGATGTTTGCGAAGACTGTGTTGAAAGCGCGGGTGG
The DNA here is from genome assembly GCA_000431015.1 of Alistipes sp. CAG:514. Classification (GTDB taxonomy): domain Bacteria; phylum Bacteroidota; class Bacteroidia; order Bacteroidales; family UBA932; genus Cryptobacteroides. Next base: position 5,302 of record HF986093.1, on the reverse strand, counting down.
CATATTCCTTTTTGGAGTTGTAGGAATTGGACAGCATAGGGTTGCGGTCGTCCAATTTGATAAGGTCGCGGTTCCATGTGCCGTCCTCGTTCCATACCGGGTCTGAAGGGGTCGCGCCGTTACGTGTGCCGTAGATAGGGGAAGTGTAGGCCCGGCCTTCGGAGTAGGTGTCCTGGTTCACTTTTGAGAACTGCACCCTCGCTCCTACATTCATCCATTTCGTCATCTTATAGTCGACGTTCAGACGCGCGGTCACACGCTCCAGGCCGGAGTTGATGGTGACTCCCTCGTGCTTCATGTATCCGATGGATGTGTAGTACTTGATCTTGTCGTTGCCGTGGGAGGCGGAGAACTCGTAGTTCTGATGACTGCCTTTCCTGAAGAGGTAATCATCCCAATTGGTGAATCCGCACCAAGGCACCGGCGCGTACCGGTCGATGTTGGCGTCAGCGTAGGCGTGCGCCTCGTTATCGGTCATGCCCGGGCGAAGGCTTACCCCATCGTCGCCTTCCACCACTTTACCATTGTAGGTCAAGGCGTAATTCCTCAGACCTTCATGGATCATGTCCCTTCGCTCCTTGCCGTCCATGATCCGGAGATAAGGCATGGCGAAGTCGGAGAAGCCCCAGTCGGTTTTCAAAGTGAAGACCGGTTTTCCCGATCTGCCCTGCCTGGTGTTGATGATTATGACACCGTTGGCGGCTCTGGAGCCGTAAAGCGAGGCCGCGGCGGCGTCTTTGATGACCGTGATGCTCTCGATGTCCGAGGTGTTCAATGTTGACATCACGTCAAGACCGGAATCACTGCCGGACGCTCCGATGTTTCCGGACAGCACAGGTACTCCATCCACCACATAGAGCGGAGAATTCGAGGCATTGAACGATCCCATGCCGCGGATACGTATGGATGTCGAGGAACCGGGTATGCCTGATGCGTTGCTGACCCCTACTCCAGGAGCCGCTCCCTCCAGCATCTGCTGGAATGAAACGTTAGGGACATCCTTGACCTCATCCGTCTTCACTATGCTGGCGGAACCGGCGTAGGCGGATTTCTTGAATGTACCGTATCCTGTCACGATGACTTCCTCCAGCAGGGTGGTGTCTTCCCTCAAGGTGATCCTTACATCATCACCGGGTGCGACGGACACCTCGCGTGTGGTGAAACCGATGTAGGACACGACCAGCGTGACCTCCTTGTCAGCCACGTCCAGGTGAAAACCGCCGTTAAGGTCGGTTATCATGCCGTTCTTCGTTCCTTTCACGACCACGTTGGCTCCGATTATCGGCTCGTTGTTGATGTCGGTGACCTTGCCCGCGATCCGGTTGCTTTTCTCCTCAGCCACCTCGGTCCGGACTGTCACGGGCTCCGCCTTCCTTATGGCGATCACCCCGTTGTGAACCTTGTAGGTCAACCCGCTGTTCTGTAGACATTTGTCAAGAACATCGGAGAGAGGCTCGTTCTTCACGTCCAGGCTCTCCACCTTGACTTTCTCAGCGTCGCTCGTGCTGTAGATGAAAGTGAAGTCGGTTTGTTTCTGGATCTCCCAAAGAACCTCATTCAGAGTCGCGTTCCTGAATCTTGCGGTGACAGTGGCCTGTCCGGTCACTGAGGCGCTCGCCAGCAGGGAAGGCAAGAAGCATAGGGCGAGCGTCGCGGCGAGAAGGCATTTTCCAAATCCTCCCGTCCGGTTGGTATTATGTGGTTTTTTCATATAAATTGGATTAATGATTTATGAATATTCTGACGGTCTTTCCTTTCACGTCGACGGAGACCCTGCCGGTCTGTTCCAGCAACTCCACCAGCGGTGTTATGTTGTCGTAGCGGTTGACGTAGCAGCCGAAGCGCATGTCTTTCGCAGCCTTGTCGGCGTAGATCACGTCCATGTCGTACCAGCGTCCAAGGGTTTTCATGATGTCTTCCAGCCTCTGGTCCCTGAAGTTGATCTTCCCGTTTATCCAAGAGGTGTAGAACGAAGTGTCAACGTTGCGAACCTCGATCCCGTCGCCGTGCCGGGTGACGGTGGCCTGCTCGGACGGCTTGAGGACTATGGCCTCACCTTTTTCCGTCCGTACCTTTACCGAGCCGCTGACAAGTGTGGTCCGGCAATCCTCGTCCTCGTAGGCGGAAATGTTGAATGAGGTTCCCAGCACTTCGACCGTCATGCCCTTTGTCTTGACCATGAACGGCTGTCCTGTCCTGCTCACCTCGAAGTAAGCCTCGCCCTCCAGTTCGACCATGCGGACATCTTTAGCGAACCGGGCCGGGAAACGGACGGAACTCAAGGAGTTAAGGTACACCTTGCTCCCGTCGCTCAGCGTCAAACGGTACTCTCCACCTTGCGGCACGCTTACCTTATTGTAGGCGAGTCTGCCTGACAGCCGGCCTTCGCCGCCGGCGTAGTGCAATGCGGCGGAATCAACTTGTATGACCGTGCCGTCCTTTTCCTTCAGTTCCGTTCCGCAGGATGATTTCAGGTCGAAGGTCTCCCCGTTGTCCAAGGTGAGGGTCGCTTTATTGCCGCCCGGCATGATCTGCTCCATCGAGCGGGCCTCCAGATAGCGCATTTCGTTGACTTTGTTCTTATGTACCACGAATATGCTGATGGCCGCGGCTGCGGGAAGTATGATGGCGGCAGCGTACTTGCATACGTTCAGCATCCGGTGTCTGGCGCATTGCCGCCGGATTTTCCGCTGCACTCCGATCCAGCCGGCCTCCGTACTGAAGTCCTGTCTTTTCTGTATGTTCCGCGTTATGTTCCCTTCCTGGCAGATTTCCTGAAAGAGACGCTCGTTCCCGGCGGATTCATTTCTCCACCGCGTCAGTTCCGCCTCCTCTGTCTCGTCTGTCTTTCCGGACAAATGCCTGGCTATGAGCCTGGCGACATGGAAAAGATTGGTCATGATAGTCACCTGTGTTAAAGATTACAGTAATATAACAGGTGAACCCGTGAACAGGGTGTATCGTTTTAGGAAAAATCACATAAAAAAGAAGAGCAGGAAATAGTAATCCTTCAGATAGTCGCGCAGCTTGCGGTAGGCTATCTTCTTTTGGGAGTGTACGGTTTCCTTCGAGACGCTCAGCTCTTCCGCTATCTCCTGGTTTGTCTTTCCCTCAAGGACCAGCAGAATGATGCTTCTCATCCCGGGGGGTAACGAGTCGATGGCTTCCTGAAGGATGCGATAGGCCTCCTCGACGATGACCTTGTCGTGAAAGAAAGTGTCTTTGTGCGAGTCCATCACTTTCCTAGCATATTCACTCTTCACCTTGGAATGTTCCAGCTCATTCAGGGATCTGTTCCGCACGGAGGTGTAAAGGAATGATTTTACCTGATGAATATAGGTGAAGCCATCCCGCGACTGCCACAGCTTTACAAAGCAGTCCTGCACGATGTCTGCCGCCAGCAGGTCGTCACAGACATATTCATTGGCGAACATGCACAGGGTGACGTAATATCTGTCAAATAATTGACGAAAACTACTCTCGTCAGCCAGTTTGAAGATTATGCCGTCTGTCTTGTGGGTCACGTGTGGTCTTTTTGGATGACAAACTTACATAATAATCGGCGGATTTCCTAAAGCGAGTGTCTGTTCCTGGTCGCTTCATTGATGGTGTAATTATCGAAAATCGTAAATATTTTTTGGAATAACGAGAATTTTGATGTAAGTTTGCCTTGTTGAAAAAATAGAATGAGATGTCGATTATAGTGAATGTTGACGTGATGCTGGCCAAGCGGAAGATGTCTTCCGCCGCGCTTGCGGAAAAGATAGGCATAACGCCGGCCAACCTCTCCATCCTCAAGACGGGGAAGGCCAAGGCGGTCAGATTCTCCACGCTGGAGTCCATCTGCAGGGCTCTGGACTGCCAGCCGGGGGATGTCCTTGAATATTCAGAAGAACAACAATAATCTAATAAGGATTCAGTTATGAAAAGATTTTTGATTCTGGTCTCCGCTTTCCTTCTGGGCGCGTCGGCGTTCGTGGCAGGCGCTCAGATGCAGCAGCTTCCGAATGACCCGGCGGTCAAGGTCGGAAAGTTGGAGAACGGTCTGACCTATTACATCAGACACAATGACAAGCCGGCGGGCAGGGCGGAATTCTACCTTGCGACCAACGTCGGAGCGATTCAGGAGACTCCCGACCAGGATGGTCTCGCGCACTTCCTTGAGCACATGTGCTTCAATGGTACCAAGAACTTCCCGGAGAAGGGCATCCTTAACTGGCTTCAGAGCATCGGGGCTTCGTTCGGAGGCAATGTCAACGCCGCCACAGGCATTGACCAGACCACCTACATGCTCAATAATATTCCTTTGGTGAGGGAGTCGGTCGTGGACACCTGCCTTCTGATCCTGCACGACTACTCGCATTTCGTGACGAACGATCCTGCCGAGATTGACAAGGAGCGTCCGGTGATCATCGAGGAGAGGCGCTCACGCAGGAACGCCGGCTGGAGGACTTTCGAGAAGTCCCTTCCTTACCTCTATGGTGACACCAAGTATGCCACCTGCACCCTGATCGGCAGCAAGGAGAACCTTGAGACATTCAAGCCTGAGAGCCTTGTGAACTTCTACAAGACGTGGTACCGTCCTGACATGCAGGCAGTCATCGTCGTGGGTGACATTGACGTGGATGCCGTCGAGGGAAAGATAAAGTCGATATTCGCTGACATTCCGGCCGCCGTCAACCCTAAGGCTAAGGAGAAGATTCAGTTCAAGGAGTTCACCGAGCCGCGTGTGGCTGTCATCACCGATCCGGAGACGACTTCCGCTTCGGTAGAGATGGTCTGGGAGAGCGCCGCGCGTGACGAGGCGCTGAACTCGACACCGGTCGGCCTTATGACTGACCTGATCGAGAGCGTCGTTCAGACCGTGATGAGCGAGCGTTTCAATGACATCACCTCCAGCGCTGACGCACCTTACCTCTATGGTAGCTTCGGATTCGGAAAGCTCTGTGAGGCCATTGAGGGCACCGATGCCAATGTCGCCTTGAAGGAAGACAACATTCTTGGCGGATTCAAGGCTTTCGTGACCGAACTTGAAAGAATGAAGAGATACGGCTTGACTGAAGCCGAGGTAGGCAGGGCTAAGGACAAGATCATCGCTGTTTATGAGAAGGCGGCCAACAGCGCCGAGACCAGAAAGAACAGCGAGTTCGTCAACCCTCTGATCAACAACTTCTTTGGTAACTATGCGTACATGGAGCCGGCCACCAAGCTTGAGTTGGTGAAGGCCATATTGGCTCAACTTAACGCACAGGTGATGAATCAGGTCCTTGCTCAGGCTTTCACCGGAGAGAACAGTCTCGTA
>HF986092.1 GCA_000431015.1 Alistipes sp. CAG:514 | reverse complement strand
AATGAAGCCGGTAACGACCGAATGATTTTGGAGTATTATACAATGGATGATATTGACATTCCAACCCTGGAGCGATATCGTATCATGTTCAAGACAAATAATCCAGACCATGTTTGGAATGGACTTGACAATAAGGAGTTCCTAAAGCAACTTGGTGGTTATGCCGTCAACCGCAAGGATGGAGTGGAAGGATTGACGATGGCAGGTCTGTTGATGTTCGGTAAAGGCCTACCTGTAAGGGAAAGGTTTGACAACTTGCGTATGGACTATATTGATAAGTCTCATTTGATTGGTGACCAGCGATATAGCGACCGTCTTACGTATGATGGAACATGGGAGAACAACCTTTTTAACTTTATAAGGTACGTGCTGCCGAAACTGACAAGTGATCTGCCGCGCCCGTTCAATATGGAAGGTGTTGTTAGAAATGACGACACCCCGCAGCATAAGGCGGTACGCGAGGCGGTGACAAACATGATAATACATGCTGATTTCATGGTGAACGGACTTCTAAGAATTGAAAAGTATGATGATCGCATCGTTCTTACTAATCCTGGTCTATTGAAATTGCCGTTAGAGCAGATTTATCATGGTGGAGAGTCAAAAGCCAGGAATCAACGAATGCAGAATATGTTCTTGAAATTGCCGTTAGAGCAGATTTATCATGGTGGAGAGTCAAAAGCCCGAAACCAGCGAATGCAGAATATGTTTCGAATGATTGGCTATGGTGAGAACCTTGGTTCTGGCTTTCCGCTCATTCTCAATGCTTGGAATGAAAAACACTGGCTCAAGCCAGAACTTCAGGAACAACCGGAACTGATGCAAGTGAAATTAACCCTGCATGTTCAACCTGACCCAATAAATGACCCAATAAATGACCCAATAAATGGCCCAATAAATGGCCCAATAAAATTGACCGAAAGACAGGAGTTAATTTTGCAAATGTTTGCGGAGGACAAAAGTCTGAGTAGGGAA
>HF986091.1:165-588 GCA_000431015.1 Alistipes sp. CAG:514 | reverse complement strand
ATGTTGTCAAGCGCAAAGTTCACCTCCTTGGCTTCCTTGCTTCTTCCCTTTGCTCTGTTGCCCTTGGCATCCCAGATAGCCTTGGTCACGCTCTGCTTGCAGCTGAACTGTGCGATAGTTCCGTTGATTGTCACACGTCCCATGATAGGGACCATTCCGTTTCTCTCCTTGCTTCCATTTACATAGAAGACTGTCTTGAATGTACTTCTCATAATTCCTTGCTTTTTGTTTGGTGCAAAATTAAATCATGAGAGTTGCATGGCAAATTCTAAACCTGTGCAGAATGGAGAAGTAAGAACTGAAACCGTTAAATATGCTTATTGGGGCGTTTCTTTGAGGTAATGACTTGAAAGCGTTTCTACTTCTCAAATCCGCCATTTTCGCATTTCCTCACAAATGCCACAAAAAGCCAACGACTGCCAC
>HF986091.1:0-152 GCA_000431015.1 Alistipes sp. CAG:514 | reverse complement strand
CCCTCTCGATCGCCACAAAACGCGAACCCCTGCCACAACCACTTGAAACTCAAAATAAAAGCTCAAATCTGCTATTTTTTGCTTTTTTTACCAGTCTTTTTTTACAAAAAATCTGTAACTTTGCACGCAAAAACAACAAAGACAGATACATG
>HF986090.1:24684-26601 GCA_000431015.1 Alistipes sp. CAG:514 | reverse complement strand
AATTTTGCACGTTACCAAAATTTGCCATTTGATTTTTCCCCAGCCGTTCGTTAAACTAACACGTACTTTTGGGGAACTTGATTCCTTTTTCGGCAACGCTTTGCTCCCGGAACGTTCTCGAAGAGTGCTTCGCATCCCTCTCCGGCGACGTTTTCCCATCTAAGCGTTCCCCGAGAGTGTCCAATGTCCCTCTTGGGCGACGCTTTACTCTAAAATCGTTGCCCAAGAGTGCGGGGCTATGGCTTGGCGATGCGGCAACGGGCTAGTTTGGAGGCTTTGTCAGGATCGAGGATGCCGGCTTTCTGGAGGTTGGAGACGGTCCATTCGGATTTCGGAGAGTTTTCTCTGAATATGACAATGCTCCGCGCGGCGCGTTTCCCGATATATGGGTGTGTGGCGAGTTCCTTCTCAGTAAGTGTCCACAATGAATATGGCAGCGTGGCGAGAGTGTCGCACTTGATGAGATCCTTGAGGTTGTCGAACTTCTCCTGATCGAAGTGCCAGATGTCCATGAGCTGCTCCGGGTATGAATATCCTCCCAACTCCTTGCGGTAGGAGACCATCTTGCCTGCGAAGAACTTACCGATGCCTGGAAGTGACATAAATGTCACTGAATCAGCGGAGTTGATGTCAATTTTGGGAATATCGATGTATTTCTCCAGCCGTCGGAATACGGAATCCTCCACGACGTATGATTTCGCGAAATCGCTCCGGCGTCGGAACCGTCCGCCTTTTTGCCGGTAGTTGTCAATGGATTGCGCCTGCTTCTGGGTGAATCCCAGGCGCATGAGATCGTCAACGCTGACAGTGTTCGGATCGAACCGGAAACTCTCGTACTTTCTTGGAGTGTTGTTTCTTCTGATCTGCTCGGCCAGAGGAGAGTGCTCCGAGTTCCTGCGGAATGAGTTGCTGACCGAACCGCTTCCCTTTTTGTACACCAAAGCCTTGTTTTCTGTACCAAATGCCTTTCCGGATGTGTTTGGTACACCAGAAGGCTTTTTCCTGTACGGTGATGCCGCTTCGGCAGGCCCAGCGACCGGAGAACGATTGCCGGCCCGATCAGTCGCTGAGCCTGTGGTTTGACAGGGCTCACCAAACATCGAAGCGTCCGGAGTATGGTTGTCGGACTGGGTGGTTGCTGAGCTTGTCGAAGCGACTGGTCTTTCGTTAGCCGTTACGCCGACTGCCTGGCTGGCATTTTCGGAAGCGTAAACAAACACGGTGTCCGGCTCGTCATGATTGGCGATGATCCGTGCGACCGAGGCCTTATGGATGAACAGTGCCGCCTGGTAGCCGACAATGAGAAACAGCAGGGCCACCGCCCCGACAACGAATGAAGCGGACGGCTTCTTGCCATCCTTGTTGGAGTTGAAGTCTTTCATGATACTCTGAAATAAATCTGGTTCAGGTCATAAGTGAATATGTTTGGCTATAAAAAAAGTGATGCTTGGAAGCAGGGCGGACATATTCATGGGCTACTCTTCCGCCTCGGCCTTTCGCCTTTTCTTTTCTGGCGGCGCACCTGCCACCACTATGACGATCTCGCCCTTTGGCTCGTGCTCCTTGTACCATGCCGAGACTTCCGCAAGCGTGCCGCGCCTGTGTTCCTCGTGGATCTTGGAAATCTCCCGGGCGACGGAACACTCGCGCTCCGGCCCGAAATGTTCAATGAACTGGTCGAGCGTCTTGACAAGCCTGTACGGCGACTCGTAGAAGATCATCGTGCGAGGCTCCTCCGCCAAGGCCCTCAGCAAGGTCTGCCGTCCTTTCTTCACGGGCAGGAATCCCTCGAAGCAGAAGCGGTCGCAGGGAAGTCCGGACGAGACTATCGCCGGGATGCATGCCGTGGCTCCGGGAAGTGTCTGAACCTCAATCCCTTCGGCGGCGCAGGTTCTGGCCAGCAGGGATCCAGGGGCG
>HF986090.1:0-24669 GCA_000431015.1 Alistipes sp. CAG:514 | reverse complement strand
CAGGAATCCAGGGTCGGAGATGCCGGGAGTGCCGGCGTCGCTGATGAGGGCGACATTCAGTCCGCCCAGGATCCGCTCCTTGATCATTTCAGCGGTCTGATGCTCGTTGAACTTGTGGTGGGACTGAAGTTTCCCGTGGATGTCGTAGTGGTGAAGCAGCACGCTGCTTGTCCTGGTGTCTTCAGCCAGGATGAGATCAGCGTCCTTGAGTACCTGGACGGCCCTGAATGTCATGTCGTTCAGGTTTCCGACAGGGGTCGGGACTATGTAGAGGATTCCGGGCATGATTGTCGTCAGCTTAGCTTGCGGCGTACCGCCATCATCAGCCTGTAGACAGGTTCAGAGTTCATGTCCCATTCCGGGAAGTGGGTCTGGATGTAGGCTATGGCCTCGTCCAGGGAAGCCATCCCGTTGAATGCGCTTATCGTGTCCTGGAAAAGCATCGGATCTTCCCTGAACAGAACGTTGATCAGCAGAACCCTGTCGTTGAGGGAGATCGCGCTGATGACGTTCTTGACCTGCGAGCCGGGACGGTCTGTGCGCCAGGCCTGCTTTTCGGCCATCACGTCCATGACGGCTGTCTCGGCTTTCTTGCTGTCGAGGATGGCGGCTTTCGGCTCCTCTGCGGCAGGCGTTGCCGGAGCCTGAGCCTGGGCCGGGACTTCCTCTATAGGAAGGTCATCATCGAACGGGAGATCGTCCATCGCAGCCGGGGCAGTGGCTTCGCCCGGCTCTTCCGCTTCCGTCCGCGCGGTCGCCTCCACAGGCTCGTCAACCGTAGTGGCCGGCTCTTCCGCTTCAGTCCGCTCAACCGCGTCGACAGGTTCGGCGAGCGGCTGGATCTCGGTGTCCGGCGTGACTTTGTACCCGGCGGCGGGATCTTCGACGATCGGCTGGATGTCGATGTCGGGGAGGTCGATGTCGATAGGTGTCTCTGGCTCGGTCGCTCCGGTAGGTTGGTGACCCGGCCTGACCTCCGCGCCCGTTGTGGACGGCTCAGCCTTTTCGGCAGGCTCGGTCGCTTCGGCAGGCTCAGTGGCCTGGCAAAGCCCACGCACCTCTTCCTCCAGAGCCTCAAGCTCCGCCTTTATGCCGCTGATTCTTTCCAGAAGACCGGAAATCTGTTTTTCGTTGATGTTTCCCATAAAAATGCTATCTTTGTCCGGCAGGCACAGGGGCGGAAACCACACCGCCGACCCGTGGCAAGCGAAAGTAATTGATTATTTCAACAAATCTAACGAAATGTTTTCAGAAAACATAAAAAAAACCGGATGTATTGAGGTCATCTGCGGCTCAATGTTCTCCGGCAAGACAGAAGAGCTGATCCGCAGGATCCGCAGAGCCAAGTTCGCTAACCTCAGGATCGAGATCTTCAAGCCTACGATCGACACAAGATACTCGGAGGACGATGTCGTCTCGCACGACTTCCACAAGATACCTTGCCATTCGGTCAAGGATCCGAAGGAGATGCTGAAAGTCGGCCCGGATGTGCAGGTCGTGGGGATTGATGAGGCCCAGTTCTATGACATGTCTCTTGTGGATGTGGCCCAGGAGCTTGCCAACCGTGGCGTCAGGGTGATCATCGCCGGTCTGGACACGGATTTCCTCGGCAAGCCTTTCGGCCCGATGCCTTATCTCATGGCGGTGGCCGAGGAGGTGCGTAAGGTTCATGCCATCTGCGTGAGATGCGGCAATCTGGCCAATCATTCGCACAGGCTATCCCACAGCACCGAGCTCGTGGTCCTTGGAGAGAAGGATGCCTACGAGCCTCTGTGCCGTGAGTGTTACAATAAGGCGATCGCCGGGGAGCGCGGAAAGGACGCTTAGTCCTTCACGCTCCTTAAAGCCTCGCGTACCTTCGCCTCGATCTCGTCGCAGAGTTCCGGGTTGTCCTTGAGAAGCTGCTTGGTGGCCTCGCGTCCCTGGGCCAGTTTCTGGTCGCCGTAGCTGAACCAGGATCCGCTCTTGCCCACGATGCCATATTCAACGCCAAGATCCAGAATCTCGCCGGCGTGTGAGATGCCCTCGCCGAACACGATGTCGAACTCGGCCTTCTTGAAAGGCGGAGCCATCTTGTTCTTCACCACCTTGACGCGGGTGCGGTTGCCGAGTGCCTCGTCGCCGTCCTTGAGCTGGGTGGTCTTGCGCACGTCTATGCGGACTGAGGCGTAGAACTTCAAAGCGTTTCCACCGGTCGTGGTCTCCGGGTTGCCGAACATCACGCCGATCTTCTCCCTCAGCTGGTTGATGAATATGCAGCAGGTGTTCGTCTTCGCGATGTTGGCTGTCAGTTTTCTGAGTGCCTGGCTCATGAGTCTGGCCTGGAGTCCGACCTTGTTGTCTCCCATCTCGCCCTCGATCTCGGCTTTCGGAGTCAGTGCGGCGACGGAATCGACAACCACGATGTCGATCGCGCCCGAGCGGATCAGGTTGTCAGCGATCTCCAGAGCCTGCTCGCCGTTGTCCGGCTGAGAGATGAGCAGCGTCTCCAGATTCACTCCAAGCGCCTTCGCGTAAGTTCTGTCAAATGCGTGCTCCGCGTCGATCATCGCCGCGATGCCGCCCTGTTTCTGTGCCTCGGCGATCGCGTGGATCGCCAGTGTGGTCTTGCCGCTGGATTCCGGGCCGTAGATCTCAACGATCCTGCCTCGCGGATAACCTCCGATTCCAAGCGCGTGGTCAAGCGCGACGGAACCGCTCGGAATGACCTGCACGTCCCATTGTGGCTGTTCCCCCAGCTTCATGATCGTTCCTTTCCCGTAGTCTTTCTCAATCTTGTCGATCGTGGCCTGCAGTGCCTTGAGTTTCGCGGCGCCCGCGTCGGTGGCCTTTGCCTCTACCTCTTTTGCCATAATGATAAATAAATTTGTTAGTAGTTTTGGGCGAAAAGATGTCGCCTTTGTGACAAAGATATAAAATTACGTCCAATCCGGCGTTATTTTTCATTAAATTTGTAGTTGAAAAGTAAACACGAAAGTTATGCGCGCGCAACTGCTTGGAAAGACACCTGATGAACTGAAGGAAATCGCTTTGAAAGCCGGTCTGCCTGCCTTCGCCGGCAAGCAGCTGGCTCAGTGGCTGTATGTCCGGAAGGTTCGGGGCATCGACGAGATGACAAACATCTCAATGGTTGGACGTGAGAGACTTAAGGAGGAATATTCCTTAGGCCTGACGCTCCCATCCGCCTGCCAGGTCTCCTCTGACGGGACGAAGAAGTACCTTTTTCCGGTGGGGGAGGGCAATGCCGTTGAGGCGGTGATGATCCCCGACGAGGAGAGGAAGACCCTCTGTGTCTCCTCGCAGGCGGGCTGCAGGATGGGATGCCGGTTCTGCATGACAGGGCGGCAGGGCTTCCACGGCAACCTTTCCACGGCGGAGATTCTTTCCCAGTTTATCGGCATCGACGAGGCGGGAGGACTGACCAACGCCGTCTTCATGGGGATGGGCGAACCATTGGACAACCTTGACAACGTGCTGAGGGCCATAGAGGTGCTGACTGCCGACTGGGGTTTCGGGTGGAGTCCCAAGCGCATCACACTTTCGACGATCGGGGTCTTGCCTAACCTGAGAAGGTACCTTGACCAGACCCGCTGCCACCTGGCGGTCAGCCTCCACAACCCGTTCCCTGACGAGAGGGTGGAGATCATGCCGGTGCAAAAGGCGTGGCCGGTGCAGGATGTAATCGACCTGATCCGTGAATATGACTTCACGGGCCAGCGTAGGGTTAGCTTTGAATATACGATGTTCGCGGGTCTGAACGACGACAAGCGCCACGCCGACGCTCTCATCCGTATGCTCAGGGGGCTGGAGTGCAGGGTGAACCTGATCCGCTTCCACAAGATCCCGGACGCCCCGTTCGAGGCTCCTCCGCAGATCATCATGGAAAACTTCCGGGATAGGCTGTCCAACCACGGAATCACCTGTACCATAAGGGCTTCCAGAGGCGAGGATATACTCGCCGCCTGCGGGATGCTGGCGGGAGAGCACAAGGGAAAATGAATATTACAATGTGTCTGACAATAAAATAACCATGATAACTATGCGGACAAGGACGTTTAGATTTCTCTCCATAATGGCCGTGGCGGCGGCGATGACGTTGTCGCTTCACGCCCAGTCGCAGCATTCCTTGCTGGACGAGAACCGTGAGCGGCGAGACCTCAGGGTGGAGGTGATAAGGCATAAGCTGGACTCCATCAGGAGGGTGTGTCACCGTCCGACGGTGGCTCTCGTACTGAGCGGAGGCGGCGCCAAGGGCGCGGCCCATGTGGGCGTCATCCGCTACCTTGAGTCCATCGGCATGCCTGTGGACATCGTGATGGGAACCAGTATGGGCGGTCTTGTGGGCGGCATCTACGCCCTTGGCTACAATGCGAAGCAGCTGGATTCCATAATCCGTGACATCGACTGGGACATGGCGCTGTCCGACAAGGTGCCGAGGGACTATCTGTCATATTCGGCGATAAAGTACAAGGAGAAATATGTCCTTTCCTTTCCGTTCTTCTATGACAAGAAGGACTATCAGCAGATGGTCGAGTCCGGGCAGCAGTACGCCAGAAGGGCTGACGACATTCATTTCGGAGCGGGGGGAGGCGATGCCACCAACATGGTCAAGGACAACCTTTTGGGAAGCCTTCCGTCCGGTATGGTCTATGGTCAGAATGTCAACAACATATTCAGTTCCCTCTCGGTCGGCTATCAGGACTACACTGATTTCTACGATCTTCCGATCCCTTTCCTATGCGTGGCGACGGATCTGGTGACCGGCACGGCCAAGGTCTGGACGGAGGGCAAGCTGAACACCGCCTTGCGGTCCACGATGTCCATTCCGGGGCTGTTCGCTCCCGTGAAGATCGACGGCATGGTGCTGGTGGACGGAGGCATGCGGAACAACTATCCTACTGATCTGGCGAAGAAGGCCGGGGCTGACATCGTGATCGGTGTCAATCTTTCGGACGGCTACAAGAACTACAACCAGATCAACAACCTGGCCGACATCATCAACACCGGCATCGACATGCTGGGCCGCTCGTCCTTCGAGTCCAACATCGCCATTCCGGATGTCAACATCAAGCCTGACCTTCACGAGTACAACATGCTCAGTTTCGATGAAGCGAGCATCGACACAATCATCAACAGGGGGTACAAGGCCGCCCTGGAGGTCGCCTCGAAGCTGGATTCCATCAAGGCTGTCGTGGGGCCTGACGTGACCAGGCTTGCCAATGATCCGGCGGATGACATCAGGGTCAGGAAAGTGCTTGTGTCCGGTGTCGAGATCTCGGGTGTGGACGACAAGGAAAGCCTCTATCTGATGAACAAGATCAAGGTCGGAGCCGGCTCAAGGATGGGCAACGAGGAGATCGAGGACGCTGTCGCCACCATATTCGGAACCAACTCTTTCGACTATGTGAACTACGAGCTGCTTGGAGATCAGGAGCCTTACAAGCTGATGTTCAACTGTCAGCGGGGTCCTGTCTGCCAGCTGGGACTTGGCGGTCGCTTCGACAGCGAGGAGATCGTGTCCGTGCTGATCAATCTCGGCTGGGGCGTGCACAAGATCCAAGGCTCGTCCCTGGACTTCACTGGAAAGGTCGGAACCAATCCTTACGCCAACCTGACATATTCCCACGTCTCGACGAACGGCATGACATTCAATGCGATGGCGGGTGTGAGGTACACTGACAGGAACATGTTCAGCATCGGTGACAACAGGTTCAGGATCAATTTCCTGGACTTCCGTCAGGAGATCTATCTGTCAAACATCAAGTGGTCGAAGTTCTTCTTGAAGATAGGTCTGCGTAACGACTGGTACAATGTCAGCTCCCTGATGGCCGAGCAGGCTTTCGGCGACTACGATGTGAACCAGCTTTCCAACGACTATGTGACGTTCTTCCTGCACGGACGCAAGGATTCGTTCGACAATGCCTACATACCGACCAGGGGTCAGTCCGTGGGAATCTCCTATGACTGGGTATTCGGAGGGGGGCCGAACAAGTTCAACAATTTCCACGCTATCCACTTCGATGCCAAGAAGGTTGTGGGAGACGACAGGTTCGCCTTCATCCCGTCCGTGAACATCCGCTACCTCATCGGCGACGAGGTGCCTGTTCCGTTCACCAACACGATCGGAGGCAGCGTGGCCGGAAGGTATCTCGACCAGCAGATTCCTTTCATCGGCATCAACAACGCCGCCGCCATGCAGAAGATCGTGGGTGTGGCGAGGTCTGACTTTAGGTTCAAGTTGTTTAAAAACAACTATTTGACCGCAATGGCCAACTATGCCCTTACCTGCAATGAGATCTCGGACTTCAAGGATGTCTCAGCCAAGGTGTCCGGCTACTTCGGCGGTGGCGTTCAGTACACCTACAACTCGATCATCGGCCCGGTCGGGCTGAATGTCCATTGGTCGGAGTACACCCACAATCTGGGACTCTACTTCAGCCTCGGCTTCGATTTCTAGGACTATGGAAGAGTTTGACAAGGTGCTGGACCGGCTTCAGTCGCAGTGTGTTAAAAGGGAATATTGCCGCTCTGACATATTCAAAAAGGCTTTGACTGCCTTCGAGGGTGACAAGGATGCCGCCGGAAGGCTGGTGGATTCGCTCGTGGGGGACAGGTTCGTGGATGACGCGAGGTACGCCGCCGCCTTCGCGAGGGAGAAGGCCCGCCTCTCCGGATGGGGGCCGGCGAAGATTTCTTTCGCCCTGACGGGAAAAGGAATATCCAAGGACGTGATACAGGCTGCTTTGAAGGAGGTTGATCAGGATGAGGCCGACCGTAGGATGCTCGCCGTCCTTGAGGCAAAGTACCGCGCGCTTAAGGGCGATCCGCAGGAGAAATTCAAACTCATCAGATTCGGGCTGACACGAGGCTATGAATATGAAAAGATAGCGCCCGTGGTGGATGAGATTTTGAAGAAGAATGGTTAAATTTGCAGTTTGGAAAGGCGAGGAGTGTGCCTTCGCTTATTCAGGACACGTTGGTAGTAAGTCGAACTTAATTCAATTGATATGAAAGCGAATGTAAAAACCGATTTCAACTTGCCGGGACAGGTTGGAAAGTACGTCGGTAAGGTACGTGATGTCTACGACATTGACGGAAAGTATCTCGTGATGGTTGTCACTGACAGGATCTCCGCCTTTGATGTTGTTCTGCCTAAGGGCATTCCGTTCAAAGGGCAGGTGCTGAACACCATCGCCGCAAAATTCCTTGACGCCACATCCGACATCCTTCCCAACTGGAAGGTGGCCGTGCCGGACCCCGCTGTCACCGTGGGCTACAAGTGCGAGCCGTTCAAGGTCGAGATGGTGATCCGCGGCTATCTTGCCGGACATGCCTGGAGGGAGTACAAGGCAGGCAAGAGGACAATCTGCGGTGTGCCGATGCCGGACGGGATGGTCGAGAACCAGAAGTTCCCGGAGCCGCTTGTGACTCCGACCTCAAAGGCCGCCGAGGGACACGACGAGGACATCTCCAAAGAGGAGATCATCGCCCAGGGGCTTGTGGGGCGTGAGGACTACGAGAGACTTGAGGCCTACACGAGAGCCATCTACAAGCGTGGATGCGAGATCGCCGCACAACATGGGCTGATTCTGGTGGACACCAAGTACGAGTTTGGCAAAAAGGACGGCCAGATCTATCTGATGGACGAGGTGCACACCCCTGACTCCTCGCGTTATTTCTACGCCGAAGGCTACGAGGAGAGACTCGCCAAGGGTGAGCATCAGAGGCAGCTTTCCAAGGAGTTTGTCCGTGAATGGCTGATGGCCAACGGGTTCCAGGGGCAGGAGGGACAGAAGGTTCCGGACATGACTCCTGAGGTGGTGGCCGGTATCTCAGACCGCTACATCGAGTTGTACGAGCACATAACCGGTGACAGGTTCCAGAAGGCCGACTACTCCGCCGAGACCATCGAGGCCAATGTCAAGGCTTGCCTTGAGGGACTGAAATAAGAAGGTCGCTTCGATGCTTCGACAAGTTCAGCAACCACAGCAGCCACAGGCTCATCGACTGGATCCTGAGCTTGTCGAAGAGTCTTGAGACAATGGACGGCCTGAAACGAATATACGCCCGCAACTGCGAGGTCAGAAGGATTGAAAGGGCGGTCGCCGAGCCGTTCCTTCAATCCTTTCACCGTTTGGGCTACACCAGGTGCCGCCATCTCTACGGCCTGTTCGTTAGCCGGGGCGAGGATATTCCCGAAGGAACATTGGTCGCTGTCGCCGGCTTTTCCGCTCCCAGGGTCTGGAGGAAAGGAGATTTGCGGATCCGTTCCTGCGAGTGGATCCGTTACGCCTCTTTGGACGGGATCGGAGTGGACGGCGGGATGGGGAAACTTCTGAAGGCATTTGTCGAGGAAGTAAGGCCCGACGACGTGATGAGCTACGCCGACGCGTCCTGGTCGGAAGGCGATGTCTACCGGAAGCTGGGCTTTCGGGAAGAGGCGCCGAAGGTCTTCCCCGACGGAAGCAGGAGCCTCAAATTCAGACTGAAACTCACTGACTATGAATAGGAGACCCAACCGCACTTTACTGGGAAGACTCTGGCGGCTTCTTCTTGTCAAGCTGCCTCTGGCCTTCGTTGCCGTGACCTTCCTGTGGGTCCTGGTCCTGAGATGGTGTCCGGTCTATGTCACGCCGCTCATGGTCCAGCGATCCATCCAGTACCGGAGCGACAAGGATTTCCGCACCCGCAAGACCTGGGTGCCCTACGAGAGAATATCCCCGGAGATGGCGCGCGCCGTCATAGCCAGCGAGGACAACCTCTTCGACAGGCACAATGGTTTTGACTGGAAGGCGATCAGGCAGGCCCGGAAGGAATATGAGAGCGGGAAGCGTCGCCGTGGAGGCAGCACGATCTCCCAGCAGACAGCCAAGAATGTCTTTCTGCTTCCGCACAAGTCCATGATCCGCAAGGGGTTCGAGGCCTATTTCACAGTCCTGATCGAATGTCTATGGAACAAGGAGAGAATAATGGAGGTCTATCTTAACGTCGCCGAGATGGGTAAAGGTGTTTATGGGGTGGAGGCCGCCGCCGAGGTTCACTTCGGAACATCCGCCGCGAAGCTGACCCGCCGGCAGGCCTGTCTTATCGCCGCCTCTCTTCCGAATCCCTTAAGGCGGAATCCCGCCAGACCGTCGTCCTACCTCTCCCGGCGCGCGGGCGACATCGCCGCCCTTGAACCAAAGATCGGCTACCCTGACTGGGTCTATCACAAATGATGGCAGTCTGTGCGTTGGGGCATTATTCTGGCCAAAACTTCACGAAATCTCGTTAATTTTTTGTATCTTCGTAATTTTGAGGGCATTTGGCATGACCGTGTGGTTGTGCCGGCCTTTGTTGAATGATTTACAAACAATTATAGTTGTTATGAAGATACTAGTGACAGGTGCAGCCGGATTCATCGGCTCAAGGCTGATGGCCAGGCTTGCGGAAAGAGGAGACGAAGTTGTCGGACTTGACAACATCAATGACTACTATGACGTACGCCTTAAGTACGGAAGGCTGCGTGAGAACGGTTTCGAAGGCCCGTTCCAGGAAGGAGAGCTGGTTGTCAGCGGAAAGTACCCGCGCTGCCGCTTCGTGAAAATGTCAATCTGCGACAAGGCCGCATTGGACTCACTCTTTGAGAATGAAAAATTCGACAGGGTCGTGAATCTGGCCGCCCAGGCAGGGGTGAGATATTCAATCACAAACCCTTACGTCTATCTTGAGAGCAACCTGCACGGATTCCTGAATATTCTTGAGGCATGCCGCAACTTCGGTGTGGGGCATCTGGTCTATGCCTCATCAAGCTCGATCTACGGGCTCAACGAGAAGGTGCCGTTCTCGGAGGATGACAAGGCTGACTGCCCAGTGAGCCTCTATGGGGCCACCAAGAAGGCTAACGAGCTGATGGCCCATTCATATTCAAAACTTTACGGATTCGCTTCAACCGGGCTTCGCTTTTTCACCGTCTATGGCCCGTGGGGCCGTCCGGACATGTCCCCGATGCTTTTCGCTTCGGCCATAGCCAAAGGTGAACCTATCAAGGTGTTCAACAACGGAGACATGATCCGTGATTTCACCTATGTGGATGACATCGTGGAAGGAACGATCCGTGTGATTGACCATGCCCCGAAGGCTGAGGAATGCGCCCACGGAGTCCCGGCGAAAGTGTATAACATCGGCTGTTCCCACCCTGTCAGACTGATGGATTTCATCAGCGAGATCGAGCGGGCCTACGGCAAGCCGGCTCAGAAAATATTCCTACCGATGCAGGCCGGTGATGTCTATCAGACCAACGCCGACACCACCAAGCTTGAGACAGAACTCGGCTACAAGCCAGGCACGAGCCTTCACGAAGGAATTTCTCGGTTTATGGAATGGTACAAGAGCGACCTTAATCCGCTGAAATAGGACATTGAATATATTCCTGAAGTAGATCTTTGAATATGGGTGACCGGCAGACAGGGCAGATTTCGGAGAACAGCAAGAGGATAGCCAAGAATACCCTTGCGCTGTACTTCCGCATGTTCCTGCTGATGGCGATCGGGCTCTACACTTCCAGGGTGGTTCTTAACGCATTGGGAGAGACTGACTTCGGCATATACGGAGCCGTGGGAGGAATCGTCTCTATGTGCTCACTTCTGTCCGGCTCGTTGGCCTCGGCCATAAGCCGTTTTCTGACAGTGGAGCTTGGTAAGAATGATGTTGCAAGACTCCGGGAAGTCTTTTCGATGTCCATCATCGTGATCCTGCTTCTGGCCGCTGTGGTATTTGTGATCGCCGAGCCATCTGGGGTCTGGTATGTCGGAAACGTGATGAACTTGCCTCCAGAACGTGTAGAAGCTGCCAGATGGGTGTTCCAGTTCTCATTGCTTACATTCTTGGTCAACTTGTTGTCCGTGCCCTACAACGCAACTATCATCGCGCATGAGAAGATGAGCGCATACGCCTACATCAGCATTCTTGAAGGAGTGTTGAATCTTACCGTGGCTCTTCTTATAATGCACAGTACGTTTGATCGTCTGAAATATTTTTCGGTGCTGATGTTCCTTTCTGCAGTTGTTGTGAGGTTCACTTATGCTGCGTACTGCAGACGTTTTGACGAGTGCGGACACAAACTAAGATGGAACAAGAGAATATTCCGCCAGATGCTTTCCTTCGCCGGATGGAGTTTCCTCGGAAATGGAGCTTATATGCTTAACACTCAAGGTGTGAACCAGTTGCTGAATGTTTTTTTCGGAGTCTCGCTCAATGCTGCCAGGGAGGTCATGTCCAAGGTTGAGACATCAGTGAACAGGTTCGTCACGAACTTCATCACGGCGATAAATCCGCAGATAATGAAATCCTACGCTGCAGGAAACTATGAGTATATGTACCATCTGGTTTGCAGAGGGGCAAAATATTCTTACTTCCTTCTTTGGATTCTCGTTCTGCCGCTGGTGCTGGAAACCCCCGCCATCCTTCGTCTCTGGCTAAAGAATGTCCCTGAATATTCAGTTGTATTCGTCCGGTTGTCATTGGCTACCGCCTTATGCAACACGCTTGGTCACACTTTTTTAGCTGCAGTCAATGCAACAGGTAATGTTGGCCGGTATCAGACTTGGGTCACTATTGTCGGAGGTCTGGTCTTTCCTTTGTCTCTGGTGGCGTTCAAGTTGGGATGTGAGCCACAGACAGCCTTCTACATTTATTTTCTGGTGTATTTTGTCCTGATTTTTGTCCGTCTGGTTATTGTGTCCGGACATATTGGCATGCCGAAGTCTTTGTTTGTCAAGGAGGTTTTCATGAGGATAATCCCAGTCACACTGCTTTCGGCCGCTGTTCCTTCAATTTTGGTGTGCGGAATGTCTCCGTCTGTCTGGAGAGTCCTGATTGTCAGCCTTGTCAGCGTTTGCAGTGTGGCTGTGACGGTGTATTTCACAGGACTGACCGATGGAGAAAAGGCTTTTGTCATCAGGAAAATCAAGAATATCAGCAAGATAAAAGTATTGTCATGAACACACATTATACAGTCGAAAAAAACGTTCTGATTCTGATTAGTCTTCTAAAGCGGAACGGAATAAGAAAAGTCATCGCTTCCCCTGGAACCACGAACATCACGTTTGTGGCCAGTCTGCAGAGCGATCCTTTCTTCCAAATGTATTCAGCGGCGGACGAGCGCTCTGCGGCGTACATGGCCTGCGGCTTGGCGGAGGAAAGTGGAGAGCCGGTGGTGATAACCTGCACTGGAGCCACGGCGTCACGAAACTATATTCCAGGAATGACTGAAGCATATTACCGGAAACTACCTGTGCTTGCGGTCACGTCCATGGCCGGACGTTCGAAAATCGGAAATCTCAATCCACAGATAATCGATCGTTCCAGGATTCAGAAGGATGTCTCGGTTTATTCAGCCTTCCTTCCTTTTGTCCATGACTGTGAGGATGAAAGGCTATGTGTTCTGACAGTGAACAAGGCGATGATCGCGCTTCGGGCCGGCGGGGGGGGGCCGGTGCATCTTGATGTGGAGACAAGAATCTCCACGGATTTCTCAGTCATGGAGTTGCCGGACGTTCCCAAAATTGATTATTATGAATATGACGACAAATTACCGACAGTCCCAGAGTGTGACGTATGTGTCTTCATCGGATCTCATCTTCCATGGAAAGAGGATGAACAGAAGGCCTTGGAGGATTTTTGTGACAGATATGACGCGGTCGCTTTTTGTGATCAGACATCGAATTATTCAGGACGGTTCGCTGCGAGGGCGGCGGCTGTTTTCTCACAGAAGTACATCCATACTTCACTTCTCAGACCTGACCTGCTGATTCACATCGGAGAGGTCTCGGGTGATTACTACACATGGAAATCATTGAAACCAAAAGCTGTGTGGCGCGTCAGCCGGGATGGGGAACCAAAGGATGCTTTCGGAAGTCTGACCAAGGTTTTCAATATGTCCGAGAAGTTCTTTTTCCGGAGTTATTCAGACATGAAGGCACCGTCTGCTCCATCCATGAAAATGACTGGAATAGAAAAGGAATATGAGGCAGTGCTCTCATCTGTTCCGGAACTGCCTTTCTCCAATCTTTGGGTCGCAAGGCGTCTTTCCGGCGCGCTGCCTTCCAGGGCAGTGCTTCATCTTGGCATACTCAACTCGTTAAGAAGCTGGAATTTTTTCAGACAAGATCCATCAGTAAAAGTGTTTTCCAATGTCGGCGGATTCGGAATAGACGGCGGATTGTCCTCGTTGGTGGGTTCATCTTTGGCCTCTCCTGAAATTTTGCATTTCGGTGTTTTCGGTGATCTCGCATTCTTTTATGACATGAACTCGTTAGGTAACAGACACATAGGAAAGAACATCAGAATCTTGCTGATAAACAACGGCAAAGGAACCGAATTCAGAAACTACAGCCATCCGGCTTCGATGTGGGGGGACGATGCCGACGCATACATCGCCGCCAGTGGTCATTATGGGAATAAATCCCATGAGTTGGTCTCTCATTATGCCCAGGATCTTGGCCTTGAATATCTTTCCGCATCAAATGCGGAAGAGTTCAATAGTGTTTCGGAGAGATTTGTCTCGCCTTCGTTGTCCCGTTCCATGGTGCTGGAGGTTTTCACGGACAGTGAGGACGAGAGCCGGGCTTTGGAAATGTTCGGCAATGCCGTTGGACCGGATGCAAAGGATAAGGCCAAGGATTTGATCAAGAGTGTGTTCGGGAAGGATTCCATCAACCGTATTAATAAATTGATAGGAAAATAGATTATGGGAAAGACTTTGACGAGAGCGATTGACTATATATTCAAAGGCATTCCGGAAGTGAATGTCAAGGTCGATGTTGGAATGGTGGAACCTTCTAACATATTGAAAGGGAAAAAGATCCTGATAACGGGTGGTGGAAGAGGTTTGGGTTTCGCGATAGCTAAGAAGTGTGTCGCCGAGGGAGCGGAAGTGCTCATCTGCGGGAGATCTTCACAAACCCTTGAAAAGGCAGCCTCGGAATTGGGCGATTGCCTTTATTCTGTTTTCGATGTGACAGATTACGAGCATATTCCTTCGTTTGTCCAAGAGTGTTCCCGGAAACTTGGAGGACGGATTGATGTCCTTGTCAACAATGCTGGAATATCCTTGCATGAGGGAAGCATCTACGATGTGACATTGGAAGGATTTGACGCTCAGTTCGGAACCAACCTGAAGGGACCATACTTTTTGTCGAAGGCATTTCTGAATAATTTCAAGGCTACCGGTAATTCAGGAGGAAGCATAATATTCGTGACATCTGAAAGGGGACTGTACTGCGACGACCAACCCTATGGCCTCACCAAGGCGGCGGTTTGCAGTCTTACTCAGGGACTTGCGCGCAGAGCGTTGAAGGATGGCGTTCGGGTCAATGCGGTCGCTCCCGGGGTGACGGTTTCGGACATGACTGGTGTTGACAGGAACGGAAATCTTTTTAGACCGGGAACTTCGGGCGGACGTGTGCTGCTTCCGGAAGAGATTGCCGAGACGGTCGTGTTTTTTATCTCTGACGCGTCAAGGTCAATCAATGGAGCCATTATTCCATGCAATGAGGGCAATCACATTAGATGTGACTGGTAGCTATGAGAATAGGAATCCTGACATTTCACTATGCGTGCAACTACGGGGCGATGTTGCAGACTTACGCCACGCAGGAGTTCTTGCGCTCGATGGGACATGATGTCTGTGTGGTTGACTATCGCAATAAGTCAGTAGAGGAAGGCTACGCTGCCTGGAACTTCAAGATAGACTTGCTGAAGACTTTGCCAAGAGCCTTCTCCAGGGCGATGAGGAATAGCCGGTTCAGACATTTCATGAAAGAACGTCTGGTGTTGTCAAAAGATCCGTTTGACAGTTTTGATGTGTTGCTGTTCGGCAGCGATCAGATCTGGAATGAAATAATCACTGGCGGATTTGACAAGATATATTGGGGAGATTTTACTACCAAGGCTAGAAAAGTCGCTTGGGCTGCCAGCGCCAACGTCCTGTCTTTCTCGGACATGGAATATGCCGCGAAATGCCTGTCTGGATTTCATGCGATAAGCGTCAGGGAGGATTCTTTGAAGGAATTGGTCAGCGGTATGACATCGGTTCCGGTCAAGTGTATTCAGGATCCGACCTTGATGCTGGGCGAACGGGAATGGAAGGCATTGGCCGGCCCCGTCAAGGATGGGGGATATGTCTTGGCTTATCCGATGCTTTGTGATGAATTGGTGATAAAGACCGCCGGCGCGATCGCTGGAGCAAAAGGACTACGGCTCGTGATACTTTCCAAGAATGCATTGTACCGACCGTATAAGAATATGGTGCAATGGGCTGGACCGGAGGAGTTTGTGTCGTATTTCGCAGGAGCGTCCCATGTTGTCACATCATCATTTCACGGAACGGCTTTTTCGATCATATTCAGAAAAAAGTTCCTATCGGTCGTAGAACCTGGTACAAGGAATCTTCGTGTGGAGTCATTGCTTCGAAAGATGGGGCTTGAGAACCGGCTTTCTGACGGTTCGGACATGTATTCCATCGACTTGCCTCTAGACAATGATAAGATAGGTATGGCCTTGGACGGGTTAAGGCAGGAGGCTGTTGATTTCTTGAAAGCATCAATGTCATGACAAAGAACGGCAAGATAACGGTTCTGTATGTGAACCATGAGGATAACGTTGTCGGTGGGGCTTCCTGGTCGCTCGTCAATCTCATCAGGTCGGTCAATGAGTATGTCATTCCGGTCATTCTGTTGAGGTCGGAGGGACCTGTGGCCGACTTTTTCCGATCCAAAGGCTACGAGTGCATTGTTCATTCATTCAGGCGCTTGACATACAAAGGGGGAGTCTTGAAAAGGACATTGCGTTTTCTTCCTCACCTTGTGACGAACACCTGGATCAACCACAAGTGTGTCAAGGATGTGTCCAGACTTCTTGCTGGCAGAAACGTCAGCATTGTCCACAGTAACTCTGGTGTCATCGACATCGGGCTGGCCTTGGCGGAAAAACTTGGCGCGAGGCATGTCTGGCATATTCGTGAATATTTTGACCTGGGCTTGAACGCCAGACCTTTCCGAGGATTCGGAAGGTGGAATGTGGAACTTCGCCGCTCTGATGCTGTCATTTTGATTTCCAACGGTTTGCGGGAGCATCTTGGGCTAAAGGACTGTCTGTCGGCATACTGCTTCCCTGATGCTGTGCGTTCTAAGAATGATGTCGTCCTTGATACAGAAAAAGAAAAGTATTTCCTTTTCTGTGCTGGTGAGATGGGGGCAGTGAAACGTCCGGAAACAGCCATTAGGGCATTCGGCGGATCCGGTTTGTCGGCCAAAGGGTATTCGCTGGTCTTCACGGGAAACTGTCGTGAAGAGAGAAAGGCTGGCCTGATGGAGGTGGCGAAAGAGGCCGGTGTGGAAAACAATGTCGAGTTTAGGGGCTATGTGGCTGACATCAGGTCTCTTATGTCCAAAGCTACAGCCTATCTCATGTGTTCTGAGTTCGAGGGGTTGGGGCGTGTGACCATTGAGGCGATGTTCTACGGCTGTCCGGTGATTGCCAGAAGGTCTGGAGGCACTTTGGAGATAATCACTGACAGGCGGAACGGTTTCTTTTTTGACACGGTTGAGGAATGCTCGGGACTTATGAATATGCTGGCGTCGGCTCTGCCGCTTGACGTTGTTCGCAAGGCCCAGAAAGATGCGGTGGCCCGTTATTCTGAAGAGGAATACGGCAGTGAGATAATGCGTGTATATGATGTTTTGACAAAATGATAGGCGTTATAGTTATTAATTATCACAGTGAGGAGAAGACGATAGAGTTCGTGAGGACTGAACTTGCGAAGATCCGGTCGGATTATGCTGTGGTGATTGTGGACAACGGTAGCACGGAACTAAGCAGGGACCGTCTGCTGGAGGCGTTCAAGGGGGCGGACCAGTATGTCTTCGTGGTGCCGTCCGAAGAGAATCTTGGCTTTGCCAAAGGCAATAATCTTGGGGCGGAAGTGGCTCGTAATCAGTTTGCTCCTGATGTTTTTTTGTTCGCCAACAATGACATACGTCTTGTAGAACCTGATGTTGTCGAAAGGATGGCGGCCAGGTTGAGGTCTCTGGAGGAGGCCGGGGCTCTCGGCCCAAAGGTTGTCGGACTGGACGGGCGGCTCCAGAGTCCAGAGCCGTTCATCAGTTTCTGGGACAGGCATGTGGCTCTTTATTGGAGGAGTCTGTTTTCATCCAAATCAAGAAGACCGTTTTGGGAGGAATATTCACAGACTGCTAAGGAAGGCTTTCATTACAGGATTTCAGGATCTTTCTTCATGGTCAAGGCCGAAGATTATTCCGCTTGCGGGAAAATGGATCCGAAGACCTTTCTCTATGCGGAGGAAATGATTCTGTCCGAAAGGCTTAAGAGGATAGGAAAGGGTGTTTACTACTACCCTGAAGTCTCGGTCGTTCATGAACATGGGGCGACCACGAGGAAGTACTACGACAAGGTCAGGGTGCGGGAACTCAAGTATCAGAGCGAGAAGTACTACTATAGGACCTACATCGGGACTCCGGCGTGGCAGTTTCTGGTGGCGGACCTGACATATTCATTGAAAAAATTGCTGAAGAGGTAGGTTATGAGAAAGAAGATTTACGTGTCGCCGTCGGCTAACAGGAAAAACGGCTATCCGAACCGCTACTTCGTCTTTTTGAAGGAGAATCTGGCTGAGTATTTCGATGTGCTTGACGCGGACAACGAGCCATACCTGACGCAGGGGTGGGCGTTGCTGAAACATTCGTTCAAGGCTGACATATTCCTGCTCAGTTTCGTGGAGACGATAGCTTTCCACAAACTGGCTTTCGCGCAGTACTTGATGGTACGGCTTAGTTTTTTGATAATGAGGTTGAGGCACAAAGAGATCGTATTCATATTCCATAACCCTCGTCCGCACAAGGGGGAGAATTGGATGTCCCGCTCGCTCACCAAGTTGCAGCTGAAGCGGTCGTGCCTCGTAATCTCCCATTCGTGCGAGACCGCTTCCTTCGCGCGCGTGCTGCTTTCTGAATATGGATGTCCGCCTGACAAGGTCCGCTATTTCTGCCATCCGGTTGTGGAGCCTGCCGCCGTGGGAGGTTCTGCCGCCGACGCTTGCCGCGGTTCCTCAGGGGGAGAGGATTCTGCACGGACGGGCGAGATCCTGATCTGGGGGAATATCCTTCCGTACAAGGGTGTGCTGGAGTTCGTTACCAGTCCCGCCGTGCGCCGTGCCGGCCTGAAGGTCAGGATTGTCGGACGTTGCAAGGATGCCTCGCTGGCCGCGGACATTGAAAAGGCCATCGTCTCCGATGATTCCGCTGGTTTCGCCGGATTTGGGGCTGAGGCTTCGACGGCTCATCGGTCAACGTTTGTTTTTGAGAACAGGGCCGCTGATTTTGAGGAGCTTGCCGGCCTTATCCGCTCCAGCCGTTTTGTGCTGTTTCCTTATCTGCCGGGAAGCGTCTCCAGTTCGGGTGTTCTGATGGACACTCTGACGATGGGTGGCAGTCCGGTCGGTCCCGCCATCGGTGCGTTCGCCGATCTTGCCCGAGAGGATGTCTGCTTTGTCTATGGCTCCGAAGCAGAGATGGTTGAGATTCTGAAATCGGGCCGCTCCATCAATCCGGAAGTCCTTCGTGACTTCATCGCCCGTAACTCCTGGCATTCCTTCGCCAGGTTCTTCGCCGACTTTTTCGCCTCCGGACACTGATGCCTGTTTCCTGTCCGGGAGCGGTGGCGGGAATGGTTCACAGGACGCTCGGTGGCGTGTTTTCTGTGGATTTGACCACTCCGGAGTTATCGTTTGGACTAATTTTTGATATGCTTGTATTCTATTGCATGGCCCGGCGGGCGCTCAGGATCATGTCTCACGGCGCCGCATTTATAGCCTGCCAGTTATGAAGATTATAACTACTTTAAGTTTAATTTATTATGAAAAGAGTTTTTTCATCCATCCTTGCGGCATCAATGATGCTTATCGGAACCGCTGCCATCGCGCAGCCATCACTCGGCATCGGCTACCTTAACTCTACGGACAAGGTAAAGTCCGGCAGCACGACCAAGACCACTAATCTGAACGGCTTCTATGTAGGCGGATCCTATAACATTAACCTTGCCGGTTCTTTTGGCGTGGCTCCGGGACTGTACTATGGTCTTGCTACCAAGAGTGATGCGGACAGCTATTTCGGCATCAACACTAATGTTGACGTTACAGAACACTATCTTTCCATCCCTGTGATGTTCAATGCGGGCCTTACCTTCGCAGACGGCATTGTCGGCAGGGTCTACGCCGGTCCTTCGCTGGCTTATGGTATTGCTTCCGACACCAAGGTGAAGGGATCCATCGCCGGTTTCTCAAAGGACACCAAGATCAACAACTATGGTGATGACTATCACTACGGACGTTTCGATGTCATGCTCGGCGGCGGTGTGGCGGTCGAGTTCTTCGACATGGTACGCTTCAATGTCGGCTATGACTACGGTCTCGTGAACCGTTACACCGGTGACGGCGACATAACCCGTCACAGGAGCCAGTTCAACATCGGTGTCGCCTATCTTTTCTAAAAGATACTGTTTTTTATTACTGAACACAAAAACGGCCGGAGAGGATTCTCTCTGGC
Organism: Alistipes sp. CAG:514; assembly: GCA_000431015.1. Classification (GTDB taxonomy): domain Bacteria; phylum Bacteroidota; class Bacteroidia; order Bacteroidales; family UBA932; genus Cryptobacteroides. The sequence continues at coordinate 5,068 of HF986090.1, read as the reverse complement.
CTTTTTTCGGTTTTTGACGTGCGGAAGACGCATTGTCTCACGCGCCCGTGATTACTTTCTTTTCTCTCTCTTGCCGAGTTTCTCCCTTGTGAGCATCGGCTCGTTGGTGGTGATGCAGTCAACTCCGAGGTCAATCATGCTCTGGATGTCTTTCTCCTTGTTGACGGTCCAGCAGTTGACGCTCATCTTGTTGTCGCGCGCCTGCTTGAACCATGTAGGATTCTTTGCAAAGACCTTGTAGTGGAAGTCGATGCCGTTGATGCCGAGTCCGGCGAGTTCCTCAGGACTCTTGTCGTCGCCAAGGTACTGAACCGTGAAGCCAGGGCAGAGGGCGGCGAGCCTCTCGCAGATGTTCAGGCTGAAGGAGATGAAAATGACACGCTTAGGACTGTAGAGGCCGTGTTCCTTGAGGGCCTTGACACTCTGGTCCACCATGTAGTCCTCGTGGGCCTTGTCGATCTGCTGCTTGAGCTCGAACACCAGCACGGTCTTCTTGCTCTTCTCACCCTGGGTCAGGTACTCGTCAAGAGTAGGGATCTTCTCGCCGTTCTTCAGACGGCAGTCCTTGAAGTCGGCGTAGTCGTGATCCCAGATGCACATCCCGTCGATGTCGGCGTCGTGGTGGACAAGCATGACGAGGTCGGAGGTGATGTGTACATCGAACTCGCTGCCCCACAGTCCGTTCTGCTGAGCCAGTTCAAGCGATTTGATGGAGTTCTCGGCATAGCCGGCCTCCTCGCATTTCCAGAATCCTCTGTGCGCGGTCACAGCGATCTTCTGTGGGGCGCACGAAGCGGCGAGCGCTATCAAGGCTCCAGCCGCGGCAATTTTAGCAATCTTTCTCATATTCATTGAATATTATGTTTTGAACATTTCGTATTGGTGGCAAAGATACTCAAATCCGCCCGAATAATGAAGTTCTACTGGCATGTTCTTGGTTATGTAACCTTCAAATAATAACCTGCCTCATCTTAAGGAATCTTTTCGGTCTATATCTGTTTTCTCATCAGTCATGTGCCACCGGCACGCTCCTTCTTCGAAAATAGATCTATCCTCGAAAATCTTCTCTTAATCTGAGGCAACTTATTTTTTTCATGTTACTATGAAATCAACGGGGAGGCGGAATACGAGGTCACTTCAGGGTTAGGTAGTGGCGGCGGAGGGGTTCGGGGAACTTCTCGATGGAGTAGCGGAGCATCGTGCGGGGCATCGAGGTGGCATATTCATCGAGAAAGAGTTCGAGGCGGCGCCGGTCGCGCTTGCCGGCTTCGCGGAGCATCCAGCCGACGGCCTTGTGCATCAGGTCGTGCTTATGGGACATCAGCTTGACAGCCAGAGAGTAAGTGTCGTTGAACTCGCCGTTCCGGATCAGAGTCAGAGTCGAGACGATGGCGATTCTCTGCTCCCACAGCAAAGTGCTGTCCGCCAATGAATATAACCGCTCCCGCTCCTGTGGGTTCTCAAGAAGGTAGCCACCGACAATGGATGGAGCGGTCAGGTCGACCAGATCCCAGTTGTTGATTCCGGAGGTGTGTGAAAGATAGAACTCGAAAACCTCTTTCGGGACGGATTTCCGGCTCTGCTGCACGAGGATTATAAGCGCACATAGACGGGCTTCGTGCCAAGGAGAACCTAGCAAGGCCTCTATGTCGAACAACGATGCGAACAGATTCTTTTTCGCCACGGCCCTGACATCCGGCACGACCACACCCAGAAAACGGTCGCCTTCACCATATTCGCCGACTCCACACTTGAAGAACCGTGGCAGCACGACGCGCTTCTCCTCTGAATGAAGCGCATCCAGTTCAGCGGTCACCCTTTCGGCGAATGTTGTTGGATTCTGTTCCATTGTTGTCCTTATGAAGAAAGCTTACAGTCTGGTCCAGGTCACGGTTTCGGAGAAGCCCATCTTGGAGCCCTTTAGCGAAAGGGTCTTGGAGTCCGAGAACCTGGCTTTGAGGGAGGCGTTGATGCCTCGCACTGGGTCATAGATGTTGGCTCCACTCCAGACTTTGGCAGAAGCGTCATATTTCAAACCTTTGAATATCACGATTTTGTCACAATCAACATTCCTCAGCGACTTGTCCGGATTCTTGGCGTCCTTGCGGACAGATCCATCTTTCTCTGTCCTGTTCTGGACCCAGAAGACCTGTGCGGTGTAGGAGCCGTCGGCATTTTTGAAAACCTTGACCTTGCTTTTCTCGCCTTTATGATCGACAAGGTAATCACCGATGATGTTGTCTCCGGCCGCGTTCGGATCTTCTGCACTCGCAGATGTTTCCGTAAGGCTGGCTTCAGGTGCGGCCAAACATCCACTGTAGTTTTTGATTGTCAATTCCATGCGTGAACCTGCGGCCTGAACAGGACCACAGAACGTAAACAGTGTGATGGCAGCGCAGAGCAAGCCGAAATCCTTTGACTTCATATTCATGAAAATTAATATGTTGGTATAATAATTGTCCGCTTCGTTTTTGGCGCGGCGATGGTACTGTTGCCATTTCTGTGCCGAGGGCTTGAAATCTCGACAATTTGAGTTAATTTTGCCGCGATATGAACAACGGACTTATTATTCTGGACTTTGACGGTACCCTTTGCGATACCAGAAATACCATTGTCAAGACGCTTCAGATGACGATGGAGAAACTTTGCCTGCCAGTGGCTGATGAATATGCCTGCGCGGCGACAATCGGACTTCCTTTGAGTGAAAGCTTCAAGACTATGTTCCCGTCGTTGACGGATGGGCAGGCTCAGGAGTGCGCCGAGGCGTACAGGGACATATTCGAGGAGAACAAGAAACTGCTCGCTCCTAAGGTTTTTCCTAATGTGCCGGAAACTCTGGCGGAACTTCGCAGAAGGGGCTTCGTGTTGACAATCGCTTCTTTCCGTTCTAATCATTCGCTCATGGATTTTGTCATGACTTTCGGTTTTGACAAGGAAATCTCGCTTGTGCTTGGGGCGGATGACGTGACGAAAGCCAAGCCGGATCCGGAACCTGTCCTTCTGACTTTGAAAAAACTGGGATTCAGCGCATCCCGGACATTGGTTGTCGGCGACATGCCTTTTGACATCCTGATGGGCCGCGGGGCCGGCGCCAGGACTTGCGGTGTCACCTATGGCAACTCCACTCGCGAGGAGCTGCAAGGCTCCGGTGCTGATTACGTCATTGATGATTTCGCTTCTCTTATGTATTTGGATTGGTTGTGATTTTGCTTGTGAGAGCGGCGAAAAAAGAAAAACCTGAATTTTGCACGGTGGACCAAAATTCAGGTTTTTATTTTTCGCCGCCTTTGTGCTCGAATGGTTAAGTTATTTATAACCGAACTATGCACTTTAGGCTTGTGCCTGATAACAGGTACTATTTACTCTATGACTTGCAAATCCATAAGAGTGCACCAATAGACAGCGAAAAAATCAAACGTCAAATTTTGGTAACGTGCAAAATTTGACGTTTGCCTTTTTTTCGATGTCGCCTACACATAAAGTCGCTTTGCCTTTTCTACACTTCGTCACTTCGACAGGCTCAGTGACCAACAACACATCTGAATGGTAATCCAGAGAGAGGAAACACTATTTTCCACTCGGGATGATGATCTTGTAGGTGTGGCCGGCCTTGTTGAGCAGTTTGTTGTCACGAAGCCAGAGGTTGGCCTCTTTAAGTTGGAAATAGCTCACGCCGTGTTCCTCGGCGAAGTCCACTAGGCTGGCTATCGCTCCGCTGACCGTCACGACCTCTTTCGGAGAGTAGGTAGGGTACTTCTCGAAGTCGTTCACATTGAAACCGAAGGAGGCTGGATTTTCGAAAAACATCTTTGCGGAGAGGACTCTGAACATGTAGCGGGAGGTCTCCTCTACCATCCAAAGATTCAGAGCCGACTTCTGCCTCTGGTCTGTCAGCCGCCTGGAGATGCCGGCCTGTCCGGCGTTGTAGCTTGCGGCCACCGTCATCCAGTCTCCGTACTTCTCGTAGGCCCGGCGAAGGTACTTGCAGGCCGCGATGGTCTCTTTCTCAATGTTGTAGCGCTCGTCAACCTCTCCGTCGACAATGAGGTTGTAGTCCTTTGCCGTCGCCTTGGTGAACTGCCAGAGACCTGCCGCACCCGCCGGTGAATATGCCTTCGGGTTGAGGTTGCTTTCGATCGCCATGAGGTACTTCAGGTCATCCGGGATGCCGTACTGCTTGAGTATCGGCTCGACCATCTTGAAGAAGCGGTCTGATTTCTTCAGCATCAGGATGGAGTTGGAGTGCATGTAGGTGAAGGCTATGAGTTCCCTGTCCATTCTTTCGTAGAGGTCGCTTCTGTCGAACCGTATGGTGTCGCCCGCGAAGATTATCTGTTTCGGAACCGCCGGAGCGCGGAAATGCAGCTCTTCCTGCGGGTAGATCTGTGCGGGGGAGAGTGTGGCGGCTCCAAATGCGAGCGCGGTGAGTAGGAATATTCTTTTAAGATTCATCGCTGTGTGATTTTTTGATAGGCGAGCCTTTCCGATCCGTCGGCCAGAACGATCACGCCGCAGTAGGTGAAGCCGGACTTCTCTATGAGGCGGCGCATTATCCGGTTGTCGCGGTGGGTGTCGATGCGGAGGTTGCCGCTGACCGAAAGGGCATATTCAATGATCCTTCGGAACACGCCGTGGCTCTCGGGGGTGCTGGCGATGCGGTGGATGACGTGGTAGGGTGAGCTGTCGTCAAGCCACTTGCCGTTGATTGATGAATATGTCGGTTCGGGCGAGGGGAGCAGGGCGAAGTAGGCGACCGGTTTCCCGTCTTGCTCTATGATGTGCGCCCCGCCCATGCTGATGTCCGTGCGTACGATGCCGGCGTCAGGGTAGCCGTCTCCCCACTGGGTGCTGTTGCCGTCCGAGCGCATGATATCCTTGGCCTTGTCGAATATCGCCAAGACTGCCTGGATGTCGTTTTCTGTCGCTTTCCTTATCATAGTCTTCTGTGTGGAAGACAGCTCGTCTTACAGGCTCGGGACCCCGTTGCGCCTTTCTCGTGCGCGGAATGTGGCCTATTGCTCACGAAGCCCTCTCCGTGTCTCCTCCCGTGCGCGGAACGTGGCCTATT
>HF986089.1 GCA_000431015.1 Alistipes sp. CAG:514 | reverse complement strand
TTATGGAGGCCTTGGAACTTGGCAAGAGCTTCAGCATCGAGCTTGCGCAACATTTCCTGGTTATATAATCGCGAGTCATCGCATCCGTTCCTGGTTACCCGGCTAATATAGGCTCTCTTCAGTTGCTCAAGCATACTTTCGACATTGAAGGTAGCCATCTTTGTTCCATTATATCCGATGACAGGGCAGAAGTTCAGGAATTCCCCGAGCTTGACTCTGTCAGATTCATTTGCAGTTGTTCTCGCACTTACTCGTGCAGTATCTGCAAGTACCTTGAGAGTCCTGTCTGGGGCAAAGTCAAACACATAGCAGTTCTCTTTTCTGCGGCCATCCCTCGTCGTGTAAGGGGTCTGTACGCGGAAAATAGTCTGCATATATGCTTTTGCATCAGTATTATGTGAGCCGGAAAGCATCATGACAGCCGTCCACGGCTTCACGGATACTCCTGTAGTAAGTTTACCGCACGAGAGTGTAATCGTCCTCGTATCTTCCGGATTGTCTCCCATAGCATTCTCCACAAGCGAGAGTGCATTGTCATCAGGAACATCCTCATCACCATCACCGGCAACATTGACAATCTGGAATTGACCGAAGATATCATGCTGCTGCAGAAGCGCTGAAAGGGCTTTCGCTTCCTTAACTCCCGGGATCATCCATAGTGTGTGGCGGAAATTGTTCCTGAATTCAACCGTCGAGAACGGATAATTGCTGTCCGGATCGTATTTGACAATCAGATCAAGGAAACCCTTCACATGTTCTTCATGGACGAATTTGCCAAGTGCACCCTCCGGCATTGCTCTGTGATCACGTTCAATGTCTCCTGTCCAAGTTCTGAAAAATTCCTTAAAATTAAATGCCGAATCTTCTACGTCATCAAATCCAGCAAGAACTTTACCCAAGTCAAACGTGAAAATGTTAAGCCGAGGAAGCCCCGCATAAGGATTAGGATCCCCGAAGTGATTCAAGTCCCAGTCTGATTTGGCTTTCTGCTCCATCACATAGTCCCAGGTAAAAATCTCATCTTCCCTATAGTCTTCGAGGAGATTGAACGGCGTTCCTGAGAGATTGAGAATATGGGTATTATCGTGTTTGAGAAGAGCGATTACATTCTGGCCAAGTTCCGTCTGGGTTCCCTCATGAGCCTCATCGATGATTACCATATCGTATTTGGCGGCAAAGATAGCTGCGTTCTTATCGTACTTGCCTCCTGCCAGCTGAGCGCCACGAAGGTCTTGCATTGATGCAAAATAAACATAGTGAGCCTCAGGGTTTTTCTTTGCCGCTTTTTCGAGATATTCAAAGGACTCCCCCATTTCGCGGGAACCATAAGTGTATCCATCCAGCATTCCGAAGATTTTGCCGAAGTCTTCAAACCACCCCTTATCCACGACAGGTCTATGCGTAACAATGATAGTTCTGTGGTAATGACATTCTTTCACCACCTGAAGCGCAGTCAGTGTCTTTCCAAAGCGCATTTTCGCATTCCAGAGCATCGCCTTTCCACCGCTGTTGAATTTCTTGATGGTCTTGTCGATGGCTTCTTGCTGCTCCGGACGGAATACTATAGTTTCATGTATCGGGACGATTTCACTTGAACTGATAGCGCTGCGGCCTTCCTTGACAGCTTGAATTGCTTTCAATGCAGTCTCCACACTACATTCAAACCATTCTGTCCCCTGGCTCTGCGTGCTGAAACTGTGTCTCTTTATTCCGGAACGCAGCAGAACATTGTGGACTTCCTTGTCATTGAATGTCGTGAACACTCCACCTCTTATAGATAATGTCAATTCCGTATGTTCAAGTTTATAACTGATGCC
>HF986088.1 GCA_000431015.1 Alistipes sp. CAG:514 | reverse complement strand
TGAGGAGGATGAGTATGATTGTTCTTTTCATGACCTTGGCATTAATATTTCGGCTTGATGATCTTGATGAAGTCCTGCCTCTGGCCGTCCTTCTCGCCGACGCAGTAGGAAACCATGAAGTCGTCATAACCGGCCATGAACCAGGCTTCGCCTACTGGAGTCCAAACCCGGTCATATTCTTTATCCATTGGGCCTTTCGTGTCAACCTGCGTCCAGGATTTTGCATGGTCCGTTGAAACGAACATTTTTATGTTGGACTCTACGCTTGGCACAAGGACAGAAGAGTAAACAATATCTCCATGTTGATATATTTCCATAGGGACATGGCTTGTCCAAATCATGTCGTACTTTATGCGTGACAAGAAAACGGCTGTGTCCTTGACAATCCTAAAATAGTCTGCCCTACGATCATTCCATATCCCTATGATATCTTCCCCAGCTATGACTTGCATCGGTGATCGGCATGGAGTTCGGATTGTGTCAAACTTTTGTGTTTGTGGATTAATGCTGATTATCCGGTAATCATTTTCTTTGTCCACATCGAGTACTATATTCTTAGAAAATGAGGATGTGAAGTTTTCTCCTTTAAATGCCGTCTTCCAGTTTTTGCAATTATCATCAGAATAAATGATTGAGCGTCTGTTGTCTGGCTTTACTGCTTTTTCATCGTGGTAGCTTGAATATAATTGGACAAAGGTGTTGTCGTTTGTAACCATGAACTTCTCGATTTCCTTAACGAAAGAACAGAGTTCATTCCAAGTCGCTCCGAGGTCATATGATGCCATAATCGTGTTCGTTTTATTCCATGAACTGTGATAAGACGAACAGAAGAGGATCCCCCGGTCAAAAACAAGATTCTCATAAATTTCTCCCCTGTCGGAATCACTGTTCTTCTTCCAGCTCTTGCCGCTATCATAGGTCACAAAAAGCCCCGTTTTGAATTCATCTTTGTTCCGTGCAGACAACACCCATGTCCTCTCGTCACAAAGAATAATTTCCGAGGGATGATATTCCGTTCCGATTCCATTCTCGACAG
>HF986087.1 GCA_000431015.1 Alistipes sp. CAG:514 | reverse complement strand
CTCGGCCGCGGGGAAGTGAGATATTTTGATGATATGTTTATATTGAGATATTAAAATGCCCAAACGATATGAGACACTTGGTCATAAAGAATTTCGGTCCGATTCGTAATGCGGACCTTCAACTTGGACAGGTAAATGTATTGATAGGTATGCAGAGTTCCGGCAAGAGCTGCGTACTTAAGACGGCGTGCTATTGTACCTGGGTTGAAAAACGTCTTGAATTGTCTCAAAAGGTCAACGGTTTCGGTAACGGCTCGGCCTTCATTGACACCATGACCAGCTATTATCAAATGGCAGGATACGTCCATCCGGATACCTACATCGAATATGAAACCGAACATGTATTCTTCTCATACAGCCATTCAGAAAAGGAGTTTACGATGAGATGGAAAAATGATCATTGGAACTATAAGAGGCCAAAGGTAAGTTATGTCCCCGCCGACAGAAATTTGGTGGCTTCAATTCCGGGGTGGAGTTTCCTTCCATTGGATGGCAACATGCTTGACTTCATGTCAGATTGGGACAGGGCCAGGAAGTTTGTAAAGAGCGAGGAGAATTTCTTGAATCTGGGCATGTCTTATTCTTATGACTCCCAGACAAATACGGACAACATAAGACTGGAGAACGGAACTCCGCTGAAACTGAAGGAGAGTTCCAGCGGTATCCAATCGCTCCTCCCTATGTATGTACATCTCGATTATCTTACTGCAGGCCAATACAATGCAGAAGCAGGCAAGATGTCGTATGAACAGAAAGAAGAGCGCAAAAATCTATTGTCGACCATTTATGCCAATCTCTATGAAAAGGATTTCAACCATGACGAGACGATTGAAGTCGTCACCATCGATGGTGTAGATTATTCGTTTTCCAAGCCAGACCAGGCGAAGAAGTTCAAGTCGATTTGTCAGGAGTATATCAATGTTGATCATAGCGAGATATTCCTTGAAGAGCCAGAGGATAATTTGTTTCCTCCGACTCAATGCCAATTCGTGAATTGGATGCTGGAGCAGATAAAAATGCACGGAGACATGCTTTTCATCACAACGCATAGTCCGTATGTTCTGAATCAGCTGATCAAGGCTGCCCCGAAAGAATTATCAATAATGTTCACTCATCCACAGAAGCCTGCCAGCAGAGATTTTTCCGTAAAGCAGCTCAATGATGAGGAGATACACGAAGCTTACGATAACGGTGTAGATATGTTCTTCAATTTCGAGATGTATGTATG
>HF986086.1 GCA_000431015.1 Alistipes sp. CAG:514 | reverse complement strand
GCGGGTCTGCATGATTGATACGTATTCTTTAGCGAAGGTCATCGCCTCCGAAATCGGGACGATGTCTTTATCAAGGCTATTGATGATATATCTGTATATCCTTGACAGAGAAATGATGAACCGTTCCGCCCTTTCAGAATCTTCTTCTATCAACCCTGAAAGTATATTAAGGCAGTTAAAGACAAAGTGAGGATCCATTTGTGATTTGAGAAGTCTTTTGGTCAAAAGAAGATTCTCCTCTTTTTGCTTGATGACGATGTCTGTGTATTCTCGTAACACATGGAATTCGGCTACAAAACTGGCAACGATGCAAAAAATATATAAACTTCCCCAAAAGTCATCTGTTTCAGGTTTATATATAAATTCAGCGATAAACGTCTCATATAAAACAGCAATTAGAAGATTTAGGCAGATTGTTAAAATACCGTTGATAATTAGTCTATTTGGCGTTATTCGTTGTGGCTCTTTCTTGTTTTGCAAAAAATATTCAAGAAGTAGACTGGTAAGAGTGAACGTGGCGCAATACCCGAAGTCC
>HF986085.1 GCA_000431015.1 Alistipes sp. CAG:514 | reverse complement strand
TCAATTGCGACTGTCGCCTTCGTATAGACCCTTCCGCTACGGATGCTGAGTGGCCACGTGCCGGTCTCGTATGACATCGGGGCGCTTGTCAATGCCAATGTCAATGTCCTACCTTTGGTGGAGCAGGTCAGAGGTGTCTTGTCATTGATAATAACCTCAATATCCTCCGAAGGCAACTTTACGCTGATTGAATTGGACTTATGGCTGACCAGGTCGAAGGAGAGCGTTCCGAGGTCGCTGTCCATTTCCGGCATCTGCCTGCGCTTCAGAGGACTGCCCAGCAGGAAATAGACATTGGCCCCGACATTCTTTCCGTCAGTCTGGATCCATGAATCGACATATACCCTGTAAACGAGCGCATCTTCGCGGATTGCCTTTTTTCTCGACGGGAATTCCTTGACGTTGTCAGAATCGCAGATGACGTAGCCGTGTCCTGGTATCACAGCGACTTCAGGCGCCATGTTAGTGAAATCCGGCAGACCGATGTCTCCTATTCCGCACTTCTTCCCGCAGTCGAGAATCGGCAGATCGTTGCTCTTGAAGTTTCCGGAAGATGTCATATAGACATTGGAATTGCCCAATGTGGTGCCTCCGTTGTCCTCGTCCATCATCTTTATCATTGACGTTCCCTCAGGAAACCGTTCAATCTTGTCTTCTTTCCCGCATGACGATATCGTCAGCGCGATGACGGAGCAGGCGATAGCTCCGAATAATTTATGGTTCTTCATCATGCCATTTTGTTAATGAGCGGCAAATGTATTATTTTTTCATTTATTGAGAATATCTTTTTTCGTAATATGTTAAATTTGCCCAGGCCCGACATCATCATTGTTCATCTGAAGTCCAGGACTCTTCTGAAGTGACTGTTCAGGACATAAAGGTGCTGCTAGGAAATCTCATAGAGTATTTTACTGATGAGGAGTCCGCAAAGGATGTTCGGAAAGGTCTCGATACCGAATTTGACAGTCAGGTGACTACGGACGGGGTGTACAACTCATATGTCCGCATAAGTTATTTCAATGACGGATGGCCGCAGGAGGTGGTCAGTCAGAACAACATAAGCCTGGGCGACCGCCAGAAGCTGAAACAGAAATACATCACGTGGGATTACCGCAGCGTGGGACATTCGGAGTGAGATGACTGGAAGTCATTCTGATACGAGAATGATGATTACGGCTCTCTATTGATAACCTGGATTTTGTTTTAACCCTTTGTTTAAATCCAGGCATCTTTGTGGTATCGGGAAAACAGTTGTGAACCCGGTGAACTCGTTTTCCAGAGGAGTCCTCTGGTCGTATGCTTTGGTGTATTCGCCAAAACGGATGAGATCTTGACGTCTCCAACCTTCCCAAACCAATTCCAGCAGACGCTCCTTTAGAATGTTGTCCAAATTGGCTTCCACATGAGGCATTCCTACTCGGTCTCTTATAGCGTTCAGCTCTATTGAACCATCCTCGCCATTGCGGACTTTCGCCTCGGCTTCCATCAACAGCGCGTCACCATATCTAAAAAGGACGATATCGTTGTCAACCTGCCG
>HF986084.1:27899-61766 GCA_000431015.1 Alistipes sp. CAG:514 | reverse complement strand
CGCCGTAGGCGGCGTTGTTAAGAGCCAGATCGACCTCGTGGCGGCTCATTCCCGCATGGACCGCGAGCGCCCTCACCCCCCTGTCGTTCAGATTCTGGACCTGATCCTTCATGAGGGCGATGAGCGGAGTGACGACCAGAGTGATACCGTCCCTCATCAAACCAGGAACCTGGAAACAGATTGACTTGCCGCCACCCGTAGGCATGATGGCCAACACATCCTTTCCCTCCAACGCGGCCGTGATGATCTCCTCCTGCATCGGACGGAAGCCATCGTAGCCCCAATATTCTTTCAACACTTCTGACGGCGACATGTTCAAAAATCGTTAAACCGTTTTATCTCAGCCTTTTGCGCATTTTGCTGGCAAACTATTTGCAGTGAAGCACTGCCGGCGAAGCAAATGTACGAAATTAATCGCTTACTCATTTGAGTAATGGATAAAAATTCCTTAAATTTGCCGCGCCTTTTGTAAGGGTTCTAAAATAAGTTGCCGCTGATTCGGCGAAAATTTGCGGCAGATTGTTTTAAGAACTGATTAGGGAATAAGTTTAACTTTATAAAAACACATTTTACTATGCCTAAGATGGATTTAAGCAAGTACGGAATCAAGAGCGTGAAGGAAGTCCTTTACAATCCGACTTACGAAGTTCTCTACAACGAGGAGACAAAGCCTGAGCTTGAGGGCTATGAGAAAGGTCACGTGACCGAGCTCGGAGCCATCAACGTGATGACCGGCATCTACACCGGACGTTCTCCTAAGGACAAGTACATCGTTATGGACAAGAACTCCAAGGACACTGTTTGGTGGAACACCCCTGAGTACCCTAACGACAACCACCCGATGTCCGAGAAGGTTTGGAAGGTTGTGAAGAAGACCGCCCAGCAGGAGCTCTCCGGAAAGAGGCTTTTCGTTGTCGATGGCTTCTGCGGAACCCACAAGGACACCCGCATGAAGGTACGCTTCATCATGGAGGTGGCATGGCAGGCACACTTCGTGACCAACATGTTCATCCGTCCGAAGAACCAGGAAGAGTTCGATCAGGAGCCTGATTTCGTAGTTTACTGCGCTTCAAAGGCTAAGGTCGCCAACTTCGAGGAGCTCGGACTCCGCAGCGACACCTGCGTCGCCTTCAACGTAAGCAGCAAGGAGCAGGTTATCCTCAACACCTGGTACGGCGGCGAGATGAAGAAGGGTATGTTCTCCATGATGAACTACTACCTCCCTCTTAAGGGCATCGCAGCCATGCACTGCTCGGCCAACACCGACATGAACGGCGAGAACACCGCCATCTTCTTCGGTCTCTCCGGAACCGGCAAGACAACCCTCTCCACCGATCCTAAGCGTAAGCTCATCGGCGACGACGAGCACGGCTGGGACAACAAGGGTGTGTTCAACTTCGAGGGCGGCTGCTACGCCAAGGTCATCAAACTCGACAAGGAGTCTGAACCGGACATCTACAACGCCATCCGCCGCGACGCCCTTCTTGAGAACGTGACCGTAGACGCACAGGGCAAGATCGACTTCAACGACAAGAGCGTGACCGAGAACACCCGTGTGTCCTACCCTATCTACCACATCAACAACATCGTACGTCCTGAGTCACAGGGTCCTGCCGCAAAGCAGGTCATCTTCCTCTCAGCCGACGCCTTCGGTGTCCTTCCTCCGGTTTCCATCCTTGATCCTGAGCAGACCAAGTACTACTTCCTCTCAGGCTTCACCGCCAAACTGGCCGGAACAGAGCGTGGTATCACCGAGCCTACCCCAACCTTCTCCGCATGCTTCGGACAGGCATTCCTTGAGCTTCACCCTACAAAGTACGCCGAGGAGCTCGTCAAGAAGATGAAGAAGAGCGGTGCCAAGGCTTACCTCGTGAACACTGGCTGGAACGGAACAGGCAAGAGAATCTCCATCCGTGACACCCGCGGAATCATCGACGCTATCCTCAACCATAGCATCGACTCGGCTCCTACCAAGACCATCCCTTACTTCAACTTCGTGGTTCCTACAAAGCTCGAAGGTGTTGACACCCACATCCTCGACCCTCGCGACACCTACGCCGACGCCTCACAGTGGGAGGAGAAGGCAAAGGATCTCGCCGCAAGGTTCATCAAGAACTTCAAGAAGTACGAGTCCAACAGGGCCGGCAAGGCTCTCGTAAAGGCTGGTCCTCAGCTCTAATCGACAATTTGTCCAACATCCATCAGGCTGGCCAGAGTCTCTCTCTGGTCAGCCTGATTTTTTTAAGGATATTATATCTGGCAAGTTTGCATCATCCGAATATATTCCTATATTTGGAAAAATATATTCCTAATATTTGAAAAAAGAATAACAAATAATCAATAGCACAACGACATGAAAAGACTAACGCTCATACTCCTCACCGCGATCCTTTCGGTTCATCTTCCGGCCCAAAACCTGACAGACAAGTTCGGGAAGGTCTCCGAATGGGAAGCCGCCATGACCTCGTACGACAAGGACCCGGAGGCTGAAGCCCTTTACATCTACGACAAAAGGGATCTGGCTTTCATGAACGACTTCCGCTACGACTACAACGTCTACGTCCGGATCAAGATATTCAGCAAGAACGCCCTTGACCTAGCGGACGTGGAGATTCCCTTCATGTCGGCCAATTCAGCGGAAAGCGTGTCAGGAGTGGCGGCGAACACCTATAACATCGTGAACGGCAAACTGGTCAAGACACCGATGCCGAAACAGAACATCTTTACCGAAAAACTCTCCGAGAACCTTTCGGTAGTCAAGTTCTCACTTCCCGAGGTGAGGGAAGGCAGCGTCATCGAGTACAAGTACAACATGAAAGTCGGCTCCATTGTCGGAATATCCGACTTCACCATTCAGCACAGGAATCCTGTGCTGCATTCCATGGTTGACATAAGGCTTCCGGAGTTCATCGGTTATTCAGTGAATTCCAGAGGAGGCTACTACCTCAACATGTTAAAGGAGAAGGACGCGAGGGTGTTCTCCCTTGGCAACTTCACATACGGTGTGAACCACATCTACTGCCACAACGACAACATTCCATCCCTGCGCGACGAGCCGATGGTCTGGTGCCTCGATGATTATCTGGCCGGTTTTGACATGGAAATCACAGGAATAAGCATCCCTGAAGCCAAGATCTACGAGGACTTCGCGAGCAACTGGAAGAACATCAACGAGACTCTGGAGAAAACAAATCTGGGTTACTATCAGAGTTCCCGGAATCCGTTCAAGGAGGAGGTCGCGGCCATAAGGGCAAAGGACATCACCGAGACTGCCAAGATGCGGGAGGTCCTCAAGCTTGTCAGCGGAAGAATAAGATTCAACGGGAAGGCCTACATGATTCCCGACTCCCCTGCCAGCGTGGTCAAGAAAGGGTCCGGCAGCATGGCGGACATCAACAACGTCCTGTCCATCGCGCTTAAAGACTGCGGATTCAAGAACCAACTCATTCTTCTCAAGCCACGATTCGAAGGGAGACTGCCATTTTTCCCGTCACTCCAGAAGATAAGTTCCTTCATTGTACGCGCGTCGGATTCGGAGGGCAACCATTACTACATGGACGCCACCGACAAGGATTCCGATCTCAATGTCCTGTCTCCGGAGCTTCTTGTGGACAAGGCCAGAGTCTATAAAGTCGATGGAGACGAAGGCTGGGCGGATCTTTCGGCGCTGGTCAGGAACTCCGACCAGATGATGATCATGGCGACCGTGGAAGAGAATGGTGACATCAACGGCAGATTCAACCGTATGCTGACAAACCAGAAAGCCTACACGTTCAATCACCAGCACGACAGTGCGAAATCCGAAGAGGAATTCATCGAAAAGGTTGCGAAGGACTCCGGAGTACAGGTGGACAGCTGCACGTTTTCCGGTGTGGGCACAGCCCGGGTTGTCGAGACCGTCCACTTCCGGAAGAATCCCGACAAGGCCGGAAACCTCATCTACATCCGACCTACGCTCGTTCCATTCATGACCTCCAACCCATTCAGCGACCAGATCAGGAAGCTTCCTGTGGAGTTCGAGACAATCGAGAGCAATTCCTTGCAACTCACTCTCGCCATTCCTGACGGGTACACCGTGGATGAGATCCCTGGTGCATGCAACTACACCGGATGCGGCGGCGACGTCCAATTCACATTCTTTCATAAAATGGTAGGCAACAATCTGATGACACGCCTTACGCTCAACATCAACAGAGTCATTTTCAGTGTCGAGGAATATTCCGACCTGAACCAGTTGTTCGGCAAGATCGCCGAGTTGTCCAACTCCAGGATAGTCCTGAAAAAAGTGAATTAGATGAGACACCTCCTGCTTATTCTATCCGTCTGCTGCCCGCTGTCGGCACACGCCCGGCAGATGACAGCCGACGCCGTCATCCTGAGGAACGACGCGACATTCACGGTAACGGACAAGACACACGCCAGCTACAGGCACACGATCGAGTTCATGGTCACGGAGAAAGGAAAGAGACGCGCGGCGTTTTCCTGTTCGGTGAACAACGGAAGCACAAAGCTCAAATCATTCTCCGGAGAGATAAAGGACGCCACAGGAAAGGTCACAAAAATCAAAAAGTCAGACCTAAGATTCACTGAATATTCCGACGGCCTGGCTGACAGCTACGCGACCTGGTACTATTCCCCGAACATTGTCCACTATCCGGCGAAAGTAACCTACACTTTCGAGAAGCAATACACTGACGCGGTTTTGGGCTATGATCCATTTGTCCCGCTCCAGCTCGGAGAGGGTGTCATGGCAATGGAGTCAAGCTACAGGCTTGAAGTGCCGCAAGGCACCAAATTCAACTACAAGCAATTGAACTTGCAGGATGTCACTCCTGAGCGCACCACGACCAAGGATGGCGAGGTTTATGTCTGGAGAACCGGGCCTGTCCCGGCCCTTGAAGCAGAGAGGTACTCGACTCCATTGGCCGACAGAATGCCTATCGTCCTATTCTCTCCGGACGAGTTCTCTTACGAGAAGAAAGATGGTTCCAACTCTGATTGGAAAGCCGTCGGTAACTGGCTGCTTTCCCTTACGGACGGGATGGCCAACCCTCCCGCCGACCTCCAAACCAAGGTCACAGAGATAACGGAAGGCGCCACTAATGACCTTGAGAGAATCCGGAGGATCTATGAATATCTCGGCAAGACCACCCGCTACGTCAGCATCCAGCTTGGCCTCGGCGGACTTAGGCCGATTGGTCCGGAAAAGGTCTTCCAGAACAAGTTCGGGGACTGCAAGGCCCTGTCGTTCTACATGCAGACCATGCTGAAATGCTGCGGGATAGAGTCCTGCTACGTGATCCTCAACATGGGAGAAGACAGACTTATTCCTGACTTTCCTTCTCTGGGAACCTCCAACCATGCCATCGTGGCCGTGCCGATGGCGAAGGACACACTTTGGATTGAATGTACAAACCCAGATGTTCCATTAGGTTATGTCCATCCGAAGATAGCCGGCAACCATGCCCTGGTTGTCAAAAAGGACAGTTCCTATGTCACAAGGCTCCCGAAGGCTCCTGACGGCGCGAATCTGGATTCAAGGGGGATCACAGTGAACCTGAATGCGGACGGAAGCGCTAAGGTCGGGATGAATGACTATGCGCGGATGGATTTTTGGGAGGATCTGCACAGCCTGACAAAAATGTCCGAAAGCGAAAGGATCAACGAGATCATGTCAAGGATCAATCTGCCGAGGGTGACAATCTCGGACGTGAAGATAGTCTCGGAGCCGTCTCCGGAGCCGTCATGCAAGATGACCTACAAGGCAGAGGCATCCACCTACTCAAGCGTGACCGGATCACGCCTTTTCGTACCGGTCAATCCTTTCAGGAATGTAAGTGGCGGCACCACCTCGGCTAAACGGATCAATGATCTTTATTTCAGGGATGGCTATGTACTGGCTGACAAGATAGTCATGAATGTTCCGGAAGGATATTCAGTGGAAGCATATCCGGAGGATTATGAGTTTGAGAACGAGTTCGGTTCCGTACGTTTCAAGCAGGTACGCAAGATGGTTGACGGGCATCTTCGTTTTCAGTTCTGGTTCAGGTTCGAGAAAAAATCCGGAACATTTCCGAACTCCGCCTACGAGAACTTCCGTTCATCCATTCGTGCCGCCGAATCAGTCTACTACGCCAAACTCGTCCTTGTCAAGAACTAAGTAATCCTTTAAGCAATCCTTAAAAAACAACTTGGTAATCTTTGATTGTCTTTTCGGTCTAGCTATCTTTCCCCATCAGTCATGTGTCACCGGCACACTCCCTTTTCCAAAAGAAATCGATCATCGAAAACACTGCCAAATCATTACCAACTTATTGTTTAACGCTTACTGAAAACGAGCGCAATCCCGCTTATGAAAAGCAATGTGCGAACCATTCGCTATCCCTTCTGCTTATAATATCCGCTACCTTTCCTCATTATAGTATCCGCCACCTCACCTCATCATAATATTCGCTACCTCTCCTCATCATAATAATTCTCGAATATATTCCTGAGCCGCGCCGGGTCATGGATTATGTCACGCAGTTCCTGAAGGCCGGCGGCGTTCCTTGATTCAGGGATGTAGAGCTTGAGGTAACCACCGTAGTCATATTTCTCGGCCAGGTGCTCAAGCATCCTTTGCCAATGTCCCTCCTTGTTCAACTCAGGGTAATGTTCCATGCCGTACCGCACTGTACGCCAGAGGATTCTCATAGGTTCGATGTCACGGTCAGCCTCGGCGACGATCATCCCGTAGAGACTCCTGGGATCTCTGTCGCCGGATGCACGATGATCCTCCGTGGCCTGGGCGATGGTCTCTATCTGCTCCGGACTGAACCACCTTTTGAGATTCTGGTCTTCGCGGACAATCCTGCCGGAGGAAAGGTGATGCACTTCCCTGCCGTCCACCAGACCGGTGTCGTGGAACGCCGCCGCCGCAAAAAGCACGCTCTCGTCCACGTCATAGTGAGCGGACATATTCATAGCCTCCTCGATCACCTTCCGGACGTGATCCTCCCTATGAGCCCCGTCAAAGGAAGCGTAGCGAGGAATGATCTCGCCCTCAACGTATTGCACCAGTTCCTGATTGAGCATATTCATTTTTCCATTTCACACTTCCGCCCTTTGTGTCTTCTGTAAAACGGCCATCCTCACACCCTGCGTCCAGAACGCCACCACTCCGCCTTCTGTAAAACGGCCATCCTCACACCCTGCGTCCCGAACGCCACCACTGCCTTCTTCAGCGACCGCTATAGCCCCGGCGATGCCAGCGCCCGCAGACAGTTGTCTTAACAGCAAATTCTCAGGGAATTACTGTTCTGCTACGAAGCCACTGCCCGCCGACAATTGTCTCAACAGCCCCTCGCAGCCCTCGGCGATGTCACGGTAGGTTCTTTCAAAGTCGCCGGTGTACCAAGGATCGGAAACATCAGAGGACTTCCCCGCATATTCCATCATCATGTGGACCTTAGTCATATTCTCCGGGCTGATTATGTGCGACAGGAGCCGCCGGTTCGAAGAGTCCATAACGACAATGATGTCATATTCAGAAGCTTCCGCATCCGAAACCCTGTGCGCACGATGTCTTTGGAACGGTACACCATGAGCCAGCAGTGTCCGCTTCGCCGGCGGATAAATGTCGTTCCCCTCCTCCTCGTAAGACACCGCCGCCGAGTCAATGCGCAAAGCCAAACCGGCCTTTCGCACCATCTCCTTCATGATAAACTCCGCCATTGGACTCCTGCAGATGTTCCCGTGGCAGACAAACAAAACACTTTTCATAACAACAAAAATAACACATTTCAGCAGATTTCCACGCCTTGCTGCCGGTCGGATCCGTCATTATTACCAGCAACACCACCTACATTTCCACCAACATTCCCGTCAGCATTCATCCTCAAACGGGATTTCTTTTGCGCGGAGGGGAGAAGAATCACGTTTTTTGTGTAAGTTTGCAGTCCCAACGGAGAAGGGTGGGCTATGGGCGATGCGGCATGTGGTCTTCCCGTCACGTGCGGGGATGGAAAAGCGAATAGGGATGTTGAATATTCACGAAAATTAAATAATTGAGAATATGAGGTTTACGAATAGGATTCTGATGATGGCACTGCTGATGGCGGGTCTTTTTGCGGTGTCTGTCGACGGGTATTGCTGGGGGCAGAAGGGGCATGATGTCACTTGCGCTGTCGCGCAGCGGCATCTTACCCGAAAGACGGCAAGGAAGATTGACGAAATACTTGACGGGAAGACCATTGTGTACTGGGCGAATTGGATGGACAATGCCAGCCACACTCCTGAATACCGGTACACCAGCTCGTGGCATTACAGAAACACTGACGAGGGCGAGACTTTCAGCGGAGCTCCCCTTAACGAGAACGGCGATGTCGTCCGCGCTGTCAACGAGCAGATAGCGGCGTTGAAAAGCGGGAAGCTTGACAAGGAGGAGCAGGCGCTCTCATTGAAGTTCCTGGTCCACCTTATGGGCGACCTGCATTGTCCGATGCACATGGGGCACAGGTCAGACAGCGGCGGCAACAGATGGCAGGTGCAATTCTTCAACAACGGTACGAACCTTCACTCCATCTGGGACACCGGAATCATCGAGAGCGCCCACAAATGGACATATTCGGAATGGGTCGAGCAGATTGACACCAACCCTCGGGCCGAGAACAGGAAGATGGCGGAAGGGACTCCTGAATCCTGAGGCGAGGAGACCTACGGGATCTGCAGGACAATCTACGCCTCGACTCCTGTCGGCTCCAAACTGTCCTATGACTACGTGGGCGAATGGACCGGGACGGTGGAAGTCCAGCTTCTACGCGGCGGCCTGCGGCTTGCCGCTGTCCTGAACGACATTTTCGGATAGCCCGGAGGAGCATCAGAAACCGAAATAGTTCCGGGCGTTGTTGTAGGAGATGTCGCGGACCATGCGGGCGGCGGCGTCAAACTCGCCGGACGGGATTCTGCCGGACTCGATGTCGGAGCCGATGACATCGCAGAGGATGCGGCGGAAATATTCATGGCGAGGGTAGCTGATGAAGCTCCGGGAATCGGTCAGCATACCTACGAAGCGGCTCAGAAGGCCGAGCGACGAGAGTGCGTCCAGCTGCTTCCGCATACCGTTCTCCTGGTCGAGGAACCACCAGCCTGAACCGAACTGCATCTTGCCTGGCACGGAGCCGTCATTGAAATTGTAGGCCATCGTGGTCATCACCTCATTGTCCTTAGGATTAAGGCAATAGAGGATTGTCTTCGCAAGGTTGCCCGTTATGTCCAGCACATCGAAGAACTTGTTGCCAGCCTCGGCTATCGGCTTGTCGTTCATCGAGTCGCAACCGGCGTCAGGGCCGACGGAACGGAATATTCTTGAGCGGTTGTTGCGGAGCGGCCCGACGTGGAACTGCTGCGTCCAGTCTGTCTCCGCATCCATCACGGCAAGGTCGTACAGGACGGCGCTCTTGTACTTGACGGCGTCATATTCATTTACCGGCGTGCCCGAAAGGGCGGTTCTGAATATTCTTTCAATCTCGCTGTCGTCATAGTCCTCGGCGTAGAACGTGTCAAGACCGTGGTCGGAGAGACGGCAGCCCATCGAGGCGAAGAAATCGTGACGCTTCCTGAGCGCTTCCACCAGGGTGGCGTAGGAACGGATCTCGATGCCGGCGGCCTCCCCCAGCCTCTCCAGATACGCCTTGAATGCCCCGACATCATCAATTCCCATCACCTTGTCAGGCCTCCATGTAGGCAGCACCTTTGTGCCGAACGGATGCTCAGCGATCTGCTTGTGCCAACGCAGGTCATCCGCCGGGTCATCGGTCGTGCAGACCACCTCCACGTTGAACTTGCGGATAAGCGCCTGGCCGCGGAACTCCTCCGTGGCGAGTTTGGCGTTGCACTCCTCGAAGATCTCACGAGCGGTCTCCGGCTTCAGAATCCGGTCTATTCCGAAAACCCTGCTGAGTTCCAGATGAGACCAGTGATAGAGAGGATTCCGCATCAGATAAGGCATCGTCTCAGCCCATTTCTCAAACTTTTCCCAAGAGGATTTCCCGCCTGTGATATATTCCTCCGGCACGCCGTTCGCCCTCAACGCGCGCCATTTGTAGTGGTCGCCGCTGTGACCGTCCACCAGCCAAAGCTGGGTGATGTCGCGGAACCGGATGTTCTCGGCGATCTCTCGGGGTGACAGGTGGCAGTGGTAGTCAATTATCGGCAGCTTCCCGGCATGGTCGTGGAACAGCCGACGCGCCGTCTCGCTGGACAGCATAAAGTTTTCGTTGATGAATGCGCTCATTATTCTATCTTTACACGGTTTCTTACGGACATCCTCCGGACAGACAACGGTGGCTCCGTCTGACAAATTTAACTACCCTGCGGATAAATCGCAAGAGAAAACAAGAGAAACCAGTGTTTTGATTCTTTAAAAAATGTTGTTACCTTTGAGCGATTACTAATAACCGACACCATCTATGATGAATAGCAAATCCCTGAAGCCTCTTATCCTGGCCGGAATCGCGGTGACTTCATCGGCTTGCTCCGAACGTGAAGCGGAATCACCACACCCAAACATCGTTTTCATCCTCGCCGACGACCTCGGCTGGGGGGATCTCGGCTGCTACGGCCAGACAATGTTCCAGACGCCAGGCATCGATTCCCTGGCCGCGAACGGCATACGGTTCACCCAATGCTATTCCGGCACGACCGTCAGCGCGCCGTCACGCTCCTGCCTTCTGACAGGCACCCACAGCGGACACACCCCGATCAGGGGAAACGTGGAACTCGACCCTGAAGGACAGTTCCCGCTTCCTTCAGGGACACCTACTATCTTCCACGACATGAAGGCGGCGGGCTACAGGACAGGAGCTTTCGGCAAATGGGGATTGGGATTCGTCGGCACAAGCGGCGACCCGAACAAGCAAGGGATCGACGAGTTCTACGGCTTCAACTGCCAGCTTCTCGCGCACAGCTACTACGCCGACCACATCTGGCATAACTCCGAAAGGATCGAATTGAAAGACAATGTGGACTCCATTCCTTACGGACAGGGAACCTACATTCCGGACCTCATTCATGAAAAAGCCCTCGAGTTCATGGAGACTTCGGCAAAAGAGAAGCAGCCTTTCTTCCTATGGTACCCTACGACAATCCCTCACGCCGAACTGATTGTCCCGAAGGACAGCATCATCGACCGGTTCATCGGGAAATATCCGGAGACCCCGTATCACGGGACAGACAGTGGGCCGGGATTCCGCAAAGGCGGCTATTGCTCCCAGGATTATCCTCACGCGACATTCGCCGCGATGGTCACAAGACTTGACACCTACGTGAGCCAGATTGTCGCCAAACTCAAGGAACTCGGAATCTATGACAACACGATCATAATATTCTCTTCCGACAACGGACCTCACATGGAAGGAGGGGCCGATCCTGACTTCTTCGACTCCAACGGCCCTTGGAGGGGCTACAAGAGGGATGTCTACGAAGGCGGAATCCGGGTGCCGATGATAGTCAGCTGGAAGGGGCGCGTCGAAGCGGGGAGAGAGTCCGGTCTCATCTGCTCGTTCTGGGACATGATGCCGACCCTTAGAGAGATGACCGGGGCAAGCGAGGACGACCTCACCGGCATGGACGGTGTCAGCCTGATCCCCGAACTGACAGGCAAGGAAGGACAAAAGGAGCATGAATATCTTTACTTCGAGTTCCAGGAACTCGGAGGCCGCCAGGCTGTCAGGAAAGGAGACTGGAAACTCGTCCACATGAACATCAGGGGCGACGACGACTGGTACGAGCTCTACAATCTCCGCGAGAATCCCGGTGAGACCCGTGACCTCATCGGCTCCCGGCCGGAGAAGTTCGAGGAACTCAAAGCCATAATGAAGGAGGCCCACGTGCCGAATCCGGATTTCCCGATCCTCAGAGAAGAGTTCCGGTAATGCTTGAGCATGAAGACATAGTTCTGACAAATGTTGCCAGAGGGGACAATGCCTCCTTCGGCGTCCTGTTCAATCACTATTATCCCAAAGTCAGGGTGTACCTGACAAACGTTCTGGAAGACAAACATTCGGCGCAGGACATCGCGCAGGACATCTTCGCCAAAATCTGGCTCCTGCGCAAAACCTTGCCTGAGATCCGTGACTTCGGCTCGTACCTTTTCGTCATGAGCAGGAACTCCTGTCTTGCCCACATGAAGAAGCGCGGCAGGAGTGCCTCCATTCACGATCTGGAACTGGCCGAGGAGCATGCCATAGACGAAATGCTGCACTCTGACGAGCTCAGAAACAGGATATTCAGGATCGTCGATGACATGCCGTCACGCAGAAGGCAGGTGTTCCTGATGAGCAGGGAGGAGAACAAATCGAATATGGAGATCGCGGAAATACTCTGTATCAAGAAGAAAACGGTAGAGAATCTTCTCAACGCCGCCCTCCGGCAACTACGCCGCTCGCTTAACGCGATCCTCTTTTTCTGATTTTTTTTATTTTTTTGCAATTTCCGATGGGTGCGAAGGCCGGTTTCGCACTCTTTATTGTTGTAAGTCCGTTCTTAAATCGTTAAAACAACAAGAGATATGAATGTGCCTTTCAAAGATTGGGATTCGATTGACGGCTCATCCGTCGATGAAAAGGAAATAAGACAGGCTTGGCGTGAGACCATGCGCAGAGCCAAGGCCATGGAAAAGGCGAGCCTCACCTCGACCGCAAGGCACCGCGCGCTCAGGTTCGCAGCCGGGTTCTGCGCGGCCGCGGCGATTGCGTCCGTCGGCGTGTTCATCGGCCATAAGGCCTCAGGCGTAGGGCCGGACATGAGGCAGTGCGAAGTCATCGCCGGATCATTGCAGAAAAGCGAGGTGTCTCTTCCTGACGGCAGCAAGGTCTGGCTTAACTCGGACAGCCGTATCGCATATTCAATGACATTCGGAACCGCCGACAGGACAATCACTCTCCACGGGGAGGCCTATTTTGATGTCACGAAGAATGAACAGATTCCTTTCATAGTCAACTCCTCCGGATTGAGTGTCAAGGCTCTGGGCACAAAATTCAACATTCGGTCATTCGAGGATGAGGACGTGACCGTCACCTTGATGGAAGGCAAGGTGCTTGCCTCCGCGGGAGAGGACAGCGCTGTCCTTCTTCCTTACGAGCAGGTCTCGCTGGACAGGACTAACGGCAGGTTAGGCGAGGTACGGCGTGTGGATTCCCGCACCGCGCTTCCATGGAGGATGAGCGAGCTGGTTTTCGACAACCTTAGCCTTGAGCGCATAGCGGAGATGCTTGAGAGCATCCACAACATCGAGGTTGTCTTCAAAGATCAGACAATCAAGGAATACAAATACACAGGAGTTGTACCAAACACGTCTCCTGCCGAGGTTCTTGACATAATCTCCGAGACCTCGCCTGTGTCGTTCCGCATCAACGGCAACACCATCGTACTCAACACTAAAACAAATAAAACAAAATGAGGTACAAACTAATCCTATTGGCATCAATGATGATGCTCATGATGGCGGGGTTCGCTACTCCGTCAATGGGACAGATCACTGTCTCGGTGAAAGACAAGCCCCTCACGGAGGTCATGCCTCTTGTCGAGAAACAGGGCGGATTCAGATTCTTCTATAGCAACACCCTCCCGGATCTCGATTCCAAGGTCACCCTGTCCGTGGAGAACGCCGGCATCCCCCAGACTTTGGACAAGATGTTCGCCGGCCTGAGGATCGCCTACGAAATCAGGAACGAGAAACTTGTCGTGCTGACCGCACGCGAGGGACAGCCGCCAGCAAGGGAAGGCAACGGGGACAACACCGTTTCCGGCACAGTCCT
Source organism: Alistipes sp. CAG:514 (assembly GCA_000431015.1). Taxonomy (GTDB): domain Bacteria; phylum Bacteroidota; class Bacteroidia; order Bacteroidales; family UBA932; genus Cryptobacteroides. The sequence continues at coordinate 47,970 of HF986084.1, read as the reverse complement.
GGACAAAAGCGGACAACCTGTGATCGGACTCACCATCAGGGAGAATGGCACAACCAACGGAACAGTGACGGACGAGAACGGAAGATGGTCGCTGAAGGTTTCCAAAACGGATTCCGAACTCATCTTCGAGTCCTTGGGCTACAAGACATTACGCATCAAGGCTGCCGGAAGGCAGACTGTAAATGTCACAGTCGAGGAGGACACGACCTTGCTTGACGAGATTGTAGTCGTGGGTTATGGTGTCCAGAAGAAAGTCAACATCTCGGGGTCGGTGTCTTCCGTGAAGATGGATGACATCCTCCAGGATCGTCCCGTATCCAATGTGGCCGCAGCGCTGCAAGGCGCGATTCCGGGTCTATACGTGACCACCGGATCGTCAGGAAACCTTCCGGGACAGACCGGGAAGAGACTCCAGATCAGGGGAACCTCCTCATTTTCCGGAAGCTCCAACTCGGTATCGGGCATCTCCCCTCTTGTCCTCATCGACAACGTTCCGGGAGACATCGACGCGCTGAATCCGGATGACATCGAGTCCGTGACAGTCCTGAAAGACGCCTCCTCGTCAGCCATCTACGGTGCCCGCGCCGCCGCCGGCGTGATACTGATCACCACCAAAAGCCCTAAGAAAGCAGAGAGAATCTCTATCTCCTACAACGGAAGCATCGGTCTGACAAACGCGGTGAACACGCCTGACATGGTTGACATCGCGACATACATCGGTGTCTACAGGGACGCGTTCAACACCAACACCTACGGTGCGGCGCAAGACCAGAACTTCGACAAGTGGCTTGAATATCTCAACCTCTACAAGACCAACAAGTCCGCTCTCTCATCACAAGGAACGCTCTACGACAACGGAATATTCGTACCCGACTCCGACGAACTCAGGTACTACCTGACAGAAGAGGATCTCTATAAAAGGATGATGGAGACAGGAATAGTGGAGAACAACAATGTCTCTGTCAGCGGAGCCACCGACAGGATAAGGTTCAGGATGTCCGGAAACAACTTCCGTGAGAACGGCCCGTTGGCAGGGCGCAAGGACACCTACAGCCGTACTTCCGTGAACGGCATGATCCAGGCCGACATCACATCCTGGTTCACACAGGAGCTGAATTTCTACTTCACGCAGCAGCACAGGAAAATGCTCATCGACGAGACAGGTTCCCTGTACGGCGTGAGGAACCTCAATTTCATGCCGGACGGCCCGGATCCGGTGAAAAAAGACGGAAAGGAATATTTTATCCGCACTCCGAGGAACGTGATTGACTACGCCAATGCCGCTAAGACCACAATTGACCAGCCTCGTATCTTCTCCAAATCAACGATAAGGCCGTTCAAGGGAATGGAAGTGGTCTTCGAATATACCTACCAGAAGAATCTCACAAACTACAATTATGATTCAGGGAAGGTCATGTTCACTGACATCCAGTTGAACTACACCACAGCCCCGACTCATGACTATTCCATAGCGCGTCACTACAATGACTACCGCAGCGCGATCAACGCGTACGCTACCTACAGGTTTGACATCGCCCGCAAGCATCATTTCTCCGTGATGGGCGGATTCAACCAGGAGTACTACAACTACGAATGGTACAACACCAATGCGGAGGATCAGGCTTTCCTCAACATTCCTTCGATGAGCAACGCCCAAGGACAGGTCAAGACAGCCGACAGCTATCTCAACTACGCCCTTCGAAGCGCTTTCGGACGCATCAACTACAACTACGACGAGCGCTATCTGATCGAGTTCAGCGGACGTTATGACGGATCATCCAAATTCCCGAAAGACACCAGATTCGGTTTCTTCCCTTCTTTCTCCGTAGCATGGAACGCTACGAACGAGGCGTTCATGAGCGGAACACGCCGGTGGCTGACAGAACTCAAGCCAAGGTTCTCCTACGGCTCGATCGGCAACCAGACTTCCGTGGGCTACTATGACTACTACTCCACCATGGGTCTGAGCACCAAGAGCTATGTCTGGCTTAAGGGTGCCGACGAGAGCTATGTCACATCCATCGGCATGCCGGGAATCGTCAGCGGCTCCTTCACCTGGGAGACGATCACCACCACTAACGCGGGACTTGACTTCGGACTGTTCGGCGGAAGCCTTGCCGGCTCGTTCGACTGGTTCAGACGCGACACCAAGGACATTCTTTCCCAGAGCGTCGCCCTGCCGGCTGTGCTGGGTGACTCCGCTCCGATGCAGAATGTAGGAAAGATGCGTACCACGGGATGGGAGTTCCAGCTATCCTACAAAGGCAGCATCGGGCGCGAGATCCTCTACAACGTAGGCTTCAACATCTCGGACTACAAATCAAAGGTGATGAGTCTCAACTTCAATGAGGAAAAGAGCCTTGGCTACCTCTATGAAGGGATGATGGCCGGAGAGATCTGGGGCTACAGATGGGACGGCTTCTACACCGTGGACGACTTCAAGGACACGGCGACCTGGCAGCTAAAGGACGGCGTGACCGGAATCACCGGTTCCAGCCCGCGTCCCGGAGACTTCAAGTACAAGAATCTTAGGGACAATGAATATAGTGACGAGGACACCGGTATGATCAACTCCGGCAAGGGAACAGCCAACAATCCTGGTGACATGACCGTCATAGGCAACAGTACTCCTCGTTTCCAGTACGGATTCAATTTCAACATCTCCTATAAGGGATTCGACCTCGGAATAATGATCCAGGGTATCGGAAAGCGCGACTACGCCGCGATCAACCCTTACACCTACACATTGAGTGCCTCGGATTCAGGCTGGTTCCCGGTCTTCGCAGGAACGACTGACTACTGGAAGCCTCTGAGCACCGACTCCGGCAGCCCGGACTACTACAAGGCCGCTGACAGCGGAGCCAAACTTCCGCGCATCTACGGAAGTACCATCAAAGGCCTCTCCAACGCCTCTTCCAACCGTTTGGTCAACGATCACATGCTCCAGAGCGCGGCTTATCTGAGGGTCAAGAACCTTTCACTGTCATATTCATTCCCTAAGTCGCTGATCGGGAAAGCCGGTCTGGGCGGCCTGAAGGTTTATGTCAGCTGCGAGAACCCATTCACAGTCTCGTCTCTTCCTAAGGGCATCGATCCCGAGACTCTCGGATGGTCCTACCCTCTCTACCGCACCGTGTCATTCGGCATGAACATCAAACTTTAACCCCTAACAATCTGACAAAGATGAAAAATCACATCATATATCCAGTACTATGCGTCTGGGCATTGTTCGGAATGACCTCCTGCAATGACAGTTTCCTCGACCTTTCTCCAAAGGGTGCGATCACAGACGCGACCGCATTCACCTCATTCGAGTCCTGCTCCGACTATGTGGCAAGTCTCTACGACGTGTTCAACGGCTACACCCTGTTCCAGGGACCCGCTCCAGTCAGCGGAGCTCTCGGAACATCAACAAGAGACACCTGGTCAGGACTGCTGACAAACTACGCCTCCGGCTGGGGCACCATTCCAAACGCCTACGCCAACCAGACTGTCACGGTTCCCGTCTCAAGCAGCACCTACACTTTGCCTTACCGATGGATCCGTCAGGCCAACATCCTGCTCGCACACATCGAGGAGCCGAAAGTGACCGACGCACAGCGTAAGTACCTTGAGGCTGTCGCCAGATTCTTCAGAGCCTACTGCCACTACGCCCTTCTGGTCAATTACGGAGACTGCATCTATGCGGACAGGCTTCTTACCGAGAGTTCGGAGGAACTGTACAAAAGCCGCGACCCTCGCCTGATGGTCGCCGACAGGATCCACTCGGAACTCACATGGTGCGTACAGAACATTCCTGACGAGATAGCGGAGGCGAACACCATCAACAGCACTGTCTGCAAGGCGTTCCTCTCACGTTTCTGCCTGTTCGAGGGAACATGGAGAAAGTACCATGGCATCAAAGAGGACAGTCAGTACATCTCCGGCCAGAAACTTCTTGAGGAATGCTTTGCGGTGTCCAAGGAACTGGCGGAAAAAGGAACACCTCTGTTCAGGGGCGACGGCAACGACAGGCACGAAGGCAGCGGCTGGGGTCAGATGTGGACTACCGATGACCTCGGGACGGTTCCTTCAGTGTTCCTCTATGTAAAATACGTCCAGGACATCAAGATGCACCGTCTGGGACATTTCCAGCACATAGCCAGCGCCTCTCTTGAGATGCCGCAGGCAACAGTTGACCTTTATCTTACAAAGGACGGACTTCCTATTCACAACGCCGCCGTGGAATACTTCGACTACACCAAGGCCAACGGCTACACCAAGGCCTCGAAGCCGTACGACTACGCCAACTGCGACCCTTATCTGACATTCCGTAAAAGGGATACCAGACTTGCCCAGATGGTTATTCCTCCTTACCACGTCAACCTTGTCGGCGTGAACGAAGGAGCGGCGGACAACAGCAACTGCTGGGTACCGGATGACAGCGCGGACGGGAAGTACTCCGAGTACCTCGACCAGTTCGCCTACCGCGGTACCCAGGGTAAACTGAAGGACGGCAGGACGTACTGGTGCAGTCCGAACTTCAATCTCGGCTACCATCAGATCGAGACGCACAAATCCCTTCCTTCGACCAACTGGGCGGGCAACGTTCTGGTCAATGAGCCCCACACCCAGGCTGTAAACTCACAGGACTGGAGCGGAGGAAAGACACAGTACGGTTCCGGCAAAGGATTCCAGAAAGGCCACAGCGGCTATTTTGTCTGGAAGCACGTCGCCAACTGGGACCGCCAGTACGCAAGCGGAACCGCCGATGTCTCTGACAAACCGGTGTTCAAACTGGAGGAGATCCTGCTCAACTATGCGGAGGCCGCGTTTGAACTGGGAAGATTCAATCAAGGTGTCGCCGACGCCACCATCAACAAGCTTCGTGAAAGAGCCGAGGTCGGAAGGATGGTCGTCTCCGCCATCGGAGAGGATTTCGATCCGGACAGGGACAAGAGCGTGGATCCTGTGCTTTGGGAAATCCGCCGCGAGAGGCTGATTGAGCTGATGGGTGAGAGCTTCTCGTTCGAGGACGTGCGCCGCTGGAAGAAAGCCGCGTGGTTTGTAAACAAACAGGCCTGCGGTGTCTGGGTTGACGCCGACAATGTAGGTGCGGTACGTTCCGGAACCGGCGGAGGCACAGGTCTTCTGGACAACAGCACAAGGCTTGAGGCCGACATCGCCACAGTGACGGCACAGGGAGGCGGCCACCTCTACTACTACCTCGATCCTGTGGTGGCCGGAAAGGGATGGAAAGACGCCTACTATCTGCAACCTCTTCCATCCGAGGAACTTCTCCTGAACAAGAATCTCGAACAGAACCGGGACTACTAGCCCCGGCATGATCCGGAAAAGGATAGTATGCGATTTCCTCGCATAGTACTGTCCGCTGAAGTCGGAATAACCCAATGATGTCTGACATTATGTCAGCGATTCGGTTATTGGCAGACAATTTGATATCTTTGCAGTCGCTTCGGATGGCCAAGGTTGCCATCCGGGGCGTTATTGTTGATAATTAGGAGAATCAAGATATGAGCAAAAAGAAAAACAAGGAACAGGAAGAATTGAGGCAGTCCGCACAGGCTGCCGGACAGGCTGAGAAGAAGGCTGACATTGAAAGCAAGGAGGAGACTCCCGCTGTGGACAAGGAGGCGAAGGAGATCGAGGAGAAACTCGCCAAACTGTTGAAAGAGAACGAGGAGCTGAAAGCAAGCGTTGCAAAGGAAAAGGATGACTACGTGCGTCTGATGGCCGATTTCGAGAACTTCCGCAGGCATTCCGCCGAGGCGAAGCTGGAGCTTGTGTCCTCCGCTTCTGCGGACACGATCAAAGGCCTGCTTCCGGTTCTGGATGACTGCGAAAGAGCGATGAAAATGCTTGACGAGAACTCCAAGGACGAAGTCGCCAAGGAAGGTACTGCGTTGATATTCAATAAACTGATGGCATACCTCAAGACCAGGGGGCTTGAGGTCATCAAAGCTAAGGGCGAGAAGTTCGACACCGACTTCCACGAGGCGGTGGCCCAGTTCCCGGTACCTGAAGAGGACAAGAAAGGCATCGTCTACGATGTGGTCCAGACAGGCTACACCCTTTCCGGCAAGGTCATCCGCTATGCGAAAGTCGTAGTGGGAATATAGGAGATCAGTGAATATGGCAGAGAAAAGAGACTATTACGAGGTGTTGGGGGTCGCGAAGACCGCCACAGTCGACGAGATAAAGAAGGCCTACAGGACAGCCGCGATGAAGTGGCACCCTGACCGCTGGGTTGACGGCACCGAAGCCGAGAAGAAGACCGCCGAGGAGAAATTCAAGGAGGCTTCGGAGGCATATTCAGTGCTGAGCGACCCTGACAAGAAGGCAAAGTACGACCAGTTCGGATTCGCCGGTGTGGACGATCAGCCGGGACCTGACTTCAGCGGCGGGTTCGGTAACCTGAATGACATACTGAACGACCTCTTCGGAGGCGGGTTCAGCGGGTTTAGCGGTGGCTTTTCAGGATTCAGCGGATTTGGCGGCGGTCAAAGCAGAGGCCAGCAGCAGAGGGTGATGAAGGGACGTGACATCCGTACAAGGGTGCGCCTTACCCTTGAGGAGATCGCCACCGGCGCGGAGAAGGAGATCACGATCGAAAGGAACAGGCCGTGTCCGGACTGCGGAGGACGGGGAACCAAGAACGCCTCCGATGTCAAGACCTGTCCTACATGTAACGGAACCGGTCAGACCCAGAGAGTGGTCAACTCCCTGTTCGGAAGGACGGTGACCTATTCGACCTGTCCGCAGTGCGGAGGCGAAGGAAAAGTCATTAACAATCCTTGCAGATCCTGCGGTGGCACAGGTCTGGTACGCAGACGCGAGACCGTCAAGGTCAAGATTCCGGCAGGAGTGGAGGACGGAATGCAGCTCACCATCAAGGGAGAGGGACATGCCGCGCCTCACAACGGCATCAATGGTGACCTTCTTGTCATCATTGAGGAGATCGGACATTCCAGCCTCAAGCGCGAGGGCAAGAACCTGTTCTACTCAACCATAATTTCGGTAACGGACGCCATTCTCGGAACGGAGATCACCGTACCTTGCCTTGACGGCTCGTACAAGGTCAAGGTGGACGCTGGTACCCAGTCCGGCACAGTGATGAAGCTGCGCGGAAAAGGACTCCCTGCCGTCAGCGGCTACGGAAGCGGCACAGGCGACCTCTACGTGAAGATTCTGGTCTGGATTCCGAAGAAACTGTCCTCGGACGAAAAGAACGCGTTGGAAAGCATGCGGACAAGCCGCTCGTTCACTCCAGATCCGTCCCGCGACGACAAGGCTGTGTTCGACAAGATGAAGAATATTTTCTAAGCGATCCCTAAAAAAAGACGGCAGAAATGCCTCTGGAATAAAAATAAACTCGAAAAGTTTTGGATTGAAAGAAAATATTCGTACATTTGCAGTCCGAAAAACAAGAGCAACCGCTTACGGGTCGTTATCAGATGTGCGTAATGTTGCGTAAAAATTTTTGAGAAATGGATTTGATTAAAGTTGTAGAACAGGCTTTCGCTAACGAGAAAGTCGCTACGTATCCAAAATTCAAGGCCGGTGACACAGTTACCGTAACCTACAGAATTAAGGAAGGTGACAAGGATAGACTCCAGAAGTTCAGAGGCGTGGTTATCCAGCTTAGAGGTGCTACTCCTCAGACAAAGACCTTCACAGTCCGCAAGATTTCAGGAGGTATCGGAGTTGAGAGGATTTTCCCGATTCAGTCACCATTCATTGACAGCATTGAACTGAACAAGGTCGGCAAGGTTCGCAGGGCAAGAATCTTCTATCTGCGGCAGCTTTCCGGTAAGAAGGCAAGAATCAAGGAAAAGAAGCTTGCCATAGTTAAGGAAGAGCAAGCATAGTCCTTGTAGAGATAAAGTCGGAGCGGGTCTCCGACAAACTGGTCCCCTAGCTCAACTGAATAGAGCATTTGACTACGGATCAAAAGGTTACAGGTTTGAATCCTGTGGGGATCACAAAGATGCGAGGCTATTGAACACAATCAATAAGTCTCGCATTTGTTTTGCGGAATTAGCTCAGTTGGTAGAGCGTTGGCTTCCCAAGCCGAAGGTCACGAGTTCGAGCCTCGCATTCCGCTCACAAAAGAAGAGGCCGTATCCCAAAAGGAATACGGCCTCTTCTTTTGTTTGGCAGGCTCTCACTTGCGGCAGAATTGCGTTTTGTCCACCGAAAAAGCATCTCCGTGGACAGTCAGTCCTGTTGCACGTTTTATCCACCAAAAGGGCTTTTCCGTGGACAGTCCGTTCTGCTTGCATGTTTTGTCCACCAAAAGGGCTTTTCCGTGGATGAGGCTCCACACAATAAGGGAATCACTTGATTGACAAGACCGGATCAATGGCCGGCAAGGCGGGAGCGGAGCCATATTCCCAGATTGGTGTCGTGTTCGGTGAGGCCGAGTTTGCGGCGGATGTCACTGCTGATGATGTAGTTGCGTTTCTTCTTGAGATAGTTGCCGACATCCTTGCCTTTCAGTCCGAGAACATAGAGGCAGCAGTAGCCAATCTCCCAGTCCGTCAGGCCGTGGGACTTCAGTTCAGCCACAAACTCCGGATGGCTGTCACGGAAAAGTATCATGGTCGAACGAAGAAACTCGTCCTGATCAGAGACAAGCCTGTCAAGATCCGCCTCGGCTGCCTTGTCGAAGGAATAGTCGGAAGACAATCTGGAGGCCAGGAATTTGTCCAGGACCAGCATTCTCTCACGGATGATCGACAACGCCTCGTCATCGGGCTTCTCCATCAGCCTTCTGTGGGTTTTAGTGAACATCCTGACAGCGACCATAAGTGCCGCGAGAACGAAGATGGCCAAAAGGCAAAGAAGCCAGATTGACCTGCCGCGATCCACAATCGCCTGCTTGTCGGCATAACGTTCCTCGATCATCTTCCGCTGCTGGACGGAAATGGTATCCATACTGGCAGAAAGCCCGTTCTGGTTGATTAAATTCTTATAATATAAAGCCTTACGTGCCATAGCCTCGTTGCCGGACGAGGTATAGTACTCAACGGCGATGTTGATGATGCTGTCGGAGGTGATCTCCATGCCTACCTTCTCAAGAGCGATGGTGTAGAGCAGTGCATGCCTTGCACGAAGCTCCCTTGTGCTGAGCAGACCTCGGTCTAACGAGTCAAGCTCGACGAACGCGCTGTCAGGCTGTGTCTCCAGTTTTGCCTCAGCCTCATCGAGAAAACGTTCCGCCAGACTGAACGAGCGGCCGCAGGAAGCAAAGCACAAGGCAATGACAGCAAGGAATATGATGGTTTTGGGGCTCATCGGGTTCTAAGATAGCAAAAAATTGTGAGATGTAAGACTTTGTAATGAGCCAATATTAGCCGATAAAATATAATAAGCTAATTATCAATATTTTATCATAAAATTAATAGCGATCAATTCTTGCTGATGTAAAACTATTTCCGGATAATTTTGCTAAAAAGAACATCAGTTATGAGAATCAGAAGACTATTTGCCGGAGTGGCAGTTGGCGCGGTCTGTGTGCTGGTCTCCGCTCACAGTTCGATCGCCGGGTATGTCGAAGTCAGTATTGTAGAGACAGAGACAGCGGGGAGGCCAGGGCAGACCTTCCGACAGGAGCAGGAAGCGAGCGAAGTTCTGGGGCAGGCAATTCGACAGGAGCTGGAACCGGGCGAAGTTCTGGGGCAGACCTTCCGACAGGAGCAGGAAGCGGATAAATCTCAAGAGGAATCACTTCGACAGGGACAGGAACCGGATGAGGCTCAGGAGCAGGAATGGAAACAGGAGCTGGAACAAGAACAGGAAAGAGCGGACACACTGAAGGCGGCGGTGTTCACCGGAAGAAGTGTCAGGCATTACAGCGACCATCAGAAATTCTACCTCGGAAAAGAAGACCGGGAAGGTAGCGCGACAGCATTGGAGACGCTCAAGCTGATTCCGGGAATCCTGGTCAGGGATGACGAGGTCTCAATGATGAACGGCAAAGGTCTGACGATCCTCCTCAACGGACTGCCGACCACCAGCGCTTCCCTATCCCTGCTCACCCCGGCGGACATCAAAAGCATCGACTTCTACCAGAACGCCCCGGCAAGATATTCATTCGCCGGCAGCGGCTCGATGGTCAACATCATCACCCGAAGACCCGGAATCGGCGGCAGCCTGATGCTGAACCTAAAGGAGGCGGTCACAACCCCTTGGGGCAACAACGCCGCCTCCTACCGCCAAGTCCTGAAAAACACGATGATCGGCATTGAATATTCCGGGAAACCAAGCAAGAGCGGCGGCTACGGCATCGACGAATTTCTTGGATATGAAGCCGGCGGCAATCGTTACACAAAAGAGAAAAAAGGTCTGGACACGGACTTCACACGGAACCAGCACAATGTTTCTCTGGATCTGGTCAGGATGAAAGACGAGAATAGTGCCGTGAAAGTACAATTCACGTTAGGCTACGAGAAAAAGGACTGGCCCGTAAGCCAAAGTGCCCTCAAAACCGTCACAAATCTGACAACCCAAGAATCCACGACATCTGAAGTAACTGACCACAAGGACGATTGGTCCGAATATCTCTCGCCGGCACTCGACATCTACTGGAACCGCAGATTCTCCGACAGACACGAACTGTCTGTAAACTTCGTCGCCACCGCCTACGACACCAAAAGCCGCAAAGGGTTTTATGAATATGCCGGAGTGACTCCCCTGTTATCCTCGTCAAGCCTGACCGACGGGCGGAAATATTCAGGAATCATTGAGGCCGTCTATGGCTGGACGCTTTCCGAGAAACATAAACTTGGTTTCGGGGCCAGAACCACGGCCAGCCTTGCCGAGCAAGACAGCGGTAACGGAGAAGTCACCGTCCGTTCGGACATCAACACCGATCTCGGCAGGCTGTGGTGTGAATATTCAGGAAACGCAGGAGGGTTCAGCTATTCTGTCGGAGCGGCTATGGAACATTTCGGCTACGAAACCAAGGCATCCGGAAGGCATGACTACATCTATTTCCGCCCGCTCGTCCAGCTAAACTACACATTCAACGATCACTCCTCGATGTATTTTAATTACTCAAGCAATACTTCGACTCCGAAGATCGGATGGATGGGCGATGCGTCATATTACAAGGATGACAAATGGCTCGTGAGGAGCAACCCTGAACTCGAAAGTTACACAACACGGGATGCGATGATTGGATATTCATTCAACAATTCTTGGCTCTACATCAATCCATACATCCTTGTTTATCACAATGACAATCAAATAATTCCTATTTTCAGCCACACTGACGGGCTGCTTGTTGAAAGGGATGAGAACTCGGGAAATATGATTGCCGTGATGGCCGCTCTCGGAGGCAGGATCAAGCCCTTCAGGAATATTCCCCTCTCGCTTACCGTCTATGCTATGTACAACGACCAAAGGTTGACAGGAGGCGGTGCGGACAGATCGGTCAAGAGCCTTGGCGGAATGGCGATGTTGAGATATTCAGGAAAGAAGTGGACAGCCGAGGCCATGTACAACCTGCCCTTCAAGTCCATCAGCGACATCGGCGTCTCGAAGGGCGAGAACTACGGTTACTTTGAGTTCGCCCGCAGGATCGGAAAGAACCTCCGCATCGGAGCCGGAATGCGCTACCCCTTCTACCATTGGAAAGTCAGTGAGGAAACCGCGCCCGGATCGCTTGTGACAATGAAAAACACAAGCAGGATGACAAGCCAGAAAAACACGGTCATCCTTACTTGTGTCTATAATTTCTCCTACGGAAAGAAAGTCCGGTCGGTCAATCAGAAAATCCGGAACGCTGACATCGACTCCGGACTTTAAGAATATTATCGTCCTGTCTGCCCAGGCTCTTCGACAGCCGAGGATGCAGTCAGACTAAATGATCTGATTGACGGACACTTCGACAGGCTCAGCGGCCACAGTTACCGGGACTAGGCCTCGGGGATCTCGTCGGTGGATGACGGGATGGAGAACGGGGATTTGCCTGAGCCTACTGTGAACTCGTCATCATCGTTCTTCTGGGCAGCGGGCTGGACCTCATACATTCCAGGACGGCTGCCGGAGGTCAGCTGAGTGAACTCTTCCTCGGTGATCATCTTGCAGTTGCCGTTGAACTTGGCGTCGAGCTCGACCTGGAGCCTTCTGATGTGGAGGTCGCCGTCAACCACACAGGTGTCCTTCAGGGAAAGGGTGTCCTTCACAAAGAAATTGCCGTTGATCTTACCCCAGAAGTCAGCGTTGCTGCAGATGATGTCGCCTTTGATGACGGCCTTCTCGCCGACAACCACTTTGGCCTGGGAAATGACACGTCCCTCGAATGTGCCATCAATCCTTATGTCGTTGGGAGATGTGATCTCCCCTTTGATCACTGAACCTGCCGAGATCCTGCTGATGTCGTTGACACTGGCGGAATCGGTGGAACCATAATTTGCGCTCATATTCCTAACTCTTTAATATTCAACCATTAATATTCATTAAACCAACCCTGCTCCGTGGCAGTTCTTGTACTTCTTGCCGGAACCGCACGGACACGGATCGTTGCGGCCTACCCTCTTGTCCACATGGATCGGAGTCCTGGCCTTCTGCTCGCCGTTCGTGGTAAGATCCTCGCGGCGGGTCCTCATGTTGCTCATGTCCTGGCTTCTTGGAGCCTGGGCAGGACGCGCCTCGCTGTCATCCCTCAATGGCACGAAAGCCCTGAGGAGGAATGAGAGGACATCCTCGTTGAGTTCCTCAAGCATGGAGGCAAAGAGGTTGTAGCTCTCCAGCTTGTAGACCACAAGCGGATCCTTCTGCTCGTAGGCGGCGTTCTGCACGCTCTGGCGCAGGTCGTCCATGTCGCGGAGATGCTGCTTCCAATGCTCGTCGATCTGGTAAAGGATGATCGAACGGCTCAATGCCTTGGCGATCTCCTTACCCTGGGTATTGTAGGCTTTTTCAAGATCAACGCTGAGAGTAAGCATCTTACGTCCGTCAGAAATCGGAATCGCGATGTTCTTGTACATATTCCCCTGCTTCTCGAAGATCATCTTGATGAACGGATAGACCTTCTCGGAGAGAGTGTTCATCCTACGCTCGTAGACAGCCTGCATGTGGTCGCAGAGAGCGTCGGCAAGCTTGTCACCCTTGGTGTTCGAGTAGAAACTCTCGTCGAAGCCAAGATCGATCGACAGCTGTCCCATCACATATTCCTCGAAATCCTGGTAAGGCATCCCATCGGCGTGGGACGCGATGATGGAGGCGGAGTCGATCATCATGTTCCTGACATCGATCTCGATCCTCTCGCCGGAAAGGGCGTTGCGTCTTCTTGCGTAGACGGCCTCACGCTGGTAGTTCATCACGTCGTCGTACTCAAGGAGCCTCTTACGGATGCCGAAGTTGTTCTCCTCGACTTTCTTCTGTGCGTTCTCGATTGATTTCGAGAGCATTCCGCTGACAAGTGCCTCATCGTCGGCCATGCCAAGCTTGTCCACGACACCGGCGATCCTCTCGGAGCCGAACAGGCGCATCAGCTTGTCCTCAAGAGAGACATAGAAGGCTGACGATCCCGGGTCACCCTGACGACCGGCACGTCCTCTGAGCTGACGGTCCACACGGCGGCTGTCATGCCTCTCGGTTCCGATGATGGCAAGGCCGCCCGCGTCCTTGACTTCCTGCGAGAGCTTGATGTCGGTACCACGACCAGCCATGTTGGTGGCGATGGTCACTGTGCTGGACTGGCCGGCCTGCGCGACAATCTCCGCCTCCCTGGCATGCTCCTTGGCATTGAGGACATTATGTTTGATACCCCTCAGGCGGAGCAGCTTGCTCAAAAGCTCGGAGGTCTCCACATCTGTGGTGCCGACCAGTACCGGACGCCCCTCGCCGATAAGTTCCTCGATCTTATTGATCACAGCGGCGTATTTCGCCTTCTTCGTCTTGTAGATAAGATCATCCTGGTCGTCCCTGATGACAGGGCGGTTGGTCGGAATGACCACGACATCCAGTTTGTAGATGGACCAGAACTCGCCCGCCTCTGTCTCGGCGGTACCGGTCATGCCGGCGAGCTTGTGGTACATCCTGAAATAGTTCTGCAGCGTGACGGTGGCGAAAGTCTGCGTGGCGGCCTCGACCTTGACATTCTCCTTGGCCTCGACAGCCTGGTGAAGTCCGTCGCTCCAACGGCGGCCCTCCATGATACGTCCGGTCTGCTCATCCACAATCTTGACCTTGTTGTCGATAACGATGTAGTCCACGTCCTTCTGGAACATCGCATAGGCCTTGAGCAACTGGATGACAGTGTGCACACGCTCGCTCTTGAGCGAGTAGTCCTCCATCAGCGCGTCCTTCTTCTCCTGCTTCTCCTCGGCGGAAAGTTCAGGGTTCTTCTGGATCTCGGCGATCTGGCTGCCGACATCAGGAAGCACGAAGAAATCAGGATTGGACACAGCGTTAGCGAGAAGGTCATGTCCCTTGTCGGTCATGTCCACCGAATGCTGCTGCTCGCTGATCACGAAATAAAGCTCGTCGGTGACGATGTGCATCTCCCTCTCGTTGTCCTGCATATAGTAGTTCTCGGCCTTCTGCAACAGCTGCTTCATGCCCTGCTCGCTGAGGAACTTGATGAGCGGCTGGTACTTAGGGAGTCCTTTGTAGGCACGGAGAAGGAGCATACCGCCCTCGTCCTCCTTGCCGGCGGCGATGGCTCTCTTGGCGTCGTTCAGCACCTGGGTCACGAGAGCGCGCTGCTTCTGGTAAAGACTCTCCACATAAGGTCTGAACTCCATGTACTGCTCGTCATCCTGGGCCTTGGCCACAGGACCGGAGATGATCAATGGCGTACGGGCGTCGTCGATGAGCACGGAGTCAACCTCATCGACAATGGCGTAGTGATGCTTGACCTGAACAAGGTCGGTCATGTTCACTGCCATATTGTCACGAAGGTAGTCGAAACCGAACTCGTTGTTGGTTCCGAAAGTGATCGAACAGTTATAGGCCCTCTTTCTGGCGTCGCTGTTCGGCTCATGCTTGTCGATGCAGTCCACAGAAAGACCGTGGAACATGTAGAGAGGACCCATCCACTCGGAGTCACGCTTGGAGAGGTAGTCGTTGACGGTGACGACATGCACACCCTTGCCCGCCAGGGCGTTAAGGAACACAGGAAGTGTCGCCACAAGAGTCTTGCCCTCACCGGTAGCCATCTCGGCGATCTTTCCCTGATGAAGCACAATACCACCGATCAGCTGAACATCATAGTGAACCATGTCCCAGGTCACCTCGTTGCCGCCGGCGACCCAATGGTTCTGGTAGACAGCCTTGTCTCCCTCGATGTGGACAAAATCATGATTGACGCTGAGCGCCCGGTCGAAATCGTTGGCCGTAACCTCGATGGTCGCGTTCTCCTTGAACCTGCGGGCCGTTGACTTCATGATGGCGAAAGCCTCGGGAAGCACCTCATCCAAAACCCTTTCAATCTCGGCGTCCTCATCCTTCACCAGTTTGTCGGACTCGGTCGCGAGACTTTCCTTCTCGTGTACGGGGATGTCCTCCTCCATCTTGGCCTTGATCTCCGCGATCCTCTTCTCAAACGGAGCCTCACAGTCACGGAGTCTGGCTTTCAGTTCTTCCGTCTTTGCCCTAAGTTCGTCATTAGTAAGCTTGTCAATCGGACCGTAGGCCTCCAGAACCTTGTTCAGAATAGGCCTGATCTGCTTAAGATCCCTATCGGCCTTCGAGCCGAAAACCTTCTTTAATATACTAGCTATAGCCATAAAATAATAATTGTCGTCGATTATCTTACAAATTTAATGATAATCAAAGACATTTACAATTATTAAGCCCGGAAAAAAATGGCCTGACTGTTTGTCAGTCCTGATGGGCCCCTTAGACGAGACCGGCACGCCCGGAAAGGCGGCCAAAGGGAGCCGTCAAAGAATATGAGGACCGACTTCTCAGTCAGCCAAATAGTTAAGAAGCAATTTACGAATATTGTCGGAGATGCGCTTATGGGCGTCGGTCGCGTTCTCAAGCATCTCCGCCAGGTTCTTGTACTTCACGAGCTCGCGGGTGTCGTTCTCGTTGATGAATATATAGCCCACGTACTCCTCGTAGGCATCGTCCGCCGCATGCTCCAGCTCGGTCACACGCTCGCAGGCCATCGATATGGCCGGCAGGTTCTTCTTGAGGTCCACCAGAAGGGGAATGACATCGTGGATCACCTCCGACTGCGACTTCGCCATCTGCGCCAAGTCCTTGAGCTGGTCGTCCAGCTTGGCCGGACGGTAGATCAGCACCGCCTTCGACGTGTCCTTGATGGCATCCAGGCAGTCGTCCATCGACATCGCCACGGACTGAAGATCCAACTTGTTGAGCCTCACGAAAGGATGGACGGAAAGCATCTCATGGAATTCCGTCATGAGGGCGTCGCCCTGAGCCTCGCAGGACTTTATCTCCTTCTCCATTCCGGCCCGGAGATCAATGTCATCGGTCTCGAACATGTCGACCAAAAGCGAGGATGTCTTGCTCAGGAAATCCGTCTGCTGTGTAAGAATCGGAACGAAATCGTGGCCGGCACCCCGGAAAACCATCCTTATTCTCTTCAAAAGACCCATAAATATTTTTTTATACCCGATAATTTTTTTTTGTCAAGCGCCAAATTTACAATCTATTTTGAGATTTCACCACAATTCTATAAAAAACAGAAACATTTTCATCGTTTTTCTTTTAGGAAGCACCTTTCAGACATCCTTATAACTACCTTTGCCAGTGGATTTCAGCCCGGCAGAGAGTGTCCGACGGAACCCTATCACGCATCAATCCCGCCGGATGGCCGGCCTGAACGCTCCCAGTCTCTGGACTACACTTAGCGGCGTTCTGCCGCGATATCCACTCAAATTTCGAACTTGCTTATGCTCATACCAGGAGCTCGTCCGGCAGGCCGGCGGGATAACGCGTGAATGAAAGATGGTCACTTCGGCGGGTTCTATGGCCGAAAAGTCAATCTTCGGCCAAATCGTTTTGAAATCCAGCGCAAACTTCGTAAATTGCTTTCGAAAACACAAAAAGCTATGCGACTTGCATATTGCATACACGCCCTGAACCTTTCCGGTGGCATCGAGAGGGTGCTCACGACAAAGGCCAACTATCTGGCGGATGTCCTTGGCCACGAGGTCCACATCATAACCGCAAGGCAGAAAGGCCGGAAGGAGTGCTTCAGACTCAGCGACAGGATTGTCCGACACGACCTTGATGCCAACGACAGGATGTATCTCCACAAGTACAGAAGGAGGCTCGGCGCGCTTCTCGGCACGATCAGGCCGGACATCACGGTCACCGTCTGCGACAATTCCCTCTACGCCCTTACAGGATGCGACGACGGCAGCGTCAAAGTCGGCGAGTTCCATTTCTCCCACGAGAAATTCATGATGAAATACGGCACCGGAGCATTGGGAAGAGCCTATGCGGAATTCAGGACAAGGAGGCTTGAGAGGGCGGTCCGCAAGCTCGACCGGTTCGTGGTGCTGACAAAGGCGGACAAGGAGGACTGGGAAAAGGTGAGGCCGGACGTGGAGCAGATCTACAACCCGCTGACATTTGTCTCGGACGAGGTCTCGCCGCTCACCGGAAAGCGATGTGTCGCCGTCGGACGGCTTGAGGCGCAGAAGAACTTCAAGGATCTGATCAAGGCCTGGAAGACAGTGGACGGGCGACACCCCGACTGGACCCTCAGCATCTTCGGCAAGGGCAGCCAGGAGAATGAGCTGCGGAACCTGATCAAAGACAGCGGACTGGCCGGTAAGGTCATCCTCGAAGGTGGCACGTCAGACATCCGTAAAGAGTTGCTGGACAGTTCCTGCCTTGTGATGTCATCGAGATACGAAGGGTTCCCGATGGTTCTTCTCGAGGCTTTGACAACCGGTCTGCCGATCGTCAGCTACGACTGCCCGAAGGGTCCTTCGGAGATCGTCACGATCGGCGCCAACGGCTACCTCGCCAAAGTCGGGGACACCGGCACGCTGGCACAAGGAATATGCAGTGTCATCGCCAACGAAGACCTCCGCAAGCGCTTCGGAGCCGAATCCAAAAGGCGTTCCGAAAACTTCACACTGGAAAAGACGATGGAAAGATGGGACAGGCTCTTCTCCTCCCTGACTACTTCTCGAACGAGGACTTCTCCGGAAGGATGACCTTGAACGACTCCTCCAGCGAGGACATCACCCGGTCATAGTTCCGTATGTGGACATTGTCGTTCAGGCAGACCAGCTTGTACTTACCTTCCCTGACAGCCTTGATGGCCTTCCCCGGCTTCACGACGAGCGGAAACATCTTCGTGTCATCGTAGGTGTTGTACGGCACGAAGTTCCCCTCACAGATCTGCCAGGTGCGGAACAACTCCTGGGTGTAGTCCTCCGGGCTGCGGAAACGGTTCGCGGAGACCCTGGTCAGCTCGTCGCCGGCATATTCCCAGACCTCCTCGAAAGTGGACTTGAGGTATGGCTGGGCGTTGTGTGGAATCCTGAGCGTGATGAACTTGCCGTACGGTCTCAGCAGCCTCGTGAGCCAGCTCTTTCCGCCATAGACCGGCGAGAACCACTTGTCGTGGTGTTCCCTCAGCACCTCCTTCTTGTCGAACCTCTCGTTGATGACCCTCACGTTGTTCTCCAGGCACCTGGACCAGAGACTGGCGCCGGTGTTCATCCTGAAGACCGCGATGTCGGCGGGAAGGCCGTCACGGAAAAATCTCTCCGGAGGCGTGGGAGCCGTCATGTAGAAGTCGTCGTTGAAATAGACGAAATGGTCGGCGATCCCGGGAATGTTGTGCAGGTACAGCTCAATCAGCGAGGAGTTGAACACCGGCAGGAATCTTTCAGGAATATAATCCCTGTGGCTCACCAGATGGAGTTTCGGATTCGTCTCGTCAAGCCATTCCGGCTTCTGTCCGCAGGTCACGAAATGCACCTTGCGCACCCACGGCGCGAACTTCTCCACGCCTCTAAACCAGTACTTCAGCAATCCATAGTCCCTGAAACGGGCCTCGGACAGATGATTCTTCGAATTGTCAATCTTGCCTGAATACTTCGCGAAATCAGCCTTCCAGGCCGGATCGTTCATGTCGACCCATGTAACTACGAAATCTATGTCCATAACAATTAATCCAACAGATATACAGTGAGGTCGTGACACTTGCGTCTGCCTTCCGGCGGCGGAGTCATGTAGTCGCCGAACTCCTGTATTAGCCATTCATTCCATCGTTTGAAGGCCTTGAAAGTACAGCCCTCGAACTCCAGGTCAACATATTCATCAAGCATCGCCCTTTCGAAGATCTCCCTCGTGCCGTTGTAGGTGACGGAGACCGCGCCGACCAGACGCGAGGACTCGTAAGGGTATTTAAGCACCTCTTCGTTGATCAGCTTCCACCAATGCTCCGCCCCGCGCAGGTGGGCTTCGATCTTTGAGAACAGCGGCTGGTGGAAATTGAGCAGATCGAACCTTGTGCCGCAGATGTTCAGACGGTGGGACCAATGCGTCAACTGACGTTCCCTTTTCTTTTGAAGTTCAGCGCTTTCCGGCTTACCGTCCATCGGGAATATGTCTATGTTCAGACCGAAATCATAGTCATAGCCATGCCCTTGGATACTTTTGGTCCTGACATCCTCGACCTTGGCGAAGAAATGAACGAACCTATCCCCTTCCCTGCCCTCCTTATGGCAAAGGCAGCGGTAGCGGGAACCGGGTTCCCTGCCGAATGTGGCGACAAACCTCTCGTAGTCAGGCCTCGGCATCAGCAGATCCACGTCGTCGTCCCACGGTATGAAGCCTTTGTGGCGCACCGCTCCCAGAAGCGTCCCGTAAGCCAGTGAATACCTTATGCCTTCCTTCCGGCAGAAGGAATCGACTGCCTTAAGGATGTCAAGGAGATACATTTGGATCTCCCTATGGGACAATTTCTTCATAACACAAGCAAATTATGACCTGTTATTTACAAATATAAGTGTTTTTTATTAAATTTGTAAAATCTGTAGCAAAACAAGTATGCACTCATACGTTTTTCCAGGCGACCTGGACAAAGAAATAGCGGCGATCGGATCACAGCAGATACCAT
>HF986084.1:0-27883 GCA_000431015.1 Alistipes sp. CAG:514 | reverse complement strand
CACCCCAGCCGATCCCATACATGAGAACCGACGGGTTCTCCAAGATAAATCTCGAGAACGAGAGTATCCTCCTGGATCTGATTCATTGCCAGGGAGGAAAGGTCATCGTCTACACCGGTTCCGGAACCGGGGCGATGAGCGCCGTCGTGGAGAACTACGTCAGCACGAAGAAAAAGGCGATCGCCGTCAACGGCGGATCCTTCGGGAAGCGCTGGGTCTCGCTCTGCGGGTACTACGGCATCCCTGTCATCGACTTCAAGGTTCCGTTCGCCAAAGACATCGACTACGACGAGCTTGAGAGGATCGTAGAGGCGGAGCGCCCTGACGTGTTCCTCTGCCAGCATCACGAGACCTCGACGGGGCAGTTGTTCAATCTGGAGAGGATCTCCGGAATCTGCCGCCGGCACAATCTGTCACTGGTGGTGGATGTCATCAGCTCCTTCCTTGCCGAAGATCTGGACATGGACAGGCTCGGGATCGACATCTGTGTCACCAGCACCCAAAAGGGTCTCAACATTCCTCCGGGGCTGTCCATCCTGTTCATCAGCAAAAGGTTGGATGGTTATGAATATGCCCACAGAGGCTACTACTGGGACTTCGCGGACAACCTGTCGAACCTCAGGAGAGGACAGACGCCGTTCAGCCCGGCGACCACGATCCACCTTCAGCTTCACGCGAGGCTCAGACAGATTCTTTCGCAGGGAGGAGAGGCCGTCAACATAGCCCAGGTCCGCCACAGGGCCGAGGTCTTCCGCAAGGAGTGCCGCAGGTACGGCTGGACAATGCCCGCCGAGGTTCCGTCATCCGCCATCACCGCGATCCAGACCAAGGACACAGCCGACAGACACATATTCAACGGCCTGATCGAGCGTTACCAGACCTACATCATGCCGGGGTCTGTCCCGGGCTTCTACAGGATCTCACACATGGGCATCCAATCCGACGAGGATCTCCGCATACTTGCCGAACGCATCCACGCACTTGAATCCGAGATAGATGAATAAGGCCATTTCCAACCAGGACAGTCCACGCAAGAGGATCGTCATCACCTACGGAACCTTTGATGTTCTCCACCAGGGACACATAAACCTGCTTCGCCGGGCCAAAGAGCTGGGCGACTGGCTGATAGTAGGAGTCACCACCGACAATTTCGACCTTGAGCGCGG
This sequence comes from Alistipes sp. CAG:514, assembly GCA_000431015.1. Taxonomy (GTDB): domain Bacteria; phylum Bacteroidota; class Bacteroidia; order Bacteroidales; family UBA932; genus Cryptobacteroides. Next base: position 26,717 of record HF986084.1, on the reverse strand, counting down.
CAAGCTGAACACACGTGACAGCGTGATGAAAAGGGTGCAGGCCGTCAAGGACACGGGTTATGCCGACGAGGTGATCATCGAGGAATACAAAGGCCAGAAGATCGACGACATCCAGAAGTACAACGTGGATGTCTTCGCGATAGGTTCCGACTGGGAGGGCTACTTCGACTACCTCAAGGAGTACTGCGAGGTAGTCTATCTGCCACGCACCCAGGGAATTTCCAGCACAATGCTGCGGGAGAGCCAGATCTCGGTCAGGATCGGCGTGATCGGCACCGGGAGCATCGCCCGGAGATTCGTTCCCGAAGCCTCGTTCGTTAGCGGCAACGAGATCTCTGCGGCCTACAATCCCGACACCGAGGCCTGCCGGGACTTTTGCAGGACATTCGGGATCGGAACCGCGGCGAGCAGCCTGGAGGAGCTGCTCGCGAACTGCGACGCCGTCTACGTCGCCTCACCGCACTACACTCATTTCGAATATGCCAAGGCGGCCCTCGAAGCCGGAAAGGATGTGTTCTGCGAGACCCCGTTCGTGCTGCATCTGGCTGAGGCCAAGGAACTTTACGCCATCGCCGAGGCCAAGCGGCGCACTCTGATGGTGGCCCACAAGACCGCCTACTGCCCGGCGTTCAGGCATCTCGTGACGATGCTCAAGTCCGGGGTGATCGGCAAGATCGTGGACATCAACGCCTCGGTCACGACCCTCACCGACGAGCGATCCGTCAAGCTCGACCACAACCGTTTCGGAGGAAGCATGAACGAAAACGCCTGCTTCCCTCTCCTGCCGATCCTCAAGCTGCTCGGTCAGGACGTGAGGAACATCAACTTCTACTCGATAATGAAGAACGATGTGGACATGTACACGAAGGCCGTGTTCCGCTACGACAATGCCACAGCCTCCTTCCAGGTGGGTCTGGGAGCGAAGACGGAGGGCAACATGGTCATCTCGGGGACCAAGGGCTACATCTACGTTCCCGCCCCGTGGTGGAAGACCGACTACTTCGAGCAGCGTTTCGAGGATCAGAACCTCAACAGAAAGTGCTTCTTCCCGTTCATGGGCGAAGGGCTGAGGTACGAGATCAGGGAGTTCATCTCCCACATCCTCAACCCTGACCAGAGCCTCTACCTCCTGACGAAGGAGGAGATTCTGAAGATGACACAGATTCAGGAAGACTACATAAACGGCGTGAACGTCTATAAATTAAGTTAAACCATGAGACAGCTTACACTAAAGGAACTTCAACAGCTAAGCCTTGAGATCCTCAAGGATGTGGCTGATTTCTGCGAAAAGAACGGGATAAGATATTCCCTGGGCTACGGCACGCTCCTCGGTGCGGTGCGGCACAAAGGATTCATTCCTTGGGATGACGACGTGGATCTGATGATGCTGAGAGAGGACTACGAGAAATTCAGAACCATCTACAAATCAGACAAGTACACATTTTTTGACAGCCGGAACACCCCCGACTGCTACATCGCATTCGGACGTGTCTGCGACACTGAAAGGACGCTGGCAGCCAGCAGCATACCGTGGGTGAGGAAAGATGTCGGCGTGTGGATTGACATATTCCCTATCGACAGGGTTCCCGACGACATCGAGACATTCAGGAGGCTCTACGATTCGCTGTACCTTCTGATGAAGTTCAACCTCGGGATCCGGCGGGTGCACACAATCTCCTCGTCAAGGTTTCCGCTCAGAAGGAGGATCAAGATCTGGGCTGCGAAAAGGCTGCACCCTCGCCTCATCAAGAGAGATCCTGTCGAGATCGTCGAGGACATGAACACACTGATCGGCCTGGTCTCACGGGAGCACAGCCACCATTGGTCGCAGCTGTGCTGCCCCGATGCGGGAACATGCGAGTTCTTCGCCGAGGACGAGATCAATGAATATGTCAGGATGAGATTCGAGGACAGCGAGTTCTATGTCTGGTCAGGCTACGACAAGATTCTCCGGGACTCCTACGGCGACTTCATGCAGCTTCCTCCAGAGGACAAGCGCAAGCCTCTTCAGAACTACGTCACTTTCAGCTGGAAAGACTGATCTATCGAAGGTACCTCGCGGTCCGGGAACGCCCGTCCTTGGCAAGATCCTCAGGAGTGCCGGCGAAGACGATCTCACCGCCGTTGTCACCGGCGTCCGGGCCAAGGTCGATCACCCAGTCCGCGGCCTTGATGACATCCAGATTGTGTTCGACGACGATCACGGTGTGACCGCTACGGATCAGCACATCGAAAGCCTTCAGCAGTTTCTCCACGTCATAGAAATGCAGTCCAGTGGTCGGCTCGTCAAACAGGAAAAGAATCTTCTTCCTGCCATTGGACTGCTCCTCGCCGCTCTTGGACAGGAACCAGGCCAGCTTGATTCTCTGGCTCTCTCCTCCGGAAAGGGTGGAGGAACTCTGACCCAGTTTGATGTAGGAAAGTCCCACATCCACAAGAGGTTGCAGCTTATGGGCAATCTGTCTTGACAGTTCCTCCGGCTGCGAACCGAAGAAGGAGATGGCCTCCTCCACGCTCATATTCAGGATGTCGTCCACGTTCTTCCCCTTGAAGCGCACCTCAAGGATGTCAGGCTTGAAACGCTTGCCGCCGCAAGTCTCGCAGACCATCGTCACGTCCGCCATGAACTGCATCGGGATGCGCACGAAGCCGTCTCCCTGACACTCGGGGCAGCGTCCGCCGTCCTGGTTGAACGAGAAGAAGGACGGGGTGTAGCCATTGATCTTGGCATATTGCTGAGCCGCAAGGAGTTTGCGGATGTCATCGTAGACCTTGAGATAAGTCACGGCGTTCGACCGGGAACTCTTCCCTATCGGGTTCTGGTCAACATATTCAACAGCCCCGATGCGGTCGATGTTGCCGGAGATTTTTCTGAATATTCCCGGAAGGTCGCCGGTCTGGTTGATCTTGCGGTAGAGCGCCGGGTAGAGGATGTCACCGACAAGGGAGGACTTTCCGCTGCCGCTGACTCCTGAAACCACCGTCAGCACCCCCAGCGGGAACTTCACATCAATATTCTTAAGGTTGTGCTCCTGAGCGCCTTCCACGGTGATTGAATATGTCCACGGGTGCTTTTCCCTGACATAGCGGGATCTTCGCCCGGTCAGATACTGGAGCGTCAGGGAATTGTCCATGATCTTCTCGGGAACATTGCCCCCGATCTTCCCCTGGAAGACGATCCTGCCCCCGTCCACGCCGGCGTAAGGCCCCATGTCGATCAGCACATCGGCAGCCCGGATGATCTCCTCGTCATGCTCGACCACGACGAGGGTGTTGCCGATGTCCCTAAGTTTGCGCAGAACTCCGATAAGCCTCTCTGTGTCACGTGGATGGAGTCCGATGCTCGGCTCGTCAAGGATGTACATCGAACCTACAAGCGAGCTGCCCAGCGCCGTCACCAGATTGATCCTCTGGCTCTCACCGCCCGAGAGGGTGTTGCAGGCGCGGCTAAGCGTCAGGTAGGCCAGCCCGACGTCCTTGATGTACCTAAGACGCGACACGATCTCATCGACGGCCTTGTGGACAATCGAGTTCTCATAGTCGGTCAGCCTCAGGTCCGCGAAGAAGCCCAGAAGCTCGTCCACGTTCATGTCGAGAAGCTCAGCGATGTTCCTGCCGCCCATCTTCACGTAAAGCGCCTCCGGCCTGAGTCTCGTGCCGTGACATGCGTGACACGTAGTCCTGCCCGAGAAGCGGCTGAGCATGTACTTGTACTGAATCTTGTAGCGGTTGGACTCAACCCACTTGAAGAACTCGTTGATGCCGACGATCGAATCGTCGTCACCCTCAACACTATGTCCGTCCCAGACGATGTCCTTTACCTTCTGCGTGAGATTGCAGTATGGCTCGAAGATCGGGATGCCGTAACGCGGGGCCACCTTTATCATGTGATCCCTGAACCAGCCCATGGACTCGCCCCGCCAGCAGGCGATGGCTCCGTCATAGATGCTTTTCGTCTTGTCCGGGACGACCAGATCCTCACTCACACCGATGATCTTTCCGAGACCGCCGCAGACAGGACACGCTCCCAAAGGGCTGTTGAACGAGAAAAGATATTCATCAGGCTGGCGGAATGTCATGCCGTCCAGTTCGAAGCGGCTGGAATATTCCTCGACGGAATTGTCCTTGCGGAGGATGAGCCGCCCCTCCCCCATCCGGAAAGCCGTGTCAATCGAGGAGCGTAGCCTGGTCTGGAGATCCTCCCACTCATTCCCCGGCCATGGTTCGCCATCGTCCCCGTAAGGCAGGCACTCCTTGAACGCCGGCAACTTCAGACGATCGATCAGAAGATTCAGACTCTCAGGATATTCCCCCTTGTCCGCCATCCTCATGATGTCCTCGATGCGGATGATGCCATCGTCGCCGAAGAAGCGTGAATATCCTTCCTCCTTGAGCCTGAGCATCAGCTCGACCTTATCCTCCCGCGCGCCCCAGTTCAGATCCGCAAGAATGTACACGGTTCTTGAATCGCCGCTTAATATGCTAGCCATCACATCATTGATGCTGTGGCACTTGACTTCCTTTCCGCTGATTGGTGAATATGTCCTGCCGATCCGGGCGAAGATGATGCGGAGATAGTCGTAGATCTCCGTAGTGGTAGCCACCGTGGAGCGTGGGTTCTTGACGTTCACCTTCTGCTCGATGGCTATGGCCGGAGGTATGCCCTCGATCGACTCCACGTCCGGTTTGCTCATCCTTCCGAGGAACTGTCGGGCATAAGACGAAAGGCTCTCGGCGAACCGTCTCTGTCCCTCTGCGAAAAGCGTGTCGAACGCCAGCGACGACTTCCCCGACCCAGAGATACCCGTCACGACAATCAGCCTGTTCCGAGGAATCTCTACACTTATGTCCTTAAGGTTGTTGACCTTAGCCCCTTTGATGATAATATTCCCGTCCTCTGCCATAGTCCAAAATTAGCGAACCACAAAATTACGAAAAATCCCGGCATTTCGCCTCATTTCCGAACTTTAATCACCTCTGATTTATTGTCCGAATATCATTTGTTGAGCCACCGCCGTGGCTCCGCAAGCGGGACTCTGTCCTTTTCCCGCCCGCGGGGTAGCAAACGGGACTCCGCAAGCGGGATTCAGTCCTTTTCACGCCCGCGGGGTTACGGGCCGTAAGCGGCATTCAGTCCTTTTCCCGCCCGCGGGGTAGCAAACGGGACTCCGCAAGCGGGATTCAGCCGCTTTCCCGCCCACGGGGTAGCAAACGGGACTCCGCAAGCGGGATTCAGTCCTTTTCACGCCCGCGGGGTTACGGGAGTATGGAGTTCGACCGGGATGCTATGATGAATTTAGGGAACAAGAACAAAGAAAAGAACAAAGAAAAGAACTGAGACTTAGAGTCGGGACGGGGAATATGTACAAAAAAGCGGGTGACCTGGATTTTGGTCACCCGCTCTCGGAGTGGTGTCGGGAAGAATCGAACTGCCGACACATGGATTTTCAGTCCATTGCTCTACCATCTGAGCTACGACACCGTTTCCGTTTGGGAATGCAAATATAGGCATTTTTCTTTGGGTTGCAAATTTTTTTGAGAAGAAAACGCATTTTTCTTCGCCGAGTGGATGTTTTTGGCTAAATTCGCCAACATGACTGACAGGTTGTTCATACAGGTGATTCTTCCGCTCCGGCTGGAGTGGGAGCCGTATTATTATCTGGAGGCCAAAGGAGAACAGACTCAGCCGGCTGTCGGGCCTGCCGCCGTGGCCGGGCAAGATCATCAGCCGACCCGGCCTGCCGCCGGGCAATATCAGCCAACGGTAAAACCTGCCGCCGTGGCCGGGCAAGACCATCAGCCGACCTGGCCTGCCGCCGGGCAAGATCAGCCAACGGCAAAACATGCCGCTGCCGCCGGGCAAGACCATCAGCCGACCCGGCCTGAGGCCGGACAAGCCAACCAGCCGGACGAAGCGGTGCTCAAGGTCGGGGACAGGGTCAGGGTGGACTTTGCGGGGAAGGAATATGTCGGAGTGGTCAGTGCTGTGGACGTTGGTAGGCAGGCGGAGGCTTTGGGGATTGTGGACAGGATAAAACCGATTGCCGGAAAGGCGGAGGGGTTGGCTCCGGTGTCATTGCAGGAGATTGCTTTGTGGAGGCAGATCTCCGAGTATTATTTATGTACGGTCGGGGAGGTCTATAAGGCGGCTTATCCGGCGCAGAAGGTCGCCGAGGAGGCCGTGCAGTCACGGCTGGAGGCTATGAGAGCCGAGAGGGAGGAGAAGGCCAGAGCGCGGATCGAGGACAAGGTCAGGAGGCTTAGGGAGAGGATAGAGAAGAAGGCTGAGCTGGCCGGGAAGGCCCGGAAGGAGGAGACTCGGGAGAGGTACATTAAGGAAAAGGAGGAGTTGGAGAGGGAGGTCGCGGCGGTGCTGGGGCTGAGCGGCGCCGCGGCGGTTTCAGCGAATGGAAATGGTGTGGAAAACGGGAACTGTGTAGCGGACGATAAGTGTTCAGCGGACGAAGACGCGGCGGAAAAGGATGCGGCGGCGAAAATAAACGGAAAAGGGATCGTGCTGTCGGCGGCGCAGGAGGAGGCATATTCAGAGATAAAGGAGATTTTCGGGAAGGGGAAGCCGGCGCTGCTTCATGGAGTGACGGGGTCGGGGAAGACAGAGATTTATCTGAAACTGGCGCGGGAGACGCTTGCCAGAGGTAAGAATGTGCTTTATCTTGTTCCGGAGATCGCGCTCAGCAGGCAGCTGGAGGACAGGATCAGCGAGTTGTTTCCTGAGGAACTGCTGGTGTTCCACTCCGGCGAGACCATGTCGCGGAAGCGGGAAACCGCCTCTGTCCTAAGAAGTTGCGGAGACGCGGGAAGGCGCTGTCTTGTACTCGGAACACGAAGTGCCATATTCCTTCCGCACAAGGACTTAGGACTCGTCATCATCGACGAGGAACACGACACTTCCTACAAGCAGGACTCGCCGGCGCCTAGGTATAACGGACGAGAGACGGCGATCATGATGGCCAGGATATTCGCGGCTGATGTGATCCTTGGATCGGCCACACCGTCACTTGAGTCGCTCTACAATTGCAGCGTGGGACGCTATGGACTGGTCACGCTGAGCAAACGCTACTACGATGCGGCGGACTCGGACATCGAGATCATCGACACGATCGCCGAACGGCGCAAGAACGGGATGGTCGGCAGTTTCTCACGGAAGCTGATCGACCGTGTCAACCACTGCCTGAGCCTACGGCGGCAGGTGCTGATCCTCCGGGAACGGAGGGCATATTCACCGGTCACACAGTGCCAGGAATGCGGCGTGATCCCAAAATGCCGCAGTTGCAACGTGAGCCTGAGCCTCCACAGGAGGGCGGACGGAACAGAAAGGCTCGTCTGTCACTACTGCGGAAGGGTTTATGAATATACCGGGAAGTGTCCTGAATGCGGAGGCGCGCTCAAGCCGCTCGGTGCCGGGACACAGAAGGTGGAGGAAGAGGCCGCGAGGTTGTTCCCCGGCGCAAGGATCGCAAGGCTGGACAGCGACACGGCGCAAAGCAGGAAATATGAGACCGAGGTCATCCGACAGTTTTCCAAAGGGGAGATCGACATCCTCATCGGTACGAGAATGGTCGCCAAAGGGTTTGATTTCAGCGGATTGACACTTGTGGCCGTGCTGCAGGCCGACTCCATTCTCGGACAGGAGGACTACCGGGCTGACGAGAGGGGGCTCCAGTTGCTTGAGCAGTTCAGGGGACGATGCGGCAGACGAGGTGAGAAGGGGCTTTTCGTAATCCAGACCTCGCAGCCGGATCATCCTGTCTACCAAAACATTGACGGAAAGATTGACGACAGCGGGATGATGGCCCGTTTCCTCGGAGAAAGAAAGATGTTCGGCTATCCGCCATATTCACGGGTGATCGGAGTCATCATAAAGGACTACAACCAGGCCAGGGCCGACCTTCTGAGCCGGGAACTGGCAGAGGCGATCCGCGGCGCGCTCGGCGCGGAGGCCGGATTCGCCGCCGGAGGGAAGACCGGACCGGATGTCATCGGGCCGTACGCCCCTGCCGTTGACAAGGTTTCCGGCCAGAACATACGGCAGATCAGAGTGTTGCTACCCAAAGACCGATCGCTCGCGAGGAACAAGGGGATCCTCGCCGCCACGGTGGAGCGCTTCGAGAAGGAAAGGAAATATTCAGGACACATCGCCCTTGACGTGGATCCTGCCTGAAATTGATTTTGTATCGAGATTATGTTCTTTAAGCTTGCGCTTGATCCCATCGGCAGCACTTTCGGCCTCTTTTGCTCCTCAAGAGAGCATACCGCGCTCTTGGGAAACGTTTGCCCTACTTTTCGTCTCCCGTGAGTGCTGCCGAGCACTTACTGGTGACATTATTTCCCTTTTTCGCTTCTAATAGTCTATCCGGCATCCGGAGTCCCCGTGTACAACACGACTAATCAAATTATATCGATAACCAACAGATTATTCCCGTTCCCCTAATATCAAATAAACTCTTGCGACATACACCGTTGTCAGATAATTGACAGAAACTGCAGCACCGGTCTGCGAATACAAAGCGTACATAAAATCTTCTACCATCTCAATACACTCTTCCTCTCGTCCAACCTCAGCCAAACTATACCCTAACTCCGTAATCACGTGCGGAAGGAGTATGCGGGTGCGGGAGTGGGTGTGGGGAGGTTGAGGGGATCCTTACAGTTTTGTGGTGGGTAAAGGGCGGGGCTGCAAGTTACTGCAAGTTTCTGGTGTGGTGGAGGAGAAATTCAGCTACAATTTTGTACATTTGTGTTTTCGGGTCTTCTGCCTTGGGATCGTTCATTAGGGGCTGATTGGAGGGCAGGAGGAGAGACATGGATGATAATATAAACTGTATGAATAAATTGCTATCCAAGAAATTGCTGTCCAGATTAGAAGGGTGCGGTGGTTCTGCCAAACTATCCGGGGACGGAAGGTGCCGTTTCGTTGTGCCTAGACAAAAGAGCTCATATTCATGGGACAATAGCCAAAAACGCGGAAGGAGCCGCTTTGCTGTGCCTAGACTTGGTGCGGCAATACTGTCGGTGTTTGTTATGCTCCAGCCGGCAGCCGGAGCGCGTGATGGACGCAGTGTCGGCAAGAACGAGGTTGAGCGGTCCGACTCGCCCGGCGCACTGCTGGACTCCCGGCAGATCCATCAAGGCGGTGTCACTCAGGGGACGATTCTCTCGGGGAAGGTTGTGGACACGGACGGGGCTCCTGTGATCGGGGCCGGGATCATCTCCATGCAGAATAAAGCAGCCGGGACCACCACGGATCTGGACGGGAAGTTCAGCTTCAAGGTGCCGGCGGGGACGGAATCCGTGCTGTTCTCTTCGGTCGGGATGAAAGATGTCGTCTACAGAATCACACCGGGGAAGACGGAGGACATCACTATTGTGATGGAGTGGGAAAGCACGCAGCTCGACCAGGTCGTGGTCACGGGGTACGCTCAGACTACCGTCAAAAGGATAACCGGGTCTGTGGCAGTCATCAATTCGGACAAGTTCGAGGCCAAGGCCATCTCGTCGGTGGACGCGCTGATGCAGGGTGAGGTGGCCGGCGTGGCCGTGTCTGCCACTTCAGGGCAGCCAGGAACACAGTCCCGGATCAGGATTCGAGGAGCCAACAACCTCTCGGGGACCAGCCAGCCGCTCTGGGTGGTGGATGGCGTGCCTATGCAGAGCGACTCCCCTACGCTCAGTTCTGAGCAGCTTGCGACCGGAGGGTTCGACAACATATTCGTGAACGGCATCGGCAACATCAACCCCAACGACATCGAGAGCATCACCATCCTGAAGGATGCGGCGGCTGCGGCGATCTACGGCTCCAGGGCCGCCAACGGTGTGATCGTCGTGACCACGAAGAAGGGTGAGGCGGGAAGGATGAGGATCAGCTACAACAACACTTTCACCCTCTCCATCAAGCCTCAAAGGACACTGAACCTGATGAACTCCGCAGAGAAACTGGCTTGGGAGGACGAGTTGTGGGACGAGTTCTCGGCTGAGAAGTACAAGGAGTCGCTGGAGGACAACACCGTGGTCTATCCGGTGGTCGGGGTCGTCGGGCAGATAAGGGCCGGACTCGGGAACTTCACGCGACTCAAAGGCGACACCAATGCCCAGAACGACTACATAGCCTCGCTCAGAAACAACGACACGGACTGGTACGGGCTGCTTTTCCGGAACGCGTTCTCGCAGGGGCACCATCTCTCCCTCAGCGGCGGTTCGGACAAGAATACCTACTATGTCGCCCTCGGCCTCAACGACGAGGACGGCATGCTGATCCACAACAAGTACAGAAGGTACAACATTAACACAAAGATGACCCTCAAGCCTGTGGACTGGGCAAGGATCGACATCGGAATGGAGGCCGCAAGGCAGGAGTCCAGGATGCCGTACTCCAGCGTGGATCCGTTCAACTACGCCTACTTCTCCAATCCGTACGAGAAGGCGTACAACGATGACGGATCATACGCCGCCGACAACACCTGGTTCACCCTCGGGTACTACAACGGACGCGGAGTCGAGCAGGTGATGCCGAAGAACGGTTTCAACATCCTGCGCGAGCTGGACTCGAACAGCAGTTCCACCAAGAACACCAACGGCACGTTCAGGATCCAGACGGACTTCAGGATAGCCGAGCCCCTGCACTTCGTGGGGCTGGTGTCATATTCATTCGCCGGCAACTCGACCGACAAGATCGTGGACAAGTACACCTACTCGGCGTTCCGCGACAGGCTGGGGAGCGACGACCGCTCACAGACCAACCTCTACGGCAGCATCTCGCAGAACAGGGCCAACCGGAACAGCTACGTCGCGCGCAGCCATCTCGCGTTCAACAAGACCTTCGGCAAGATCCACACTGTCAATGTGCTGGCGGGAGCGGAAGTCCGAGGCTCGGATGCCAACACGATCTTCACAAAGCGCTACAACTACGATCCGAAGACCGGCACCACTTCCCTGCCGTCAGTCAGCGGCCCGCAGGACGAATGGGTGAGGCAGGTCGAGAAACTCAACGGGGAATATTTCAGCAAGACCCGCTACGCCTCGTTCTACGCCTCGGCGGACTACTATCTCGGAAAGACGATCGTCCTTAACGCATCGTTCCGCACCGACGGCAGCTCCAACTTCGGAAGCAACAGGCAGTTCAACCCGACATGGAGCGCGGGGGCGGCCTGGCACCTTGGCGAGGAGGAATGGATCATGAAAGCCATTCCGATGCTCTCGCACGCTACCCTCAGGGCAGCCTACGGTTTCACGGGCGACGTGAACACCAGCACCTCGCACCTGCTTGTGATGCAGTACCTCCAGCAGCAGTACCGCTACTTCGGCGACGAGACTTTCAACCTCGGCACGATCCCTTCGGCCCCGAACCCCGACCTCGGATGGGAGAAGACCCAGGACGCGAAGGTAGGCCTGGACTTCGGCATCTGGAAGGACCGGCTCACGGTGAACACTGAATATTACTACCGCCTCAGCACGGACGTGGTCACATCCTCGCCCGTCCAGAGCACGACAGGATTCACCTATGTCTACTTCAACGCCGCCGACATCATGAACAACGGCGTGGAGGTCACGGTCAACGGAAAAATCCTCCAGACCAAGGACTGGACCCTGGGGGCGGCGGTCAACTTCGCCTACAACTTCAACAAGGTTCTGAAATATAAGCCCGTTTCCCAGAGCGGGATAACCTCCAAGGACCGCTACGTGGAAGGCTACCCGACCGGGGCGATCTTCAGCGGGAAATACTCCGGGATAGCCTCCGACACGGGACTCTACCAGTTCAGGCTCCGTCCGGACGCGCAGATCGCCACGGCCACCGACCTCAACAAGCCGGACAACTACCGCTACTTCCTCGGCACCACCATCGCGCCGTACACCGGCGGCTTCAACCTCAGCGCATCGTGGAAGCAGCTGAAACTCAGCGTCAGCGGAATGTTCTCCCTCGGCTCGAAGACCTACGAGAAGATGCGCTACCCGGCCAGCTACAGCAACACCTCCCACAGCGGAGTCAGCACGGAGACCGTCCAGTCCCAGTTCAGCGACCTTTACGGCAACCACCTCAACGTGGAGAAGGACAGGACGAACAGATGGACACCTTCCCACACGACCGGAGTCAAGTACCCGCGCGTCTACGACTACTACGACGCCAGGTACAACTTCTCGTCCTACAACCCGATGGACTACAGCATCATCGACGCGGTCTACCTGAAGAACAACTCCTACGTCCGCATCAAGTCCATAATCTTGACCTACTCGCTGCCTTCGGAGGCTGTCAAGAAACTGAGGATGAGAGGATTGAGCTTCAACATCTCGATGAACAACTTCTTCACGTTCACGGGCTACGACGGTATGGACCCGGAGATCCCGGGAGCGACCTACCCGACCACCAGAAGCGTGTCCGGAGGCATCAATGTCGAATTCTAAAGAATCGGAAATGAAAAACATGGGAATATTCATGAACATCTTCAAGCGCGCCGCCGCCCTCGCCCTTCTGGTCAGCGCCGCCGGCTGCCGGGGCTACCTCAACGTCCAGCCCCAGGGGGAGGTCATCCCCGAGACGGACGAGGAATTCGCCGCTATCATCCACAACCGCCTGCGGGACATCGAGGGCGGCGGTGATGAATATGTCATCGGGAATATGGACGCCATCAAGCATCTTGAGGGCTGCGCCGACAATCTCGACGCCAACATCCGCACCAGCGCCAGCCTCACATTCTTCGCCGGCGAGGAGATCGACAGCCGCCAGCGTGCCTACGAGGAGAGCTGGAAGATCGTCAGAGACTGCAACATAGTGATTGAGAATATGTCAGGCCGGGACACGGACATCGCCCGGGGCGCGCTTTCGGCGGCATATTCAATGAAAGGAATCATCTACTACAACCTGCTGAGGGAGTTCTGCCAGCCGTGGTCGGACGCCAAGGCCGGCGAGCTTCCGGGCATCCCTGTCGTGGAGAGTTTCGGCATCAACGACAAGCCGCTGCGAGGCACCATACGCCAGACCTACGACTACGCCAAGGCTCAGTTGGACAAGGCGCTGGCGCTCAACCCGACGGATCCGAAGTACCTGTTCACGGAATGGATCATAAAGGCCTACAAGGCGAAGCTGGAGTTCTGGTGCCAGAACTGGGACAACGTCGTCTCTCTCTGCGAGGACATCATCGCCCGCAGCGGCGTCTCCCTCACCCCGATTTCCGAATATGCCGGGATGATCAACGCGCAATATGAAGCCAAGGGCGAGGTGCTTGTCCGCTCGCACATCAACAACTCCAGCGAGCTGGACTGGTACTTCAGTTACTCGAAAAGCTATCTGGCCTCCCGACCGGCAAGCGCAAGACTCATCAGGCTGTTCGGAGAGAATCCTGAAAAGGATGTCCGCTATGCGGCCAGCTTCAACAGCAAAAGGATGAATGTCAAGACTCCCGAGTGCAAGGTCCGCCTTTCCGAGATCGTGCTGATGCTGGCCGAGGCCTACTATCACAAAGGGGACAACGATTCCGCCCTCAGATGGCTGAACGAGCTGCGCCGCAACAGGATCGAGGATGTCTCCGACCTGACAATGGCGTCGCTTCCGGCTGTCCGCCCCGACGACAGGATTGTTGTGGATTGTCAAGGCAACGCCGTCACTCCCCTTCTCCAGGCCATCTTCGATGAAAGACGTAAGGAACTCTACATGGAAGGCGACCGCTGGTACGAGCTCAAGCGCAACGGCTGCCCGGAGTGGTGGGTGATCAGCAACGGATTGAAATACACCACGAGAGAGTACCTCTACACCTCTCCGATCTCCAAGTCCGACGTGGATCTGAATCCGGGACTGGAGCAGAACCCCGGCTATGTTTACTAATGACAACTTACATTTTTTAAGCATTATGAGAACAAAAAGAAATATAATTGCTATCTTAGCAGCCTTCATTGTCGGCGCAACCCTCTGTGGATGTTCCTACAATGAGCTTCCACCGAAGACTTCCGACGCCTCCAAAAGCTATATCAAACCGAAAGGTGAGATCCCTACCGCTGCCGAAAGGGAGGAGTTGAAGGCCATCAGGGCCGAGTACGAGGCGGCGGTCAGCGCGGCCAAGGGCAAGTGAGGTTCGTGTCTTTAAGAAAAGAGTTTTGTTTTTTAATTTATAGCAGTATGTTTAAAAGAATTCTAACATTTGTGGCGGCCGCGGCGGCCGCGGTGACGATCTCGTCCTGCCAGAAGGATGACAAGCCGACTGTCGAGTTTGAGAAAAGCCTCTACACTGCCTATGCCAAGCGCAGCGTCGATGTGAAGGTCATCCTCAGCGAGCCGGCCACCGAGAATGTCAGTGTCATGATCAACTCCTCAGGAGCGAATGCGGGGACTGATTTCGAGCTGACCGGCGTCCCGGTCACAATCAAGGCCGGAGAGACCTCCGGCACATTCAGCGTAAAGAATCTGAATCTGACCCAGGCCAGTCCTTTGAACCTCGGGATCGAGTGTCCGTCAGGCTACGACCTCGGAACCAAGTTCGTCACCATCGTGGCTCCGGATCCGGAAGAGACGCTTGTATATTCATTCGAGTTAACCAAAGCGGACGTGCTAGGCTCCTATGTCGCCAAGATCAAGGTGACCGGCGTGACCTCCGGCGACAAGCTCTCCCTGAACGACGACGTGATCATTCCTCTCAAGATCACCGGCGAGGCTGCTCCGTACGTGGTCTTCGACCCGGCCACCAAAGCCACGGACAAAACCTATTCAGGCCCTCACGCCGTCCTCAAGGCCGGCAAGTCGGCAGCCATATTCAAGTTCTCCCTCAAGGACGGCTTCAAGGACGGGGACAAGGTAGAGGTGACCGTGGACATGGACGCAGCCGTCAGGTTCATCCCGGGTGACAATGAGAGCGCGGAGTACACCCTCTATTCAGTAAAAGTTCCGGACGCTATTCTCGGAACATGGACGTTCAGCAAGGTGTTCGCAGTGGACGAGCTTATAGGATGGTTCGAGATGGAGGGAGACAACCCTTCTCTGCTGCCTTTGAACAATGAAGGATTCACGCTCACCTTCACAAAGGACGAGTCAGGAGTCGTGACCGTGACCCCTAATGACAAGGGAGACTTCGCCAGCTTCTTCAGGGAGGCCACAATGATTCCTACCAATCCAATAAACTACTCTTCGGAAGGGAAACCTATGGGGGAAAACGCCGTCAGCGAATGCACAATGTTCATGGCGTATGATGGTTATAAAGTCCACACGAACGCCTACTACCTTCTCTCAGCCGCCAACAGGGCTTTCAGCAAGGACAATGAGGCTATAGGCGAGGCTGTTGTTGTCTTTACCATTGTGGACGGCGATCTGACCGTAGAGTTCCGTGACTATGACAAGCCACCGTTCGGCATAAAGTGGTGGAAAGACGAGAAATTCGACCCTGACATGTTCGGTTTCGCCTCCCTCTTCACCAAGCAGTAGGGAGCAAGG
The DNA here is from genome assembly GCA_000431015.1 of Alistipes sp. CAG:514. Classification (GTDB taxonomy): domain Bacteria; phylum Bacteroidota; class Bacteroidia; order Bacteroidales; family UBA932; genus Cryptobacteroides. The sequence goes on along the minus strand of HF986084.1, from coordinate 11,287 downwards.
CAGTATATTCAAAAAACACCGCCATCACTGAAATCCGGGTGATGGTGGTGTTTTTTTAACGCTTACTTAATGTTCTTTAGGATCAGAACGAAAAACTCACTCCGGCAAGTACCAGGCCCTGCATTCCCGCGCCGGCCTCTATGAAGCCACGGAAGCGCTCCCCTCCGAACTGCACTCCGGCAAGAGTCACCTGAGCCCCGAAGAACGGGTCGAATGAACGGGAGTCTGCCTCCTCGTCATAATCGTCCAGAAGAGTGACTCCGGCAGCAAGCTTCGAGTACATGGCAACGTGCGGCTTCCTGAACCAGAACATCCTCGCCGCCGGCATCAGGGCGAATCCGCTATAATTGGACTTTCCTGTCTTCACGTTGTCCTTGTTCAGCTCATCGGCTGTCCCGCCGAACCAGGAGACAGCCGCCCCGACAGAGAACGTCTTGTTCAGAGCCCGGTAATACTCAAGATTGACCGAGCCGTAAGACCTGAAGTTGTCAAATCGGGCGTAACCTGCGGTGAACACCGTGGCAAGCGCTCCGCCGAAGACGTGAGCCGCATCCACAGCCGTTACCCGGCCATAGCCCACATTGATCTCATTTCTTTTTTCCGGATTCTGGGCAAAGACAACAGGAGCGGTGACGAGAAGCGTCGCAGCCAAAGCGATAACAGTTCTTTTCATAATCTTTTCAGGATTGGTAAGTACCCCCGTTGGGAATCGAACCCAAATCGTCGGAACCGGAATCCGAAATTCTATCCATTAGACTACAGGGGCATCATTCTTGCGGTTAGCCGCAATCAGTTTACAAAAATAACAAATTAATGGCAAAACAAGAATTTTTGGCGAATCTTTCTCAAAAGAAGATTCAAAGTTTGAAATATTCCTGTTTTATGGCAGATAAAAGAGCGTCTATCATTCGGATAATCCAATAAATAATCTTATATTTGTGTATTATGAAAAAAGCATACGTATTTCCCGGTCAGGGTTCCCAGTTCCCAGGTATGGCGAAAGCGCTTTACGAGGGAAACGCCAAAGGCAAGGAATTGCTCGAGAAGGCGAATGACATACTTGGATTCAGAATCACTGACATAATGTTTGAGGGCACGCCGGATGACCTCAAGGCAACACGCGTCACACAACCGGCAATATTCCTGCACTCCGTCGTTCTGGCGAAGTGCTACGAAGGATTCAGACCTGATATGGTCGCAGGGCATTCTCTTGGTGAATTTTCCGCACTTGCCGCCGCGGAAGCCATCAGTTTCGAGGATGCCCTTCGTCTTGTCTATATCCGTGCCACCCAGATGCAGCTCTGCTGCGAGAAGGTGCCGGGGACGATGGCCGCCATCGTCGGGCTGCCGGACGAGAAGGTCGAGGAGATCTGCTCCTCATGCGAGGGCATCGTGATCCCGGCCAACTACAACTGCGGAGGCCAGGTCGTGATCTCCGGCGAGAAGACCGCCGTGGAGCAGGCCTGTGAGAAAGCCAAGGCCGAAGGTGCGAAGAGGGCTCTTCCTCTCGCCGTCGGCGGAGCGTTCCACTCCCCTCTTATGGAGCCGGCGCGCATCGAGCTCGGAAAGGCGATCGAGGAGACCAGGATCGTGGAACCTATCTGCCCGATCTACCAGAACGTCAGCGCACAGGCCGTCACAGACCCGCAGACCATCAAGAAGAACCTCCTCGCCCAGCTCACCTCACCGGTGAGATGGACCCAGTCTGTCAGGAATATGCTCGCGGACGGAGCGGACTACTTCATGGAGATCGGCCCGGGTACTGTCCTGCAAGGCTTGGTGAAGAGAATTTCGGCCGGAACCGAAGGAATCACCATCGAAGGTTTGACTACAATCTAATATATTAACATAACGTTAACGATATGGCTAAAGAAAAGAAATTCATCACTTGTGATGGTAACACTGCCGTGGCGAACGTCGCTTATCTTTTCAGCGAGAACGCCTGCATCTACCCTATCACACCATCCTCTCCGATGGCAGAGAACATTGACGAATGGGCTGCCCACGGGAAAAAGAACCTCTGGGGCGAGACAGTAAGTGTCACAGAGTTGGAAAGTGAGGCCGGTGCCTCCGGAGCAGTGCACGGCTCCCTCCAGGCCGGTGTCCTCACCACGACCTACACAGCTTCACAGGGTCTTCTCCTTATGATCCCTAACATGTACAAGATCGCCGGAGAAATGCTTCCGGCTGTCTTCCATATCTCAGCCCGCGCGCTTGCATCACATGCCCTCTCTATCTTCGGAGACCATCAGGACGTGATGGCCTGCCGCCAGACAGGCTTCGCACTCCTCGCTTCCGGTTCAGTTCAGGAGGCTCAGGACCTCGCCGCCGTGGCTCACCTCTCGGCGATCAAGTCCAGCATTCCTTTCCTCCACTTCTTCGACGGATTCCGCACATCGCACGAGATCCAGAAGATCGAGGCTCTCGACGAGGAAGAGCTCAAGAATATGGTCAGCAAGAAGTCCCTCAAGGCTTTCCGTGACAGGGCACTCAATCCTGACGCTCCTGTCACCCGTGGTACCGCCCAGAACGGAGACGTTTACTTCCAGGCCGTGGAGTCAAGGAACAACTACTACAACGCCGTTCCGGACATCGTCGCCCGCTACATGGGTGAGATCAGCGAGATGACAGGCCGTGAGTACCGTCCGTTCACCTACTACGGAGCCGCGGACGCCGAGAACATCATCGTCGCCATGGGATCCGTCACCGAGACCATCAAGGAGACCATCGACTACCTCGCGAAGAAGGGCAGAAAGTACGGTCTTGTCACCGTTCACCTCTACAGGCCATTCGCGGAGAAATATTTCCTGAAAGTCCTTCCTAAGACTGTCAAGAGAATCGCTGTCCTTGACAGGACAAAGGAGCCGGGAGCGCTCGGAGAGCCTCTCTACCTTGACGTGAAGGCCCTGTTCCAGGGACAGAGCAACTCTCCGCTGATCATCGGCGGACGCTACGGACTGTCCTCAAAGGACACCACTCCTGCCCAGATCGTCGCCGTTTACGACAACCTTGAGCTCAACGAGCCAAAGAACGACTTCACCATCGGCATCGTCGATGACGTGACATTCAAGTCCCTCTCGATCAAGAGCGAGGTTTCCATCGTGAAGCCAGGCACGACCGAGTGCAAGTTCTACGGACTCGGATCCGACGGCACCGTCGGCGCCAACAAGAACACCATCAAGATCATCGGAAGCCACACGCAGAAATATTGCCAGGCCTACTTCGACTATGACTCGAAGAAGTCCGGCGGCTACACCTGCTCTCACCTCCGCTTCGGAGACAAGCCGATCAAGGCTCCATATCTTGTCAGCACCCCTGACTTCGTGGCCTGCCACGTTCCTTCCTACCTGAGCAAGTATGACGTGCTCAAGGGTATCAAGGAGAAAGGAACCCTCCTCCTCAACTCACTCTGGGACGAGGAAGAGACCGTCAAGAGGATCCCTGACAACGTGAAGGCTGTCATCGGCAAGAAGAAGATCAAGCTCTACATCATCAACGCCACCAAGATCGCCGCTGAGATCGGACTCGGCAACAGGACCAACACGATCCTCCAGTCCGCTTTCTTCAAGATCACCGGCATCATCCCTTACGAGGACGCCGTCAAGTACATGAAGGACGCGATCGTGAAGAGCTACGGCAACAAGGGCGAGAATGTGGTGAACATGAACTTCGCCGCCGTTGACCGTGGCGGTGAATATACCGAAGTGGCCATTCCTGCCGAGTGGGCTAAGATCTCGGCCAGGTTCGAGACCCCTAACAAGGATTGCCTCGCCCCTGCGTTCGTCAAGGACATCGCTGACGTTGTGAACTCCCAGAACGGAGACTCCCTCCCTGTCAGCGCGTTCCTGCCTTATGCCGACGGCACGATGCCGGCCGGCACTTCAGCCTACGAGAAGCGCGGAGTCGCCGTCATGGTTCCAAGCTGGGATCCAGACAAGTGTATCCAGTGCAACTCCTGCGCGTTCGTCTGCCCTCACGCCGCCATCCGTCCGTTCCTGCTCACAGCCGAAGAGGCCGAGAAGGCTCCTGCCGGACTCAAGAAGGCACAGGGCAAGGCCGTTCTGAAGGAATATTCATTCGCCCTTTCAGTCTCTGTGGATGACTGTACAGGTTGCGGCAACTGCGTGGATGTCTGCCCTGCGAAGGAGAAAGCCCTCACAATGGTTTCCGCCCTCGACCAGCACTCTGAGCAGGACAACTTCAACTGGCTCGCCACTAAGGTAGGCTACAAGGACACTGTTGTCAACAAGGCAGCCAATGTCAAGAACTCCCAGTTCGCACAGCCTCTGTTCGAGTTCAGCGGTGCCTGCGCCGGTTGCGGTGAGACCCCTTACATCAAGAACATCACACAGCTCTTCGGTGACAGGATGATGATCGCCAACGCCACAGGTTGCTCTTCAATCTACGGAGCGTCATTCCCTGCTTCTCCTTATTGCACCAACGCCCAAGGTCATGGCCCGGCTTGGCAGAACTCCCTGTTCGAGGACAACGCCGAGTTCGGCCTCGGAATGAAGATCGGCTCCGACCGCGCCCGCGAGACGGTGGCCAACCTCATGACAGCCGCCCTCGACTGCGACAAGTGTCCGGACGAGATCAAGGCGCTGTTCAGGCAGTGGCTTGACAACAAGGAGAACGGCGAGATCACCCGCGAGATTGCCGACAAGGTTGTTCCGCTCATGGAGAACACCGACTGCCCTCACTGCAAGAAACTTCTTGACTACAAGCACTTCATCCCTGCCCGCAGCCAGTGGATCTTCGGTGGTGACGGCTGGGCCTACGACATCGGCTACGGCGGACTCGACCACGTCCTCGCCTCCGGCAAGAATGTGAACGTGCTCGTTCTCGACACCGAGGTCTACTCCAACACCGGTGGACAGAGCTCCAAGTCGACCCCTGCCGGCGCGATCGCCAAGTTCGCCGCCTCAGGCAAGAAGATCCGCAAGAAGGATCTCGGCATGATGGCCATCAGCTATGGCTACGTCTACGTCGCACAGGTGGCCATGGGTGCAAGCCCTGCACAGTACCTGAACGCCATCAAGGAGGCCGAGGCCTACGACGGCCCGTCCCTGATCATCGCCTACGCACCGTGCATCAACCACGGTCTGAAGGCAGGCATGGGTCTGAGCCAGAAGGAGGAGAAACTCGCCGTAGACTGCGGTTACTGGCACCTGTACAGGTACAACCCTAATCTTGAGGCCGAAGGAAAGAATCCGTTCACTCTCGACTCCAAGGAACCGGACTGGACCAAGTTCCAGGACTTCCTCAAGGGAGAGGTTCGTTTCGCATCCCTTTACAAGCTGTTCCCTGACAGAGCCCAGGAGCTCCTGAGCCTCACCGAGGAATTCGCCAAAGTACGTTACGGCACCTACACCCGCCTCGCCGGCAAGTAGTGTTCCGGTAATATAGAAGGAGGGTGGCTAAAAGTTTTAGTCACCCTCTTTATTATATTAGTAATTCCACCTCCACCCAGTCACTTCGTGACAGCCCTTGAGCGGCAAGGGATATTCATATTTTTTACGATTTTTTAGAAAATATTATTGTTTTTCATAAATTAATTAATATATTTGCAAGAGAGCAGTTCGGGGAGCGTTCCGGCTGCGGTTAACTAAAACACTTAATGATATGATTACCTGGTGGACATCACTCAGCTCGGCAATGCAGGTCCTTTGGGCCATCACACTCTCGGCATCGCTGATTTTCGTCATTCAGACGGTTCTGACCTTTCTGGGACTCGGAGGACACGACGGGGACTTTGACCTCGACACATCGGACGGCGGGTTCGACGCCGATCCATCGATGAACCTTCTGACGTTCCGCAACCTTGTCAACTTCTGCCTCGGATTCGGATGGACCGCGGTGCTTCTGAACGAAAGCATCGAATCCAACGCCCTGCTGATCATCATTTCCGTGGTCATGGGTGTCATGCTTGTGGCCATCGTCATGTGGATCTTCAAATGGCTTAGCGGGATGCAGCAGACAGGCAACATCGACGTGCACAAGTCGGCTGTCGGATGCGAGGGCAAGGTCTACCTCACCATTCCCGGCGAGCGCAAGGGCGAAGGCAAGATCCAGATCTCCATCAACAACGCCGTCAGGGAATATGACGCCATCACCGACGGGGACACGATCCGCACCGGAACGGCGATAAAGGTCACGGAAGTCATCAACGACTACACGATGCTGGTGGAGGAACTCAACCCGACCATCATCTAAAGAGCCAGCGCGAAAGCAACAACCAAGCAATCAATTATTTACGAATATATTAACACTTTTTAAACCCTTTGAATATGGAACTATCCCTTATCCTCATCATCGTCGTCGTCATATTCGTGACATTCGCGGCGATTCTTAAGCGCTACCGCCGTTGTCCTTCCGACAAGGTGATGGTCATCTACGGTAAGACCGGCAAGAACAAGAGCGGATCCATCTCGTCGGCACGATGCATCCACGGAGGCGCGGCTTTCGTCTGGCCTGTGTTCCAGGACTATGCGTTCCTCGATCTCAAGCCGATCTCCATCGAGTGCAACCTTACCAACGCTCTTTCCAAGCAGAACATCCGTGTCGATGTGCCTTGCCGTTTCACCGTCGGAATCTCCACGGAGCCTGACAGCATGACAAACGCAGCCGAGAGGCTTCTCGGACTCTCCATCGACAACATCCAGAACATCGCCACCGACATCCTTTTCGGACAACTCCGTCTGGTGATCGCCACGATGGACATCGAGGAGATCAACTCCGACCGTGACAAGTTCCTCGTGGCTGTAAGCCAGAACGTTGAGGCTGAGCTCCGCAAGATCGGTCTCAAGCTCATCAACGTGAACGTGACCGACATCCGTGACGAGTCCGGCTACATTGAGGCTCTCGGTAAGGAGGCAGCCGCCAAGGCCATCAACGATGCCAAGAAGAGTGTCGCCGAGCAGAACCGCTACGGTGAGATCGGTAAGGCCGAGGCCGACAGGGACAAGGACATCAGAATCGCTGAGACCCAGAGAGATACCCGTATCAAGACTGCCGCGGCAAACGCCCTCGCCGTGCAGGGAGAGAACACTTCCAAGATCGACATCGCCAACTCCGACGCACAGCGCCGCGAGAAAGAGGCAGAGGCCGCCCGTCTGGCCGTGGCCGCAGAGAAGGTACAGGCCGCGAAGGCCCTCCAGGAGGCCTACCAGAGCGAGCGTGACGCCGAGCTTGCCCGTGCCGAAAGAGAAAGGGCAACCCAGCAGGCCAACATCGTCGTACCTGCCCAGATCGACAAGGAGAAGCTCATCATCGAGGCTGAGGCCGAGGCCGAGAAGGTCCGCAGGCTGGCCAAGGGAGAGGCAGACGCCATCTTCGCCAAGATGGACGCTCAGGCCCGTGGTACCCTTGAGGTCCTCTCAAAGCAGGCAGACGGTTTCAACGAGCTCGTCAAGGCCGCTGCCGGCGATCCTCAGAAGGCCGTGCTCATGCTCATCGCGGACAAACTCCCTGAACTCGTCAAGACTCAGGTCGAGGCTGTCAAGGGCATAAAGATCGACAAGGTTACCGTCTGGGACGGCAACGGCGAAGGAAAGAACGGCAAGACATCGACCGCGAACTTCATCTCCGGCCTGATGGGTTCCGTTCCTCCGCTCCAGGATCTTTTCAACATGGCGGGAATGAATCTGCCTGAATATCTTAAGGGAAAGGAGACCAAGCCGGAGGAGCAGCCTCAGGCGGAAACAACTGAAGAATAGTCATCATGCCAATAGTAGTAAATGTCGATGTGATGCTGGCCAGGCGGAAGATGACTTCAGCCGAGCTGGCGGAGAAGATCGGACTTTCGGCGGTGAACCTGTCGATACTTAAGACCGGGAAGGCCAAGGGTGTCCGATTCAGCACACTCGACGCCCTCTGCAAGGCATTGGACTGTCAGCCAGGAGACTTGCTTGAGTTCAGAGAAACCGACGAGTGAGCACCCTTATCAAATAACTATCTTTCAAGGAGCGGCCATAAAATGCCGCTCCTTTTCGTTATGTAACGTGAAAAAAATAACCTGCCTCAGATTAGGAGAAGATTTTCGAGGATAGATCTATTTTCGAAGAAGGAGTGTGCCGGTGGCACATGACTGATGAGAAAACAGATATAGACCGAAAAGATTCCTTAAGATGAGGCAGGTTATTTTTTGAAGGTTACTATATTTGTAGATATATTCATAAATAGGACATTAAAGACAGAGAATATGAAAAGAACATTTCTTGTGGCCGCTATGGTGGCGGCGGTTGTCTGCGTCGGGACAGATGCCTCGGCGCAGCGAAAGATCCGGAAAGGCCAACTGGTACTCGATGGTTCCGTGGTGAATGTCAATCCGTTGGCGAGGACATCCCCGGTGGAGGACAAGCTGCTTACAAAGGGAAAGCCCGGGATCGAGTACGCGCCGACAAAGACTGTGTACCTCTACCCCAACGGACAGAATTCCGCCCAGGGAATAATCGAGAACGGAGTCGCCGTCACCGAGGGACCGCTTGTGGCAAACGGGCTTGAGGGACCGGAAGAGGCCGGCGGATGGGGCTTCATCAGCAATGTCACCGACAGCGCGCGCATCGACATATTCATGCCAAAGAATCCGAACGGACAGATGGTCATCGTCTGCCCCGGCGGAGGCTACACGGGAATATCCACTTGGAACGAAGGGTCTTACGCCGCCAAATGGCTGAATGACCGGGACATAGCCTGCGCTGTCCTGAAGTACCGCCTGCCAAACGGCCACCGGGAGATTCCGCTCCAGGATGTTCAGAACGCCTTCCGCTACTGCCGTCACCATGCCGGCGAATGGGGTGTAAGGCAGATCGGCGTGATGGGATTCTCCGCAGGCGGACATCTTGCCAGCACGGCAGAGACCATGTACGTTGACTCGACGACGCGGCCCGATTTCGCCGTGCTCTTCTACCCCGTCATCCTGATGGACGAGAGTGCCACACACCAAGGATCGGTTGACAACCTTCTGGGCAGCAAGGACTTCTGGAAGGAAAGGGAGAACAAGCCATTCGGGGAATGGTACGACGGACTTTATGAATATGAGGGGCTGCGGAAGAGGTACACCACCTACCGCGACGTAACCCCTACCACTCCCCCGACCTTCATCGGAGTAAGCACGTATGACGAGACGGTTCCGGTGACCAGCTCGGTCAAGTTCTACCAGGCCTTGGTCAGGAACAAGGTTCCTGCGGAACTCCATACCTATCCGAAAGGTCGCCACGGCTGGGGATTCACGGATCTGGGCATCGGTCTGGATCCGAAGGTCTGCAAGGACAATCTCGGTTCGTGCAGGCCGGAGTTCTCCGCCGCCCTGGAAAGATGGCTCGGGCAGCAGCTTGAGGGCGTGGACGGAAAGAAGGATAGACCGAAAGTCGCCCGGGAGCAGTTCACACGCAGGCCTGACAAGGTCGTCCACCTCTACCCTGAGGGACAGAACGTTGACAAGGGCATAGAGGGCATAACCCTTGGTCCCGGCGAGTCCAACGGCTGCACAAGGCCGGAGGAGCTGACCAAGGACATGAATCTGAAGTACACCGGAGACAGCGCTAGGTTCGAGCTTTATCTGGCCAAGAACCCTAACGGCAAGATGGTCATCATCTGCCCGGGCGGCGCCTACTGGTTCACCGCCTATGTACACGAGGGACAGTACGCAGCCGAGTGGCTCAACAGCCAGGGCATCAGCGCCGCCGTCCTTAAGTACCGTCTGCCGTTCGGCCACTGGAACGTGCCTCTGACCGATGTCCAGAACGTGTTCCGCTACTGCCGCCACCACGCGGAGGAGTGGGGTGTGAAGCAGATAGGCGTGATGGGATTCTCCGCCGGCGGTCATCTTGCGGCAGGGCATTCTCCGCCGGCGGGAATCTTGCGCCCCCCGCCTCCACACAGTACGTCGACGCCGTGACAAGGCCGGATTTCTCCATCCTTGTCTACCCGGTCATCTCGTCGGAGAAAGGTGTCGGTCACGAGGGCAGTTTCAACAACCTGATCGGTACGGAGAAGGCCTGGTACAACAGAAAGGGCAAGGATTTCGAGACCTGGGACGAGGGCAAGAGGCAATTCGAGGCTCTCAAGGAAAGATATTCATTGGACAAGCAGGTCAGCGCCGACACGCCGAAGACCTTCATCATATTCAGTTCCAATGACTACGGTGTCCCGCCGGAGAACGAGGTCCGCTACTTCAACGCCCTCGTGAAGAACGGTGTCCCGTGCGAGATGCACGCCTTCCCTGGCGGCGGCCACGGCTACGGCTTCCGCAACGCCAAGTACTGCGACGACCCGATCGAGGAATATAGAAGCGACTTCCTAAGCGCCATGGCCCGCTTCCTAAAGGAGTTGTAACACATAATAAAACTATCACAAGCCCCTATGGCGGTTTTGCAAACGTTCGCAAAATTGTCGTAGGGGCGTTTTTTAGGGGGTATTTACCAAAAAAATTTACGTTTCTTATGATTCGTATATGTTTCTTTTCGTTTTTTACGTTCACTATGCCGATATTGCGCTGGATTCGGGAACAGATCCCGAACCAATTTGACATCATTAAAAACTACTTCAACTATGGAGAATTCCGAGACAACAAAGGTCGGCATACAAGACGCGACCGGCCAAACAACCATTAACCATGAGACCATATCCAAGGAGAGGCTATACCTCAAGCGGTACGAACATTGCCGGCGGCTCATCGAAAAAGACAGCCGGTTCAACGGTATGTCGGAAGAAGAAAAGGACTCCTACGCCCAAAGTCTCGCCACACCTGAATATCTCGACCTGACCTGTGACTGGGCATTCAAGTACTTGTTCCAAAATCATCCAGACCTTCTCATCACACTCTTGAATGATATTCTTAAAGAGGATATCTCATCTGTGGAGTTCCGCAATACAGAACTCACGGAGGCTGCCCCATCGGATAAAAGGATACTCTTTGACCTCCTCTGCCAGACTCCAGGCGGGACCATCTTGGTGGAAATGCAGAAAGCCTCTCGTTTCGATCAACGCGACCGGCTGTTCTTCTATGGATCAAGACTTGTGACAAGGCAGATCAAACGTGGAGATGAAGACTATGTTCTGGCTCCGGTCAAGGTTATCTGCATTATGAATTACGAGGACGAGCATCCGAATTCCCCTGATGACAAGATCCTCTATCATTATCGTACTCAGGAAATCGAAACCGGAGAGCCTTTTGGTGGCCAAATGTCGTTCTTTCTTCTTGAATTGCCAAGAGTTATGCGATACAATGATGAATATGACAGTCCCATCGCAGGGCAACCGCATCAAAATACCTCCTTCCTTTTCA
>HF986083.1:24344-120074 GCA_000431015.1 Alistipes sp. CAG:514 | reverse complement strand
ACTGTTCCCTCGTGCGCAGGAAGGGCAGTCTTGCTCACGAGAGCTTGCTGAACGGCTCCCTGGTGCGCAGGAGGATCGGTTTTGCTCACGAGAGCATGCTGAGCGGTTCCCTCGTGCGCAGGAAGGGCAGTCTTGCTCACGGGATGCAATGCATGTAGGCCTTCACAATCGAGATCACCACATCGTTGGTGCTTTCCTCCACCGACAGCGAATCCAGAGAGTTCCGCAACTGGCTCTGCCTAAGGGCGGTACTCAGACTGCCTCCGCTGTAGAGCGTCATGCCGGCGTTAATGCCGTAGTTTCCTGACCAGCTTGTGGCTTTGGATGTGCTGTAGACATCCGAACCGACCACGGTGCTGTTACCGCTTTCGGAGAAGGGTCTGTTGGTGACTCCCTGGCTTGCGGACGCGTTCAGCGACGGAAACATCGCAGCCTTGGCCTGGTATGTGTCCTCAAGCCCGGACAGATGGGCGTTCCGGCTCTGCCTCAGGGAGATGTTGTTCTCCACGGCGTAGTCGATGCATTCCTGCAGTGTCCATTTCTTGTTCTGCGCGCCGGCGGCCATGCCTGTGACCGTCAGTGCGGTGATTAGGATGATTGCTTGTACTTTCATGTTCGTAAGAATCTTGTTCCGGATGCGAAACTAACGTCGGCGGGAAAGAATTTCAACTCAAATCGACGAACGCCCGCTTTTCATCGATGAAAATTCGTATCTTTGTCTCCTTCCAAAGGGGCGCTCGTCCCTTTGCGGACACGAGAACAATGATCAATGTATATTACAATGAAACTTTCAAATCTTATCAAGATGGCCGCCGTCGCGGCCGCACTGACTCTCGGAGGCTCGCCACTGGCCGGCTCGGAGTCCCGTTCTGATTGGAAGGCTCACTGGATCACCCCATCCCTGAGCCAGAGCGCGACCAACACCTGGATCTCCTACCGCAAGGAGTTCAAGGTCTCTGAATGTCCCGACAGACTGGTCGCCCGCATCTCGGCGGACTCGAAGTACTGGATGTGGATCAACGGTGAGCTGGCTGTGTTTGAGGGAGGCCTCAAGCGCGGACCGTTCCCCAACGGCACCTACTACGACAAGGTGGACATCGCCCCTTTCCTCAAGGAAGGCGACAACACGATAGCGATCCTTCTCTGGCACTTCGGCAAGCAGGGCTTCAGCCACAACAGCAGCGGCCAGGCTGCCCTGATCTTCGAGGCGGTCTCGCCCGGACTGGAGATTCTCTCGGACCAGTCCTGGGTCTGCGCCCTCAATCCTGCCTATGGCAGCACAGACGCTCCTCATCCGAACTACCGGCTCCCGGAGAGCAACATAAGGTTCGACGCGAGAAAGGATATGCCGGGCTGGAATATGCCTGGGTTCGATGTCCGCGGCAAGATGCACGGAGCCGACAATGTGGACGAGATGGCCTGGCCTGCGATGGGGCGGATGGCCGAGCGTCCGATCCCGATGTGGAAAGACTATGGACTAAAGGAATATGTCTCTGTGCGTCAATCCAATGACACGCTCTATTGCAAGTTGCCCTACAATGCGCAGGTCACTCCTTACCTGAAAGTCGAGGCCAAAGGCGGCGAGATGGTCAGGATCATGACCGACAACTACTTCGGCGGCAGCGCGAACAACGTGCGCGCCGAGTACATCACCCGGGACGGGGTGCAGGAATATGAAAGCCTGGGCTGGATGAACGGCCACGAGGTGTGGTACATCGTGCCTTCAGGAGTGAAGGTCGTGGACCTCAAGTACCGCGAGACCGGCTACGACACGGAATTCTCGGGGACGTTCGAGTGCGGGGACCCGTTCCTCAACGAGCTTTGGAAACGCTCGGCCAGAACGCTTTACATCACCATGCGCGACACCTACATGGACTGCCCGGACCGCGAGCGCGCGCAGTGGTGGGGCGATGAGGTGAACGAACTTGGAGAGGCGTTCTATGCTTTGTCACCGTCAGGCCAGCTGCTTGCCAGAAAGGGTATCCTTGAGCTGGTGAACTGGCAGGAGGCTAACGGGGTGATCTATTCTCCGGTGCCGGCCGGCAACCGTGTGATAGAACTCCCGCTCCAGATGCTCGCATCCGTGGGCTGGTACGGTTTCCACACCCAGTACTGGTTCAGCGGCGACAGCACCTTCGTGGCCGAGGTCTATCCTAAGGTGGAGCGCTATCTGCTCGGAAGCGGTCTTTGGGAATTCAAGGACAACGGTCTTCTGAACGTCCGTCCGGGCGACTGGAACTGGGGCGACTGGGGCGACGACATCGACACCGAGGTCCTGACGAACTGCTGGTACTATCTTGCCCTTAAGTCTCAAAAGGATTTCGCCCGCATTCTCGGCAAGCAGAAGGATGTTGAGATGCTTGAGGCTTTGATGAAAAGAATCTCCGACAGTTTTGACGCTCAGTATTGGACTGGTTCGGCCTACCGTGATCCAGACTACAAGAAGCAGACTGATGACCGGGCGCAGGCTATGGCCATTGTTTCCGGCCTTGCCTCACCGGATAAGTATCCGGCTCTGTTCGAGACTCTTAAAAAGGAACATCACGCCAGCCCTTACATGGAGAAGTACGTCCTGGAGGCTCTTTTCCAGATGGGACACGCTGATTTCGCCATTGAGAGGATGAAATCCCGCTACGCCAAGATGCTCGCCTACGACTACACGACCTTGTTCGAGGGTTGGGGCATCGGCAGCGAAGGCTTCGGCGGCGGCACGGTCAACCATGCGTGGAGCGGAGGCCCTCTGACCATTCTGAGCCAGAAACTATGCGGAATCGAGCCGACGGCTCCTGGCTTCAAAGCCTTCGAGGTTAAGCCTCGGATGGCTACTTTAAAGACCGCCTCGGCCTCCGTGGAGACGCACTACGGTATGATCCGTGTCCAGCTCAGCCGTCGTTCGGCCAAGTCCGGCGTGGCTTCCCTCACGGTTGAGGTTCCCGAAGGGACAACGGCCACGGTGACGGCCTCCAACGGCAGACCAAGGACGCTGGCCGCGGGAACATATTCATTGAAAATCAAGGTTGACTGATGAGCGTTCGTCGTCTTATAGTTTGTGTGGCCGCCGGTATTTTGCTTGCGGCCACCGCGCTTTCCGCCCGGGAGACCGCGTGGAAGGCCCGCTGGATAGGAAAACAGGAGTACCGGAGCGAGACCAATTCCTGGCTCGCGTTCAAAAAGAAGGTCACTGTGGCGGAAGTCCCGGAAGTGATGACGGCCAGGATCGCCGCCGACTCCAAGTACTGGCTCTGGATCAATGACTCGCTGGTCGTGTTCGAGGGTGGCCTCAAGCGTGGCCCGGCTCCGGGGGACTCCTATTATGACGAGGTGGACATCGCTCCTTTCCTGAGGAAGGGGGAGAATTGCATCTCCGTCCTTGTCTGGTATTTCGGTCGCAACGGTTTCAGCCATGCCGGCAGCGGACTTGCGGGACTGCTTTTCGAGGCGGAGGCTCCCGGGCTGGAGATTCTCTCTGACAAGACTTGGGAGGCGACGGTCTTCGGCGCCTATTCGAGCGCGGGGGAGCCGGAGGCCAACTACCGTCTTCCGGAGAGCAACCTGCGCTATGACGCCAGAAAGGAGATTCCTGACTGGCGCGACCCTGCCGCCAAACGCCTCGGAAGTGCGATGGAGCTTCCGGTGATAGTCGGCCAGGCTCCTTTCGGCAAGCTTGTCAAAAGACCCATACCTCTTTGGAAGACAAGTGGTCTGCTCGACTATCCTGAGGTCCGCAGGTCGGGCGACACCCTGGTCTGCGCACTTCCGTACAACGCCCAGATCACGCCGTACCTGAAGGTGAAGGCGCCGGCGGGCAGGACGATCAGGTTGCAGACCGACCACTACAAGGTCGCCTTGGCCAGGACGCAATGCCTTTGGGCCGAATATGTCACCAAAGATGGTGTGCAGGAATATGAGAGCCTCGGCTGGCTGAACGGCGACAAGATGTTCTACATCCTTCCGCCCGACGTGGAAGTCCTTGACGTGAAGTACAGGGAGACCGGCTACGACACCGAGATCTCCGGTACGTTCGAATGTGACGACCCTTTCCTGAATGAATATTGGAGGAAGGCGGTTCGTACCCTCTACGTCTGCATGCGCGACACCTACATGGACTGCCCTGACCGTGAGAGGGCGCAGTGGTGGGGCGACGAGGTGAATGAGCTGGGAATGGCCTTCTACTCCTTGTCACCGTCGTCGTGGGCGCTGGCGGTAAAGGGAATACACGAGCTGGTGAACTGGCAGAGGGTGGACGGTGTGCTGTCCTCTCCTGTGCCGGCGTTCAACTACTCCGCCGAGCTGCCGTCCCAGATGCTCGCCGCCTTGGGCTGGTACGGATTCCATGCGCAGTACTTCTACTCAGGCGACGATTCCTTCGTCCCGGTTGTCTATGACAGGATGAAAAAGTACCTGCATGAGGTCTGGAGGCTTGATGAGAACGGGATTCCGGTCTACAGGACAGGGGACTGGGACTGGCCGGACGCCGACTCTCCGGTCGATCAGCTCGCCTTGATGCCGTGTCTGTATTACCTTGCGCTGAAAGGCGAGCTGGAGTTCGCCAGATTGCTTGGCAAGACCGGGGACGTGGCCATGATCAGTTCGGTCATGGAGCGGCTCAAGGATTCGTACAACAGGCTGTACTGGACCGGCGAGGGCTACCGCAGTCCGTCCTACAGGGACCATACCGATGACAGGCCTCAGGCTATGGCGGTGCTTGCCGGGATAGCCTCGGAGGACAAGTACCCTGCGATCGCTCGTGTACTGAAGACCACGGACATGGCCTCGACCTACATGGAGAAGTACATGGTGGAGGCCCTGTTCGTGCTTGGAGAGCCTTCCGCGGCTCTTGACAGGATGAAAAGGAGAATGGCCACGATCATGGATGAGCGAAGCTCGACTCTCTATGAGCATTGGAACTGGACGAATTCCAGCAACCATGCCTGGTCCGGCGCCAACATCATACTGCTCGGCCAGAAAGTCTGCGGCGTGGCTCCTTTGACTCCCGCCTTCGAGACCTTCTCCGTCCGTCCGCAGATGGGCTGGCTAAGGCGCGCCTCGACCTCGTTCGAGACTAAGTACGGCAGGATCAGCGTCTCCCTCTCCCGGAAGACCGCCAAATCCAGGTCAGCCGTCCTTGAGATAGATGTTCCAGCCGGCACCAAGGCCGAGGTCGTCCTGAAGAATTCCAGGACAGCCATCCTGGAATCAGGGCATCACAAGGTGGAGGTCAAGATCTGACCCCATTGACAATCAGGATCCGGAGGCCTTGCTCAACAGGATTATTGCAAATATATTTGATTCAGCATGCTGAATTATCCGAAGATGTTAGTATCTTTATCAAACGAAATGACAAAACATTTTTTTTCGATTATGACATACAGAACTGTACTGGCAGCCGCCGCATTATTCACGGTTGCCTTCACCTCGTCCGCGAAGGACGGATCCTACAAGGTTGTCTCACCTGACGGTCATCTCTCGGCCACGGTAGTGGTTGGTAAGACAATCTCCTATTCGGTCTCAAGGGACGCTGTCGGCCTGATTGATGCGTCGGAGATCTCGATGACGCTTTCGGACGGCATAGTCTTCGGAGAGAACGACAAGGTGCGCAAGGTGCGTAAAACCGCTGTGGATCAGGTGATTCCGACAGTTGCCTACAAGAAGTCGGAGGTTCGTGACAACTACAATGAGCTATCTCTCATATTCAAGGAATTCTCTCTTGTTTTCCGCGCCTACGACGAGGGTGTCGCCTACCGCTTCGTCAGCTCGCTGAAGAAAGACGGCAAGGTGCTGTCGGAGAAGGCTCGCTTCAATTTCGCGAAGGACTGGAGCGCCTATGTCCCTTACGTGGCTCAGCACTTGGAAACCCTTGAGAGTCAGTACTGGAACTCTTTCGAGAACACCTACACGGTCACTCCTCTTTCCGGTTGGAACAAGGAGCGCCTCGCCTTCCTGCCGATAGCGGTTTCCGCCGATGACGGGATGAAGGTTTTGATCACCGAGTCCGACCTTCTGGACTATCCGGGGATGTACCTCTACAACGAGGGCGACGCCACAACCCTCTCCGGACGTTTCGCGCCGTACCCGAAGACTGTTGAATATGGCGGCCACAACATGCTTCAGGGCATTGTCAGGGAGCGCGAGGACTACATCGCGTCCTGCTCGGCCGGCGTGTCTTTCCCGTGGAGGATAATCATGGTGACGACAAACGATGCGGACCTGGCCGTCAACGACATGGTCTGGAAGCTCGGAACGCCTGCTGATCCTTCGGTGGACTACAGCTGGGTGAGGCCTGGCAAGGTGGCGTGGGACTGGTGGAACGCATGGAACATCTACGGGGTGGACTTCCGCGCCGGCATCAACAACGACACCTACAAGTACTACATCGACTTCGCCCAAAAGCATGGCATTGAATATGTCATCCTCGATGAAGGCTGGGCTGTCAACAAGAAGGCCGACCTGATGCAGATCGTCCCTGAGATCGACCTCCCGATGCTTTGTGAATATGCCAAGGCTCACAACGTCGGCCTCATCCTGTGGGCCGGCTACTATGCCTTCGACCGTGACATGGAGAATGTCTGCCGCCATTATTCTGAAATGGGAATAAAAGGCTTCAAGGTGGACTTCATGGACAGGGACGACCAGATGATGGTGGATTTCTTCAGGCGCGCCGCCGCCACCGCCGCCAAGTACGGACTCTTGGTTGATTTCCACGGGGCATTCAAGCCGGTCGGACTCAACCGCACCTATCCAAATGTCATCAACTATGAGGGAGTCTTCGGCCTTGAGCAGATGAAGTGGAGCAAGTCCGACGTGGATCAGGTGACCTACGATGTCACCGTACCGTTCATCAGAATGGCCGCCGGCCCGATGGACTACACGCAAGGCGCTATGCGCAACGCCACAAGGAGGAACTACCATCCGGTCAACTCCGAGGCGATGAGCCAGGGCACACGCTGCCATCAGCTTGCTGAATATGTAGTTTTCGACTCTCCTCTGAACATGTTGTGCGACTCTCCGTCCAACTACATGGCCGAGCCGGAGTGCACCAAGTTCATCGCCGACTGCCCTACGACATGGGATGAGAGCGTGTCCGTCAACGGTGTTCTGGGCAGCTACATAACCCTGGCCCGCCGCAGCGGCGACATCTGGTACGTCGGCTCTCTAAACGACTGGACCGCCCGCGACCTAACCCTTGATCTCTCCTTCCTTGGCGAAGGTGACTGGGTCATGGAAATCTTCCGCGACGGCATCAACGCCGACCGCGCCGCCCGCGACTACAAACGCGAGTCCGCCCAGCTTTCCGCCGACCGCAAGGTAACGGTCCACATGGCCCCCGGCGGCGGTTGGACAGCCCGCATAACCAAAAAGTAATGCACCACACCTGCCGTCTGACAGACAGCAGCCAGACACGCCCGTCCCGTCCCTTTCGGGACGGGCTTTTTTTGTTCTCGAGCAACATTTGCAATTGTTGATATTTTTGAATATTATTGTCATAGTGAAAAAAGTCAGAGTATTGCCCATTATAGTCAGGCGTTACTTTAATGATAAAGTTTAGCGATGGTCAGCCATGCCGGACACGATGACTAAGGAGCAGCGGCATTATTGCATGTCGCGTATCAGGGGGAAGGACACACGGCCAGAGATGGTTGTGCGCAGGGGGCTGCATTCGATGGGGTTCAGGTACTCGCTGCATTCAAGGAGGCTTCCGGGGTGTCCGGATCTTGTGCTTAGGAGGTATCACACCGCGATATTCGTGAACGGGTGCTTCTGGCACGGGCATCCGGGGTGCGGGAAGTTCAGGCTGCCGCACAGCAACGTTGAGTTCTGGGCGGAGAAGATCCGCAGGAACAAGGAGCGGGACGCTGCCGAGACCGCCGCTCTTGAGGCGCTTGGATGGAATGTGATTGTGGTGTGGGAGTGCGAGCTGTCGCCGGTGGACAGGAGAAAGACCCTTGAGAGGCTGGCCTCCACGTTAAGACGGAATGTCGAACCGGAGTCGATCCATCCTATTCCTTTGTCAGTAAGGAAGTTGTCCTTGGAGGAATGACGGCGGTACATGACCATGGCAATGGTTTGTGAATATGATTGTTTGACTTTAGTAAGCGTTAAAAAATAAGTTGGTAAAGATTTGTGAAGAATTTTCGAGGATAGTTTTTAAGGATTACTTAATAATTAGTTGGTTATGAAGTCTTTGAATGTGTCGCAAAAGTTGGCGGTGGCGATATTCATACTTTCGTCCGTGGCGAATCTGCTCGGCAAGCTTTTGGGTGTGAATATTCTTGTGTTATGCTCCAAGCCGCTGATTGTGCCGTCGCTGGCGCTCTTCTGCTGGCTGCTACTGACAAGGGAAGGCGTTCGCGGAAGGCGGGTGACCACGTTGATGCTGGCTATGGCGTTCGGGGCGTTGGGGGACATCCTGCTGATGTTCAACGGGCAGACCTTCTTCCTCGCTGGGCTTCTGGCCTTTCTCGTCGGTCACATATTCTATTTCCTGACGATTCCTGAGCCGCGAAAAGTTACAGGCACAAAGGAGGTGCTGATGAGGTTCATGATTCTGGCCATCCTGATCGCTGTCACGACCATCCCCGCCCACGCATTCGATGTCAAGGGATTCTTGGGAGGCTGCGTCGTGGTGTACGCAGGTGTGTTCGCATATGTCATCAACGCGGTGATTTTGGCAGCCGTCGAGACCAAAAACCGCCTCTACATCATGACCCTCGTAGGCTATGTCCTGTTTGTCATCTCTGATGCGATCCTTGCCGCCGGCATGTTCACCGGCATACGCCTTCCGTTGCATGGCTTCCTGGTGATGCTGACCTACATCCCGGCGCAGTCGCTGATCGCCCTGTCGCTCACTTCTGTGGAGATCGGAAACAGCAAGGATCAGTCAGACCGGTGATCATAGTTATTATGGCTTTGCCTCACGAGGGGCGGTTTGTATGTCGCTGACCAAATAAAGAGCGATGCGGATTGATAATTTCCCCGAAAATTGTTATTTTTGCATCGCAAAACACGGAGGATTGTCCGAGTGGTTTATGGTGCTTGTCTCGAAAACAAGTCGGCTGAAAGGCCCCACAGGTTCGAATCCTGTATCCTCCGCCAAATCGCTGTAATGAACTAATAGTCATTAGTTTTACTTTACTCTTTTTAGATGCTCTTCTTCCTTGTATGATGTGCCCTACGCATTGTAGGATGATGCTTGTTACCCATCCTCCGATCTGGTATCCCGCCCTCAGCCTCCCGTCTGTGCCGCTCCGAGCGTGAAAAACCCCGAATCTCGCCCTCAGCCTCCCGGCGGTGACTCTCCGAGCGTGAAAAACCCCGTATCCCGCCCGTAGCCTCACGCCGCAACCTCCTTATTGCTTTACGAATATTTATTACTATATTCGTTCGATTATATTTAAGGATTACTTATCTTGCAGAAACAATTGATTGATATGTTAATGAAGAAATCATCTTTCGCCGCTGCGGTGGCTCTCGCACTGGTGCTGGCCGGGTGCTCGGGCAATGGGCCTGACGAGAACATCGCATTGAACAAGGCGGCTTACGCATCGTCAACCTATGACTACAACCTTACGGCGCAACTGGTCACCGACGGGGTCGTCGAGAGTGGGGAGCCGGCCTGGCTGAAGGTCTCCACGCCCGAGGGCGAGCTTCCTCGGCGCGAGAAGGAATGGACGGTGGATGCGGGGCCATATTCAAGAAACACATTGGAAGGGTACAGCACCTTTCTTGAATATGAGTGGGGACGCCAGAGTTTTACCGCGTCCTGTGTCAGGATCCGGGGATATGTCGTCTATCAGGAACCTAGCTCTGAATGGTCAATTTCTTGCCGCGCTTCAGGCTCCGGTACGGATTTCCGTGAGGTCGGATTCATCGGAGGATCCGGGCTGCCGGGATCGCCGCGCCATCCCGAGGTGATCACCGACCCTAATAAGCAGGCTGAGACTCTGACAAGGCCGGCTAGGGAGTTGGATCTTGAGATACCTCTTGCCAATGCTGTGGATTTCAGTCGCTTCCATGTTCAGTTCGAGATGGAAGGCGCTCTTTTCTGGGTCATCAAGTCCGTGGATTTCTCCTTGGAGAAGTCCTTCGGCAGAAGTTCCGACACGGGGCCTTACGACTCAAAGGAGGCCAGGGGATTCAACATGCTTCCTTCTGAGGTCTTTACCAGCGCATGGATGAGCGCGGACGGCGGCCCGCAGTGGATCAGCGTCGATCTTGGCTCAAAAAGAAAGTTCGACGAGATCCGGCTGCATTGGATCCATAGAGCCGAGGGCGGCTGGGTCGAGGTTTCGGACGACGCGAAGGTCTGGAGACGAGTCGCGGATCTTCCGGCGACGGATTCGCTGACATATTCATTCAAGGCAAAAGGGAACGCGCGCTATGTCCGCCTCCGCCTGACGGGAGCGGCTGATGATGGTGAGTGTCTGGCTTTGAGCGAGTTTGAGGTGTTCGGACCGAAGGTGAAAGACGGCAGGTCCGACGATGCGGAGTGGAAGCTTCAGAGAGCCTCGGCGGTGGCTTCCGGCGGTGAGGAGATCTCCTCCAATGAATATGACGACGCTGATTGGCTGCCTGCCGTCGTGCCGGGAACGGTTCTCTACAGCTACATCGCCGCCGGTGCGGTTCCGGATCCGGCGATCGCCGACAACAACCTGCATATTTCCGAATCCTACTTCAACTCGGATTTCTGGTACAGGTGGACACCTGCGACCCAGTCGCTTACCCTGTCGAAGCGCCCGGGAGACCACATCTTCCTTACCTTCGACGGAATCAACTGGAAGGCAGAGGTTTATCTCAACGGCAACAAGCTTGGAAACATCGCCGGCGCTTTCAGGCGAGCACGCTTTGACATCACGGATCTGCTCAGGGAGGACGGTAACGTGGTAGCGGTCCGCGTCATCAAGCCGGCCCATTACGCGGCGGTGAAGGAGAAAAACGCCGAGAGTCCTGACTTCAACGGAGGTCAGTTGGGAGCCGACAACCCAACATTCCATGCGACCGTCGGCTGGGATTGGATGCCTACGGTCAGAGGCCGTGACATGGGGATCTGGAACGATGTCAGGATCGAGCGATCCGCTCCGGTGTATCTCAGCGACCCACTGGTGCAGAGCCGCTTGAAGGACGGTCTGGCATCAATGACGGTGTCCGTCAATGTGGCCGGAGTCTCTTCGGAAGACGTTGCCGGAACCCTCCGTGGAACTATAGAAGGAATTGAGTTTAAGCGGCATATCGTCGCCAAGGCGGGGACGGTCGAGACTCTGGCATTCACGCCGGAGGAATATTCACAACTGAAGGATCGCGAGATCGCTCTTTGGTGGCCGAACGGCTACGGCGAGCCGAACCTGCACAAGGCCACCTTCTCGTTCATTCCTGACGGGGCGGACGAGGCGATGACCTCCATCGAGTGGCTTGCCGGAATCCGCGAATTCACTTACGGCGACGTGATGAGCGACCTCAAAATGTTCATCAATGGCCGCCGCTTCTTCCCGAAAGGCGGGAACTGGGGGTTCAGTGAATATAATCTCCGCTACGGAGCCGATGAATATGACACCGCTGTCCGCATGCACAGGGACATGAATCTGAATATGATCCGTAACTGGGTCGGCCAGACGGGCGACGAGGAGTTCTACGAGGCTTGTGACAAGTACGGAATCGTGGTCTGGCAGGACTTCTGGCTTGCGAATCCGGCCGACGGTCCGGATCCGGACGACAATGAGATGTTCCTTGACAATGCCAGGGATTATGTCAGCCTTATCCGCAGGCATCCAAGCATCGGACTATACTGCGGACGTAACGAGGGCTATCCTCCTGCCGCCTTGAACGATGGCCTTGTCAGGACCGTGAAGGATCTCCATTCCGACATCGTGTACATTCCAAGCTCAGCGGACGACGGTGTCAGCGGTCACGGCCCTTACCGTGCGGTCGAGCCTTCCTTCTATTTCGAGAACCCAACGTCCAAGTTCCACAGCGAGAGGGGAATGCCGGCCATCATGGACTATAAGAGCCTGTCGCAGATGCTGACATCCGGGCATTTGTGGCCGATCGATGATGTCTGGGGGCAGCATGATTTCACCAGGACGGGAGCGCAGGGAGACACGGCGTTCATCGGGATGACCCGCAGGCGTTTCGGCGACCAGGCCTTGGAGTCCGCCGAGAGGTTCGCGAAGTATGCCCAGTGGATCAACTATGATGGCTACCGTGCCATGTACGAGGCTAACAATGTGAACCGCAAGGGATTGCTGATCTGGATGTCCCACAGTGCGTGGCCGAGCCTCGCATGGCAGACTTACGACTATTGGTTCCGTCCGACCGGTGCGTGCGCCGCCGTGAGGAAGGCCTGTGAGCCGTTGCACATCCAGTTGAACCCGGCCACTTGCCGGATTGAGGTTGTCAACGCCAGCTGTGGTGATCTTAATAACCTTACAGCCAGCGTTACCTTAGTCAATCCGAACGGTGAGGAAGTATATTCAAAAACAGCCAAGGTAAGTCCTGCGGAGGACACGACGACTCCGGTACTTGACATCGCTGATGTGCCGGATGGTCTTTGCATCGTGACTCTCTCCCTGACTTCCGCTGACGGAAAACTCCTTTCGGAGAACCGCTATTTCCGTAATTTCCGGTCCGGTAAGGACACCGGCGACTATCAGGCGTTGGTCGGCACAAAGTGGCTGGATGATTCCATGCTCAGGTTTGATTGACGGACGGGATGCTAAAAAGAAGTTGGCTGATTTTGGTAACGTGCAAAATCAGCCAACTTCTTTTTTGTATCCTTTTATGTCGTTTGGTAATCCTTAAAAGATTACCAACTTGTTTTTTTAACGCTTACTTAGTTTGCGTTAAGGATTACTATAAAGTCGTGAGGCGGAAATTGCGCCAGAGGACTTTGATGTTGTTGCCGTCGTGGATCTGGAGCATGATGCGGCCTGACTTTGATCCGATCAGCTCGTCATTGATGTCAACCATAGGCTCGCCGTTCAGCCATGTCTTCACATTGTCGCCCTCCACTCTCAGGCGAAGCGTGTTCCATTCTCCTTCCTTGAGGATCTCCTCCTTCTCGTCAGGAATCTGAACCAGCCATCCACGGCCGTATGACTCGTAGATGCCTGCCGTGTCATAGCCCTTCGGAGCAACCTCGCACTGCCAGCCGTTCACGATGTTGTTCTGGTAGCCGCCCTCCACGAATGAGTGGAAGAAGAGGCCGGAGTTGCCGTTGGAGCACTGCCGGAACTCCACGGTGAGGTCGAAGTCCTTGTAATATTCACGGGTTCCGAGATAGCCGTAGCGGAGGTCTTCTCCGTTCTCTGTCACGAGGTTGCCTTCCTCGTCCACACCGGTGCGCATGCTTCCGAACAACTCCCATCCGTGCAGATCCTTGCCGTTGAAAAGCTCGACCTCCTTGCCGGCCTTGCGTGGCAGTTCCTTGATCTTGATGTTTCTGAAAGAGGCCGGGTCGCCGTGGTCCTGAAGACAGATCACGCCTTCGTGAGCGAGACCATATTCAGTGGCGTCGCCCCATTTGCCGCTTGCCTTCCTCTCGAACCAGTCGTCCGTCCAAGCCTCGAACTCAAGGATCTTCTCGCCGTTGAGCCAATGCTCCACGTGGCCGTTGTCGAAGACGATCTTCGAGTTGTTCCATTCGCCCTGAGGGTTGACCTTCATCTTGCTGTAGTCAGGAAGATGCATCGCGTAGTCCACGCCGAGTTTCTGCCACTCTTCCAGTCTGGTAGGGGCATTGACTTCTTCCCAACCCTCATTGTCAATCAGTTGGTACTCCGGTCCGGTGACATACGGAACCTTGAATTTAGGATTCTCGACCACGTGGTAGAGCATTCCGCTGTTTCCTCCGTGCGTGAGTTTCCAGTCCCACGAGAGTTCAAAATTCTCGTACTTCTTGTCCGTGACGATGTAGCCTGACTCGTCGGCTCCCTCTCCGGAAGCCTGGATGCAGCCGTCCACGACGGTCCAGCCGTTGGTCAGAGAGTCGCCGTTGTAGTCACGCCAGCCATTGAGGTTCTCTCCGTTGAAAAGGAGTACCCAGCCGTCAGCCTTCTCGGCGGAGGTCAATGTGTTCGGTTTTGTGCCGCAGGATGTCACCGCTGTCGCTAATCCGGCTACGGCAAGTGCCAAAATGATCTTTTTCATGGTAGAAATATTAAATATACAGTTTTGTGTCATTGTGAGTGATGGTTGTAAGCCAGTCAATTCAAGTGCAAAAATATGCAAATCTCCGAACGAATGCAAATAATGCTCTGGCGCGGAGTGGCTTACTGATGGTTGGAAGGCGGCTTCCAAGCGCTTCCAGGCGTGTTTCGAGGCGCGGACAGTGTGTTTTTTTATGTTGAAAAAAAGAGAATCTCGGGGAAATTGTGTAAACTTGCAACTAATTTTTGAAAAACGGACTGTATGAAGAAGAATCTGACAAGATTTGTCTATGGCTTTATGCTTTTGATCGCCACCTCTTGTGGCAAGAATGGAACAACCCCTGATCCGGCTCCCGCGCCGGAACCTGAGCCGGAGCCGAGTCCGGAGGTGGTCGCCGACAACCTAAGCAAGGACGGAACCTCCAATTGCTATCTCATCACCAAGGAAGGCGATTATTCCTTTGACGCGACCGTTAGAGGGAACGGAGCCGCCACGGAAGGTCTTGACGCTCCGGAGAAACTGTCGCCGGCATCAGCGGCGCTGGTCTGGGAAACATCCAAAGGGATGATCACGAACGTCGCTTTCAAAGACGGGAAGATAACCTTCAAGGCGGCCTCGCAGCCGGGCAACGCTTTGATCGCGGCCTGTTCGGAGGACAAGACGATCATCTGGAGCTGGCACATCTGGTTCCCGGAGGAAGCGATCGCCACGTCAACCTCAAAGACGGGTTATGAGGTTATGAATATGAACCTTGGCGCGATGACTTCCTCTTTCGGCTCGACTCCGGATGTAAGGCCCTATGGCTTGCTGTACCAGTGGGGACGTAAGGATCCGTTCCCGTCCTCTCCGACTCTCACCGGGGACATCAACACGGTCGGCTCGCCGGTCTACGGACCGGAAGGGAAGGAGGTCAAGATCTCTTACTCTCCTCGTAATTCGGTAGAATCCAACACGTTGGCATATTCAATAGCGAACCCGACAAAATGCTTTTCCAACAACGCGCAGTACGTCTCGTGCCGGGATTGGCTGAAAGCGTCCGACAGCAACGACGCCTTGTGGGGGAATCCTTATGGCTGGGAAAGGGATTCCGAGAACAAGTACCCGAACAAAGGTGCCAAGTCTTTCTATGATCCGTGTCCTGTTGGCTACCGTGTGCCGCCTGCCGATGTTTTCAGGACGTTCACCGTGCCGGGAGGATATTCAGAGAACCTGGCGGAATTCGATGTCGATGATGTCGATGGTGACGGCTTGGTCACCGCGAAGGACTTCAATTACGGATGGTCGTTCAAAATGAAGGAAGGTTCCCTGCTTTTCCCTGCCGCTGCCCGCTATGACGGCACTTATGCGATGCTGTATGGCTCCAAGAGCGGACTTTGGGGTGCCTACTGGGGAAACTCCTCCGCCAAGTCCACCGCAGCCAAGGGGCTTGGGTTCTGTGTCCTCGGCTTCAGGTGTGAGCCTACCGGAGTCTCCGTGTCGCCCATCGCGGCGGCTAGTCGCGCCGACGCCTATTCCGTTCGCTGCGTCAAGGAGTAGCGGAGTCGGACATTGTCGCCTTGCCTGGCGGTTGGCTTATTCCATGAACCGGATCATGTCCTCACGTCTTGGCTTTGCCTCCGGAGTTTCGTCCGGGTAACCCAAGGCGATGCAGTAGAGCAGTTTGTAGCCTTGTGAAAACGCCATCCGGTCGAGATATGGCTTGGCCGATGGCGAATCGAGGAGCCAACGCGCTGAGCTTCCCAAGCAGCAGGATCCGATGCCCTTTGCCCAGGCGGCGAGGATGATGTTCTCGCCAAGCAGACCGCAATCGATCTGTGCCATGTCGTACTGTGTGTCGTAGGCTATGCAGACAACGCACGGGGCGTTCACGAAGATATTCTTGAAGCCTTTCCGCTCCGCGATCCTCGGATTGTCCTTCACCACGGCTCTTGTGATCGAGTCGATGAGGGCAGGGGAGTCGATCACCCTTATCTCATACGACTGCAGGTTCTGACCGTTCGGCGCGTTGACGCCGCATCTCAAAATGTCGTTCAAGGTCTCCCGGCTGATGACGGAGTCCTTGTAGGTGCGTATGCTTCTTCTGCTCATCATCAAGTCGGTCACGACAGTTGCGGTATCAACATTCGCCGTAGCTTCCTGCTGCTTGTTTTCGTTGCATGCCGGCAGCAAAAACAGTGTGGCGGCTATGCCCAAAAGTGTCTTTTTCATAATTGTCTTATTATCAATAACCTATTAACTGCTGTGCTGTTCAGTGCGGCCTGAAGATCCCGCGGACGAAGCGCCGTCAGTCTTCTATTTTCTGCCAACCCCGATCCGTCCCTCTGAACAAAAATACACTTTTTCCGAACATCATTCAAGCGCTTGCTGTTTTTTCAACGACTGTCCGATGATTTTTTTTAAATGTATTCTTGTCCTGAATTTGTGCCTTGCTGATTTTGAGGCAAACCTGTTGGGTGCCGAAGGCTCGTAGATCGATGTGGGCATGGCATGGTGCTTAGGCAGATTCGGCGACCGACGAGGGAACCTGCGGGAGTCTTCGGCGGGTGCGTTTTACAAAAGACGTTCAGCCCAAATGGCTTTTGAAGGCGGTGGGACTATGAATATGTTGAAAAAGTATAGGGTAAGATCGAGAGTTTTTCAGCATATTCTTTAATTGACGGCGTTCTATGCCCTTTCGCCCTGAATGTGTTTTGTAAGATTTAAGATTCTGGTGCTGGTCATGTTGCCAGAATATGCCGCCGGCCAGCGTTAGATCACTGCCGCACATCGCCGCGGCTGGCCGCTTGGATGGGGGACTCAGAATAAAAATGCCTCTCAGGTGACTGAGAGGCGGATTTTTGTGGAGCATAGGAGGATCGAACTCCTGACCTCAAGATTGCGAACCTTGCGCTCTACCAGCTGAGCTAATACCCCGATCGGACTGCAAAGATACAAAAAACTTCATTTATACAATGGATTTTATTCGAGAATATTGCGCAAAACAATGATTGATTGTGACAACGGATGTCCTGCGTGCGATTCAAAGTGGAGGATGGTAACACCATTATAGCAAGTTAGGTAAATTGCCTGCACGCGTGATGTCCTGCGTGCGATTCAAAGTGGAGGATGGTTACCGTGTGGAGGCAATGAATTCCTTATACTTGATGAAATCATCCGGAAGCGGCATGTCATAGACCTTGCTTCTGAGGAATGCTCCGTAATCCTTGATGTCTGAATATTTCGACTGCTCCTCCACGGTCAGAGTCTCTCCGACGCCGACTCTGATCCTTCTGTACCTCTTGTTGACAAGTTCGTGCGGAAGCTGCATCAGGCGCACCCTCCAGTCTATCAGCCCAAGATTATAGAACCATAATGAATTATGGTCGAAAAACCGGATAGGGACAATCGGAACCTTGGCTTTCCGTATAAGCCTCAGAACCGCTTCCTGCCACTCTCTGTCCTTGATTTTCATCTCTTTAAGGCTGAGGTCGGACACGGCACCGGACGGGAAGAATCCCACCGGTTCACCATCGTGAAGCCTTTCCAGAACCTCACGGACTCCCTGAATGTTCTTGGCTGTTATTCCCTTGTTCAAGTTGTTCTTCGGATTGACAACGATGAGACTTGGGCGCAGCGCTTCGACAAGGGCGAGGAATTCGGTCACCATCACCTTGAAGCCAGGCCTGATGTGTCCGATAAGGTCAATGAGAATGACACCGTCCATACCTCCGTAGGGATGGTTGCTGACCGTGATGAACGGCCCGTCGGGCAAATTCGCAAGCCTTTGCGAGCCTCCCAGCTGGTAGTTGACCCCAAGCTTGTCCAAGAGTGCGCCTGCGAAATCCGTCCCTTGATGTTCATCAATCGTGTCGTAAATGTCGGACAGTGTCTTGATGGACAGGACTTTTCTTAGGAAACCTGCGACAGTGTTGCCGATTTTTCCCTTGAAAACCGGCGCAAATTGCTCAATCTGTTCTACTGGAAGAAGAGGCATTATTTGTCGTCCCTCTTAGGCATCGGATCCATCTTGGCGTAACCCTTTGCGTCACTGATGATTGTCACCAGATAAATGATCACAAGCAAGGCCAGGATCACAAGACCTGCCACGTCAAGCGCCCTGAGGTCGATGTCCTTGCCGAATATGCTGACCACTGTGCTGAACTCCCTGAGCGGCTCTATGAATATAAAGAGAGATGTCAAGATAATGGCGATCACTCTGAACTCAGTAGGTCCAAGTTTGGCGTAGGTGAGCCTGAACTCGCTCTTGAGGTGGGCGTTCACGCTGACGTTGACAGTTAGGCAAAGATAGACCACGAATATCATCAGCGCCAGATCCAGCCGCATAAGGTATGACAGTCCGAGGCCTACGAACATAAAGGCTTCGTTTATGCAATCTACCGTGTGGTCGAGATAGTAGCCGTAGATCGGTCTCTGGGTCTTGCGGACTCTGGCAAGAGTGCCGTCAAGGGAGTCTCCGTACCAGTTGACTACGAAGCCGAAGCAGCTGAGCCAAAGGAAGTTGACGTTCACGCTGCAGAGGATGTACCCGGCTCCGATCATTATCGCACCGAGTGTGCCGATGGCTGTGAGTGTGTCAGATACGACCCATTTCGGCTGCCTCTCGGCCAGCCAGACAAGGGCCTTCTTCTCGACCCCGTTCAGGATGGAGGTCTGTATTCTTTCCGCTTTCTTGTCTGCCATATTAATTATGTGTTAGATGTTTTTGACGTAAATCCTGGCTCTCTTGTGGAGGTGATGCTCGAATTTGCCCCAAAGGTTCTGGACATTGTGGTTCTCCTCAAGCTCGCGGGTGCTTTCGACGTACTTGATGCCGTTCTTGTGCATCCCGCGGCCGATCTTGGAGATGATCATGGCGTTGACACCTTTGTCCTTGTATTCATTTGAAATGGCTATCAGCAGGGCATCAATCGTGTCATTGTGGTGCAAAGCCTTGAGAATGTGTATGAACCCGAACGGGAACATATGCCCTTTCGCTTTCTGCAGAGCCTTTGACAGTGATGGAAGGGTGATTCCGAATCCGACCACCTTGTCGGTCTCGTCAACGATGACAGAGACGTAGTCCAGATTGAGGTTCGGGAAGAACTGGTCCTTGAGATCCTCGCACTGGGCAGGGGAGAGCTCCGAGAATCCGTGCAAGACAGAGTAACATTCGTTCATCACACGGAATATTCCGTCGGCATATTTGTGGAGCAGCTCATTCTTGTTCTTGTAGTCGCCTTCCTTGAGATTGTAGCGCTCACCGATCATTTCGGCGAAGTGGAAATAACGGTCAAGATTGTCCGGAACAGTGATCTTATATTCCACGAAATCAGTCTCTTTCGAGAATCCTTCTTTCAGGAGCATCGGCTCGTAGTAGGGAGCGTTGTACTTTCCGTAGGCAGTGGGAAGCTGGTCGAAACCTTCGACAAGAACTCCGGAGATGTCAAACTCAAGGAAACCGACAGGGCCTTCAATGATCTCCATGCCCTTTTCGACGGCATATTCCTTCACCCTTTCCATCAAGGCATGGACAACTTCCTGTGATTCTATGAAGTCTATCCATCCGAAACGGCATATTCTCTTATCGACTTTCTTATTGTACTTGTAGTTGATGATCCCGGCGACTCGTCCGACGATCTTTCCGTCCTCATCGTAGGCCAGCCAGTACTTACCCTCACAAACCTCGAACGCCCTGTTCTTTCCCGGCGTCAGAGTGTCCATGTCCATCGACTCGATCTGAGGGACGTAGTACTTGTTGTCCGCGTATAGTTCGTTAGGGAACCGGACAAAACGTCTCAGATCTTGCCTGCTTGTCACTACTTTGGTTGTAATAGCCATTATTTCTTGTCTTAAACCACAAAAATAACAAAAAACGACAAATATTCCTTTTTTTAGGGATTACTTAGAGCTCCACTTTTTCTAATGAGCGGCCGAGCGGCTCCGGTTGACGACCGCCACTCCGCTGAAAACCATAATGATGGCTACTATTTTCTGCCAGGTCATCGTGTCCATCCCGCCGATGACGCTGAGCAGGCATGCCAGAATCGGCTGAAGGTAGGTGTACATAGCCACGATGGTCGGGCGGACGCTTTTCTGGCCGACCGGAATCAGAAAGTATGCGACAAAGGTGGCAAAGAAGATAAGATAGCCTATCTCAAGGGCTTGCGGCAACTTGATGGCGGCGTAGTCGGTGTGGAGCAGATCCTCAAAAGACAGCGGCAGCGACATCAGAAGCGAGAAAAGAAACATCCACTTCATAAAAGTGATCACTGAATATCTTTGAATCAGCGGCCTGAACGCTCCGAGGTACAGCGAGAAGCTGATGCTGTTCAGGAACAGCAGAATGAACCCTAAAGGTTGTGTGGCCTCGACTCCATTGTGATTATGTACGGAGTTGAAAATCAGGAATATGATTCCGATGAAGCTGATTCCTACTCCGGCGGCCTTCTTCGCGGTGATAGGCTCTTTCACGAATATGAACGCGAAGAACATGGTGAAGATCGGGCCGAGTGTTCCGATGATGGACGCGTCTATGGTCGTGGCCATCGTGATGCCTTTGAGGAACGTGTATTGGGTGATGAACAGACCGAATATGGATGCCAACGCAATCTGTATCAGATCTTTGATCGGGACTTTCTCTTTAGGCGTGAACAATGAGATCAGCCAGAACAAAGCTGACGCTCCGATGGCTCTCAGCGTGAACAATGCGATAGGGGAGACAACCGCCGAATTGGAGATGTCCTTTGTCAGTACGATGTTGACGCCGAAGATCGTGTAGGCCGCCAGCAGTGCCAGATGCCCTTTCAGATTGCCGCCCGCCATTCCATTCCGATTACTGTTCGCCATAGCCGTCCTCCGAGCATTGCGGGCATATTCCTTTAATAAGGTAGTTCGCCGTGGTTTCTGAATATCCCGCCGGGAGCGTCACAGGGGGGATGTGGATGTCCTCAAGGCAGAAGGTGCGGTGGCACTTCTCGCAGAAAAAATGCACGTGCGCGTCCTCGTCGCGCGCTGAGTCGTGGCTCAGGCAGAGCTCGTAGCGGGTGCCGTCGCCGCCGTCCTCGATCGCGTGCACGAGGTGGTGCTCCTTGAACAGCGTGAGGCTTCTGAATATTCCAGACTTGTCGATCGTGCCGATCTTGTCCTCCAGCTCCATAAGGCTCAGCGGACGGCCCTCGGTAAGGAGCGCCTTTGCCACAATCAGCCTGTTGGCCGTTGTTTTCACCCCGTGCCTCTCAAGCAATTCTGTCAGGTCTATGTTCGGCATATCTCCTATCTGTTTTTATATTACGCATCGCAAATTTACTTAATTTTTTGAAGTATTGTATTCCGTTCGATAGAATGACAGGAGCGAAGCGACAAGTCGGCTTCTGCCGACCGGCCATAGGCCGAAATCCTCCAAAGGGGGTGCAGGGGGGTATATGTTGCAAATTTTGGTTTGACCAAACCAAAATTTGCAACCAAGTTGCAGAAATGATTATCGACCTTTGCTCCGTTGAAATCAAAGTCAAAGAAAGAATATGGAGAAGGAAAACAAAATCAGATTCGCAAGAATCATTCTTTCAGCCGCCCTGCTTGGCGTGGCAGTCTTGGTCGAGAAGAAGTGCGACCTCAGCGTCTGGCAGCTTCTCTTTGTTTATTTAATCCCTTATCTCATCGCTGGTTACGACACCTTGCTTGAAGCTGGAGAGAAAATCGTCAAGGGCGACTTCTTCGACGAGGACTTCCTGATGAGTATCGCCACCATTGGCGCTCTCTGCATCGGATTCCTTCCAGGAGCTGAGACACAGTTTCCGGAGGCGGTCTTCGTGATGCTGTTCTTCCAGGTCGGAGAACTTTTCGAGGACATAGCCGAAGGCCGGAGCCGCAAGTCAATCTCGGCATTGATGGACATAAGACCGGACACGGCCAATGTTGAACGTGACGGGAAAGTCTTGACAGTCAATCCAGAAGAGGTGAAAGTCGGCGAGACGATCGTTGTGAGGCCTGGAGAGAAAGTCCCGATGGACGGAGTAGTCCTCGAAGGAACCTCAAGCCTTAACACCGTGGCCCTGACCGGAGAAAGCGTTCCACGGAGCATCTCTAAAGACGATGACATTATCTCCGGCTGCGTGAATCTCTCCGGTGTCATCCGCGCCAAGGTCACTAAGGCGTTCGGCGAATCCACGGCCTCGAAGATTCTGGATCTTGTCGAGAACGCCTCGGAGAACAAATCAAAGAGCGAGAGTTTCATCTCAAGGTTCGCCAGGATTTACACCCCGGTCGTAGTGATCGCCGCATTGGTGCTGGCTTTCATTCCTCCAGTGCTTTCCGGCGATTTCGGCGGCACATTCGCCACGTGGCTCTACAGGGCTCTGACATTCCTGATAGTCTCCTGTCCGTGCGCCCTCGTGATTTCCGTTCCGCTCTCATTCTTCGGTGGCATCGGCGGAGCGTCATCCAAAGGAATCCTGATCAAAGGTTCCAACTATCTAGAGGCTTTGGCCAAAGTCGGAACGGTTGTCTTTGACAAGACCGGCACACTTACCGAAGGCGTGTTCGATGTGACCGCCGTGCATCCGGAAAAGATTGACGGGAAGGAGCTTCTGCATCTTGCGGCGCACGTGGAGAGATATTCCACCCACCCTGTGGCCATCTCGCTGAGGAACGCCTACCCCGGCGAGGCTGACGGATGCTCGGTGGAGAATGTGGAGGAGGTCGCCGGTCAAGGAGTGCGCGCGCTGGTGAACGGAAAGACTGTCTGCGTCGGCAACACGAGGATGATGGACGCTGCCGGAGCGAAATGGAAGCCTTGCGAGAAGAACGGAACCATCGTTCATGTCAGCGTGGACGGCGACTATGTCGGTCACATCGTGGTCTCTGACAGAATCAAGGCTGATTCCGCCGATGCGATCAAGGCTCTCAAGGCCGAAGGCGTCACAAAGACTGTGATGCTCACCGGAGACAAGCGTGAGGTCGGTGAATATGTCGCCTCGGCCATCGGGCTTGACGAGTTCCACGCCGAACTCTTGCCGGCAGACAAAGTCTCTGAGTTAGAGAAACTTCTTGATAATAAGCCGTCCGGAAAGACGCTCGCCTTTGTGGGTGACGGCATCAACGACGCTCCGGTGCTCGCAAGAGCCGATCTCGGAATAGCGATGGGCGGACTCGGATCCGATGCCGCGATAGAGGCCGCCGATGTGGTCTTGATGGATGATAAGCCGTCAAAGATAGCCCTTGGCGTGAAGATCGCCCGTAAGACCCTCCGTCTGGCAAGGGAGAACACCTTCTTCGCCATATTCATAAAACTTCTCGTCCTCGTCCTTGCCGTCCTTGGCATCGCCACAATGTGGATGGCCGTCTTCGCCGATGTCGGCGTTACCGTCCTCGCTGTCCTGAACGCGATGCGCGCCCTGAAAGTTTAGGAATATTTCGGATTCCCCTTACTCTGCGTCGTCCTCCGGCTCAAGATGCAGGAAAATCTGTGTCTCTGATCCAAACTCCTTGCGTAAGGCCGCCTCGACTTTCTTGGAGATGTCGTGCGCCTCTTTCAGTGATATCTCAGAATCCAGCACAAGGTGGCCTTCCATTATTATTCCCGGCCCTTCGCGTCGTGTTTTAAGCTCGTGAAGATCGACCACTCCTTTGACGGATTTGGCCGTGGCCTCGATCTTTTCCTCCACATCGTCCGGAAGTGACACATCCAGAAGTTCCTTGATAGCCGGCACAGACATCTTCACCGCCATCACAAGTATGAATATGCTGATGACGCAACCTGTGATCGGGTCAAGAATGACGAATTTGTCACCAAGGAATATGGCTCCCGCGATTCCGAGCAGTGAGCCAACGGACGAGAAAGCATCTGAACGGTGATGCCAAGCGTTGGCTATCATCATCGGGCTGTTCAGAGCCTTTCCTTGGATGATCGTGTAACGGTAAAGGATTTCTTTCAGGACTATTGACGCTACGGCTGCCCAAAGAGCGATCATTCCGGGAGAACTTACTTCTCCTCCATCCAGAATCTGGCGGATCTTGTTTATGCCGCCGGACATCAGGTTGACAGCCACGACGATCAGCATCAGACTGATTATCAGTGTGGCGAAAGTCTCGAACTTCCCGTGCCCGTAGTCGTGGTCCTTGTCCCGGCCCTTGGCTGAAATCTTCACGAAGACAATCACGACGATGTCGCTCAGAAGGTCTGACAGTGAATGGATTCCGTCCGCTATCATCGCGGTTGAGCGTCCAAGAACACCGGCGAAGATCTTGAAAACCGTCAGAATGATGTTGACAACTGATCCGACCAGTGTCACGAATGTTACCTTTGCGGTCCTGTCCATTATGAGTAACGTTTAGGAAGTCTGAATATGATTGAGAAACAAGCCACTACGCACAGCACGAACGGGTAGTAGAGGCAAGGAATAATCGCCGCGGCGGAGATCCCGGCGAATCCGGAAGCCATCAGTAGTTGCGCTCCGTAAGGGATTATGCCCTGTACGACGCAGGAGAACGTGTCCAGAAGGCTTGCTGATTTCCTCGGGTCAAGCCCGAATTTTTTGGTGATGTCGCGGGCGATGTCACCTGTCGTCAGAATCGCTATCGTGTTGTTGGCTGTGCAGAAATTCGACAGCCCGACAAGCCCGGCTATGCTGAACTCAGCTCCTCGCTTGCCTTTGATGCCTTTAGTCAAACCTTTGATGATGAAATCGATACCGCCATTGTGCCGGATCAGTTCCAGCATTCCACCAGAGAGCATTGTCACGATGATCAGTTCGCCCATCCCGGCGATTCCGTCCCCGACACTGCCGAGAAATCCGAGCCAGGTCATTCCGTTCACGAATCCGATCGCCGCGCTGAGCAGCAGGCCGATTCCGAGTACAAGCAGGACATTCAGTCCGCACAGAGCCAACACAATGACAGACAGGTAGGGAATGAGCTTGACATATTCAATCTCTCCGATCTCTGGAGTCGCTCCGTGGTTGAGTCCGATGATGATGTAGATGACTGTGACTATCAGAGCCGCCGGTCCGCAGATCCAGATGTTCGCCTTGAACTTGTCGGACATCGAGCAGCCTTGTGACGTGGTCGAGGCGATTGTCGTGTCTGAGATGAAAGACAGATTGTCACCGAAAAACGCTCCGCCCACAATCAGGCCGGTCAGCATCGCCAAAGACAGTCCGGATTGTTCAGCCAGTCCTGAGGCGATTGGAACCAGTGCCACCACCGTTCCCACACTCGTGCCGATTGACATCGAGATGAAGCAGGATGCCAGAAACAGTCCCGCCAGCAACCATTTCCCCGGAAGAACAGTAAGCGTCAGATTGACAGTCGCTTCCACGCTCCCGATTGCCTTTGCCGTGGTCGCGAACGCCCCCGCCATCACGAATATCCAGATCATCAGCAGAACATTCTTGTTGCCAGCACCGCTTGAGAATATGTTTATCCTTTCCGCCACAGCCCCTTTCGTGATCAGCATCGCATAGACCGACGCGATCAGAAACGCCGACGCGATCGGCACCTTATAAAAGTCGTGAGCCACCAGCGACGACGCCAGATAAGTCACCAAAAACACAGCCAGCGGACTCAACGCCAGCCAGCCGTTCATTTTCAGTCTGTTGATAGTTCGTTCCATAATACTTTGCAAATTTAGTAAATTACAGAATAATATTTATCTTTGTCTTAAACCAAATACTATTTGAGATGAATAAGAGAATTTTACCATTCGCCGTCGCCGCGATGGCCCTGACCCTGACCTTGGCTTCCTGTTCTGACAATGAGACTGAGGTCGCCACTTTTGCCGACACTTACGAGCAGACGCTCGCGCAGAGTGACTCCGCTTCGGTGCAGATAGTTCATTCTGTCGAGTACTACAAGAGCTTCGAGGGCGGTAACGCTTTGAAGAAGAAGATCAACAACTCTATCGTAAAGGCTTGTTTCGGAGAGAAATATGACGGTTTTTCGGTGGAGGAGGCTTCCGATGCCGTGTCGGACACGTTGATGGCCAACTACCAGAGGGAGGCGGGTAGTGTCTACGACGATGCCGTTGCCTATGCCAAGGAGATGAAACTCGACCATTACTATGACCCGGCGATGACCTGCAAATGGTACTACACCGTTCAGGGAAAGTTCGCGGAAGGGTTCATGGATCTCCAGACCTACCAGGTGTACAGCGAGGACTACCTTGGCGGAGCCCACGGAATGCATTATCTGATTCCGAACATCATCAACCTGAAGACTGGCGAGATCGTGACGGAAAACGAATTGTTCAAGCCTGGCTATGTCGCTCCGGTAACGGAATTGATCAAGTCCAAGCTTGCGTTGGACAGGGGAGTTGAAGACATTAATGAAAGTGTGATGTTCAGTGAAGGCCTGGTTCCTAATGGACATTGCGGTGTGTCAGGCGCGGGAGTGACTTGGTACTACCAGCCTTACGAGATCGCGAGCTACGCTGAAGGCATCATTGAGGTTACGGTCTTCTGGATTGACTTGAAACCGTATCTCAATCCTGAATTCGTGAAGTTCTAGACGGTCTCCAGCTCGGCAAGGTTGCCGGCGATCCAGACAGTGTCTCCAGCCCGGAATCTGAAATCAGGTTCCGGGTTTGTTATGAAGTCATTGTCCCTCAGGACACTGATGACCATGCAATGATACTTCCTGAGGTTGATGCCGCGCAAAGTCTTGCCGGTCAGGAAAGAGTCCTCGGTAAGCACCTCCGGGACAATCCGGAAGCCCCAGCCCGACCGCATGGTCGCGGATTCTGGGATGATCGACGAATCCAGCATATTCCTTAATGACTCCAGTTGCGCGGTGGTGCCGATCGCGAGCATCCTGTCTCCCGGGAACAGCACCTCGTCGCCGGATGGCACGATGATATTCAAGGATCCTCTTGCGATCTTTATGATGTTGGCTCCTGTCCGCGCCCTGAACGGAATGTCCTTGAGTGTCTTGCCTGCGTAGGTCGAGTTCGGGCTGAGTGTCATCGTCTCCGTGTGCACGTCGTAGTCGGCGAGCTTCTGGCTGACGGAGGACGCGATAGGCTTGCTGCGGCGTTCGTTTTCTTCCTTTTCGTTGTAGTTCGAGAGGAAGCGCATCTCAAGGGCGGAGTACTTGTGGAGGGAGCGTCTGGCGAAGAGGATGAATATGATGCCGGCGATGAGGATGGCCAGCACCGTCCATCCGGCAAGCTCGAAATAGGACGAGAGGACTCCAAGCACTATACCTACGGCGAGAAAGGATCTTGCCAGGATCAGTCCGATCAGAGGCCAGATGTTGCTTGGCTTCTCTTTCAGCAGCTTCGGGGCCGACATGCTGATGGATCCCGTGTGCACTCCGAGTCCGAAGAGGAATGGTACCATTACTATGAGGGTTATTCCGACCTCTATCATCTTCTGGACATTCACTCCAAGTTCCGGAAGGAATCTGGCGACCGCCGGTCTTAGGTACAGTTTCGATCCGATGTAGATGGCTATGATGATGACTCCGTAGAGGATGATTCTGGTAAAGTAGGCGTTAAGTAGGGATTTCCATTCGCTGCTCTCGGCGGCGGTGTGTCTGCCGGATGAGTCGTCCGTCTGCCTGAGCCGGTTGATCCAGGACGGCGGAAGTCTCTTGTTCAGAAGATTATAGCAAGGTGTCGCCAGCTTGATCATGAACGGTGTCGTGAATGTCGTGATCACCGAGACGGCGATGATCACAGGGTAGATAAAGTCCCTCATCACGCCCAGCGTGCAGCCGACACCGGCGATGATGAATCCGAACTCTCCGAGTTGAGCGAGGCTGAATCCTGTGTGTACGGCGTTGTCAAGCCCGTTGCCGGTAAGGATGATACCAGCGCCTGCGAACACGATGTGGCTGATGATGACGATCACCGCAAGCAGGAGTATGATGCCCCAATGCTCAATGATCACCGACGGGGCGACCATCATCCCGACGGAGACAAAGAATATCGCCCCGAAGAGGTTCTTGATCGGTTCTACGATGCGGTCAATATGCTCGCTTTCAGCTGTTTCTGCAAGGATGGATCCCATCACAAACGCTCCCAGAGCGGAGGAGAAACCGACTGACGTGGCCAGCGCCACCATTCCGAAGCATAGTCCGATGCTGACAATGAGCAGGATCTCGTCGCTGAGATATTCCTTGGCCTTCTTGAGCAGTGTCGGGATGATGTAGATTCCGACGAGGAACCAGAGAATGAGGAAGAAGACCAGCTTGGCGATGTTCATTATCAACTCTTTGCCCGCGAAGGATTGGGAGACGGCCATAGTCGAGAGGAGTACCATCAGGAGGATGGCGATCAGATCCTCCACCACCAATGTGCCGAACACCACACCGGCGTAGGGCTTGTTCTTCAGCCCGAGATCGTCGTAGGATTTGAGTACCACCATCGTGGAGGACATCGACAGGAGTCCGCCGAGGAAGACGCTTTCCATAAAGCTCCATGAAAGGGCCTGTGCGGTGACGAAGCCGATGATGAACACCCCGACGAATTTTACCGCCGCCGTGACGATGGCGCTTCCGCCGACCTTGAGTAATTTCTTGAAGCTGAACTCAAGACCAAGTCCGAACATCAGGAATATGATGCCTATCTCCGACCATTGGTGCATGGTGGCCTCGCTGGATATTCCAGGAAAGAAAGTCACGTTGGGGCCGATGAGGAAGCCGGCGAGGATGTAGCCCAGGATGAGAGGCTGCTTCAAGGCTTTGGAAATTATGGTGAACACTCCCGCCGAGATCAGTATCACGGCGAGGTCACGGACTATGTTCAATTCTTCGGACATCGTTCTTTGTCTTGGTTGGACGTGACAAATTTACAGAATAGATTGGCTTTTTGTTCATGGAGAAGGCATATTTCACGAATTTTGTGTAAGTTTGCCGACCGAAACACAAGTCTGATGACTGGAAAGTGGTTTAAGTTAGGTAAAAGATTCATCGAGTTTTCCGCGTCGAGCCTCCTTGGAACGATCGTGGACACTTTCGTGCTTTGGGTCTGCTCCAAGTGGCTTTTCAGCACTTATGTGGGCGAGTACATCATCTCGCCGGCCATCTCTTTCGAGTGCGCCGCCGTGACCAATTTCGTCGTGGCCTATTTCCTTATCTGGAAGGACAGGGTGTCGCGCCGTACCGCAAGGTCGTTTTTCCGTCACCTGGGCGGCTACAACCTCTCCTGTGTCGGTGCCTTTCTTGTCAAGATGGCCTTCCTGCTTCTTATACAGAAAATGTTCAAGTGGAATGTCGTGTGGTGTAACCTGCTGGCGCTGTGCGTGTCCGGTGGCCTGAACTTCTTCATGAACGAAAGGGTCATATTCCGTAAGAAAAAGGCTCTCCCACCGCCGCGCGAGGAGAATTCCTGACCGATAGCCCGCCGCGCGTCTGATTCCGGAGAATCCACCGTGACTCCGCTGGCGCTGTTTGCGGCGAATCCCGCCCGTAGTGTCACATTTGCGACTCCGCGGGCGGCTTTTACGGTGAATATGTTCCCGTCTAATGTTGAGTCTGCCGATGCATAAGAACAGAGTCTGAACCATAAACCTCCGGCATAGTTTCTAAAAGATTTATTGTATTTTTGCACTATGGTTGAGACAGAAAACACGACCGAGGTTCTGGAAGTCGCCTCGATAGCCGGGCACATCCTCCTTGAGAACGGAGCGGAAATCTCCCGTGTGGAGGACACGATGGAACGGATCGCCTCGCATTACGGGGTGGATTCCGGCCATTTCTTCGTGCTCAGCAACGGCATATTCACAACCGGCTCGCTTGGTAGGTACGCCAACGTGGAATTCATCCCCATACGTGGAATACAGCTCTCCAAGGTAGTGGAAGTCAACAAGCTGAGCTATGAGATCGCCGCCGGGAAACACACTCTCTCCCAGACCCGCGAGCGGTTGGAGGCGATAAGGACCGCCCCTCCGAAGCCCGCTTGGGAACAGATTCTCGGCTCGGCCTTCGGAGCCGCCGGATTCTGCGCCGTGTTCGGTGGCGGCTTCATGGACTGCGCCGCCGATTTCGTCATCGGAGCCCTCCTCTATGTCTTCTGCCTCTTCGTAAGCGGCTCGTTGTCGAAGATTGTCGGCGGCATCTGCAATGCCCTCGTAGCCACCGTCCTGTGTCTCGTCTCTTTCCGTCTTGGCTTCGGCGAGAGTCTCAGCAACATCATCATTGGTGCCGTGATGCCTCTGATTCCGGGAGTTCCGTTCGTGAACGGTGTCAGGGATCTGGCGAACTCCGACTACATCGCCGGCCTTACAAGGCTGACGGACGCCATGCTCGGCTTCATCTGCATAGCCCTTGGTGTCAGCATCAGTTTCGTGGCCGACGGATGGCTGTTCGGCGGGATGATCAAACTCAGCGGGATGACAGTGAACCCTCAGACCGCAGGTATCCTTTGGCAGTGCCTCGCCGCCTTCATCGGGACCTTCGCTTTCGCCATCCTCTTCGGCGCGCCGAGAAAGCAATACTTCTCCGCAGGAGCCATTGGCGCGATCGGCTGGGTCATCTACCTGATGCTCACGAGATTCTGCCACTTCGGCCCCACAGTCTCGATCATAGCTGCGACCACCGTCATCTGCATCCTTTCCCGCTTCACCGCAGTCAAGGACAGATGCCCAAGCACCGTCTACCTCCTTTGCGGAATATTCCCGCTCGTCCCCGGTGCCGGAATATTCTGGTTCACCTACTACCTTGTCTCCAGCCAGTTCTTCCTCTCCGCCTCAGCCGGCTTCACCGCCGTCAAGGCCGCCATCGCGATAGTCCTGGGCATAATCATAGCGATGGAACTCCCTCAAAGAGTATTCTCCGGCAGAAAATGAGTACCACCCCGCCATCCTTCCGGCTTGAATGCTCAACCTCATCCAGTTTGACACGCTAAATCGCTTGTCTTGCCATGTCCGTTGCCGGCACACCTTCCATGCGTGGGTGGCGGATTTAAGGATTTGCGGATAAGTGGTCGGGATGCGTTAAAATCTGAAAGAAATTTTTGAATATTTAAGAATTTTCGTAACTTGTAGCCGTAATAACACAAAAACTATAAAACTGCTATAAGTTATGTCGGAAAAGAAACTTCTTTTGGGTGACGAGGCTTTGGCTCTTGGAGCGTTGCATGCAGGGCTTTCCGGCGTGTATGCCTATCCCGGCACGCCTTCGACTGAGATCACGGAATACATCCAGGCTCACCCTCTTACCAAAGAGCGCGGAATCCATTGCGACTGGTCTTCCAATGAAAAGACCGCGATGGAGTCGGCGCTTGGCGTTTCATATTCAGGTAAGCGCGCGCTCGTGTGCATGAAGCATGTCGGGATGAACGTGTGCGCCGATGCCTTTGTCAATTCCGCGGTGACCGGAGCGAACGGAGGTCTTGTGGTCGTGGCTTGCGATGATCCGTCGCAGCATTCCTCGCAGAACGAGCAGGATTCCAGATTCTACGCTGACTTTGCAATGATGCCGTGCTTTGAGCCGTCCAACCAGCAGGAAGCCTATGACATGGTGCGTGAGGCGTTTGACTATTCCGAGGCCAATCATATTCCTGTACTGATGCGGCTTACCACCCGCATGGCGCACTCCAGGGCTGTCGTGGAGGCAGGGGAGATCCGCCGGGAGAACGAGCTTCACTTCCCTGACGAGGCTCACGAGAAGAATTGGGTGACGCTTCCGGTCAACGCCAGGAAGCGCATTCTCGGACTGGCCGGTGAACTGATCGGCTTTGAGAAGGACTCGGTTGCCTCAAGTGACAACAGCTATGTTGACGGGACCGACCACAGCATGGGTGTCATTGCCTGCGGCATCGCCTATAACTATCTGATGGAGAATTATCCGGACGGATGTCCTTATCCGGTCCTCAAGGTCACGCGCTATCCGTTCCCTAAGGCTCTCGCCAGGAAGATGGCGGAGTCATGCGGCAACATTCTGGTCATGGAGGAAGGCCAGCCGCTGATCGAGGAGCGTCTCCGCGGCATCCTCTACGATCCGGAGGCCAAGGGAGCCAGGATCATCAAAGGCCGTCTGGACGGCACTCTTCCGAGGACGGGCGAACTGAATCCGGACAGCGTACGCAAGGCTCTCGGGCTTGCGCCTGCGGAGACATATTCAAAATCAGAGGTCACCGTTCCACGCCCTCCGGCACTCTGCCAGGGCTGCGGTCACCGCGACTTCTACACCGCACTTAATGTGGTACTTAAGGAATATGCCCCTTCGGCCCGTGTGTTCAGCGACATAGGCTGCTACACGCTTGGCTACATGCCGCCGTTCAACTCCTTCCAGACCTGTGTGGAGATGGGTGCTTCCGTCACGATGGCGCTCGGGGCCGCCAACTCAGGCGTGTGGCCGGCTGTCGCCGTAATCGGTGACTCGACCTTCACCCACAGCGGTATGACCGGTCTTCTGGATTGTGTCAATGCTGGGGCGAGCGTCACGATCTGCATTTCCGACAACCTTACTACCGGCATGACCGGAGGGCAGGATTCCGCCGGCACAGGCCGCCTTGAGGAGATCTGCAAGGGGCTTGGAGTCGATCCTGCGCACATAAGAACCATTGTTCCTCTCCCGAAAAACTATCCGGACATGGAGAAGGTCATCGACGAGGAGATCAATTACAGCGGCGTTTCGGTCATCATCTGCCGCCGCGAGTGCATACAGACCGCCAAGCGCCACGCCGCCGCGGCACGCAAATAGATTTAAGGAGTAACTGTTATGGCAAAAAAAGACATCATACTTTCAGGCGTTGGAGGACAGGGGATCCT
The DNA here is from genome assembly GCA_000431015.1 of Alistipes sp. CAG:514. Taxonomy (GTDB): domain Bacteria; phylum Bacteroidota; class Bacteroidia; order Bacteroidales; family UBA932; genus Cryptobacteroides. Next base: position 87,249 of record HF986083.1, on the reverse strand, counting down.
CTCCATCGCTACAGTGATTGGTTGGGCGGCGCTCGACCAGAACCTTCACTTGAAACAGGCTGAGGTGCATGGCATGAGCCAGAGAGGCGGGGATGTGCAGAGTAATCTGCGCATCAGCACCGACACGATCTGGAGCGACTTGATTCCGGAAGGGGAGTGCGATCTGATCCTCTCCCTGGAGCCGATGGAGGCGCTCCGCTACCTGCCGTGGCTTTCCAAGGGCGGCTGGATAGTGACCAACTCCACACCGTTTGTGAACATTCCGAACTATCCTCCTGTCGAGGAAATCACCGCTGAGCTTCGGAAAGTCGGCAACGTCATCACCCTGGACTGCGACGCCATAGCCAAGGAGGCGGGATCGCCTCGCAGCTCGAACATGGCTCTTCTTGGAGCGTCGGCTGCCGTCATGGAGATACTTGAGCCGGAGAAGCTCCGCGAGGGTATCGCCAGCGTGTTCTCCCGCAAGGGCGACGCGGTGGTGGAAATGAACATCGCTGCCTTCAATGCCGGCCTTGAGGCCTCCAAGAACTTCTCGAGATGAAACCGGTTTCCAGACAAGTTGTAGATGAGGTTCTCCGGAGTCTTGACATCGCTGACATAGGTCACGCGACAATCCGTCAGTGCGTCAATGTGTCCCATGAGCTGGAAAGGATCTCCGGCGAAAAGTTCGTCCATCTGGAGTTCGGTATCCCTGGCCTGAAGGCCTGCGGAATCGGCGTGGAGGCGCAGATGCGCGCCTTGGAGGACGGCGTGGCCTCTGTCTATCCTCCGGCCTGCGGAATCAAGGAGATGAAGGAAAACGGCTCCCGTTTCATCAAGGCCTTTGTCGGTGTTGACATTTCCCCGGAAGGGATCGTGCCGACGGTAGGCTCCATGCAAGGATGCTACAACCTCCTTCTTGAAAGTGTCCAGGCAAATCCGGAGAAAGACACGGTCGTCTATCTGAATCCTGGATTCCCGTCGCATTATGGCCAGGCCAAGGTGCTTGGCGTGAAGTCAAGGATGTTCGATCTCTATGATTTCAGAGGCAAGGCGTTCAGGGAGAAACTTGAAGAGGTGTTCGGGGACAGACGAGTGGCCGCGATAGTATATTCAAATCCTAACAATCCGTCCTGGTGCTGCCTGACGGAGGAGGAACTCAAGGATCTCGGAGAACTTTGCACCAAGTATGATGTGATCGCCCTTGAGGACATGGCCTATCTCTGCATGGATTTCCGGAAGGATCGCTCGGTGCCGTTCCAGCCTCCGTTCCAGCCGACGGTGGCGCGCTACACCGACAACTGCGTGCTGATGATCTCCGCATCCAAGATATTCAGTTACGCCGGGGAGAGGATCGCGATGGTGGCGATCTCCGACAAACTCTTCAATCGTGAGTATCCCGCCCTTCGCGAGCGTTACGGCATAGGCCGCTTTGGCGACAACTTCTCTCTGACATACATCTATGTCAACTCGTCAAGTTGCTCACATTCCGCTCAGTACGCCTTCGCTAAAATGCTCGGAGCGGCGGCGGACGGGGAATATGACTTCGTGGGCGAGATGCGTGAATATGGCCGCAGGGCTACAAGGGCCAAGGAGATATTCCTTCGTCATGGCTTCCACCTTGTGTATGAAAAGGATCTGGACGAGGATGTGAGCGACGGCTTCTTCTTCACGATCGGCTACAAGGAAATGACAGGCAGCCAGCTGCTTCTGAATCTGCTCCGCTGCGGAGTCTGCGCGATCACCATGGTTTCGACAAGAAGTTCCCGTGAGGGGATCAGAGTCTGCGTGTCGCTCCTGAACTCCGAGAAGGATTTCCGCGGCATGGATGAGAGGCTTGGAGCGTTTGTAAAGCTTCAAGAACTTGGTAATTAATTATTTACTCAAGTTTCGCATTTGCGAAACACCACTCTTCTTCACTGCTTGCAGTGAAAGCAAGTCCCTCCCCCGAGGGGAGGGATTTAGGGAGGGGGTAACGTTAAATGATGTGGGTGGGCAATCACCTCCGAACGTGAGATAATGTATTTGACAGCAGGTGATTGCCTACTTGCGAAAGTTGAGTTATTTATTGAACATTATTTTATGAAATACGTTAGCGCTGACGAGGCCGTAAAACTCGTAAAGTCAGGTGACTGGGTCTTCTTTCAGGGCAGCACCGCTGTTCCTGTGATCATCCAGGAGGCTCTTGCCCGCCGCGCGGATGAGCTTCGCGGAGTCAACATCGTCTCCGGATTCAACATCACCAAGGGTCCCGCTCCTTTCTGCAGGCCGGAGTACAAGGAATCATTCTTCGTGAACAGCCTTTTCCTCTGCGCGGATCAGCGGGAATATGTCGCACAGGGCTACGGAAGCCTTATTCCGGGTTTTCTGGGCGAACTCCCGTCGCTCATCCGCCGTCATGAGATTCCTGTCGATGTGGCGTGCATCAACTGCTCGCTTCCTGACGAGAACGGCTATTGCAGCTACAACATTTCCGCGGATCTGGCGCAACCTGCCGTGGAGTCCGCCAAGATTGTGATCGCACAGGTCAACAAGAGCATTCCGTACCTCTACGGCACCGCCATGATCCATGAGTCGCAGATCACCGCCGCTGTTGAGTGTGACGATCCGCCGGTGGACATGCAGTTCGGCCCGCCGACGGAGATCGAGTCGGCGATCGGCTCCTACATCGCCGCCGAGATTCCTGACGGCGCCACCCTCCAGATCGGTGTGGGCGGCATCCCGAACGCGACTCTGAACGGCCTGAAGGATCACAAGCACCTCGGTCTCCACACCGAGGCGATGACGGACGGCGTGTTCCGCCTTATGCAGTCGGGCGTTATCGACAACTCCTTGAAGAAGATCGAGCCGGGGCGCAGCGTGGCCTGTCTGGCTCTCGGCTCCCGCCACATGTATGAGTACCTGGACCATAACAAGGATGCCGTCTTCTACGATGTCAGCTGGACTAATGACCCGCAACGGATCCGTCAGAACCCTAACGCCATGGCCATCAACTCGGCTATCGAGGTTGACCTTACCGGTCAGATCTGCGCCGACAGCATAGGCGAGAAGATCTTCTCCAGCGTCGGGGGACAGCACGACTTCATGTACGGAGCCGCCCTGTCCGAAGGAGGCAAGACATTCATAGCCCTCCCTTCCCGCACCGGGAAAGGCCGCGGCAAGATTGTCGCCAACCTGGCTCCGGGAGCCGGCGTGGTCACCACCAGATTCCAGACGCAATACGTTGTGACTGAATATGGTTGTGTCTATCTCCGCAACAAGAATCTCGCCGAGCGCGCCCGTGCCCTGATCTCCATCGCCCACCCGGACGACCGCGAATCCCTTGAGCGCGCCGCCTGCGAACGCTTCGGCTACTCCTTCCTCCGTATAAAGTAGATCCGATCTTACGGAGTAAGGTTGTGAGTTAGGCGAAGAAGGTTCGATCTCCGGGATATTTGTGAGTCAGGCGATAGTATTTTAGGCGGAAAGATGAAATTTGTGCTATATTTGTAGGAGATATTAAGAAATCCTATGGCTCTGCTTATAGTTTACATGCTGGCGACGCTGGGTGTGTCGTTCCTCTGCTCGCTACTGGAATCGGTGTTGATGTCGACGCCGATCTCTTTCATCACGATGAAGAAGGAGCAGGGGTACAAGCCGGCGGAGAAGTTCCTCAAGTACAAATCCGATCCGGACAGGCCTCTGGCGGCGATCCTGTCGTTGAACACGATCGCCAACACCTTGGGTGCGGCGGCAGTGGGCCGTCAGGCCACAATACTGTTCGGTAGTACTTGGTTCGGTATCATCTCTGCTTTGACCACATTGCTTGTGCTGGTCTTCTCGGAGATCGTGCCTAAGACCATCGGAACTACTTACTGGAAGAATCTGATGGGCTTCGTGACCTCGGTGATCTCTTTCCTGACTGTGCTGATGTGGCCTCTTGTGATCATGGTGCAGTTGATCACCAACTTGTTGAGCAAGGATGATGACGAGGCGACCGTCAGCAGGGAAGAGGTGACCGCAATGGCTAACATCGGATTGGAGGAAGGCGTGATCGACTCCGACGAGAACAAGGTTATCCAGAACATAATGAAGCTGGACAACGTGCAGGCGTGCGACGTGATGACTCCGAGGATCGTGGCGATGACCGCCCAGGAGAACATGACGCTGAAGAACTTCTACAAGAACGAGACTTACCTGCATTTCTCCAGGATCCCTGTCTACGCCGATTCGCCTGAATACATCACCGGCTACATCCTTCTGAGCGATGCCCTTGAGGGACTGGCGGACGATGAGTTCGACAAGAGGCTGGTGGAGCTGAAACGCCCGATCTCCTTCTTCAAGGAGGAGGACTCCTGCGGCTACATCTGGGAGGAACTGCTCAAGAAGCACGAGCAGATCGCCCTCATCATTGATGAATATGGCTGCTTCCAGGGCATCATCACCATGGAGGACATCATCGAGACGATCCTCGGCCTGGAGATCATCGACGAGAACGACCAGGCGATCGACATGCAGCAGTTTGCACGCGAGCGTTGGGAACGCCGTCAGAAACGCTTCCGCCCCATTGTGCTTCCAAAGGAAGACGGTGGCAATCAGGAATCTGTCAAGTAATATTTTCCCTGAACTGGCTGCTTAGTAAGCGTTAAAAAATAAAAGGATTACTTAACGGTTGCCGAAGCGCCAGCCAAGACCCAGCATCAGATTGTTCGGGTCGTGGAAGTCGTGGAGTTTGTAACCAATGTGAAGGTACAGCCCTTTGTGGATGTCGGTTTTCAGGGCAAGAGTCTGATAGAACCCCTTCAGCTCGTCTCCTTTATAGATCACGTTGCGGCCAAAGCCGATGTTGACCGAGAAGACCGGCATGACGAACTCGGCTCTCAACGAAACACCTATGCCTAGCTGTTCGTTCAGTGGCGGGCGGTAGAAACGGATGTTTCCATCCTCATCGGTCCCGGCGACATGGTCGATGACATTGGCGCTCTCGTCGTACTGGACATCAAGTGACGCGCCGGCTCTGAAGAATTTGTTCACACGGTATAACGGGCTGACATTCAGTCCTAATATTCCGAAACTGCCTTCCGCGATGTAAGGGGAGTCGTGCCAGATCAGCCCCTTGGTCCTGCCGGCTCCGTACAGAAGGATGTCGTAGGTCATCCTGGAGGCAGGTCTCGTGCCATCAGTAAAGGAACAATCCGAAGACCGCTTTGCCTTGGATGTCAATAGGTGTCCCGAAGGACCGAAACTCCGTGTCACGCCGACTCTGCCTCCTATGGTGTTCACCCCGGCGTTCGGATAGCTTGTGTTGCCGTTGGAGAAATGGGTCAGGTCGGCTCCGGCGGAAAGTGTCCAGTTGTCAAAAGGTTGCCACGAAAGCAGCAAGCCGAAATTGATGTAGGCGTTGACCCTTGATCCGACAACGAGGTTCATGCTGTTCTCGTAGCCGAGAATCTCGCCGTTCGGATCGTAGGGGTGCCATCCGAAGGACACGCCGAAATTCCATTCGTAGTTCAGTGACAATCTGGGCGCGATGCTTGCCAGCCTTGCTCCTTGAAAAACGTAGACGGCGGCTGGTGAGCCTATTTCCTTTTGGTCGAAGAAGGTGTTCCAAGCCAGTCCTATTCCTTGATAGGCAGTCGGATATGTTTTTCCGAAACGGCTGCTTTGCGGAAATGAGAAGGAATACTGAAGGTGGGCGGATCCGCTTGCGGAGAGCCGTTTCCCCAGTTCGTTCTCACCCCTGAAGAACCTGTGCGTCGGCATGATGTGCGACGGACGGACATTCACTCCGACACGGTGCGTGTACTTTGTCGAATCGGCCTGCCGCGCGGAGGCGTCAATCCCGCCGATGAGGACGGGAAGAAGCGCCAGGAGTGGTTTTATGAATATTCTTAAGTTCATTTTTTCTCGTTGATAAGGAATGACTTGCCATTTGGGGATTTGCTCGTCATCGTCCCTTCTATGCTAAGGACATTGCCGGTCGATCTGTTCCTTATCCTGAGCGTGTAGCCGACCCGATAGGCGTCAATGCTCCAGAGGATCCGGTAGCACTTGGTGTAGGAGCTGTCAGGAGGAAAGAACATCCTTGCGATCTTGTCATTTTTATAGGCATATTCAGTGTCTGAAAGGCGGTAGTCTGCCCTTTCTCCGCTGAATTTCAGAGTGTTGTCTTTAGTCAGCACTCCGTCCGGCACAGGGATGTCAAGGTTGCCGCCATACAGACCGAAGCCGGAGTCTCCCGTAAAGGTTATAATCCTTTTCGCCCCTTCAAAAACCTTCTTCTCAATCCACAGCGTGTCAGGAGTCTGATTCTTGAAGCACAGCCCCCATGCCTCCTCGATCTCATTCCATGAATTCAGGCGGACGACCTCCTCGCTCCAAACCAGATCCTCCAAGTCGTAACCGGACGAGGCCGGCTGCCGGACAAGTACGGAATCCTCTTCGTAGTTGTTGGCAATGAATATCTTGACTTCGTTCTCAGCATCGGAGAAGTTAGGATCGAAGGTCACCGCCAACTCTTTCACGCCGTTTTTTCTGAGATGGATTGTGAAGTCGCCGAGAGTCATCTTGCCGTCTGATGTGGAGGCTTGGATGCCGTGGTAATATCTCTGGCCCTTTCTTTCGACAGCCGTGACTCTCCAATCACTTGACTTGAAGCGGATGAGCAATGAGTCACCGTCTTCCTTGATAGTGAAGTCGCGTTGTGACGGGTCAATGTGCCTGACGAAAACGTCCTGGTTGCAGCCTGTAAGCACGGCAAGCCAGAGGATCGTCAGCGAGAAGAGCACGGAAAGCTTACGCCTTGTCGGCTCATGAGATGTCTTATAAGAGAAAATCCTGAAGTTCATCATAGAATCTTTGGGTAGGAAAGCCCATGACATTGTAGAATGATCCGTCCAGACGAGTGATGCCGATGTAGCCGATCCATTCCTGTATGCCGTAGGCACCGGCCTTGTCGAATGGTTTATAGTTGTCGATGTAGTAGTCTATCTCACTGTCGGACAAGTCTTTGAAATAGACATCCGTGCTGACGGAGAAAGTCTTTTTCCAGCTTCTGTCGCGGATTGTCACGGCAGAGATCACCTGATGCTCACGGCCGGAAAGCAGTCTGAGCATTCTTACCGCGTCCGCCCTGTCTTGGGGCTTGCCAAGAATCTCGCTTCCGCACAGTACCATCGTGTCGGACGTGATGAGAACCTCGTCGCTCTCCAGCTTGCGGTGGAACCCCAGGGACTTGCCCTCCGACATCAGCTCGGGGATCTTAACGTGCGGAGTGTCAGGAGAATATTCCTCGACAAACGAAGTGTCCGCATCGACGGTGAATTCTATGCCAAGGCCGGCGAGCAGCTCGCGTCTTCGAGGGGAGTTGGAGGCCAGGATGATCTTCTTTCCGTGTGTGTCCATATTCAGGGAGCTTTTAGAATTTTTTCTTGTAGGCGAGCGCGTCGAAGACCCAGCGTCCCTGCGCCTTCATGGTTTTCTCCATGTACTCGCGCACGCAGCCTTTTCCGCCCGGGCGTTCCGAGACGATGTCGGCGGCTTCCTTGACTTCATCGACGGCATCGCTCGGACAGACACCGATTCCGGCTGCCCTGATGACTTCGATGTCCGGGATGTCGTCACCGAAATACATTACTTCTTCGGGCTTTAGGTTATGCCTCTTGCAGAAATCCTCAAAGTCCTCGATTTTGTTCCGTGAGCCGAGGTAGATGTCCTCGGGATTGATGCCGTTCGTACTGAACCGCGCTCTGATGCTTTGTGAGCGCCCTCCGGTGATCACGCCGACAGGGAAGCCGTTCAGACTGGCCATCCTGACGGCGAACCCGTCCTTGGCGTCGAAAGTCCTGTAAAGCTGCCCCTCAAGATCGGCGAGTATGCCACCGTCCGTCATCACGCCGTCTATGTCGAACGTAAACGCTTTGATGTTCTTGAAGTCGTTCATCTTAAGTTATGATTTAGCTCCGTTAGGGCCGAAGTTAGGCAGGTCACCGAGGTTGAATGTCCCGTCGCCCTGCGGCTGTCCGCCTCCGAGCTTGATGAGACCGAATTGCGATTCGTATTTCGTGACATTGTCCATCAGGGCGTTCAACAGACGCTTGGCATGCTCCGGTGTCATCAGGATGCGGTTGCTGATGTCCGGTTTGTCCATACCCGGCAGGATGGTGGCGAAGTCGATGACGAATTCGCTGTGCGAGTGAGAGATGATCGCAAGGTTTGAGTATGTGCCTCTTGCGATTTCCGGTCTGATCTCCAATTTGATTTCTTGTTTCCCTTCCATAGTATCTGTGTGTTTTTAAGGCAAATTTAGTGAAAAATGTGCTATATTTGTAAACTTTGTATATTGTTAGCAAAATATGAGCGAGAAAAAAGATCTTTCCGCGAAGTACAATCCGGCGGAAGTAGAAGACAAATGGTATGTCTGGTGGACCGAGCATAAGTGCTTCCACTCGGAACCGAACGAGAAAGAACCGTACACTATAGTGATTCCGCCACCTAACGTGACGGGAATCCTTCACATGGGCCACGTGCTGAACAACACGCTGAATGATGTGCTGATCCGTAAGGCGAGGATGGACGGGAAGAACGCCTGCTGGGTGCCCGGAACCGACCACGCCTCCATCGCCACCGAAAGCAAGGTTGTGGCCAAGCTCAAGGGTATGGGAATATCGAAGGAGGATCTGACCCGCGACGAGTTCATGAAATATGCCTGGGAGTGGAAAGAGGAACACGGCGGCATCATCCTCCGGCAACTCCGCAAGCTGGGGGCTTCCTGTGACTGGGATCGCACGCGCTTCACGATGGAGCCGGCCTTGTCGGACGCTGTGATCGCCACTTTCTGCTATTTCTATAAGAAAGGTATGATCTATAGAGGAGTGAGGATGGTGAACTGGGATCCTGTGGCTCTGACCGCTATCAGTGACGACGAGGTCGTGCACAAGGACACGAAGAGCCATTTCTATCACCTCAGGTACTACATCTCCGACGGCAACGGCAATCCGACCGACAAGTATCTCGTGATCGCCACCACACGTCCGGAGACCATTATGGCCGACGCCGCCATCTGCGTGAATCCCGCGGACGAGAGACATCATTGGCTGAAAGGGAAGAAGGTTCTGATCCCATTGATCAACAGGGAGATCCCTGTTGTGGAGGACAGCTATGTCGAGATGGATTTCGGAACAGGCTGCCTTAAGGTCACTCCGGCGCACGACGCCCACGACTACGAGATCGGACTGCGTCACAACCTTCCTGTCCTGGACATCATCGATGATCACGGCAGGTTGAACGAGAAGGCTCAGATCCTGGTTGGTGAGGATCGTTTCGAGGCCAGAAAGAAGATTGTCAAGATGCTGGAGGAGTCCGGCAATCTTGAGAGGATAGAGGAATATACCTCGCCTGTGGGTTATTCTGAAAGGACGAACGCCGTGATCGAGCCGAAGTTGTCGGCCCAGTGGTTCCTAAGGATGGAGGATCTCGCCGCCAAGGCTCTTGAAAGCGTGGAGTCTGGCAGGATCAAGCTCATCCCCGACAAGTACCGCAACACTTATCGCCACTGGATGGAGAACGCCCACGACTGGTGCATTTCCCGCCAGCTCTGGTGGGGACAGCGTATCCCGGCCTACTATCTTCCTGACGGACGGATCGTTGTGGAGGAAACTCCGGAAAAGGCCCTGGCCGCCGCGCGGAAGATCGATCCGTCGCTTACCGCGGCTGACTTAAGGCAGGATGACGATGTGCTTGACACGTGGTTCTCAAGCTGGCTGTGGCCGATCTCTGTCTTCGACCCTGAGAAGCCTGGGCATCCTGACCACAAGCCAAACAAGGATCTTGCTTACTATTATCCTACAAATGACTTGGTTACGGGTCCCGACATCATCTTCTTCTGGGTGGCGAGGATGATCATGGCCGGAGAGGAGTTCATGAACGACATTCCTTTCGGGAACGTCTATTTCACCGGAATCGTGCGTGACAAACTGGGCAGGAAGATGTCCAAGACTCTCGGCAACTCCCCGGATCCGCTTGACCTTATCGCCAAGTACGGCGCCGATGCCGTGAGGATAGGAATGCTCCTTTGCTCCTCTGCCGGCAACGACATATTCTACGACGAGTCTCAGGTGGAGCAGGGCAGGAATTTCTGCAACAAGATCTGGAACTCTTTCCGCCTCGTGCAAGGATGGACTATTGATGCGTCGCTTCAGCAGAGTGATGTCAATAAGTTGGCGGTCAAGTGGTTTGACAGTAAACTTAATCAGACTGTCGAGGCAGTCGAGGATCATTATTCGAAGTTCAGGATCTCCGACGCGCTGATGAGCATCTACAAGCTTTTCTGGGATGACTACTGCGCCTGGTATCTTGAGGCTGTCAAGCCGGCTTTCGGCGAAGGCATCGACAAGGAGACTTACGACGCCACGATCATATTCTTTGAGAAGCTTCTGAAGATGATTCATCCGGTGATGCCGTTCATCACGGAGGAACTCTGGCAGTCGATGGCGGAGCGTAAGGAAGGGGAGACCATCATGTACCAGCCGACTCCTCGTGCCGGGGAGGTCGATCGCAAGGTCATCGAGGAGTTCGGCATCGCCCAGGAGTCCGTCAACGGTATCCGTGGCATCCGCCAGCAGAAGAGCATCTCTCCGAGGGAAAGCCTTTCCTTGAAGGTGAAAGGTGACTTCCCTATGAATATGCTCCCGCTCGTCACCAAGCTCGCCAACGTCTCTTCGGTCGAGAAGGTCGCTGATTTCGGCGAGTCCGCCGGAGTTTCGATGCTTGTCCGTACGGTTGAGCTGTTCGTTCCACTGGCCGGTCTTGTGGATGTGGAGGAAGAGGTCAGGAAGATCGAGGCGGAGCTTGAGCACCAGCGCGGATTCCTCGCTTCCGTGAGGAAAAAACTCGACAACGAGAGCTTCGTTGCCCATGCGCCTGAGAAAGTCATCGCTCTCGAACGCAAGAAGGAGGCCGATAGCCTTTCTAAGATTGAAAGCTACGAAAAGGCTTTGGCTACATTGAAAAGCAAGTAGTGAAACAAAGTTGTTTTAGGTATTAACATTTTTGTTATGGTATATTCCGAGACTTCTTTCCCTGTCAGGTACTATGAAACCGACCAGATGGGCATTGTCCACCACTCGAACTACATCCGTTATTTCGAGTGCGCCAGGAACACCCTGATGATCGATTGCGGGTACCCTATAGAGAAATGTGAGGAGGATGGCGTGACCATACCGATCGTCACGGTAGAATGTCGTTACAGGCTTCCGGCCAAGATGGGTGATGTGGTACGCGCTGTCGCCATGATAGATGAGGTTCCGATGGCCAAGCTCCATGTAAGGCAGGCGGTCTACAATCAGGACGGCGCGCTCTGCGTGGAGGGTAAGGTCACCCTGGGCTTTCTCAACAAGGCTACCGGACGCCCTGTGCGCTGCCCGGACAAGTTGGTCAAAGCCATCGAGGCCCACATCAATGACAGATGATTTGGATAAACTTTTAATCTTTGAATTGTTCCTTGAGGTGAAATAATCCTCGGACAGACAAAGCTGATTCCTTAATTTTTGAAGAATATGTTTTTTATTGTTCCTCTGGGCGTTGTAGGCCCTTGGCAGATTGTGATCATTGCCCTTGTGATTGTTCTTCTTTTCGGAGGCAAGAAGATTCCTGAGCTCATGAAAGGCCTTGGAAAAGGTGTGAAGAGCTTCAAGGATGGTATGAATGAGGTTGAGAGCCAGATCTCTGACATCGACAAGGATCTCAACTCCACGGCGAAGACTCCGGACAAGATCGAGAAGATCGACAAGAAATAATGGCGGCAGGAGACGCTGAGATGTCCTTCTGGGACCATCTGGAAGTACTGAGGGGAACGTTGTTCCGTTCGGTGCTGGTTGTTACGCTTGTCAGTGTCGTGGTGTTCTGCTTCAAGTCCTTGGTCTTTGACGGCATCATCCTGGCGCCGACGCACAGCGACTTCTTCATCTACAGATGGTTGCGGATGGGCGACATGCAGATGTCGCTTGTCAATCTGGACATTTCCGCCCAGTTCTTCGTCCACCTCAAGGTGGCTTTCGAACTGGGTTTTATCCTGTCTTTTCCCTATGTGTGCTTCGAGATCTGGAAATTCATAGCCCCGGCCTTGTACAAGAATGAGAAGAAGACCATAAGAGGCTCGTTTCTGGCGGCTTCCTTCCTCTTCTACCTTGGGCTTGTGATCGGTTACTACCTGATCGTGCCGATCTCGCTGAATTTCTTCATGGGCTACAAGATCAGCCCGGAGGTGGTGAACACGATCTCGCTGAATTCCTACATCTCGATGTTCACATCGACAGTCCTGGCTTTCGGAATAGTTTTCGAGTTTCCTATCGTCGTCGTGATCCTGTCCAAGCTGGGAATTGTCACACGGGACACCTTGGTGAAGTACCGCCGTCATGCGCTGGTGGTGATTCTGTGCATAGCCGCCATAATCACTCCTGCCGACCCGCTTTCGATGTTGATCGCCGCGGCTCCTCTCGTACTTCTGTACGAGGTCTGCGTGTGGTGCTGCAAGCCGGCGTCTGATCGGGAGGGAAACGAAAACGAGATTATAGAGGAGGGGAAGGAATGATCTCCATAAACGGATTGACAGTGGCCTACGGAGGCTACACGTTGCTCGACAGCATTGACTTTCACATCAGTGAGAAGGACAAGATAGGTCTTGTCGGCAAAAACGGTTCCGGCAAGTCAACCATAATGAAGCTCATCTGCGGGCTTCAGTCCCCGACTTCCGGAAGCATAGACAAGCCGAACGATCTTCGCATCGGCTATCTTCCCCAGATCATGGAGCATCACAAGGGTAGGACGGTGCTTGAAGAGACACTGACGGCCTTTGACCAGATCTCCCAGATGCAGTCCGAGTTTGACAACATCAATTTGCAGCTTGCGCAAAGGACTGACTATGAGTCGGATGAATATCTTTCGCTCATCAATCGCCTCAATGACTTGACGGATGCGATGGCCATAAGCCAGTCAGAGCCTCCCGAGGTTCTGGCCCATAAGACGCTGCTCGGTCTCGGCTTCAAGGACGAGGATTTCGGCAGGAAGACCGAGACGTTCAGCCAGGGATGGAACATGCGCATCGAACTGGCCAAGATTCTGTTGTCGGAGCCTGATGTCCTGCTTCTTGACGAGCCGACCAACCATCTTGACATTGAATCTATCGAGTGGCTTGAAGACTATCTGAAAAGTCACCGGGGTTCCCTTCTTCTGGTTTCCCATGACAGAAGGTTTCTCGACACCGTGACCAACCGCACGGTGGAGATCATGCTCGGGCATATTCATGACTATAAGGTTCCTTATACCAAGTACCTGGAATTGCGTCAGGAAAGACTTGCCCAGCAGACCGCCGCCTACGAGAATCAGCAGAAGATGATTGAGAAGACGGAGGATTTCATCAACCGCTTCCGCTACAAACCGACGAAGTCGAATCAGGTCCAGTCCAGGATCAAGCAGTTGGAAAAGCTTGAGAGAGTGGAGATTGACGAGACCGACAACGTGACGCTGACTGTCAAGTTCCCGCCCGCCCCTCGTTCGGGCGACATTGTTTTCCAAGGAAAGGATCTTACTGTGGGCTATCCTGGAAAGGTGGTTTTCAGAAAAGCCGGGATTGAGGTCAGAAGGGGAGAGAAGGTTGCGCTGATAGGCCGGAACGGCGAGGGTAAGACAACACTCATGCGGGTGATAATGGGACAGTTGCAGCCGATCAGCGGCGAGGCCAGGATTGGCCACAATGTCTCCATAGGCTATTACGCCCAGAATCAGGAGGACATCCTTGACCGCAATCTGACGGTCTGGGAGACCCTCGACAACATCGCTGTAGGGGATGTACGGAACAAGCTCCGTGACATCCTTGCCCAGTTCCTTTTCCGGGGTGAGGACATCGACAAGAAGGTCAGCGTGCTTTCCGGAGGCGAGCGCGCGCGTCTTGGCATGGCGAAGTTCATGCTCCAGCCGTACAATGTGCTGGCGCTTGACGAGCCGACCAACCACATGGACATAAAGTCCAAGGATATTCTCAAACAAGCCCTGAAGTCCTATGATGGCACTCTTATTGTTGTCTCCCATGACCGTGACTTCCTTGAGGGATTGGTTGACAAGATGTACGAGTTCCGCGACGGACGCGTGAAGGAGCATCTTGGGAGTGTCCATGAGTTCCTGGAAGAGAGGAAGATAGAGAACCTTCAGGAGCTTGAGAGGCGTTTTGCGCCGTCTAAGGATTCTTGCGTCAAGGGCGGATCTGCCGATGATCGCTCAAAAGGGGAGGCGGCAGTCCAGAAGGAGCAGGCGCAGAAGGAATTCGAGCAACGGCGCAATGATTCCAAGGAAATCCGGAGGATCCGCCACAGGGTTGAGTTTCTGGAAACGGAGATAGGCAAGGTGGAAGCCAGGATGAAGGACATCGAGAAGATCCTCTCCAACCCCGGGCCTGATGACGACATCATGGAACTTACGAGAACCTACCTTGAGGACAAGCGCGAACTCGACCACAAGACTGCCGAATGGGAGTCCTTGATCGAAAAATTGGAAGAATAATCTTTAAATAGTTAGTGTTATGAACATCAAGTCTTTGCTTGCGGCTACCTTTGCCGTCGCTTCAATGTCGATGCTTTCAATGGCGCAGACCAGAACAATAGAGCATGAATATTCAGAATTCGACGCCATCTCGGTGTCGGACGGATTTAAGGTGTCATTTGTCGAGAGTGATGGCTACAGCGCCAAATTCAAGGTCAACGATGCCTTTGAGAGTTATGTTCAATGCTACGTCAAGGCTGGCACACTTTACATCGGTGTTGATGACAAATCAATTCCGAAGGAGGTGAAAAAGTCGTTCAAGGGAAAGAACAGTGATGATCCGGTACTTGAAGCTACGGTTTATGTCCCGTCACTTAAGGCTGTTACGTTGAGCGATAACTGCACGTTCTCCTGCGATAAGGACATCAATGCTCCGAAGTTCACGCTGGAGCTTTCCGGCACATCGAGCGTCTCGAATCTTAACATCCATGTCGCTGAATCCGCCGTGATTACTGTCAGCAAGAAGGCGAAACTGTCGTCCGTCAATGTCAAGGCGGAGGACAAAGTCACTGTCAATGCAGAAGGAAACGCGAGCGTTGTTCTGGAATATTCCGCCAAGACACTTGAGGTCAACAATTCGGGTTCCGCCGAGCTTGCCATCAACGGTCAGGCGGAGACCGCCTCCGTCAGTACGGCCGGCAGCGCCAAACTATCCCTTTCCGGCAAGGCCAACACATTGAATGTCACTGGTAAGGGCGGCTCCTCAAAGATTGACGCAGTCTCCGTGTCTGTTGACGATGTGGCTGTCTCATTGGATGGGGCCGAGCTTACCGTCACTCCAGGCATGAATCTCTCATTGGATCTCGGCAAAGGCGCGAGTGTCTGCTACTCAGGAGATCCTAAGATCAAGATCGTGAAGATCCAGAACGCTTCAGTGACACGAATATAATGTTCGTCCTTGACTCTCATTGCGACACGCCCACGATGATGATGCGCGGGCGTGACATCGGAAAGAACAACAGCAGGGGGCATGTCGATCTGCCGAAGCTTAAGGCCGGCGGGGTCGATGCCTCCTTTTTCGCCTTGTACACCTCTCCTGATCTGGCTCCGGATGCCTCCACAAGACATGCGCTGGAGATGATCGGCGCCATCTATGATCAAGTAGGAGCGAACCCTGATCTTGCGGCGATCGCCACGAGTCCGGAAGAGGCGCTTGAGAACAAGGACAAAGGCTTGATCTCCATATTCATAGGCATGGAGAACGGTGCGCCCATCCAGAGGTCGCTCCCGCTTCTTAGGGTGTTCCATCGTCTGGGAGTAAGGTATTTGACGCTCACGCACAATGCCGACAATGAGATTGCTGACTCGGCAGCGCAAGGCACACGCTGGCACGGTCTCAGTCCGTTCGGGAGGGAGGTGGTCGCCGAGATGAACCGCCTCGGAATGATCATAGACATCGCCCATGCCTCCGACGAGACATTCTACGATGTGCTGCGATGCTCAAAATCACCGATTGTCTCCACGCATTCCTGTTGCAGAGCCTTGGCGCATCATCGCCGCAATCTCTCGGACGAGATGCTTAAGTCGTTGGCGGACAACGGCGGAGTGATACAGATCAATTTCTATCCCCTCTTTCTGTCGGATTCTTTCGCGAAGATCCTGGCTGATTCCGGCCTTGAGTCCAAAAGCTGGACCGAGCAGGACTGGATAAGCGACCCGCTTAATCCGGAGAAAGCTGCGGCCTGGAACGCCGTTCAGGATGAGCTGGCTGCTTTGCCGCGGCCTTCATACAGGGATGTCGTCGATCACATCGACCATGCGGTGAAGGTCGCCGGCATCGACCATGTCGGCCTCGGATCTGATTTCGATGGCATAGAAGTGACTCCCCAGGGCCTTGAGGACGTGTCTAAGATACGGGTGATCTTCGATGAAATGGCGAGAAGAGGCTACACCGATGATCAGATAGGGAAAATCGCGGGCGGGAATTTCCTCCGGGTCTTCAATGAGGTGATTTCCAAGTCCTTAAGATAGGTTTTATTGACTACAGTCAACACTTGTAACAAAAATGTTTATGTGCCAAACTATTTTGTTACAAGTGTTGATTGTTATTTAGATAGGTCTTCGAGAACTAAGAGCCGTAATTCATCGAGTGCGGCTGCCGCAAATCTCTCGATGTTCCTATTTCGGTCATTCTTGTAGACCTTTTTCACCGTCCTGGTCCCGTTAGGTCCGGCGACTCCGATCCAGACTGTGCCGACAGGGTTGCTCTTGTCGCCGCCCGGCCCGGCAAGTCCGGTGGTGGAGACGGCGTAGTCGCTTCCGGTCAGTTTCCTGACCCTTTCGGCCATCGCTGCCGCGACTTCGGAACTGACGACACCGTGTTCATTGATCGTGGATCCTGGTACCCCGAGCACTTTCTCCTTGACCGGGATGGCGTATGATGTCACTGAGCCGAGGTAGTACTCTGATGAGCCTGGCACAGAGGTGATCAGCGAGGAGATCTTGCCGCCCGTGCAGGATTCAGCCGCGCTGAGTGTCTTCCCGGAGCCTCGGAAAATCGCCCCTATGGCGCTTTCCAGCGTGTCGTCCTTGTATGAATATATCTTCTCTCCAAGAAGCGGTCTCAGCCGTGCGAATTCCGCGTCTATGCGCTTTTCCTCATCCTCCTTGCGGCCACCGTAGATGGAGAGCCTCAGGCGGACGCCGGTCAGCGGGTTCGGAAGGTACGCAAGATGCATGTCCTCCGGCAGACTGTCCTCCCATGACTCTATTACCTTCGACAGGGCGGATTCGGCCAAGCCGAAGACCATCACGCATTTATGGAATATGTCGGAGAGGCTTTCGTGCGTCCTTATGTCTTTGATGATGTCCGGAATCGCGCCTACAGCCTCGAACGGGACTCCGGGGAGCGCATAGAGGGTGGCTGCGTGGCCGAAGCGCGAGGCAGGGAAGCGGAACACCATGATGGGTGCTGTACCGAGGTGATTGACAATTACTTCGCAAGTGTCGGGAACAAGGGCCTGGGCCTTGTTGATGTCCAGTACATCGAGTCCCCGCGCGTGAAGGATCTCGTGGACGATCTTGAGCTGAGCCTCGTTCACCACGTAGCCCTTGCTCCCGGAGATCTCGGCGAGGGCTGCCTTCGTGATGTCATCCTTGGTCGGTCCGAGGCCTCCGGTAGTGATGACTATCTGATTGGCGCTCAGTTCGTTTGTCAGGTTGTTAACGATCTCGTCGCGGGCGTCTCCGATCGAGAGCATCCGTGTGACCTTGACTCCTATGTCCTCAAGGGCGGAGGAGATGTGCGATGAATTGGTGTCAACTATCTGGCCGATCAGAATCTCGTCGCCGATAGTGCAGATTGACGCTTGTGTCATGATGATTCAGAATTACTTAGCCAAACTTGTGGCTTCCAGGTACTTGTTGATTTTCTTTACAATTGACGGCCCCTCGTAGATGAATCCCGTGTAGATCTCTATCAGGCTCGCTCCCGCGTCGAGCATCTCCTTCGCCTGCCCGGGGGTCATTATGCCGCCCACGCCGACGATCGGAAGCCTGCCGGATGTGAATTCATGAATATGCTTGACCGTGGCGAGGCTTTTCTTGAACAAAGGCGCTCCGGAAAGCCCTCCGTTGCCGATCTTGTCCACTTTTTCCTTGCTTGTCCTAAGTCCTTCCCGTGATCTGGTCGTGTTACCGGCCACAATGCCGTCGATACCTGACTGGAGGCAGTACTTGAGAATCTCGTCCAGTTCCTCGAACGGTATGTCGGGGGAGACCTTGACCAGAATCGGCCTGTACTCGTCGTAGCAGACTCTCAAATCAAGCAAAGGGTCGAGAATATCAGATAGATAGGAAACATCCTGAAGGTTCTGCAGCCCCTGCACATTAGGACAGGAGACATTGATTGTGAACAAGTCCACGAAGTCATACATGTAGGAGAAGGCTTTCTTGTAGTCCGCGATGATATCCTCGTCGGAGGCGCTCACGCTGTTCTTCGCTATGCTGGCGGCGATGATGGTCTTGGGAGGGTCTTTTTGAATATGCTCGATCGCGTTGTGGACTCCTTTGTTGTTGATACCCATCCTGTTGATGATGGCGTTGTCCTGCGGGAGCCTGAACAGTCTCGGCTTGGGATTGCCTGGCTGGGCTTCCGGAGTGAGGGAGCCGATCTCGATGAACGAGAATCCGAACCACGACAGCTCATTGTAATGCTCACCGTTCTTGTCCAGACCGGCGGCAAGGCCTACAGGAGAAGGGAAGTCTATCCCGAAGAGGTTTCTTGACAGGGAAGGTGTCTTATGCCTGTAGATAAGTTTCATCAGCTTTCCGGCGAACGGAATCCGGCGAAGGAGATCCAGTCCTTTGAATGTCAGGTTGTGTGCGGTCTCCGGCGGGAACTTGAACAAAATCGGTCTGATGAGTTGTCTGTACATTTTGCGCTTTTGATTAATCGAACACAAATTTAGACAATTTCAACAGAACGCCGAAGACTTTTTCTCCAAACATTTTCCCGCCGACGAACTATTCAATCTCCTTGAACGTCCCGTTGTCGTAAAACACCAGAATTTTGGTGATCCTTGGCGGATTGTCTTTAGGTTCGGCAGGGGAGACTGGAGTCGTCACCCCCTTATTCTCAGAGACTTCCGTCTCTTTTGGGAACAAATCAGGCTCGTGGGAATCGAATAAAAGACCGCTGTCCTGGTCATAGGCAGGGGATTGGCGATTCTCAGGGACTTGCGGAGCCGCCACCGCCGGCTCTGTCCCCTTGTACATTCGGCCCTTGCCTCCGATCAGCCAGTCAAGGTTCAGATTCGGATAGCAGGCTGCCATATTCTCTATAAAATCGAACCCCGGTTTGTTTCTACCGGAAAGGATGTGTGAGACACTCGCCTTGGTCACACCGATCCTGTCCGCGAACTGCGACTGTGTGATGTTCTCCGCCGAAAGGAACTGCTGCAATCTCTTGTTCATTACAAATGTGATTTGTTTACAAAGTTAACATTAAATAGTGTAAATACAAATAACATTTGTAAAGTTACAAAAGTAAACAAAATAAAAAGAATAAGGCTAACTTGTTTAGAATAGAATTTAGATAGATTTGTATAAGATTCTTATTATTAATGATATTCATTATAGATAACAGCTTAATTTTACCCTCATTCCCGTGCTATCCGGCTAATTAACACGAAAGAAGTTATCCACTTATGTAGGTAAATAGATAATATTCTCTGATAATCAATAGTTTAGATATATAAGTTCCTTTTAATCAGAATTAATTATTATACGATTCTTAACTTTGTTCGTATTTAAGTTTTGTAATCAAATGTTATTATAATATTTACGATTGTAAACCCAAATTTCCAACTAAACATTTTAATAATATTTACACAATTATAGAAAAGTCCCGCTGTCGGTGGCAATGATGAGAATTTGATATTTCTATTACTTAAGTTAACTTTGTGCGGATTTTAAACTCTCATGACGATGATACCTTCAATACATATTGAGGACTATAATTACAATCTTCCCGACGAGCGCATCGCGAAATATCCCCTCGCCGAGCGCGACGCATCCAAACTGCTCCGCTATGAGGACGGCAAGGTCGATGAATATGTCTTCAGGAATATTCCGGAATTGCTTCCGGAAGGAGCCTTGATGGTCTTCAATGACACCAAGGTCGTGCCGGCCAGGCTTCATTTTCAGCGTGAGACAGGAGCGCACATCGAGATCTTCTGCCTTGAGCCGATTGATCCTCCGGAGTACAACACCGCTTTCGCCTCGACGGAGCGTTGCAGATGGAAATGTGTGATCGGCAACGCCAAGCGTTGGAAAAACGATTCCCTGACTCTTTACAATCCCGATTCAGACGAGATTGTCGCCGCTATGGGGCTGAAGGCTGATCTTGTCGAGAGAAACGGCGAGACCGGCATAGTGGAGTTTTCCTGGCGGGACGGCAACCCCTTCTCGCGCGTTCTGGAGCTTTGCGGAACCGTTCCTATTCCTCCTTATCTGAACAGGGCTACGGAATCCATCGACACCGAGCGCTATCAGACTCTTTACGCCAGGATCAGGGGCTCTGTCGCGGCGCCTACCGCCGGTCTCCATTTCACCCAGCGGGTGCTTGACGGCATTTCCGCCAAGGGAATCGACCGTGAGAATGTCTGCCTGCACGTCGGAGCCGGCACATTCCTTCCCGTAAAGAGTTCCGATGTCGCCGACCACCCGATGCACCGCGAGCCTTTCGTGGTCTCATTAGACCTTCTAAAGCGTATCAGAGACAACAAGTCAAAGCTGATAGCGGTCGGCACCACCTCCGTAAGAACGCTTGAGTCATTGTATTATGTCGGTGTCAGCTGCATCGAGAAAGGAAAACCCGAGGATGTCGGGCAATGGGTTCCGTACGAACGGGACTATGAATATTCAGTGAGGGAATCGCTCGGAGCCATCATCTCCTATCTGGAGAAGAATGATCTTGACGAACTGAAGGTCGGCACCAGGATCATCATCGTGCCGGGCTTCCGCTTCAGGCTTGTGGACATTCTGGTCACGAACTTCCACCAGCCGGAAAGCACACTGATTCTGTTGATTTCGGCATTTGTGGGCGGAGACTGGAAGACCATCTACGACTATGCGCTTTCCAATGGTTTCCGCTTCCTCAGCTACGGTGACAGCTCGCTCCTTTTCCGCCGCGGTTCCTGATGGACGCGGTCCAGCCTTTGTAATATTAAGTAATTTGATTACATTTGCACCTTACAAACGATGATTTATTATGGCTGATACATCTGAATTTGACAGCATCTGTCCTTATAATGACGCCGAAGCGGTCGAGGCCTTGAACAAGGTCGCGAATCATCCCGCGGTACTTGCTATTTCTGAATATCTTTTCCCTGACGAGCCGATGACATTCCTTCGGAATGCCTTGAAGAGTGTTCATAATATTGATGAGTTTCAGGAGATTGTGATGAACAGGGCTGTGTCATGGTGCATGGATCACACCATCCACAACTTCTCCTATGACGGCATCAGCTACATCAAGGAAATGAAGGGTAAGTTCCTGGCGATGTCCAATCACAGGGACATCATCCTGGATCCCGCCATCACCCAGGTCGTTTTGTTCAGGAACCACATTCCGATGACCGAGATCTGCGTGGGCGACAACCTGATCAAGCAGAGCAAGACTGTAGAGTACCTCCTTCGTTCCAATAGGATGATCCGCGTGATCAGAGGCATCTCGGCAAGGGAACTCTATCTTTCATCCCAGGTGCTGTCCAAGTACATCCGTCAGACAATCACTTCAGGAAAATCTTCTATCTGGTTGGCACAGAGACAAGGACGCACGAAGGACGGCATCGACACGACGGAGCAGGGACTCCTCAAGATGCTGGACATGAGCGGTACCAAATCCTTCGCGGAGAACTTCGCCGAGCTGAACATCATCCCTCTGAGCATCTCCTATGAATATGAGCCGTGCGACATCCGCAAGGCTCGTGAGATACTGATCTCCAGAACCCAGAAGTATGTGAAGACCAAGACGGAGGATCTGCACAGCATTGTTATGGGCATCAGGCAGCAGAAGGGTGACGTTCATCTGAACTTCGGCCTTCCCATCACTCCGGACGAGATCGAGCTTGCCTCGCATTGCGACAAGAACGACCGCTATCAGGCCATCAGGCATGCCGTGGACAAGCGGATCATCGCCGGCTACCAGCTTTGGAAGACCAACTACATCGCCTACGACCTTGTCAACCGTTGCTACAAGTACGCCGAGCTATACACACCGGAGGATGTGGAGAAATTCACCGACTACACCGAGCATAAGCTTGACAAGGTGGAGCGCCGCCTGAACCGCGCCGACCTCCGCGACATATTCCTAAGAATCTACGCCAACCCTGTGGAGTCCAAGGAGCGTCTCGTCTCCGGCGAGCCGCTTCGTCAGGAATAATTAACGCTTTTTCCGAAACGATAAGGGCGTTCAAAAATAGAAAATTCCAAAATTTTGCACGTTATCAAAATTTTGGAATTTTTATTTTCTGAACGCTGTGTATATTCTGCCCAATAATTTGGTATGGAGTATATTTTGCTGTCTTATAAGTATTGAAACAGATTAGTTATCTATATAAATATTTTTTTTCTATAACACTTTCAAGCAGCAGAAAAACTGAATTTCAAATTTTGGTAACGTGCAAAATTTGGAATTCAGCTTTTTGCTGCCCGAACCTGGCGATATATCACGATTTAAAACAGTCGGTCGACACTGGCGATCACCTCTTCGGCGGAAAGATCCGTGCTGAGAATCAGATCTGGCTTCTTCATCTCGAAGCCTTTGCTGGTGGCGTTCAGCATACCCGCGCCTGTGATGTTCAGCATCACGGTCTCGTCTCTCTTCACCACACCGTCCTCCAGTGCATTCTTCAACGCCGCGACAGCGCAGGCCGCCGCCGGCAAGATGTCGTATCCCTCCTTGTTGAAGAACTGGAGCATCCAGTAGACGATCTGGTCGTTGGACACCTTGTAGAAATCTCCGTTCGTCTCCTTGAGGACATCGAACAGGCCGCCGGCAAGGCTGTAAGGCGGTTTTCTGTTGGACAGAACCTTGGCGAGAATCACCTCGGCCTTTCCTCTTGACTCCTCGGGAGTGATTGGTACAAGCTCTCTTGACCCGGCTTTCCATGAATCGTACATCAGGGTGAAAGGAGAGTTCTGCGCGCAGTAGACCCTCATCCTGTTCTCGCCGAACCTACCGTCCTTTGCCAGTCTGCATGCGTTCTCCCAGGCCGCGATGGCTCCTGTTCCGCTGCCGACCGCCTGGAAATAGGCGTCAGGAATACGTCCGATCACCTCGACAGCGCTGAGTATGGTGGTTCCCATGCCGTCTCTGCGGGCGACGTTCTTCGCACCTCCTTCCGCAAGATAGCGAGGGTCCTTGCAAAGCTTCTCCCCGAGAGCGATAGCGTCGTAGTAGTCCGTGCCGTTCGGTGTCGCGATGACCTTTACGCAGGACTTCAGCTTCTTAAGGAACCAAAGGTCGCTGATGTTGTCGTTCGGGATGCAGATGACGACAGGAATGTCATTGTCCGAGCATACGCGGGCGAATGCCCTTGCCGTGTTGCCGGCTGACTGGACGACAAGTACACGCTTGTCGTTCTTCGGGAGCCTCGCGCAGACGGAGAAAGCCTCTGTTTCCTTGAACGAGCAGGTTTCCATCCTTGCCCCGCGCTTGGGAACATAGCCGGACAAGGTGATGTAGAGGTTCTCCATGCCGAGCAGATCCGCCAGCCCCTTGCTCTTGTAGGTCACAGGGGCGTGGGAGTTTCTGAGTGTACGTCTGACCGGAAGCCATTCGGCGTACCTGTAAAGCCCCTTCAGGTCGTCTCTGGGCGTGAATTTCTCGTTTTCGTAGACAGCTCTGACCAAGGAAGGTGAGGGAGCCTGCGGGTCTGCAAGCGACCAACCGGCATCCTCGAACTCTTTTCCGGTGCCGACATTCACAAGCCGGTAATCAGTGGGTTTGAATTTCATTATTTATGTAAGTTAATATATTCATTTACAGATTGATGATCAGCCAGGCCATGTAGGCGGCGTAGCATGCGAGGAAGACCAGGCCTTCCGCTCTGTCCAGTTTCCGTCCCTTTCCCGTGAAGGCGATGACAGAGAGGAGGATGGCGCTCAGCAGCAGGATGCCGAGATCTGCGAATGTCATACCGCCGAAGGACAGGCCGGAAGGAGAGCCGGCATGAGGTCTGAACGCTACGGACGAGGCGCCGAGTATCAGAAGGATGTTGCAGATGTTGGATCCTATGATGTTGCCGAGTGCCAGCTGGCCTTTCTTCTTGGCGGCGGCGACCACGCAGGTTACAAGCTCCGGCATGGAGGTTCCTCCCGCGAGGATCGTCACGGCTATGAATTTGTCGCTGATGTTCAGCATACGGGCTATGCTGGTCGCGCTGTCCACGAATTTGTCGCCGCCGAAGATCAATGCCGCAAGGCCGCCGACAATCATCAATGCGGCCACTCCGGTTTTCCTGTTTGACTCTTCCGGCACTTCCTCGTCGGACTTGCCTGACTTGAAGGACCAGTACATGTAAGCGGCGAAAAGTATAAGGAATATAATGCCGTCCATTCTGGTAAGGGTGTCCTCGCGTCCGATGCCGAACAATGTAAGATGCATTCCGAACACTATCAGCAGCGCGGTGACACCGATGTTCAGCGGTATGTCGACGCGGACATTGTCCTTCGTCATCTCTATAGGCCTGAGCAGCGCGGTTATACCAAGTATTAGAAGAACGTTGAATATGTTTGAGCCTACAACATTGCCTATGGCGATGTCCGCGCTTCCTTTAAGTGCGCCGGTCATACTCACCACGAATTCCGGCAAGGATGTTCCGATGCCGACGATCGTGAGGCCGATAACGAACTCGCTCAGGCCGGCTTTTCTGGCTATTGTGGAGGAACCCTCGACAAGCCAGTCGGCTCCGAGAACAACCAGCGCAAGGCCGGCGAGCAGGATGAGAATCTGAGTAATCATCTTCTTTGGATATATTAAGCTACAAACTTACAAAAAAAAAATAGTAAAATGTGTTACTTTTTGGAGTAGTACTTTGGCCAGCATGCTTGCAGATAGGCTTTCAGCCTGTCTTCCTGAGGGTTAGATGCAGGTTCGTAGAACACGGTTCCCTCAAGTCCCTCCGGCATGAACTCCAGATCAGCGAAATGTCCCGGGAAGTCGTGGGCGTACTTGTAGCCGTCGGCGTAGCCAAGTTCCTCCATCAGCTTCGTGGGGGCGTTCCTCAAATAAAGAGGCACTGCCGCCTGCTTGTTCTGGGAGGAAAATTCAATGGCTTTATTGATAGCAAGATAAGTGGCATTACTTTTAGGAGAGCTTGCAAGGTAAATTGTGGTTTCCGAGAGAGGGATGCGGGCTTCCGGCATGCCGATCTGATGGACGATCTGGTAGCAGGAGTTCGCAAGCAGCAACGCGTTCGGGTTGGCAAGGCCGACATCCTCGGATGCCGATATGCAGAGCCTTCTCGCTATGAAAAGGGGATCCTCGCCGCCGTCCAGCATCCTGGCGAGATAGTAGACCGCGGCGTTCGGATCGGAGCCACGGATTGACTTGATGAATGCCGAGATGATGTCGTAGTGCATCTCGCCGTCCTTGTCGTAGATCGCCATGTTCTCTTGAAGGCAGTTTGTAACCGTCTCATTGTCAATGACGATGCGCGACCCGTCGCCGGCGGATGAATCGACCACAATCTCAAGGACGTTGAGCAGTTTCCTTCCGTCGCCTCCGCTGTAGCGGAACATTGCCTCGGTCTCCCTTATCTCTATGTCCTTGTCCCTCAGAAGCACATCGTTTTTCAGTGCATGATCCAGCAGAGTTTGCAGATCTTTGATTTCCAATGGTTTCAGCACGAAGACCTGGCAGCGGGAGAGTAGCGGTGTTATCACCTCGAACGACGGGTTCTCGGTCGTCGCACCTATGAGTATGATGGTACCGTTCTCCACAGCGCCGAGCAGAGCGTCCTGCTGGGCCTTGTTGAACCGGTGGATCTCATCTATGAACAGAATCGGAGCCGCCCCGTTGGAGAACACGGAAGCGCTTCTGGCCTTGTCGATGACATCCCGCACGTCCTTCACGCCGGCGCTGACCGCCGACAGGGTGTAGAAGTCCCTGGACAAAGTCTGGGCGATGATTCCGGCAAGAGTAGTCTTGCCGACTCCCGGCGGCCCCCAAAGGATGAACGACGAGAGATTCCCGTTCTCGATCATCTTCCTCAGGATGCATCCTTCCCCTACAAGGTGCCTCTGCCCGACATATTCCGACAGGCTTTTAGGCCTCATCCTTTCAGGAAGAGGGGGGAGCATCATGCTTTTGCCCGAATCTTGGTGCATGTCTAGCATATTCTATAAATATATTGTCTAATAATATGTAAAACAAAAATGTTTACTATCGGAACATTTTTGTTAGTAGTACTTTGGCGTTTATTTTTGGCTTATCATAACGCAAATTTAAGAAAAAGCGGAATAAGTTTCGTAAATTTGTCTATTACTTGTCGAGGTGCGGCCAGCGAAGAACCGGGCCGCATTCGGACAGAAGGTTTTATAAACGATGAGACTATCTGAAAGAATCCGTTTTGTGGGAGTCAATGACCTGCAGACAAAACTCTTCGAGCGGCAGTGGCCGCTTCCTTATGGAGTCAGCTACAATTCCTATCTTGTTGTGGACGAAAAGGTCGCGCTGATTGACACGGCAGCGGTGGCGTTCAAGGACGAATTACTGGCCAACATCAAGAGCGAGATAGGGGACAGGAAGGTTGACTACCTGATTGTCAACCACATGGAGCCAGATCATAGTGCGCTTCAGGCGGTTGTCAGACAGGAATATCCCGAATGCGTGATTGTCACCAACGCCAAGGCTGTACCGATGATCGAGGGCTACCAAGGCATAACGGACAACATCAAGGTTATCAGGGAAGGCGAGTGTCTCTCCTTGGGAAGCGTTGATCTTCAATTCTTTATGGTTCCAATGGTACATTGGCCGGAGACTATGGTCACATGGTGTCCGCAGGAGCGCACTTTGTTCTCCGGTGACGCCTTCGGCTCCTTCAGAACCTTCCCGGAAAGCGTAGTAGACTCGCAATCAGACATATTCAATGAATATAAAGACGAGATGACGAGGTATTACTCGAACATTGTCGGGAAATATGCCGCTCCGGTTCAGGCTGCGCTGAAGAAGCTTTCCGGTTTGGAAATATGCCGGATTTGCAGCACCCACGGCCCTGTATGGGAGAATCATATTCCTGAGGTTGTCTCATTGTATGACAAGTTCAGTCGTTATGAGCCGCTTGAGCACGGTGTCTGTCTGGCTTACGGGTCGATGTACGGCAACACGGAAAAGGCCGCTTTGGCGTTGGCTGAGTCCTTGAAAGAACATAACATTCCATTCTCGCTCCATAATCTGAATGAGGAGAGTTATTCGTTCGCTTTGCGCGACGTGTTCAGGTACGACACGGTAATTCTCGGCTCGCCGACATATAATAATGGAATATTGCCGCCTGTCCGTCAGTTGATGGAGGCAATCTGTGACAGATTGGTCAAGAACAGACGTTTCTTTGCCTTCGGATCGTTCACTTGGGCAGCCGCCAGTGTTCGATTGCTGAACGAGATGGCGACCGCGGCCGGAATTAAGATTCTCGGTGATGGAATTACATTCAAACAAGGATTCTCACCAGCCAAATTCGATTCTGAATCAATAGTTTCCCTTGTGTAGCGGCACTCGCCTATTTGTTATACAATTTGGATTATGTTAACTTACATGTGTGCTAAACACTTCCCTGTGATATGATTCTTCAACTGCTGACTTTATTTGGTGCTCTGGCGCTCTTTGTCTTTGGACTTGAGATGCTTAGCTCCGGTATTCAGAAATCCTGCGGCGACCGGCTGAGGAGATTTGAGAAATGGATGACCTCCAGGTCGCCTCTGAAACAGATTTTATCCGGTGTCGGCATCACCGCTGTCGTCCAGTCTTCCAGCGCTACGACTATCATGGTGGCCAGCCTCGTGGGTGTCGCTACCCTATCGCTGCAGCAAGGTATCAGCGTGATTATGGGAGCGAACATCGGTACGACCGTAATCGCTTGGATCATAGCGGCTACGGGCTTCTGGATCAACACCGTTGTCCTTGCTTTCGTGCTTCTGGGAGCCGGTTTTGTCATGTCGTTGACAAAGAGGCCGATTGTCAAGAACATCGGCCAGGCCATCCTAGGACTTGCGCTTGTTTTTGTCGGACTGATCTACATAAAGTCCTCAGTACCAGAGATTGACACTGTTCCGCAGATGGCCGCCTCCATTGCGGGAATTTCTTCTCACGGAATCGCTTCCGCGCTGATTTTCATGCTGATAGGTGTTGTGATAACCTTCGTCCTCCAGTCCTCAAGCGTCACCGTCGTGCTCACTATGGTACTCGTCTATTTCGGCTGGATCTCCTTCCCTATGGCCGCGGCGATGGTGCTTGGCGAGAACATCGGAACCACGATCGGCGCCAATCTGGTCGCCAGCAGGGCAGGTGTCCAGGCCAGCAGGGCCGCGCTCGCCCACTTCATATTCAATGTGCTTGGAGCCGCTTTCGTGTTGATTTTCTTCAACATGTTCATTAAGATCAATCTTTGGCTTGTGTCGCTTTTCGGTCTGGACGCTCAGATGACTTCAGTGTTCGGTGTCGCTTGCGTCCACACCCTCTTCAACGTGACGGCCACCGTTGTTCTTGTTTGGTTCAGAAAGCCTTTCGCTGGTTTTCTTGCCAGATGCATCAAGGAGCCGGCTCCGAAGAAAGGCGATTTCCGTCTGAGGTTCATCGGCAGCGGAAGGATCATCGGCACGCCGTCCATCTCGATCGAGCAGGCGTTCAAGGAGACTGTCAATTTCGCCGTGAACGCACAGGAGGGTTTTCAATACGTCAAACTGGCTCTGAATGAGGCGGATCCTGACAGGTTTGAGGAGTACCGCCAGCGCCTTGTCAAGTGCGAGGAGGTGACCGACCGGTTTGAATATGAGATAGCTGCGTTCCTCAATGGGATCCCAACTGAGTCAATGAACGACCAGGAGGCCCGTGAAGTCAAGGTCATCTACAGGGTGATCAGCGAGCTGGAGAGCCTTGGCGACAGTTGTGAGAACATCAGCCGCCTGCTTACCCGTCTGCGGGTCCATAAACTGGAGTTTGACGAGGAAACGATCAGCAAGCTGAACCTTCTGCTCGGCAAGGTCAACCATGCCTTCGCTGTGATGGTCTCCAACATGAAATTGGCCGTGGAGGGAGAACTCAAGGACATCAGCAATGCCTACAACGCCGAGGACATCATCAATGTGACCCGTGACGCCCTTCGGGATGAAGGCATCCTCCAGATCGAGAAAGGTGCGGACAAGTTCCTGGCAATCAACTACTACCTTGACATGTTGGCGGAGCTTGAGGCCATGGGAGACTTCATGATCAACATCTCCCAGTCGCTTTTCCATGAATTTGACAATTAAGTAATGAATATATGTCCCGTAAAAGAGTAGATCTGCTTTTAGAGAACATAACTATCGAGGCTTGCGCCGCCGAGGGCAAGGCGCTCACCCATTGGAACGGAGTCGTTGTCTTTGTCCCTTTCGCCGTTCCCGGCGATGTGGTTGACATCCGTGTGACCAAAAAGAGCAAGAATTATTACGAGGGGTTCGTGGAAAGGATCGTGACTCCGTCCAAGGATCGTCTGGAGCCTTTCTGCCGGCATTTCGGGGTGTGCGGCGGCTGTAAATGGCAGCCTCTCCCCTATCCTATGCAGCTTGAGGCCAAGCGGCAGCAGGTTTATGATCAATTGGTTCGTATTGGTCATCTGGATGTGCCGGAAATCCGCCCGACCATTCCTTCGGACAAGACCCAGTACTATCGTAACAAGCTGGAGTTCACGTTCTCGTCGAAGCGTTGGCTGCTTAAGGGCGAGGATCTTGACAGCGTGCCGGAGAATGACCGTATGGGGCTTGGCTTCCACGTGGGCAAGTTTTTCGACAAGGTGCTGGACATCAGGCATTGCTACCTCCAGAAGGATCCGTCCAACGACATCAGGCTCTTTGTCAAGAAATATGCTGTCGATAACGGTCTGGATTTCTTTGACATACGTCAGAATGTCGGCTATGTCAGGAATATGTTTGTCCGGACCACGGACACAGGCGATCTGATGGTCATCATGTGCTTCTTCTACGAGAATCGTGAGGACAGGGAGAAAATGCTGGATGCGATCGCTAATGCGTTCCCTCAGATAACCTCTCTCTACTACATCATCAACAATAAGTTGAATGATTCGATCGGTGATCAGGAGTGCATTTTGTACAAGGGTGAGCCGACAATCCGTGAGACAATGGAGAAGCTGACGTTCCGCATCGGGCCAAAGTCGTTCTACCAGACCAATTCCGGGCAGGCGTACAAGTTGTATTCCGTTGCCAGGGATTTCGCGGAGCTGACCGGCGGCGAGATTGTCTACGACCTTTACACCGGGACCGGTACGATCGCGCAGTTCGTCTCGGGCAAGGCCGCCAAAGTGATTGGCATTGAATATGTTCCCGAGGCGATTGAGGATGCCGAGGTGAACGCTGCCGGCAACGGGATCACGAATTGCGAGTTCTTCGCCGGTGACATGAAGGATGTCCTGAGCCGTGACTTCATCGATGAGCACGGTCAGCCGGATGTAATCATTCTGGATCCTCCTCGCGCCGGCATCCACCCGGATGTCGCCAAGGTCATCCTTGAGGCCTCCCCTGCCCGCATGGTCTATGTAAGCTGCAACCCGGCCTCCCAGGCCCGTGACCTGGCCCTTTTCGCCGACAAGTACGAAATCACCGCCGTCCAGCCGGTTGACATGTTCCCTCACACTCAGCATGTCGAGAACGTCTGCGCACTGAGGTTACGATAGGTGTTGTCATTTGAAGACTATAAACACATAGATCCTTCATAATGAGCGGAGACCTCCAATTCCCGAATTTTGGTAACGTGCAAAATTCGGGAATTGCGAGTGTCTTGCTCATCAAAACAGAGATGTTTATGTTCTAGAACGGATACCCGACACCGAAGTGGAGGGTGTAGCCGTCTTTCTTTAGCCATTGGGACGGGGAGCGCCAGCGGGCGGTGTCGAGGGACGGGTCATAGACTTTCATACCCATATCGAGACGGAGAATCAGGAAGTTAAGGTCCACACGGAGGCCTATTCCCCAGTCGGCGGCAAGGCTGGCGGCGAGGTTCTTGAGGTCGAAATGGGTGTGGGAGCCATCGTCTCCGTCGGTCTCTTTCAGGGTCCAGATGTTGCCGACATCCGTGAAGACGGCACCGCACAACTTCCAGAACATCGGGAAACGGTACTCCAGATTGGCTTCCAACTTCACGTCACCGGTCTGGCTTGGGATCACGAACGTCGTGTCAGCCTTTGAGTTGCCCGGGCCAAGGGAACGGGCCTGCCAGCCACGCATACTGTTCGCGCCGCCGCTGTAGAACTGTTTCTCGAACGGAATTGTGGATGAGTTGCCGTAGGCGTAGCCGACACCTCCGAGAAGGCGTATCGCCAAGGCTTGCCCTCCATTCTTGCCGAACACAAACGTCTTGCCCAACGTCAGTTCCGTGCGGATGTACTGGGAATATGGAGTGTTCCAGATAAGCCTGGAGCCATATTCATCACTTTTCATTGCTTTGTTGAACAGGCTCAGGACATTGCCGGATGCATCGAGTTGCAGACGGGCATATTCATAGGTCTCCTTCGGAACCAAGGCTGTGCTGGTCGTGTAGTAGGCCACGAGACCGGAGCCGACATCGAAGTGGTTCTGGTAGGCGTCCCTCATAAACGGGTTGCCGGAAAGAGTCGTGTAGAAGTTCGGGTCGAGATTCGTCAGCCTGACGATCTTGGCCTGTATCGGGTAGAACTGATAGAAGAACTTTCCGTTACGCAGAGATCCAGAATAACCGTAAGATGTCGAGATCATATTCCTCGTATATTCAGGACGGTTCTGGTAGTTATATGAAGCGTTGATTTCGGTGCGTGGCACGGACGGGCCGTGGAAAATGGAGTTAGGCAGCCCCAGGAACTCCGGGAAACTGAGTCCGGCGGAGACTCCGAACTCGTTGGATTTCACACTCCTGTCGTCGTACTTGAACTGGAAATTGCCGAGGAATCCAAGATTCAGCCATTGGCCTCCGTGGAATATGTTCTTGTGGTAGTAGGAGACCTGAGGGGAGATGCCGATCAAGCCTGTGGAATTGGTGGAACCCTCAAGGTTGACCTTGAAGCCCTGCATCCTTGATTTCGTCAGGCTGATGTCGCAGTCCACTATTCCGGAGTCGCGGGGATTTAGCGCCACGTTCACTCCGCTGAAAAGCCTGAGGGCGGAGAGCCTTGAATATGTCGTGTTCACTTCCCTCTCGTCGTACATGGCGCCCGGACGGATGGTGCAGATGTTTTTCAGAACCCGGTCATTGAATTTCAGATCGTTGTCGTAGGAGATGGAGACGTCGCCGAAGAAGTACTTCCTGTGTGGGCGGGCATATTCGGCGGTCTGGTTCCTGGTATATTCCTTGACGGTCATGAGCAGGTCGGCGGTGTCCCTGCGCGCGAGGGTGTCCGCCTCGAATGAGAAGTAGTTCTTCGTGAAGCCGAAGTAGCCCTTGCGGCGGAACATGGACGCGGCGCGCTCGGTTTCTTTCTCAAGCGCGTCCTCCGAAAGAAAGTCTCCTGGTCTGATGGAGACCGCGGCGGTGTCGGCATAGAAGTCCTCCTTGAACTCGCCATCGGGGACGGCGAAGGAGACGTTGCCTATCCTGTAGCGTCTGCCAAGTGTCACTGAATAGGTTACCGTCACTCTTTTACCATTGACTCTCACCTCGCTCCGTACATCCGAGCCATAGTAGCCGAGGTACTCAAGATGCCTGTTGATGTTCTCCACGGACGCTTCCACCTGCGATGGCTGGTAGACCACCGGGGCGGTGCCTATCTTCCTCAGGAACTTGTTGATCCCCTTGTCGGCGTTCTTTCCGGACCAGTTGTAGATGTTCAGGAAAGGGTTCCAGCCGAAGATTATGTAGGAATTGGGCTTTTGCTTGATGTAGGATTCGATCTCTTTCGTGTTGAATTTCCTGTCATTGTCCACAACGACCTTGTTGTCGGCAAGACGGAACTGCCCGTCCCCGAGAACCCGTGTGGTGCTGCACGAGAAACTGAGGACGGTGGTGGCCATAACCGTGGCCGCGAAGAGACAAAACGAAGGTTTTTTCCTCATATTCTACAAAAATAGCAAGCCTTTCTGACTTTTTCTTCATATATGAGGTAAAAAAATGATTTTTCGTACCTATATTTGCACCCCCGTATCTGTTTTTGCCGACGGATACATTATTTATGTCGAACATTTAGGTTACAGTTGTTTTTAGAATGAAGAACAAGTACATTGATCTTGTCGATCAGACTTTTGATTTTCCTCAGGACGAGTTCAGGGTTGATGACGGCAACCTTTTCGTCAATGACATTGACATGATGGAAATCATCAAGGAGCATGGTACACCGTTGAAACTCACCTATCTTCCGAAGATCACCTCACAGATCCAGAGGGCCAAGAGAATGTTCCGCAACGCCATGTCGAAGGTCAGCTACGAAGGTGACCATCACTACTGCTACTGCACCAAGAGTTCCCAGTTCAAGTTTGTCATCGAGCAGGCTCTCAAGAGCGACGTGCATCTTGAGACATCGTCCGCCTACGATCTTGACCTGATCCGCAAACTGGAGTCGGACAAGTTGGTGGACAAGAACTTGATCATCATATGCAACGGTTTCAAGAGGCCGCAGTACGTCCAGAACATCGCTAACATGCTCAACGAGGGCTGGCACAACATCATCCCTGTGCTGGACAACAAGAACGAGCTGGAGGATCTTGACGACCTGATCGACGTGCCGACGCAGCTTGGCATACGCATCGCCTCGGAGGAGGAGCCTTCATTCGACTTCTACACTTCCCGTCTGGGAATAAGGTACTCGGACATCATTCCGTTCTACCGCAACGGCATCAGCAAGAATCCTAAGTTCAAGCTGAAGATGCTCCACTTCTTCATCAACACCGGCATCAGGGACACCTCCTACTACTGGAACGAACTGGCGCGCTGCCTGAACCTCTACTGCGACCTCAAGCAGATATGTCCGGACCTTGATTCTTTGAATATCGGAGGAGGCCTTCCTATAAAGACTTCATTGGCAGTCGATTATGACTACAAATATATGATCGAGGAGATCGTGTACCAGATCAAGTCCGTGTGCGACGCTCACGGCGTGCAGGTTCCGGACATCTACACGGAGTTCGGCAACTTCACCGTCGGCGAGAGCGGCGCGACCATATTCAAAGTCCTGGATGTCAAGCAGCAGAATGACCGCGAGTGCTGGTACATGATCGACAATTCCTTCATGACGAGCCTTCCGGACACCTGGGGACTTCATCAGAGGTTCATCCTCTTCCCTATCAACAAATGGAATGAGGAATATCATAGGGTGTTCATCGGCGGGCTTACCTGTGACAGCAAGGACTTCTACAACTCCGAGGCGCACTCCAACGCGATTTTCCTCCCTGTGATGAAGAACAGAAGGGATCCGCTTTACATCGGCTTCTTCCACACGGGAGCCTATCAGGAGGCCATATCCGGCTACGGCGGAGTGAAGCACTGCCTTCAGCCTTCACCTAAGCACATCCTGATCGACAAGGACAAGGACGGCAAGATCGCGACAAGGGTCTTCGCT
Organism: Alistipes sp. CAG:514; assembly: GCA_000431015.1. Lineage (GTDB taxonomy): Bacteria > Bacteroidota > Bacteroidia > Bacteroidales > UBA932 > Cryptobacteroides. The sequence goes on along the minus strand of HF986083.1, from coordinate 52,465 downwards.
CCTGAGCAGAGCTCTGACTCGATGCTTAAGATTCTCGGATTCTAGGCCATGCGGTCACCTGTCTCAAATAATGAGATAAAGTTTGTCAAGTCCCTTAGCCATAAAAAGTTCCGGGACGAGAATGATCTTTTTGTGGTGGAGGGCGAGAAGATGGTCGAGGAGGCTGTCCGCTCATCTTTTGAGGTCAGGAGAATCTACCGCTCTGAGGAGATAGGTGACACTGCGATGGAGAGGATGAGCCTGCTCTCATCCCCTTCCCCGGCCCTGGCCTTGGTCAAGAAGCCGGATGACATGACAATTAATAAGTTCGCGGAGGATTCGCTTCCTTCCAAGGGGCTATTCCTTGCCCTTGACGGCATCAGGGATCCGGGCAATCTCGGGACGATCATCCGCATCGCCGACTGGTTCGGAATCGATGCGGTCTACGCCTCCCCCGACACCGTTGACATATTCAATCCCAAGGTTGTGCAGTCCACGATGGGCGCCATATTCAGAGTCCGGTTCCATTATTGCGACATTCCGGATCTGTGCAGGGCCGCCGCGTCCGCCGGAGGGCATGTCTATGGCACATTTCTCAATGGCGAGGATCTGTACGTCAAGGAGTTGGCAACGGGAGCTGCATCAGCGTCCGTCATCGTGATAGGCAACGAGTCGAACGGTATCTCCGACGAGGTGGGCGGACTGGTGACCGACCGGCTGTTCATTCCTCCGTGGCCGCGTGACGAGAGGGGCTCAGAGTCCTTGAACGCCGCTGTCGCGACAGCGGTGACCGTCGCAGAATTCCGCCGCAGGGGATGATTCCCGCCTTTCAGGCCTTTTCGGGAGCGGAATCTTAAGGCAGACACAAGAATATTCCGGAGATTTTTCGTAATTTGCGTTCCTTAAAACAACGAAGCGAATGAACGAAGAATCCTTGATGCGCTCCAGGATCAGGAAGATCCTGATGATCTGCAGCAACTACGACGCTTTTGCCTTGGAAGAGGACGGACGAATTGAGAATCAGGTCAGAAGCGAGTACCGCGAGCTGAATCTGAGCAATCCGCCTAAATTCATCTGGGCGAACTCATCACAACAGGCAAGGGAGATCGTAAGCTCCGAGACGGAGGTGGACATGATCATCTGCATGTTCAACGAGCAGGACAAAGGAATATTCCCGTTTGCGTCCGAGCTTAAGGAAGAAGGTAGGGGCATCCCGTTCGTTCTCCTGATCCATTACTCCAAGGCGGTGAGGCAGAGGGTGTTGGAGTCGCCTCGTCCGGGCGTGGACTTCGTGTTCAGCTGGCACGGCAACGCCGATCTTATCCTTGCGATCGTCAAATTGCTTGAGGATGCGGCGAACGCTGACAACGACGTGTTCGAGGTAGGCGTCAAGGGCATTCTTCTGGTGGAGGACTCGATCCGCTACTACTCGAACTATCTTCCCGAACTCTACAAGATTGTGCTCACCCAGAGCCGCGAGTTCCTCAAGGAATCCCTCAATGAGGACCAGAAGAAGTACCGCAAGAGGTCGAGACCGAAGATATTCCTTGCCACCTGCCTTGAGGAGGCACTCGCCTACTTCAAGAAATACGGGCGCAACCTGCTGGGTGTCATCTCCGATGTCGGGATGGTCGTCCATAAGGGCGATGATCCAAAGACCGAGAAACTTGACGCCGGCATTGACCTTGTCAAGGTCATCCGTGAATATGATCCCCTGATGCCAGTCCTTCTCCAATCCTCGCAAGGCGGCCTTGCCAAGGTGGCGGAGGAACTTGGCGTGGGATTTCTTAAGAAATATTCAAGCACGCTCTTCCTTCAGCTCGGCGACTACATGAGGGAAGAGTTCGGTTTCGGTGACTTTGTGTTCAGGGACGCAGGCGGTGTGGAGTGCGGCAGGGCCGCGAGCCTTTCGCAGCTGGAGAGGATCATCAATGACATTCCGGATAAGGTGCTGGTCAGCAACACATCCAGGAACATGTTCTCCAAATGGCTCTACGCCAGAGGTTTGTTCAATCTTGCGGAGACTTTCCGGGCCGAGCATCACACCGACGCATCCGAGTTCAGGAGTTTCTTGCTGGACAATATCCGCCGCTATCACAGGAGCATCGGCCAGGGCATCATCACCGAGTTCCACAAGGACTCCTACGAGGACTATTTCTGGTTCTCACGTGTCGGTGACGGCTCGCTGGGCGGCAAGGCCAGAGGTCTGGCGTTTCTTAACCACCTGATCCAGAAATATTCACTGACAGACAAATACGAAGGACTGAGGATCTCCATCCCGCGCACGATTGTGCTTACCACGGACTGGTTCGACAAGTTCATCCTCGGCAACGGACTACAGTATGTGATCGACTCGGAGCTGTCTGACGACGAGATCCTTTCCGAGTTCGTGGCATCGACGCTTCCGGAGGAGCTGGCGCAGAACCTCAAGGCCTTTCTGGCGACGGTGGACGGGCCGCTGGCGGTGCGTTCAAGCTCCAAGCTGGAGGACAGCAACTATCAGCCTTTCGCCGGTGTCTACACGACCTACATGTGTCCACCTGTCGAGAACAAGGACAGGATGCTCCGCGAGTTGGGAAAGGCTGTAAAAAGCGTCTATGCGTCCACTTATTTCAGGGGAAGCAGGAATTACATCCAGGCCAGCGGCAACCTGCTCGGCGAGGAGAAGATGGCCGTGATCGTCCAGACTATCTGCGGCACGGCGCACGGGAATGATTTCTATCCGATGATGTCCGGTGTTGGAAGATCCCTCAACTCCTACCCTATCGGGGCGGAAAAGGCTTCCGACGGGGTTCTGAACGTGGCTTTCGGCCTTGGCAGGACAGTGGTTGACGGCGGCAGATCCCTGAGGGTGGATCCTTTGCATCCCAAGAAGATACTCCAGCTGTCCAATCCGCGGCTTTCACAGCGTGACACCCAGAACGAGATGTTCGTGCTGGATATGAGTCCGGCAGCGTTCAAGATCTCCAGGAATGACGGCGTGAACCTGAGGCGGATTCCTGTCGCGGAGGCCTTGGACTCCTACGACCATCCTGAGCTGGTGGCCTCCACCTATGACGCTCTGGATGACAGGATGGTGCCGGGAATCGGGATCCGGGGGGCGCGGGTGATCTCCTTTGACGGAATATTCCAGTATGACAGGCTGCCGCTTGCGAAAGCGCTGTCGGAGGTCATGTCGATCTGCAGGAACGAGCTGATGAGCGAGGTCGAGATAGAGTTCGCACTTGACCCGGATCCTTCCTCCGCCGGACGGGAGGCTGATCTCAAACTGCTTCAGGTGCGTCCGGTGTCAAGCGGTACCGGCTCGCAGACATCCTCGATCGAGGATGCGGAATCCTCCATCGCCAACAAGCTGATACGCAGCGACAGCGCCCTGGGTAACGGCTACTTCACGGAATCGTCCAGGATAGTGGTCATCATGCCGGAATCCTTTGACAAGATGAAGACCGCGCTGATGGCGGAGGAGGTCTCCGCGATCAACTCCGGGATGATTGCCGACGGCCAGACGTACTTCCTTGTCGGCCCGGGCCGCTGGGGATCCTCGATCCCGACCCTTGGCGTGCCTGTCGCATGGACAGACATCTCGGCGGCGAGGATGGTTGTGGAATATGGAATCGACGGGTTCAGGATAGATCCGAGCCAGGGAACGCATTTCTTCCAGAACATAACCTCGCTGGGCGTGGGCTACCTTTCCGTGGATCAGTACGCCGGCTCGGGAATGATTGATTTCGAGGCGCTTGGGCGCTTGGAATGCGTGCATGACGGACAATTCGTCAAGGTGTTCAAAGTCGATGGGCTGACCGGTTTCATCGACCGTAACAAAGGCAAGGCTTTGATCGGTTTCTGACAATGGGCAAGATGATTGTTTATCAGGTCCTTCCCAGGTTGTGGGGAAAAGGCAAGTTCTCGGAGTTCGATCCGATGACGCTGGATTACTACAAGTCCCTTGGCGTGAGTCACGTCTGGTACACAGGTGTCATCAGGCACGCCACGACAGTCTCCGCGGAGGGTTGTCCGGCCTCCGACAGTCAGATCGTGAAAGGTGCCGCCGGCTCTCCCTACGCCATCACGGACTACTATGACGTGAATCCGTATCTTGCTGACACTCCGAATGAGAGGATGGATGAGTTCGAGGCTTTATTGAAGCGCACGCACGCTGCCGGACTCAAGGCCGTCATCGACTTCGTGCCGAATCACGTCTCCCGTGACTATGGCAAGGTCGGCCTGGTCCGTCCGGACGTGGCTCCTCTCGGGGCGGACGATGATCCGACAGTCCACTGGAGGCCGGAGAATGATTTCTACTACTATCCCGGTCAGCCTCTCGCTCTTCCTTTCGCGGGACAGACCTACTATGAGAATCCGGCGAAGGCATCGGGCAACTGCTTCTCGCCCTCCCCTTCCGTGAATGACTGGTACGAGACCATCAGGCTGAACTATTGTGATTTCCACACACGGACGTGGGACAGGATGTACGAGATCGTGCGCTACTGGTGCGGCAAAGGTGTGGACGGGTTCCGCTGCGACATGGTCGAGATGGTTCCATGGCAGTTCTTCAAATGGCTGATCGGCCTGATCAAGGCCGAGTACGGCAACGTAATGTTCATCGCCGAGGTTTATAATAAGGACTTGTACGCCAAGTACATCCACGAGGTGGGCTTTGACTTCCTCTACGACAAGTCCGGGTACTATGATGCGGTAAGGTCGGTTGTGGAAGGTCACGGCACGGCAAGAAGCCTGACCTATAACTGGCAGTTCCTCGGTGATTTGCAGCCTCGGATGCTGAACTTTCTGGAGAATCATGACGAGCAGCGTTTCGCGTCCGATTTCTTCGGGCGGGAAGCGGGAAGGACTTTCGCGGCGCTCGGAGCCGGCCTATTCCTCAACACTGCTCCGTTCATGGTCTACTTCGGCGAGGAGATCGGCGAGCGTGGAATGGATGCCGAAGGCTTCAGCGGAAGGGACGGAAGGACGAGCATATTCGACTGGTGGACGATACCTTCAATCGGCAGGTTGATCAGGTATATTCATAAAAAAGAGGGACTTACGCCACCTGAGACGGCGCTTCTGGAAAAGTGGCGAGGCTTTTTGAATATGGCTTCGTCGGTTCCGGCGGTAGCTTCCGGCAGGACATTCGATCTTTGCTACTGCAACCAGGATTCGCCGGGATTCGACCCTGACAGGCATTTCGCCTTCCTGCGCTCCGGCGGCGGTGAGGTATGGCTTTTCGTCTGTGACTTTTCCCGTGACGCGGCGCTTCGGCAGGAAGCCTCCCGGCCACTGGACTTGCCGCAATGCCGGCAACGGGAACGGGTGTCCATCCTCATCCCGCGTGAGGCGGTCGGATATCTTTGCATAAAAAACCTCGACCCGGAAAAACGGATCGAGGTTGAAGTGTCATGTGATGACTGTGCTATCGTAAAGCTCAACTAACTGAGCCTTAGGTGTTCAAGTCTTACCAGTTAAGGATCTTCTTGAAGTCATACTCCTCAGGATTGGCGATGAAAGCCTTGGCGGCCTCATAGTCGGCAGGAGTGATGTAGTGGCAGATGTGTCCGTAGTAGTTGCGGGCTATTCCGCCTTCGATGTCCACACGGCGAGGAGGAATCTTGCCTTCCTCGTTCTGGAGATCCTTCAGGTAGAGAGGGTTGGCGTTGCCGTTCTCGTCCACGTAGACCATGCATCCGGTCTCGCCCTTTGAGAAGAGCTCATAGACTCCGAGCGCAAGCTCCGTGCAGTAGGACAGGTCGTAGGCCACAGGATCCTGGCAGCGGACATCGTAGCCGATCTCCACAGGACGGGTCTTCACCTTGATGCCGATCTTCTTGAACTCCTTCTCAAGGATGTCGTTGAAGAGGACGGCCTTGGAGATCTTGCCGAGCTCCGGATGGCCGTGCTCGTCGTAGGTCATGTGCACGCCGGTGGCCTTGATGTCCTCAGCATCAAGGTCATGGAACACGCCTTCGGCGACAACGACCGTACCGTAGTGGATGCCGAGGATCATTCTCTTGATGATGGTCGAGACTGTGAGCTTGATGATCTTGTCAACAGTGATCGTGGTCTTGTTGAACATCTCCGGGATGATGGTCATCGGGCAGTGCGTGGCCTCGCCGATTCCGAGGGCGAGATGACCCGCGCTGCGGCCCATGGCCGAGATAAGGAGCCAGTTGCCTGATGTGCGGGCATCCTCATAGACGGTGCGGGCGATGTGCGCACCCTCGTTCTTTGCGGAGTTGAATCCGAAGGTAGGGGCGTTGTGAGGCAACGGAAGGTCGTCATCAATCGTCTTAGGGACGTGGATGTTGCTGATAGGATAGTTCTTGGCCTCAAGGAACTTGGCGATCCTGTTGGCTGTGGAGGCGGTGTCGTCTCCACCCACGGTGACGAGAAGTTTAACATTGTTGTCCTGGAAAAGGGCCAGGTTGAAATTCTCCTCGAAATCCTTGTCTGTCGGCTTGAAGCGGCTCATCTGGAGGTAGGATCCTCCCCTGTTGAAGTAGGCGTCAGCCTTGAGGAAATCGATGTCTTCGGTGCGGGCGTCCTTACGGAAGAGTCCGGTGTAGCCTTCGTGAAGTCCGATGACCCTGTAGCCGTTGGAAAGGAAAGTCTTGGCGACTGAGAACACGACGGTGTTCATTCCCGGTGCCGGGCCGCCGCCGCACAGAATGATGATAGAATCTTTCATATACGAATGATTTAGAAATTTGTATGTTCGTTAAATCCGGCCACAAATTTAAGAAACACTTTTAATTTTTCAAAAACTAATCAAATGAGACCAGCCTTGGCCATGTCAGAAATCTTCAATAATCTTCCGGGGTGATTTTAGTAAAATGCCGACATTTTTCGTTAAATTTGTAATCTTTACATAGAATTTGGTCAACATGGATCACGGGCAGGCTAAAATACGTATCGAGGAACTCCGGAAGACTCTCTGGGAGAACAGCAGGCGGTACTATGTAGACAACGCTCCCACGATGAGCGATTTTGAATATGACCACCTGATGCGCGAGCTGGAGGATCTTGAGAGGCAGTACCCTGACCTTCAGAGTCCCGACTCCCCTACCCAAAGGGTCGGAAGCGATCTGGACCAAGGTGTTGGCGCCAACGCCGAGCCGGCTGTACGCAAGGAGTTCGCCCAGTACCCCCACAAGTATCCCATGCTCTCGCTTGGCAACACCTACAACATCGGCGAGATAGAGGATTTCGTCCACAGGGCCGAGAAGGATCTCGGAGATGTGCGGTTCACATATTCATGCGAGCTTAAGTTTGACGGGACGGCTATCTGCCTGACCTACAGGAACGGTGTGCTGTTCCGGGCGCTCACCCGAGGCGACGGTGTGGTTGGTGATGATGTGACGGCCAACGCCTTGAGGATAAGTAATATACCCGAGCGGCTGAAAGGCTCCGGCTGGCCCGGGGAGTTTGAGATCAGAGGCGAGGTTCTGATGCCGTACGAGTCCTTCGACCGTCTGAACAAGGAAAGGGAGGACAACGAGGATCCGCCATTCGCCAATCCGAGGAACGCCGCCTCTGGATCGCTGAAACTTCTTGATCCTTCGGAGGTCGCGAGAAGAGGACTCATATGCACGCTCTATCATATTCCTAGTCAGGGAGTCTCTTTCGCCACCCACGACGAGGCATTGAACGCCGCCGCCTCCTGGGGGCTGCCTGTCTCGGACAAGAGAAGGATAGTCCACGGGATTGACGAGATCGAGGAATATATTCGCTACTGGGACACGGAAAGGAAGTTCCTTCCCTATGCCACTGACGGTATCGTAATAAAAATCAACGAGCTGGCTTATCAGAACGCGCTTGGCTACACCGCCAAGTCGCCGCGGTGGGCCGTGGCTTTCAAATTCCAGGCGGAGGAGGCGCGCACAAAGCTTCTTTCGATCACCTATCAGGTCGGACGCACCGGAGCCGTGACTCCGGTCGCCAATCTTTCGCCTGTCCAGCTGGCCGGAACCGTGGTCAAAAGGGCGACGCTTAACAATCAGGACTTCATCCGCCAGATGGACATCCGTGTGGGCGACACCGTCACGGTCGTCAAGGGCGGAGAGATCATACCGAAGATCATCGACGTGGATCTGTCGCAGAGGCCAGCCGGCGCATGCCGTCCGGTCTTTCCAGAGGTTTGTCCGGATTGCGGCACAGCCTTGGTCAAGGAAGAGGGAGAGGCCAAGTGGTTCTGTCCCAACATCGACGGCTGTCCTACGCAGATCAAGGGCAAACTGGTGCATTTTCTCAGCCGCAAGGCGATGAACGTGCTGGCCGGCGACGCGACGATCGAGCAGATGTACAATCTCGGCCTCGTGAGGACTCCGGCGGATTTCTACTCATTGACCAAAGGGCAGCTCCTGATGCTTGACGGCTGGAAGGAAAAGTCCGCCCAACGCTTTCTGAGCAGTCTGGAAGCGTCCCGGAAAGTGACGTTCGAACACGTTCTCTTCGCACTCGGAATCCGTTATGTCGGAGAGACCACCGCCAAGGAGATCGCCCGGCATTTCGGCGACATCGATGCGGTCGCCGCGGCCACCAGGGAACGGCTTCTTGAGGTCCAGGACGTGGGCGAGGTCATAGCGGACAGTGTCTATGAATATTTCCGTGACCGGAAGCACCTCGAAGACATCGACAGGCTCAAGGCCGCAGGAATCCGCTTCTCGATGGAGAATGGAGCCGCCGCCTCTGACGCGCTGGCAGGGATGACGATAGTGATTTCCGGCAATTTCAGTGTCTCCCGTGACGAGATGAAGCGTCTGATCGAGGCCAACGGAGGCAGGAACAGCTCATCGGTGAGCGGCAAGACTTCCTACCTGCTGGCGGGAAGCAAACCGGGACCGGAGAAGATGAAGAAGGCTGAGGAGTTGGGCGTGAAGGTGATAGGCGAAAACGAGTTCAGAGCCATGATCCCATCAGTTGCCACAGGCAGCGGGCAGGCCGAGGCCGAACCGGATTTGTTTTCAGGATTACTATAAGGGAAGATGATGCTTAAGTGTCTTGTGGATAATTGCGTAAGGTTTTTCCGGAGGATGGTGGATTTCTTCCGGAACGGCATCTGGTCGATCGAAGTGACCGAGCTGCCAAAGGCCAAGGCTCGCTTTGTCCGGATGAGCAGGGCCGTCACCAAGACATTCAAGGACTTCGCTGACCACGCCATCGGTTTTCAGACCGTGGCGCTCAGCTACTTCTGCACGATGGCTTTTGTCCCGTTCATCGCCGTGGCCTTCGCGGTCACCAATGGATTCGGACTTGCCGACAAGCTTAAGGATCTGCTGTACTTATCGAATGTCAATCAGGAGATCATCGACATGATCCTTAATTCGGCTGACAAGATACTGTCTTCGGCCACCAACGGCCTGTTCGGCCTTGTGAGCGCGCTGGCGTTCGTCTGGCTTGTGATCTGGATGATGATGCGTGTGGAGACAGTGTTCAACAATGTCTGGCATGTCCGGAAAAGATCTTTCTTCAAGAGTTTTGGACTGGATCTCGTGCTGCTGTTCCTGACCCCGTTTGTCGTGCTTATCCTATATTCCGGAACCATCGTCTACTCACACGTGCTTGATCTCGTTCCTAACTGGATCGGTGTCACCGCATCGATAAAATCCTTCCTGGGCTGGGTCACCACGGGAGCCGTGGCGACCTTGATCTTCTCGGCGATGTACAAGTACATCCCGGCGACCGAGGTCAGGTACGGCAACGCGTTCAAGGCGGCCATCATAGCGGGTGTCGCTTTCACTTTGCTCCAGTACCTTTACCTTGAGACACAGGTGTTTGTGATGAGACTCAACGCTGTGTACGGAACTATCGCGGCCATCCCCCTCTTCATGATCTGGATGAGGTTCGGATGGCTTATAATTATGTATGGGGCGCAGTTCTCCTGTTCTTTCCAGACATTGGACGAGGAAAGCCGCGGCCTTTCGGAGATCAACAAGACTGGTGATAATGATTTGGTAGAAGTATGAGTTTCTCACAATTCACAGAACAAGACTACGAGCTGATCCGGCAGAGTTATGCCCAGCTTAAAGCCGCGGCGGAAAAGCGCTGCGCCAACCAGCAGGAGCTGGATGTGGTGCAGAAGGCTTTCGATTTCGCCAACGAAGCCCATAAGAATGTCCGCAGGCGCTCCGGCGGCCCGTACATCATCCACCCTATCGAAGTGGCCAAGATCGTCGTCAGCGACATCGGTCTTGGCTACAAGTCAATAGCCGCCGCCCTTCTCCACGACGTTGTGGAGGACACGGACTACACCGTGGACGACATCCGGAGCCAGTTCGGCGACAAGATAGCCAGTCTTGTGGACGGTCTGACCAAAATCAAGAACGTGCTGGACAACGAGGACCGCAGCAAGAAACTCAACGAAGTCGACGCCAAGAGCATCCAGGCGGAGAACTTCAAGCGGATCCTCCTCACCCTCAATGACGATGTGAGGGTTGTGCTGATAAAGCTGGCGGACCGTCTTCACAACTGCCGGACCATCGAGTTCATGCCGGAGTACAAGCGCGACAAGATCCTCAGCGAGACCATGTTCATATTCATTCCTCTGGCTCATCGTCTCGGTCTTTACGAGATCAAGTCGGAGATGGAGAACATCTGGCTGAAGTACAAGGAGCCTGATGCCTACAAGGAGATCAGCGGCCTGATCAACAGTAACCTGAACGGGTTTGGGAAGCAGATCGACGACTTCATCAAACCTATCGACTCGGCTCTACGGAAGGCGGGATTCAATTTCGAGATCCGCAAAAGGGTCAAGACACCATACTCGGTGTGGCACAAGATGCAGACGAAGAACATCACCTTCGACCAGGTCTACGACCTCTACGCCTTGAGGATAGTCTTCACTCCCGACGCTGACAGCAAGGAAAGCGAGCGTGACCAATGCTACCACGTGTTCTCGATCATAACCGGCATCTACCGTTACAAGCCGGATCGTGTGAGAGACTGGGTGAAGCATCCCAAGAGCAACGGCTACGAGGCGCTGCACTGCACATTGATGAGCGAGACAGGAATCTGGATCGAGGTCCAGATCAGGACAAAGCGGATGGATGACATAGCGGAGAAAGGAATCGCCGCCCACTGGACCTACAAGCAGGAAGGCTACATCAGCGAGAATGACAGCGAGATGGACAAGTGGCTGGCAAAGATCAAGGAGATACTGGTCAATCCGGACGTGAACGCCCTTGAATTGCTGGACATCATCCACAATGACTTGACCAGCAGCGAGATAACCGTCTTCACTCCTAAAGGAGAGCAAAAATCCATCGTCAAGGGCTCCACCGCCTTGGATTTCGCCTACAACATCCACACGGAGATCGGCAACAAGGCCATAGCGGCCAAGGTCAACATGAAGCTTGTGCCTCTGTCGCACGTCCTTAAGAGCGGTGACCAGGTCGAGATCATCACAGCCGAGCTTGAGCATCCGAAGAAGGAGTGGCTTCAGTTCCTTCAGACAAGGCATGCCCGCAACATGGTGATTGACTATTTTAAAGGTCAGAAGAAAGAGATCGCCGAGTTGGGAAAGAAAATGCTCGCCGACCATTTGGAGTCACTGGGCTATAGGATGAACAATGACACCATCGGCATATTAATCAATCATTTCTCTATCCCGGGAGGCAATGTGGAGGAGATGTTCTTCCGCATCGGCATCGGGACGGTGAAGCTGGGCGCTGACCTGCCGGAAGTACTTGCCTCCGGAAAGGCGGACAGGAGCCATTCGTGGTCGTTCCCTTGGTTCGGCAAGAAGAGGATGAGCGTGAAGAAGGAGAATGACGGCTACACCATCGCCACATGCTGCCGTCCGATACCCGGGGATCCGGTGATAGGCATCAAGTCTCCTGACGGAACCGTCACCGTGCACAAGAAGTCCTGCCCGGTGGCCGACAGCATCGCCTCCAAGCACGGAGACTGGGTGGTTGTCCCGCAGTGGGAGGATGACGAGAAGAAGTCATTCCTCGCGCGCCTGTCCATCAACGGTCTTGACAGGGTCGGTCTCCTTAACGAGATCTCACGCTACATCACGCTGGTCATGGGCGTGAACATCCGCAAGATCTGCCTGAGTTCGGAGGAGGGAATATTCTCCGGCTACATCGACCTCTATGTCCATGACAAGGCGGTTCTGGAGCGGATGATCCGTAAGCTGAGTTCCATCGATGGCATAAAAAGAGTCGTCCGAACAGAGATCTAAGTCCGATTTTTGAATATTCACGATCCGCAATGAAAAATATACTTTCAAGATTCTTTCCCATAATTCCGGCGGCGGCGCTTCTGGCGCTGTCCGTCTTCCAGCCATCGTGCGCCAACACCACGCAGGCTCCGACAGGAGGAGCGAAGGACACCTTGCCTCCGGTGATCAGAAGAGTCGTCCCGGCTCCCGGAACCGCCTCAGTACCTGTGCATGGCACCAAGGTCGTCTTCACTTTTGACGAGTATGTCACGGTCAAGGATCCCAAAGGCATATTCCTCTCCCCTCCCCAGAAGAAGAGTCCAAAGTACAAGATAAAAGGGAAAAGCCTGGTGGTCTATTTCGAGGAAGACCTTCTCCCGAACACGACCTACACCCTTGATCTCACAGGCGCCATCGCCGACAACAACGAAGGGAACATGTTCCCTGGCTTCACGACGGCTTTCACCACGGGAGAGACCGTGGATTCCATGTTCGTCACAGGTATCGTCCAGGACTGCAGCACTTTGAAGCCGATAAAAGGAGCAACGGTCATGCTCTACAAGGATCAGAGCGACTCGGCGGTGTTCCTGCGGAGGCCTGTCGCCGCGGTCAAGACCGATGACTGGGGGTACTTCTCGCTGAGGAACATCCAGGACACCGTCTTCCGTGTCTACGCCATCGTGGACGGCAACGGCAACAACATCTATGATCCGGACGAGGATCGCATCGCTTTTCTGGACACATTGTTCAGACCCGTCAATGTCGTGAATGACACTGTGGCCGAACTCAGGAAATACGACATGAAGGACACCCTCGCGTGCCAGTCGAGGAAGGCCGAGCTGAGGCTCAATGTCTTCAGGGAAAAACCGTCCAAGCAGCTGCTGATGAACAAGGTCAGAACCGGCGCGCGATCTGCCTACGTCACGTTCATGGCTCCTGACACAAGGATAGACTCTCTTTGGTTCCATGGATTTCCGGCGCGTGATGTGATCACCGAATTCAACATCGAGAAGGACAGCCTTCTTCTTTGGCTGAACAGCCAGAGGAGTATGCCGGATTCTCTGCACCTTTTTGTAAAGTACTGGAAGACAGACACTCTTGGCGTGCTTCAACCGGTGACGGAGAAAGTGAGTCTGGTGGAGGAAAACAAGCCGAAGTCCAGGAGCGCCCGGAAGAAAATCGAGCATAAGGACACGATCTGCGGGTTGTCCCTCAAGGCCGAGCCGGAGACCTTCGAGCAGCATGGCTTCTCCCTGGTGTTTGACAATCCTCCGATTCTGGGCAACTTCGACTCGTTGATCTTCAAGTCGATCAACCCGAAGCAAAAGGAACAGATCGAGAAATTCACCATCCGCCGGGACTCACTGAACCTCAGAAAATACGACATAACCCCTCAGGTCAGGATCCAGACGGGCTATGAATATTTCTTCAAGGTTCCTCAAAGATCATTCATGGACATCAACGGCTATTGGAATGACAGTACGGAAGTTAAGGTGTCCCTCCCTAATGGTGACGACCTGAGTTCGTTCACCCTTAATCTTACCGGCGTGAACGGCAACAAGTACATCATCGACTTGCTGGACGAGAGGAAAGCCAAGATTCTCAGAAGCTATATCGTGGAGTCTGACACGTCGCTGCTCTTCCCTTATCTGAAGAAAAACAAGTATTCCCTGAGGATCACCGAGGACTTGAACCGCAACGGCATCGTGGACACCGGTAACCTGCTGGCTCACAGGCAGCCGGAGAAGGTCAGATTCCTGATGACAATGGACAGCGATCTGTTTGAGATTCCGGAGCGCAGTGAGATAAGCCAGGATCTGGACTTGTCGGAGTTCTTCAAATAATCAAATGTAGGCGCATGAAGTCAATCAAACATATTCTTACATCCATCGCCGTCCTCGTCGGCTTTGTCTGCCAGGCACAGAATCCGGTCGATTCCTTGGTTGTCCCCGTGGCTACCGCTGACAGTCTGACGGTTCCGCAGGAGTATTCGGACATCTATCTGGACACGGTCAAGGTAGACAGGGTCTTCGAGATCAACGACTATTCCATGATCGGCGTCGAGTACGGCGTGTCGTTCAACAGGATGACATTCAATCCGCCCTACACGCAGACCACATTGTTCGTGCCGAACACCTTCGGAGTCTTCTACACAAGGTACGGAAAGATGTTCGGCTACCTCCCCTACTTCGGTTTCAAGGTGGGTCTGCGCTACAGTCACGAGGGCTACAAGTTCAAGGAGAACAAGGACACGCAGACCACTCCTGACATCGAGGGCGCGACCCAGGCCATAATCGATGTGGCTGAGCTTCCTTTCATGGCCCACATGCACATCGACGGACTCCACTACAAGGTCATGGCCGACCTGGGAATCTATGCAGGCTACAGGCTTGGCATCAGAAGGACAGGCGATAACGTGGACGAGGCCATCCTGAACTCATTTCTGGAGACGGACAGGCGCCTTGACTACGGCATCTGTGGCGGGCTTGGTTTCGGACTTGTGTTCGATCCCGTCGAATTCCACATCAACGCCAATCTGAGATATTCCTGGGGTACGATCTACGATCCGGACTACGTGAGCAAGGACTATTACAGGTTCGCCTACCCGTTTGACGTGGTCGTGACCGCCGGAGTCTATTTCCAACTGACAAGAAGAACAGGCCGCAACAAGGCCCAGCTTAGACGCGAGGCCTACCAACAGGTCAACAATCCTACTGTAAAATGAGAACGATAACGGCAAAGGTGGGCGACGTGCTGATCGGAGGAGACAATCCGATCGTTGTCCAGACAATGTGCAACACCCACACCTCGGATGTGGAGGCCACTGTGGCTCAATGTGTGAGGCTGAGGAATGCGGGAGCGGAGATAATCCGCATAACGGTTCCTGGCCCGGCGGACGTAGAGTGCGTCAAGTCCATCAAGTCCAGGCTCGGAGAACTTGGAGTCACGACACCCATAGTGGCGGACATCCATTTTTCATCGCGGACGGCGATCATGGTAGCCCCGTTTGTGGAGAAGGTCAGGATCAATCCCGGTAATTTCCACAAGGATCACCAGGAGGCGCGAAGGCAGTTCGCCAGGCTGATCGAAGTGTGCCGTGAGAATGGCACGGCCATCAGGATAGGTGTCAATCACGGCTCCTTGGGCGAGTACATCACCAACCTCTACGGCAACACCTCCGAGGCGATGGCAAAGGCTGCGATGGAATGGCTTCGGATGTGCATGGACGCCGATTTTCTCAATGTTGTCCTGTCTCTGAAATCCAGCAACACTATCGTTATGGTGGACGCCTACCGCAAGCTGATGTCAATGATGAAGGACAACGGGATGGTCTTTCCTCTGCATGTCGGGGTGACAGAGGCCGGCAATGGCGACAGCGGCAGGATCAAGTCCTGCGTAGGGATCTCCACCCTTCTTTCGGAAGGCATCGGCGACACCGTCAGGGTCTCGCTTACCGAGGATCCTGAAGCCGAGATTCCGGTGGCCGCCTATCTTGCGGAGAGATATGACCTCAGGATCACATCGTCGATGACATCGGTGGCTCTTGACGGCAGGAAAGCCGTGGCGACCTACGACTCCCCCACACGGATGACACTGCTGATGGATGTCGCCTGTGATTTTGGAAAGAGGCTGATGGACAGAACGTTGGATGATCTTGAAATTGTCGGTACCTATGTCGGTGACGATGGCCGGCAAGTCTCCGTCAAGGATTCCGGACTCGGATCCTACCTGACCGACGAGATGCTGCAGGCGTGCAGAAGACGTTTCTATAAGCCAGAATATGTCGCCTGTCCAGGATGCGGGCGCACGATGTACGATCTGCAGGCGGCTTTCGAGGAAGTCAAGGCCAGGACTTCCCATCTGAAGAACATCGTCATCGCCGTGATGGGATGCATCGTGAACGGCCCTGGTGAGATGGCCGACGCGGACTGGGGCTATGTCGGCGAGGGCAACCACAAGGTCACCATCTATAAAGGAAAGACTCCCGTGCTGAGACATATTCAGGACACGGAAGCCGTCGAACGTCTTGTGGAACTGATAGAAAAGGACCAGTCAGCTACTTAAGCTCAGCGATCACTGTCTCACAGGCTCTTGTGAAGTCGCCTTCCTTTACCTTTATGTCGGTGTCAAGCGGGAAATACATGTCAATTCTTGAACCGAACTTGATGATGCCGCATTGCTTGCCTCTCTCGACAGCCATGCCTTCCTTCGAGTAGCAGACAATCCTTCGGGCGAAGGTACCCGCGATCTGCTTGAAGAGCACTTCCCCGTGGTCGTTCCGTATCACTGTTGAAGAGTGCTCGTTCTTCTCCGAAGCCTTCGGAAGGAACGCGAGCCAGTATTTCCCGGGATGGTACTTATAGTACGAGATCTCGCCGTCCATCGGCCAGAAATTGGTGTGGACATCGAAGAAATCCATGTAGATCGAGACCTGGATGCGGTCATCCTTGAAATACTCCTTCTCATAGACCCTGTCCACGATCACAATCTTTCCGTCGGCGACAGAGGTGACCAACCTTGTGTCGCCCGCCGGCGTGTCCCTGTCAGGTACCCGGTGGAACCAGAATACGAAGAACGCGAAAGCGAGCAGAAACAGGATGATCGGTGTAAGTATGAACAGGTTCTTTATGAAATATGCCGCGCATCCGATCAGGATGGCGGTAATCGCCCAGTTGGCGGCTATGGTCACTCGTGAGTCCTTGTCAACGATTATCTTTCTCATGGTGGTTCAATTAATAGATTGTCCGGTGTTATTGATTATAGCAGATCAAAGATGGCAAGATAGATGGCTCCAGAAGGCATCGCCATAAGCGTGCTGTCAAACCTGTCCAGGAAGCCTCCGTGTCCAGGGATGATCTTGCCGGAGTCCTTGACTCCATAGACTCTTTTCCACTGAGACTCAAACAGATCCCCGTACACTCCTGTGACCGACATGATCACGGAGAGAATCAGGCAATGCATCAATGGGAAACGAAGGAGTCCGAACTGGAAAAGCAGGTAGGCGGCGAGGATGGAACTGACCAACCCTCCGAAGAAGCCGATCCAGGTCTTCTTGGGAGAGACCGAAGGCAGCAGTTTCTTCGGAAATATCTTTCCCAGGGAGATTCCGAATGTGAACGCCCCGACATCCGAGCACCAGATAATAATGAAGAAACAGAGCAGCAGATTGCCGCTGAAGTTTCCTGCCTTATCGAATGCGATAAGGTTCGAGAGGGCGATCGGTACGGCGATGTAGAGTAGCCCCGTGTAGATGTTGGAGAACTTGCCATATTCCTCTTTCTCCTTGACGTACAGCGAGTTGATCATCACAATGAAGACAGGGATCATCGCGAATGCGACAAATCTGATGGGAATATGATAGGATGAGACGGCGAACAATATTCCGAAAAGGAAGATGGCTGCCAGGATCGCCAGGATCTTGGAGAATGTGTAGCTGCCGTTCATCGTGATGTGATAGAACTCCAGAAGCATCACCGACATCACGAATATGATCATTCCGGCGAAGAGGAACTTGTTGAACATCAGGCAGGCCAACATCGCAAGGATGAAGACCACGCCTGAAATCGATCTGACAATTACATTATTCATCTTCAGTGGCGGTTTTTTCCGGTTCATTATCCGTCTTCTCCTCGGCGACCTCATCAGGCTTCACCTTCGGCCCCAGGATCCTTTCGATGTCCTCGGCGAAGATCACCTCCTTCTCCAGCAGCAGGCGCGCCATCTGAACGAAGCCTTCCTTGTGCTCCGTCAGGATCCTCAATGTCCTGTCGTGGATCTCGTTGACAAGATCCTTGACTTCCTGGTCCATCAGCTCGGCGGTCTTCTCGCTGTATGGCTTGCTGAGGTCATAACCTCTTGAGCCTGTGGAGTCATAGAATGAGATCTCGCCGACTTTCTCGCTCATACCATAGTACTGGACCATGTTGTAGGCCATGCGGGTCAGCCGCTCAAGATCATTGAGAGCGCCGGTGGCCGGCTCGCCGTTGATGATCTCCTCGGCAACACGGCCTCCGATCAGGGCGCACATCTTGTCCATGAGATAGGACTTCGAGAGGATCTTCCTCTCGTCCGGCAGGTACCACGTAAGTCCGAGCGCGTCTCCTCTCGGAATGAGGCTGACCTTGAACACAGGATCAGAGTACGGCAGCAGCCATCCGACAGTGGCGTGACCGGCCTCATGATAGGCTGTGGTCTTCTTCTCAGCCGGTGTCATGATGGAGCCCTTGCGCTCAAGACCACCCACGATCCTGTCAACCGCATCGAGGAAGTCCTGTCTGTCAATCTCCTTCTTGTCCTTTCTGGCGGCGGTCAGGGCGGCCTCGTTGCAGACATTTGCAATGTCCGCTCCGGAGAAGCCCGGAGTGTGCTGCGCCATGAATCCAAGATCGAAATCCTGTGCCGTCTTCAGATTGCGTGTGTGCACCTTGAAGATCTCTTCCCTTTCCTTAAGCTCAGGAAGGTCAACGTGGATCTGACGGTCGAAACGACCGGCCCGAAGCAGCGCCTTGTCAAGGATGTCGGCCCTGTTGGTGGCCGCAAGGATTATCACTCCGGAATTCGTGTCGAATCCGTCCATCTCGGTAAGCAGCTGGTTCAGAGTGTTCTCGCGCTCGTCATTGGATGAGAATCCGACGTTCTTGCCTCTGGCTCTGCCGACCGCGTCGATCTCGTCGATGAACACGATGCATGGAGCCTTTTCCTTTGCCTGGCGGAACAGATCCCTCACCCTGGAGGCTCCGACACCCACGAACATCTCGACGAAATCCGAACCGGAGATCGAGAAGAACGGCACATTGGCCTCTCCAGCCACAGCCTTGGCCAGCAATGTCTTACCAGTGCCAGGAGGCCCTACGAGGAGGGCTCCTTTAGGAATCTTGCCGCCGAGGGAGGTGTATTTCTGAGGGTTCTTGAGGAAATCCACGATCTCCATGACCTCCTCCTTGGCGCCGTAAAGGCCGGCCACGTCCTTGAAAGTGACGTTCACCTTTTCCTTGTCGGCAAGCTTGCCGGTGGACTTGCCCACGTTGAACACACCGCCCGGGCCGCCTGCTCCTCCGCCGCCCATGTTCTTGTTGAAGCCACGGAACATCCAGATCCACATAAGGATCAACAGGACAGGGAATATGATCCACTCAAGGATGCTGGTCCACATCCTGCTGTCGTTCTCCATGACGATCTTGACCTGCTTCTCTCCCGACGGAAGGCCCGCGTTCAACTCTCCGAATTCCTTCTCGGCGTCAAACTTGTCCGACACCAGGAATATGAAGTGAGGCGAGCTTGGCGGAACCTTTCCGCCGAACTTGTCGGCGTACTTGTTCAGCCTGTCAGGGCGGACGGTGATGTTGCCCTTGAAGTCATTCCTTATGAAATCGATCTCCTTGATGTCCCCGCTGCGGAACATCTCCTGGACCTCGGCCCATTCGATCTTTTGAGGATTGGCTCCGCTGTTGTTGAGCAGAAGCCAGCCGATTCCCAGAATCAGGATAAGGTAAAGCCATGAGAAGTTGAACCTCACGCGGATGACTTTACGCCTGGGGTTGTTGTCTTGATTATTCGGCATCTGTCACAGTCTTTTTTGTTTTCGGAACACGCCTCGGCTTGTATTCCTTATGAGGCGCGTCGGCCCAAAGGTCTTCGAGCCTGTAGAATTCACGGTACTCCGTGAGAAATATGTGTGCGACAATGTCACCGTAGTCCAGTATGATCCAGAAGTTGTTCTCCATACCCTGGGTACGGATCGGCTTCCGGCCTTCCTCGCGCATCATTTTGATGACGTTGTCTGCAATCGCGTTGACATTCGTGGTGGAATCAGCGTTGCAGATCATGAAGTGATCCGTGATTGCCGTTCCCAGTGGCCTGAGGTCTATGTCAATGACGTTTTGGGCTTTCTTGTCGAGCATAGCGTCTGCCATAACCCGCAGATCGTGTGTAATCATATCAAGAATGTTTTATATTTTTGCATTACCAATCAAATATACAAATATACGACAAATTCTGAACCAATGAAAGAGGTTGTGGACATAGAATGGATGGAAGAAGTTGATTCCACGAATAATGAGGCGATTAGACGCCTCGACAGCATTGACAATCTGGCAGTCTTGGCCGCCGTGCACCAGACAAGCGGGCGCGGCCAGCGGGGGAACTCGTGGCTTACCCATGCCGGAGAGAACCTGACATTCTCGATGGTCGCCAGGTTCGGGGGCGACGGATTCCCCGATCTGCCGGCCAACAGGCAGTTCCGCATCACGGAGGCGGCGACTCTCGGCGTTGTGGACTACCTGGATTCTGAAGGGATCGAGAGCAGCGTCAAATGGCCTAACGACATCTATGTCAGAAACCGGAAGATCTGCGGGATGCTCATCGAGAACACGCTGAAAGGAGACTTTGTCAGCACGAGCGTGATCGGAATAGGACTGAACGTCAATCAGAAAGACTTCCCTCCCCAACTGGTGAACCCGGTCTCGATGACGATCCTGACCGGAAAGGAATATGCTCTGCGGCGGGAACTGGAGAAACTGTGCGAGTGCGTCAGGAAAAGAATGGCCGCGCCGGACAACTATGATGAATATGTCAGCAGACTTTTCCGCTTCGGTGTGTTCAATGAATATGTCATCTGCGCGACCGGCCAGCCGATAAAGGCCAGAATCATCGGTGTGACAGACTCTGGACTCCTACGTACGGAAACAGAAAAAGGCGAACGTATGGAGTTCGCCTTCAAGGAAATAAGTTATGTTATCTAACGAAGCTCGTTAATAGCTTTTGCAGGGGATTCCGCCTTGAATACGGAACTGCCGGCGACGAGTATCGTGGCACCGGCCTCGGCCAGGATGTGGGCGTTGGAGGCGGACACGCCTCCGTCCACCTCGATGTCCTTCACTACTCCCCTTCTGTCCATCTCCGCTTTCAGGGTCTTGATCCTGTCAATCGATTCCGGGATGAATTTTTGCCCGCCGAAGCCTGCGAACACTGACATTATCAGGAAAAAGTCCACATCGTCGATGTAAGGGAAAAGTCTTTCCACCGGAATGTCCGGGTTGATCACAAGACCGGCCTTGACTCCGAATGACTTGATTTGGGCGATGATGTCCCTGGGATCCTTGCCCGCCTGGTCGGCGGCCTCAAGATGGAAACTGATCATCTCCGCGCCTGTCTTCGCGAACCTTTCCACGTACTTGTCGGGATTGACGATCATCAGATGGACATCCATCGGCACGGTCACGGCCTTCGCGATCGCCTCCACGACCGGGAATCCGAAAGAGATGTTCGGAACAAACGAGCCGTCCATCACGTCTATGTGGATCAGGTCGGCGTTCTTGTTGACCATTCTGATGTCCGGCTCAAGGTTCAGAAAATTGCCGGAAAGTATTGAAGGTGCTATTCTTACCATGACTATTCAAATGTGGTGACCACATCAATGAGGTGCTCGGTGAACTTCTCGAGAGAGGCGAGGTCCAGTTTCTCGCCCGGGGCGTGGACAAAGCGGAGCGTCGGGCCGAAGGAAATCATGTCCAGGTCTCCGAACTTCTCGCCGAACAGCCCGCACTCAAGTCCGGCGTGGATCGCCTTGACCTCCGGCTCGTGGCCGAAAAGCTTCTTGTAGGAATCCACGCACACGCGCAGGATGTGGGAGTCAAGATTAGGTTTCCAGCCGGGATATTCACCGCTGTGGACAACGTCGGCCCCTGCCAGCGCGAAACTGGCCTCCACCTTGGCGGCCATCATCCTGCGGGCGGACGATGTCGAGCTGCGCTGGCTCGTGATCACCTCTATCACGCCCTGCCTGTGCATTCTGACAGCAGCCAGATTGGTCGAGGTCTCGACAAGGCCCGGGATGTCCTGGCTCATCGTCTCCACGCCGTGCGGACAGGCGAACAAAGCCATTATCAGCTTCCTGGCGACATCGCCCTCAACCGGTTTCTCGGTGCATCGATAAGGCTCGCCACTGACCGTGACATCAGGATCCGTCTTGAGATATTCATTCCTGAGATCATTGCCGAACCCGTTGAGTCTCTTGATGGTGGCATCCACATCCGGAACGGCGATGATCGCCTCGCACTCCCTGGCGATCGCGTTCGGCTTGTTGCCTCCCTTGACCAGGATCAGCTGAAGACCGTACTCTGACTCGGAGTAGAGGAATCGCGCCATCTGCTGAATGGTGTTGACCCTGCCCTTGTTGATGTCGTCGCCGCTGTGGCCGCCGATCGCACCGCCGATCTCCAGTCTTACAGGCTTGTAGCCTTCCTTTATGTCCTCCTGGGTGTAGTGGAATGTCGCCGTGGTGTCAAGTCCGCCGGCGCACCCGATGAACATCTGTCCCTCGTCCTCGGAGTCCAGGTTGATGAGAGTCCTGCCGGTGAAGAATCCAGGCTCCATCCCGAAGGCCCCGTCCATGCCGGTCTCCTCCGAGATCGTGAACACACACTCGATCCTACCCATAGGAAGGTCGCAGTCAAGAAGGGCGAGCATCGCGGCGACGCCGATGCCGTCGTCCGCTCCGAGTGTCGTGTCCTTGGCTATCATCCAGCCGTCCTCGATTACATATTCGATAGGATCCTTGAGGAAGTCGTGCCTCACGCCGCTTCTTTTCTCGCAGACCATGTCCTGATGTCCCTGGAGAACGAGTGTAGGCACATTCTCCTTGCCTTTGCTCGCTTCCTTGACAATGCAGACATTGTTTGTCTTGTCGGTTTTACACTCAAGATGCCTCTCCTCCGCAAAACGCTGAAGAAAGGCTGTCATAGGCTCTTCGTGACCGGATTCCCTCGGGATCCGGGTGATCTCCTTGAAAATGGAGAGAACTTTTTCTGAATACATCTGGTTGCTGTTATTATCTCGTCACCGGCACCAGCATCCTCTCGATGTCAGTCACATACTGTCTGAACGTCTTGTCCGTGGACATCAGGTCGGACACCGTGGCGCATGCATGAAGCACAGTGGCGTGGTCTTTGCCTCCAAGTTCCATACCAATCGTGGACAGAGAGCATCCTCCGATGTGATTTCTGCTCATGAACATGGCGATCTGCCTCGCCTGCACGATCTGCCTCTTCCTGGATTTGGAAATCAGCGTTTCCCGTGTTATATTGAAATACTCGCAGACCACCTCCTGCACCTTGTCGATGGTGAGTTCGTTCTTGTCTTCGCCCACGATGTTGCCGGTTACCTGCTCAGCAAGTTCCTTCGTGACTTCCTCGTGGCAAAGCGTCGCATTGGCTATCAGGGAGATAAGCGCTCCTTCAAGCTCGCGGAAATTGGACCTGACCTTGTTGGCCAGCAGATCAAGGACATCGTCGCTTACAGTGACGCCCTCCCGGATGCACCTTGACTTAAGCATGGCCAGCCTCGTGTCGTGATCAGGCTTGGAGAGCTCGATGGAGAGCCCCCACTTGAACCGCGACAAAAGCCTCTCCTCGAAGTTCATCAGATCCACCGGGGCCCTGTCGGATGTGAAGACCAGCTGCTTGCCGGACTGGTGGAGGTGATTGAATATGTTGAAGAACGCGTTCTGGGAGGCCGGCCCGATGAGTTCCTGGATGTCATCCATGATAAGCACGTCGATCCTCATGTAGAAAGCCATGAAATCGGTAAGCTTGTTCTGGACGTTCACGGCATTGACGTACTGCGTCCTGAATTCGTTGCCGGTCACATAGAGGACGACAAGATCCGGGTAGGCCTCGTGGATGGCAATGCCGATCGCCTGGGCCAGATGGGTCTTCCCCAGGCCGGGGCCTCCGAAAATGAACAAAGGATTGAACGGGGTCTTGCCTGGCTTGTCCGAGATGCTGATCCCGGCGTTGTAGCCCATCTTGTTGCACTCACCCTTGATGAGATTGTCGAAACAGTAGACAGGATTCAGCCTTGGATTGATCTTCAGCTTCTTGATGCCCGGAAACACAAACGGGCTCGGATTGCCGGACGGCTGGAAAGTGTTGATCGAGACAGGCTTGTTCTCCGGCACGTTGCCGTGCGCGGCGGTGAAGACCATCGCGCGCTCCTTCTGCACCGGGTGAATCTTGTAGAGAAGTCTAGCCTCGGGGCCGATCACCCTTCTCAACGTCATCTTTATTATAGGAAGGAAGGCATCCTCAAGATAGCTTCTGAAGAAGTCGGTCGGCACTTCAACAGTCAGTGTCGACTCTTCCAGAGAAACCGGGACGATTGTCTTGAACCAGACCTCGAACTGCTTAGGCTCGACGTTCTGTTCGAATATGCGCAGACACTCGTTCCAGACAGAAATATGTCTATCCAATTCAACCATTGCTTCAAATGAAAAAATTACGTGAAAACTGGTAATTGATCCCTCATTTTTCGTTGTGCAAAGGTGGGGGAAAAATATTTAATAAAAAATCTTTTTTTGTATTGTTTTTGATTTTTATTTTCCGTATATACCGAAAGCGAAAAAATAATTAAATAATTTAATACACAGATACTCAATATTTTACAACTGCGAACTTTCTTAATCCGCTCATATCAAGGCAAGTTATAATTTAGAATTATTCAACAATAGTTACAGGTGAATTTTAAGTCGATGAGTATTAGCACGAACCACCGTTTATCTGACAATCTCGGTGGTTTCGTTCTCTACTTTCACAAGGAAGGAATCCTTGAAATCGCGCCTTATCTTCCGGCTCAGTTCCTTGGCCGTGTCAAGATCAGCGGAGCAGCCGATGATGTACTTGAAAAGCCGGCCGGCCTTCACAACTTTCACGTCATACCCTTTAAAGAATGGATCCTTCCCGGTCATTGTCTTGGACGAGACAAGGACCTGCGTTCCGTAGAACACCGGATGCTCATCGCCTGCAGGTCCGCTTGACTTGTCCACGGCAGGTGTCTCAGCCTGGACGGAGTCCTTCGCTTCCGGTTTGTCCGCGGCACTCGCGGTCTCTTTCTCCGGAACGCTCACGGCCTCCGAGCCGTCATATTCCTTCTTGTACTTCCTGAATGCGGCGTAAAGGTCGGACGCGATGCGCTCCCTCCCCTTCTCCGTGATCAGCGCTTCCCGGTCGGAGGAATTGGACATGAAACCGCACTCGACAAGTACGGAAGGCATGGCGGTCCTCCACAGGACGTAGAAGGGATCCTGGGATATTCCCCGGCTGTGCTGGATAGCGCCGCCTTTCATCTTCCTGTCCACCTCCTGCGCGAAGCGGAAACTCTGCTCAAGGTAGGCGTTCTGCATCAGGTTCATGAATATGTAGGATTCGGGATCGTTGGGGTCGAAGCCTTCGTAGCGTGTGGTGTAGTCGTCCTCCAGCTTGATCACGGAGTTCTCGCGCCTCACCACGTCCATGTTGCCGGCGTACAGATCCTTGTTCTTGCTCGTGTACTGGCCGAGAATGTGGATCGAGTAGCCGTTAGGGCCGTTCCTCTTGCCGTCCACGGAGTTCACGTGGATGGAGATGAAGAGATTGGCGTTGTTCCTGTTGGCGATGTCCGCCCTTCCCTGGAGAGTGACGAAAGTGTCGTCATCCCTTGTCATGATGACTTTCATGTCCGGATAGCCGGCGGCTATCTTGGCCGCAAGCCTCTTGCCGATGTCCAGGACAACCGTCTTTTCCATCGTTTTCCCACTGCGGCTGACACATCCGGCGTCCTTGCCGCCATGTCCGGGGTCGATGACAACGGTTGACAACTTGATGGTCGGGGCCGGTTTCTGTGCCGAAGCAGTGAATCCGGTCGAGGAAATGGAGATCGCCGTCAGCAGTACGGCAAGAAAATTGCGATATAAATCCAAAATATTGTAGTATATTTGTCTTTTGCAAATTTAGAAAATAATTGCAATTCAAGAAGCATACATATAATATTATTCTCGTTTCGGCGCTTGTGGCGCTGACAGGTCTGACGATGTTCGGCCAGGATGTGAGGAGGAACAGGAACCTTGCCAAGGCTGCTGTGTCTCATGACGTGTCGCAGTCCGAGGAGGCTGTGGTCATCGACACCGCCATTAGTCCGCAAAGGCCGGAGGGCATCGACACCTTGAGGGCCGGCCTCGATTCTACGGCGTCCAGACGTGATTCCCTTAGAAGGGCGGACTCCACCTCAAGGGCTGACTCACTGTCACTTCTGGAGAAGAGTTCGCTCACCAGGCCGGCTTTCTCGGGAGCGAAGGATTCCATCCGGCAGGATTTCTCCAACGGCCAGCGCAAGATGTACTACTGGGGCGAGGTTGAAGTCTCCTATGAGAACATCAAGCTGAAGGCAGACTACATGGAATATGACATGGCCACGGGGACGGTCTATGCCAGAGGTACTTACGACAGCCTTTCCCGCGAGTGGAAGGGGCAGCCGGAGATGACGCAGGGCAAGCAGACTTTCAGCATGGAGGAGATCCGCTACAATTTCAACACGAGAAAGGCCAGGATCACCAACATGATCACCAGGGAGGATGACGGCATACTTCACGGAAAGAACATCAAGATGATGCCGGACAGATCCATCAACATCACCAAGGGAAAGTACACTGTCTGCGATCTTGAGCATCCCCACTACTATCTTAAACTGTCCTCCGCCAAGGTGGTGACAAAGCCTTCCCAGAAGACGGTCTTCGGCCCGGCGCATCTTGTGGTCGAGGATGTTGACCTTCCGATCGGCATCCCGTTCGGATTCATTCCGAAGCGTCCTGACAGGGCGACGGGACTTCTCATGCCGTCCTTCGGAGAGGAGAACGCCCGTGGTTTCTATCTCCGGGATGCGGGAATGTACTTCGTTCTCGGCGACTACTTCGACATGTCCCTTACCGGCGACTACTACACATTGGGTTCCTGGGCGGCCAACCTTAACTCAAGGTACATGGTCAAGTACAAGTTCAACGGCAACCTGGCCATCAACTACTCGGTCGACCAGACCGGCGAGAAAGGCAGCACGGACTTCTTCCAGAGCAAGAACTTCGGAGTGAGATGGTCTCACTCGCAGGATTCCAAGGCACATCCCGGGACATCGTTCTCCGCCTCGGTGAACTTTTCCAGCCCGTCCAACAGCCGCTACAACTCGCATTCCGTGTCAGAGGCGCTCCAGAACCAGATCTCCTCATCCATCTCGTATTCAAAGAACTGGAACGGCAAGTTCAACCTTTCGGTGAACGCGCTGCATAGCCAGAACTCAAGGGACAGCTCATATTCATTCACGCTTCCTAACATTACTTTCTCGGTGTCGACTTTCTACCCGTTCAAGATAAAGAACAGGGTCGGCAAGGAACGCATCTACGAGAAATTCGCGCTGGGCTACAACACGTCCCTGCAGAACAAGATCAATTTCAAGGCGTCGGAGTTCGGCGAGCCTGGTTTCCTGGACAAGTTCCAGAACGGCATGACCCACAACTTCTCCATCAAGCTTCCGGATTTCACCCTTTTGAAGTACCTTAATGTCGCTCCGAGCGTGAGCTACGGCATGAACTGGTTCTTCCGCAAGAGCGAGGCCTATTTCGACCGCGAGACCAACAGCGTGAAGATGGAGATGGGAAAGCAGTTCGGCCATTTCGGGACCACACACAACTATTCCGGATCAGTCTCGATGAGCACCCGGCTGTACGGTATGTATGATTTCGGCAAGTTCCACAAGGTACAGGCCGTAAGGCACGTGATCTCACCGAGTGTCAGCATGAGCTTCAGTCCGGAGAAAGGCAAGGCGTTCAACGGATGGCGTACGCTCAACTATGTGGACACTCTCGGAGTCCAGAAGTCATACGACTACAACATCTACCAGGGGCAGATCAACTCCGCGCCTGGAAAGGGAAAGTCCGCGACCATGAGCCTCTCGATCGGCAACAACCTTGAGGCCAAGGTCAGGGACATGAAGGACACGACCGGCACCGGGACAAAGAAGGTGAAGATCCTCGACCAGCTGAATCTCACCACGGGCTACAATTTCCTTGCTGACTCATTGAAGATGAATAACGTGGGAGTCTCGATGTCCACCTCCGTCTTCGGCAAGCTTGGAATCAACGGCAACATGAACTTCGATCCTTACGCGATTGACGGGAAGGGAAAGA
>HF986083.1:2833-24320 GCA_000431015.1 Alistipes sp. CAG:514 | reverse complement strand
GGGAAAGAGGATCAACAGGTACAACATCTTGGAGACCGGCGTCCCTCTCAGGCTGACCAACGTGAGCGGTTCGCTGTCATATTCATTGTCTGGCAAAGGAACCGTCAAGGGCAACGACGGCTCGAAGAGCGGCGGCGGCGATTCCGGCAACGCTGCGGACTATTACAGAAGAATATACTACCACCCGATCACCGGTGAATATATTCCCGGAGGCTGGCTGTACTACACCAACCCTAACGTGCCGTGGAGCGTCAACTTCAACTATAACTTCTCGATGAACCGCACCTACGAGTTCATCAATGACCAGCTCCGGAAAAAGGACAACTACACGCAGACGCTCGGTGTCCAGGGAAACATTCAGCTGACTCCTAAAATGTCCGTCCAGGCTCAGTCCGGTTGGGATTTTACGGCCATGAAGATGACTACCACGCAGTTCTCTTTCAGATACGACCTGCATTGTTTCAACATCTCGGTGTCCTGGGTGCCTTCGGGAATGTACCAGTCATATTCATTCCTGATCTCGGCGAACGCGGCGGCGCTTGCCGATCTGCTCAGGTTTAAGAAAAGCACGAGTTATTGGGACAAATAGTTTGGATTATTACAATAAAAACCCTATATTTGCGTGCCGAAAATTAGGTACCGCCTAATGGCTTTATCCACAAACATTTCTGAAAAACAGTCCGGAACGTATGTCCGGAATCATTTTAATTTTATGCCTTACAAATTATTTGAACTCTCTCAGATGGGTAGAGAGCAACTTGAAACGATAGCAGAGGGGCTTCAGATCAAGAACATTAAGAAATTGACAGACGAGAATCTGTCTTATGCGATATTGGATGCCCAGGCTACTGCCGCTTCGCAGGAACCGATAGAGAAACCTAAGGGCAAGCGTGGCAGACCTCGCAAGAGCAATCTTCCGGAACAGGCCAAACCGGCTGTCAAGGAAGAGAAGAAGGCCGAGGAGAAACAGGCTCCGGCCAAGAAGGAGAAAGAGGTCAGGCCGGAGCGCAAGGAGGTAGTGAAAGAGGAGAATCCTGTTCAGGAGCAGGAGGCCAAGCCGGCTCCTAAGAAGCGCGGGCGCAAGCCGAAGTCCGCTGCCGAGGCCCCGGAGCAGGACAAGGCTGCCGAGAAGAATGTGGCTGTCAAGGCGAAGGCTGAGGAAAAAATCGCGGAGCAGGTTCCGGCTGAGGGCGCTGCCGTGGAAGGACAGGTTGTCTCTCCCGAGGCCGCGGCTGACGAGGCTTCCGACAAGCCTGTGAATGGCAAGGAGTTCATCCATCAGTTGTTCGATGATCTGAAGGATGATCCGGCGGCCCAGACTGATGTGAACCGCAAGAAACAGAAGAATAAGTTCCAGGGTCAGAATCCGAACGCCCAGCAGAAGCCGCAGAATTTCCAGAATCCTAATCAGAGGGCAAGGACTCCCGAGATTGAGTTCGAGGGTACGGTCGAGGCGACGGGTGTTCTCGAGATCATGCCTGACGGCTATGGTTTCCTCCGCTCTTCCTACTAATGCCTGACGGCTATGGTTTCCTCCGCTCTTCCGACTACAACTACCTGAACTCTCCGGATGACATCTATGTCAGCCAGAGCCAGATAAAGAACAACGCCCTTAAGTCAGGCGACACCGTGACAGGTGAGATCCGTCCTCCTAAGGAGGGTGACAAGTACTTCCCTCTCGTGAAGATCAACTTCATCAACGGTCGCACTCCGGACTACATCCGTGACAGGGTTCCGTTCGATTTCCTTACTCCGCTGTTCCCGGAGGAGAAGTTCAACCTTCTCGGTCATGGTCACCAGAGTGACCCGTCCTGCCGTATCGTGGACATGTTCACTCCTATCGGCAAGGGTCAGCGCGGTCTGATCGTGTCACAGCCGAAGACCGGTAAGACCATGCTCCTGAAGTCCATAGCCAACGCCATCGCGGACAATCATCCTGAGGTCTACGAGATCGTGCTTCTGATTGACGAGCGTCCTGAGGAGGTGACGGACATGAGCCGCAGCGTGAAGGCCGAGGTTGTAGCCTCTACTTTCGACGAGCCGGCGGAAAGGCACGTGAAGGTTGCGAATATGGTTCTGGAGAAGGCTCGCAGACTGGTGGAGTGCGGTCACGATGTTGTGATCCTTCTTGACTCGATCACTCGTCTGGCCCGTGCGTACAACACCGTGCAGCCGGCTTCCGGCAAGGTTCTGACCGGTGGTGTGGACGCTAACGCGCTCCAGAAGCCTAAGCGTTTCTTCGGTGCGGCGCGTAACATCGAGGGTGGCGGCTCGCTGACGATTCTTGCCACGGCGTTGACGGAGACCGGCTCCAAGATGGATGATGTCATCTTCGAGGAGTTCAAGGGTACCGGCAACATGGAGCTTCAGCTTGACAGGACCTTGGCCAACAGGCGTATCTTCCCTGCCGTGAACGTGGTTCTTTCCAGCACCCGCCGTGACGATCTCCTTTACAGCCGTGAGGCGGCCAACAGGATCTGGATCCTGCGCAAGCTGCTCGCTGACATGAATCCTACCGAAGCGATGAATTTCATGCTTCAGCTGATGGACGAGTACAAGACCAACGACATGCTTCTTGAGAACATGAACAAGGTCACCCCTCGTGACGCCAAATTCTACGACTCGTTCTAATAGATTAAGGAATATATGAATAAAGGCGATTGAATATCTTCAGTCGCCTTTTGTTTTTTTGAATTGTTTCCATAGCGGAATATTTGATGCGGCAGA
The DNA here is from genome assembly GCA_000431015.1 of Alistipes sp. CAG:514. Lineage (GTDB taxonomy): Bacteria > Bacteroidota > Bacteroidia > Bacteroidales > UBA932 > Cryptobacteroides. The sequence continues at coordinate 21,593 of HF986083.1, read as the reverse complement.
CTTCCGCGCTGCGCGCTCCACCCCGCCCCGCCTACGGCGGGCCACCCGTTCATATGACCACGGGCGGCCATAGTCTGCCGCACCAAACATTCCGCTAAAAGTAATGCACCTATCCTACAGAATGGCAGTCGCCTCCGGCGACTTTGGCTCCCGAAGAGGGAGGGGACCCGCATTTGCGGGGAGGATCGCCGGAGGCGACTGCCATTCTGTAGAATCAAAACATGAATCAAACATGAATCAATACTGATCCCAGGACTTGATGTGAATGTCGTTCACACTGGTGGAGCAGAAGGCGCGGATGAAGGCGGTGGCGAGACGGGCGTTGGTGAAGAGGGTGACGTTGAAGTCGATTGCCGCTCTTCTGATCTGGTAGCCGTTCGACAACTCCAGCTCGGAGAAGTTTTTCGGAATGTTGATCACCATGTCAATCTCTTTGTTCTGAATCATTTCCAGCGCCGGCTTAAACCTTCCCTTGAAGTTAGGGTTGTCACATTCGCTTGGCCAGAGAACCTTCGTGGCAGGAACACTGTTCTCCACAAGGTACTTGTAGGTGCCGCCGGTAGCATAAAGCTCATAGCCTTTATCGACCAAAAGACGGCAGGCTCCCAGCATGTCCGCCTTCTGGAGAGGATCACCGGTCGAAAGAAGGATCCTCTTTTCCGGTATCCTCTGTCCGACAGACAGGACGGACTTGAGCAGAGCCTCGTTCAAGTCATCGCCAAGGCAGCCTACCTCACCGGTCGAGGACATGTCCACGCCGAGCATCGGGTCAGCCTCCTCAAGCCTCGCGAAGGAGAACTGTGAGGACTTGACACCTACATAGTCAAGATCGAAGGCACTCTTTTGTGGGGCGGCTGGATGAAGTCCCAGCATGACCTTGGTGGCAAGCTCGATGAAATCGATCTTCAGAACCTTGGACACGAACGGGAAGCTTCTGGAAGCGCGAAGGTTACACTCGATGACCTTGATGGCGTTCTCTCTGGCTAGGAACTGGATGTTGAACGGTCCGGAGATGCTGAGCGCGCCGGCAATCGCGCGGGCGATCTTCTTGATCCTGCGGACGGTCTCCACGTAAAGCTTCTGCGGAGGGAACTGGATCGTGGCGTCCCCGGAATGGACACCGGCATATTCAATGTGCTCCGAGATGGCGTAGGCAAGGATTTCTCCATTGTCGGCCACAGCGTCGAACTCTATCTCCTTGCTGCGGGTGTAGAATTTGCTGATCACGACAGGATGCTCCTGGGAGACTTCCGCCGCCAGACTGAGGAAGTGACGGAGCTTCTCCTCGTCGTGGCAGACATTCATAGCGGCTCCGGAAAGCACGTACGAAGGTCTAACCAGCACAGGGAAGCCAACCTTCCTGATGAAATTGTCCACCTCGTCGATGGTCGTGAGCTCGCTCCATTCCGGCTGGTCAACCCCGAGGTTGTCCACGATGCTGGAGAATTTGTGGCGGTCCTCGGCCTTGTCGATGTCCTCGGCGGAGGTGCCAAGAATCGGAACGTTGTGCTTGTGAAGCTTGAGGGCGAGATTGTTAGGGATCTGGCCGCCCACGGAGACAACGACTCCGTGCGGGGTCTCAAGGTCGATGATGTCCATCACCCTCTCGAAGGTGAGCTCGTCGAAATAGAGCCTGTCGCACATGTCGTAGTCGGTGGAGACCGTCTCCGGGTTGTAGTTGATCAGCACTCCCCTGTAGCCCTGCTTCTGGATGGTCTGGAGGCAGATTACGGAACACCAGTCGAATTCCACGGACGAACCGATCCTGTAGGCTCCCGAACCGAGGACAATCACCGACTTGCCGTCACGCTCATATTCAATGTCACTCTTCGTGCCGTTGTAGGTCAGGTAGAGGTAGTTCGTCTGTGCCGGGAATTCGGCGGCGAGGGTGTCTATCTGCTTCACGACAGGGACGATGCCGTGTGATTTTCGATGTTCACGGACAACATCCATGTTGGCTGTCGAGGTTCCTTTGTCCTTCCAGATGGCTCTCTGGATCTGAAAATCGGAGAAGCCCTCCTGCTTGGCAAGGCGCAGGAGTTCCACCGGCATGTCCTCAAGAGTGTCGTAGGAGTTCATGTCCTCGTAGGTCTTCACGATGTTCTCCAGCTTATTGAGGAACCATTTGTCGATCTTGGTGAGGTCGTGGATCTGATCTACCGTGTAGCCGGCGCGCATAGCCTTGGAGATCACGAATATACGCTTATCGGTCGGCTCCCGGAGAGCCTCCTCCAAGTCGGCGACCTGGAACTCCTTGTTGCCGACGAATCCGTGCGCTCCCTGACCGATCATTCGGAGTCCTTTCTGGATGGCCTCCTCGAAGCTGCGGCCGATGGCCATAACCTCGCCGACGGATTTCATCGAGGAGCCGATTTTGCGTGAAACGCCGTGGAATTTGCTAAGGTCCCAACGAGGAATCTTGCAGACGATGTAGTCAAGAGCCGGCTCGAAGAATGCCGGAGTTGTCTTTGTGACAGAGTTCTTAAGGTCGAACAGACCGTAACCCAGGCCGAGTTTCGCGGCCACGAATGCGAGTGGATAGCCAGTTGCTTTGGAGGCCAGGGCCGATGAGCGGCTCAGGCGGGCGTTCACCTCGATGACGCGGTAGTCCATAGCGTCAGGGTCGTAGGCGTATTGCACGTTGCACTCGCCAACTATTCCGATGTGGCGGACGATCTTGATGGAAAGTTCGCGCAGGAAATAGTAGTCGTTGTTGGACAGGGTCTGGGACGGAGCCACGACGATGCTCTCTCCGGTGTGGATTCCGAGCGGGTCGAAGTTTTCCATATTGCAGACCGTGATACAGTTGTCATAACGGTCGCGGACAACTTCATATTCAATCTCCTTCCAGCCTTTAAGTGACTTTTCGACAAGTACTTGCGGGGAGAAAGAGAAGGCTTTTTCGCAGAGTTCGTCGAGCTGCTCATCGTTGTCGCAGAAGCCTGAGCCGAGTCCGCCGAGGGCGTAGGCGGCGCGCACGATGAGTGGGAATCCGAGCTCGTGGGCGGCTTTGCGGGCCTCCTCTATGTTGGAGGCAGGGTGTGACTTGATGGTCTTCACACCGATCTCGTCCAGTTTTTTTATGAAGAGGTCACGGTCCTCCGTGTCCATGATCGCCTGGACAGGAGTCCCAAGCACCTGAACTTTGTACTTGTCAAGGATGCCGTTCTCGTACAGCTCCACGCCGCAGTTAAGGGCGGTCTGACCACCGAACGAGAGGAGAATGCCCTGAGGCTGCTCCTTGGCGATGACCTTCTCGACAAAGAACGGGGTTACCGGCAGGAAGTAGATCTTGTCGGCCACGCCTTCCGAAGTCTGCACGGTGGCGATGTTCGGGTTGATGAGGACGGTCTCGATGCCTTCCTCACGTAGGGCCTTGAGGGCCTGTGAGCCGGAATAGTCAAACTCTCCCGCCTGACCGATCTTGAGTGCGCCTGATCCGAGGATCAAAACCTTCTTTATATTCGTGTTTTTCATAAATTCTTCTTTATTCGAAAGTTACAATTTGCTGATAAACTCGTCAAACAGGAAGTTCGTGTCGGTCGGGCCGCTGGAGGCCTCCGGATGGAACTGCACCGAGCAGAAAGGCTTGGTCTTGTGGCGGATGCCTTCGTTGGTGCCGTCGTTCATATTCACAAACCAAGGTTCCCAGTCGGCTCCGAGGGTCTTGTCGTCAACTGCGAATCCGTGGTTCTGCGAGGTGATGAAGCAGCGGTTGGTGCCGACCATGCGGACAGGCTGGTTGTGGCTGCGGTGGCCATATTTCAATTTATAGGTGTTGGCACCTCCGGCCCTGGCGAGCAGCTGGTTGCCCATGCATATTCCGAAAATCGGCTTGTCCCCTTCCATCGCCTTGCGAAGGTTGGTGACCGTGACGTTGCAGAACTGCGGGTTGCCAGGCCCGTTGGAGATGAACAGCCCGTCGTAGTCGAGCTTGTTGAAATCGTAGTCCCAAGGCACCCTGATGACTTTCACTCCCCTTTCCATGAAGCACCTGAGGATGTTGTGCTTCACGCCACAGTCAACCATCACGACTGTCTTGGAGCCGCTGCCATATTCAATCACATCCTTGCAGCTGACGATGGCGATCTGGTTGGCGAGGTTCGGGTCGTCGATCGGGAAATCCTTCTCCACGCCGTCCGGAACGATCATTCCGAGCATCGAGCCCTTCTCGCGCAGAAGTTGCGTGACGGCGCGGGTGTCGATCCCGAATATTCCAGGAATCTTCTGCTCTTTCAGCCACTCGTCGAGGCTCTTGACCGCATCCCAGTGGCTGTAGTCGAAGGAATAGTCGCTTATGACGACTCCCCTCACCCAGATCTGTTCCGATTCGAAATTCTTTGAGATTCCCAGTTCATCCGCTCCTTCCTGTGGTACGCCGTAATTACCTATCAAAGGATAGGTTACGCAGAGAATCTGCCCTGAATAGGAAGGGTCCGTAAGACTTTCCGGATAGCCTACCATCGCGGTCGAGAAGACGACTTCCCCGTCAGCCGGGCCGTCGTAGCCGAAGGAGAATCCACGGAACTCCGCCCCGTTCTCCAACTTTAATGTCGCGCCTTTTCTTTCTTTCATTTCCTTGTCAATAATTTTTGACTTATAACTAAATCCAACTTTTTCCTAAAAACAGACTTTTCAACTTATTCCACCCCTCAGTCGCTTCGCGCCAGCTCCCGGTGGGAGCGCCACCCTCCACCGCCTCCCTCGCTGGGAGGCCCTGTCGGCACTGCGTGCCTCCTTTTCTTATTCAGGTGGTCGTGAAGAATAACAGGGGGCATTCAAAAAAAACGACCATCTCAAACAGTGATGAAATGGTCGGTGAAAGTCAATGGAAGAACATTCCCACTGTGCATCCTGGGACGCACTGCCGCTCAAAGGTATTAAAGTCACGTCAAGCATAAGGAAGTCCGTTTGTTTTGCAAATGTACGCAAAAAATGGGAATAAGCGGCAAAATATTCAATGAATATAAATTCACCGCTTTGCGGCCTGGCGCTTCCTGAAAAGACTGAAAGAGACAATCGAAAGGAATGTCAGCGCCTCTGTCGCCGGCAGAGCGAGCCAAATTCCGTTCACACCGGCAAAAAGTGGGATGACAAGAAAGCAAGGCACAAGGAATATTACCCCGCGCGAAAGCGAGAAAATGGTCGCCGGAAGCGCGCGTTCCACACTTTGGTAATAGCCTATGGCAGCGACGTTCACAATCGACAATGTGAATCCGATGGCCATCAGAGGCACACCGTGAGCCGCTATTGAATATGCAGGAGCGTCTTTGCTGAGGAACAGTGCAGCCACATAACTGATACCGAACGCCAAGGCCAGAGAGACCACAATTCCAAGCGCAAAGGCAGTTAGCAGAGAGAATTTGCGAGCTTCCAGCACACGGTTACGGTTACCGGCGCCGTGGTTGAAACTGATAATCGGCTGTGCGGACTGCGAGATCGCGTTTCCGGTCATAAAGATGAACGGCATAATGTAGCAGGCGATGGAAAACGCCGCCACACCGTCTTCTCCTAAATATTTCATAAACACATAGTTTCCCACGAATATAAGCATCGAGATGCTGATCTCGCCAAGGAAAGCAGACAGTCCGAGACGAAACTGGTACCACAGGTTGCGCAACGACAGGCAAAGGCTTTTCCACGACATCTTCAATGGGTAGAGCCTCATTGTCTTGGACAGGAACAGTATGTAAAACAGCACCATAAGGCCTCCGGTCCAGCATCCGATCGAGGTGGCGACGGCGACTCCTTCAAGTCCTTTGTCAAGGATGAACAGGAACACATAGTCCAGCACGACATTCACGATGGATGGAATCGCCGCAGCTGCGGAAGCGTACTTCGGCGAGCCGTCCAGACGGATGATCAACAGTCCGACCGACTGGAGGAACAATGCGCAGAATGCGTAGGAAAGCCATTTCTGATAGTCAAGGACGTACGGCAGAAGTCTGTCCGATGAGCCGAGAAGACAGGCACTCTTGGTGCTGTGGCTCTGGACCAAAATCGTCAGGGTCACAGTGACAAGCACACCGAAAATCAACGTCTGTGTCATATTGATGCGTGCCGCCTTCTCGTTGCCTTGGGATAGATGGACGGAAGAAACGACCGAGCAGCCGATGCCGAACAGCATCCCTAACCCGGTCATAATCATCCAGAAAGGTGCGAATATATTGACGGCGGCGAGCGCGTCGCTCCCCACCCCGTGGCCGACAAACGCCCCGTCGATGGTCGTCATCACTGCCATACAGGCCATCCCTATCAATGTAGGAATGAATATTCTTCTGAAGAGTCCCGGAATGCTGTCGGAACCGAAATCGATGGCGTCTCTTTTCATCTTTAAGTTTATTACATTTCCTAATCGGGCTGCAAAGATAGGCCAAATATATTCAGATAAAGAATTTTTGTGAAGTTCGGGAATAGGTGGGCGTCATAGTTTCCCTTTCCGGCGCATCACTATGTAAACAGTGACGCAGATGATGACGGAGAGAAGCGAGCCGGCCGGAGATGCTAGGCCCATCGGGAAGAGCGTGCCGGGATATTCAATGGAAGTCAGATAGGACAAAGGGATACGGGCGCACGTGATTGATATGACGTTGTGTATGAACGAGATGATGGAATAGCCGCAGGCGGTGAAGAAGCCGCTGAAGCAGAAATGTATGCCGGCGAATATGCAGTCCCACACGTAACCTTTTAGGTACTGGCCTCCAAGGGTGATGACACTGCTGTCGCTCGTGAATATTCTTACGGCATATTCAGGGATGAATTGGAGAATCACTGAGGCCACGGTGCCGAATCCCACCGCGATCGCTATTGAATATTTCATTGTCTTTCTGGCCCTTTCAGGCTTTTTCGCCCCGATGTTCTGCGCCGCCATCGCCGAGACGGTCGCCAGCATCGCTGAAGGGACGATGAATAGCAGTCCGATGAATTTTTCCACTATTCCGACCGCCGCCGCATCGTTCAATCCCCTGCCGTTCGCGATCACCGTGATGGCGATGAACGCGATTTGGATGAAGCCGTCCTGGAGCGAGATTGGCACGCCGGTTTTGAGGATGCCTGCCATCGTGCGCCGTTCAGGCCTTAGGTCTTGGCGTGTTATGCTCATCAGGGACTTCTTTTTGATCATTATCGCCGCGACGATGACGCTGACAGCCTGTGACAAGGTCGTGCCGAGTGCCGCGCCCGTCGCTCCCATTTTGAAATGACCTATGAATATGTAGTCGAGCGCGATGTTTACCACGCAAGCCACAATCACGAAATACATCGGACTTTTCGAGTCGCCGAGACCTCTGAATATGGATGCGATGATGTTGTAGGCTATGATGAACGGGATGCCGATGAAGCATATTCTTAGATAGTCTATTGTGCCTTTGACAGCTTCTTGCGGAGTGTCTATTAGGTTGACAATGCCTTTGTTAGCTGCTAATAGTATGGCTGTTGTGATGATTGCGACGATGGTGAACAGCGTGAATGTGTTGCCGATGGTTCTTGCCGCGTTTTCCCTGTCGCCCGCGCCGATCGCCCTTGCTATCCGTACCGTCGTGCCCATCGCAAGGCCGATGATGACGACGGTGAACATATGCATTATCTGCGCGCCGTTGGACACCGCCGTCGTGCTGGCGACATCGCAGTATTGCCCTATGACGAACAAATCCGCCAATCCGTAGAGGATCTGCAGGAAATATGACATCATATATGGCAGCGAAAACTTCCGGATGTTGCCGAGAATGCTGCCTTGGGTGAGGTCATTCTGAGCCATAGAGTAGATTTTGCGGTGCAAAGATAGCGAGTTTGGTGTGAGTTTTCACGAGTTTGTCGGTTATTCCTTGAATATGTTGGGGAATGTTGATAAATTTGTCTTTTGTTGTCGCTTCGGTGGAGGGCTTTAGGGTCCATTGTTAAGTAAGTTGGGAGATTGGTCCCTGAGCCCGTCGAAGGGACGTAAAAGAACAGATATGCTCAACATAGAAGACACGATCTGCGCCCCCGCCACCGTCCCCGGAACCGGTGCAATAGCCATCATCAGGATGAGTGGAAGAGATTCCTTCTCCATAGCTGATAAAGTGATAAGATGCAAGGGTGGTAATATTTCAGACACTGAAGGTTACAGGCTTAAATATGGAGTCGCGCTTGAAGCCGATGGAACCGATCTGGACACCGTCTTGGTAAGCGTGTTCCGTGCCCCGCATTCCTACACCGGAGAGGACTCCGTTGAGATATCCAGCCACTCCTCAAAGTACATTGTGGAAAGGCTCCTGCAACGCTTGGTCGATTGTGGTGCCCGCGTCGCCGGTCCTGGAGAATTTACCCAAAGGGCTTTTGTAAATGGCAAGATGGATCTTGCTCAGGCCGAAGCCGTTGCCGATGTGATTTCCGCGCAGAGCGAAGCAGCGCACAAAGTAGCATTCAGTCAGTTGAAAGGCGGCTTCTCCAAAGAGTTGAAAACCCTCAGGGAGGAGCTTCTGAAAATGACTTCCCTGCTTGAATTAGAGTTGGATTTCAGCGAGGAGGATGTTGAGTTCGCCAGCAGATCCGAACTGTCCTCCCTGCTTGATGGAACACTTGCACATATTCATTCGCTGACCGATTCCTTCCGCTACGGCAACGCACTTCGCAATGGAGTCCCGGTCGCCATAGTCGGTGCCGTCAACGCCGGCAAGAGTACCCTCCTGAACGCTCTCCTTCGTGACGACCGTGCCATCGTCTCCGACATCGCCGGCACCACCCGTGACACCATCGAGGAGACAATGACCATCGATGGCACATTGTTCCGTTTTATCGACACCGCCGGTCTCCGCGAAACCTCAGATGAGGTCGAAAAGATCGGCATTTCCCGCTCGTATAAGAAGATGAACGAGGCCTCGATCGTCCTTGCCCTGCTTGATGTCACCGCCTCCGAAGAAGAAAACGAGTATTCGATTTCTGACATAGTCTCAAATCTGGATGTAAAGTCACAAAAGTTGATTGTTCTGCTGAATAAAGTGGATGTTTTGGGTAATAACATTAATGTTAGCCTAATCAACAATTCTGTTTCTAATCCTAATGAAAAAGTAGTTAAGTTATATATTTCCGCCAAGACTGGTTTCGGTCTTGATGAATTGCGCAAACTGTTGTCCGACTCCCAAAAGTCCGCAACTTTGGATTCTGACCAGACAATCGTCACCAACCTAAGGCACTACCAAGCCCTGATGAAAGCGTCCGAATCCCTCGAAAACGTCAAACGTTCCCTCGCCGCCGGCCAGACTCCCGACCTCCTCTCCGAAGACCTCCGCCAAGCCCTCCACCACCTCGGCACCATCCTCGGCGAAGTCACCACGGACGAGGTGCTGGGGAATATTTTCGAGCATTTTTGCATCGGGAAGTAAGTACACCGAAACACCATCCACACACTCCGTACAAAAGGGCGTAACTCTCACATAATCAACTAAAATATGTTGAAAACATTTCCCGAATAGTTTGGTCTAATTCGGGATATTTTTGCTATATTTGAACCACGCGTGGTTCAAGCTATATGAGGGCTCCGGCCGAATACCGTACCTTGACATAGATTTACGTAGATTTACAAACTTGTACCCAATCAGCGGTCAAGAATAGAAGATTGGAGGTCTCGCACCTCATAACCGCCTTATCGTTGTAAAAAGTATGCACATTGCAATGAAAACCTGCCCAGGCTGCGGAAACCCCTTTACCCCGGAAAATCCGAGGCAGAGGTACTGCAATGAAACCTGCCGCAACACATACAACATGCGCCTTAAACGCCAGCGCAAGCAGGCACGCAAGGCCGAGATAGAAACGATGGCTGCCCGTGAGACCTTCGGAGGCAAGTCGCATCTCTCGATAACCGAAGCCGCCCGTTTCCTCGGTGTAAGCCGCCCTACCCTGTACGCCCGCATCAATGCCGGAGAACTCACGCCGCTCAAAGTCTCATCCCGCACCGTCCGCATCCCCATCGAGCAGCTCACGGCCGACAGCCAGATCCAGCCTCAACCCATCAAAGGCGACTGGTCCATACTCATTACCAAGGCGGAGGTCCTGCAGAAGTACAACATCTCCGAATCCCGGCTGATGCGCCGCATGAAAGAAGAAGGCTTCCGTCCGCGCATCATCAAAGGCAAAGCCTTCTACCCCAAGAAAGAAGTGGACCGCCTGTTCAAGCCCACGCCCGTATATAATAAAGAAGACTGGTACAACGCTGATGATCTGATGCAGAGCGAAGGAATCACGCGCAAATACATCTCCGCCTACGTCCGCGAAAAGAAGATTCCTGTCCAGCGCGACGGCCGCCTGCTCCTGATTTCCAAGAAGGACTGGGACCGCAGCCGCCTCTTCCAGGGCGACATAGAAAAGAACTACCTCACCGTGGACCAGGCCAAGAAACACTATCACCTGGGCCAGCAAACCTTCTACGACAAAGTAAAGGCCGCCAGCATCGAAGGCACCCGCACCGGTATCTACGTCTATTACAAGAAAACCGACCTCGACCGCCTCTTCAAAGACAAAACCCCGAAAATCCCCGCTGAGATACGCAAGAACTATATGCGCAGCGGCGACGCACTCAAATACTATCACCTCGGCCAGAAACGCTTCAGCGAAGAAACGCAGGCCGCAGGCGTGACCAAAGTTCGGACGGAAGGCAACTACGTCTGGTACAAGAAAGACGAATTGGACAAACTCTTCAAAAAGATAAGCGACAATGGGAGTAACTAAAGTAACACTTCGAAAGCGGCTGCTGCCAAGCGGCAAGATTACCCTCTATCTGGACTTCTACCCGCCCCTGAGAGACCCGCACTCACGCAAGTACGTCCGGCACGAATACCTGGGCATATACCTCGTAAACAAGCCCCGTTTCCAGAGCGACAAGGACGCCAACAAAGAAAAGATAGCCCAGGCCGAAGCCATCCGGTCCGAGCGCGAACTGGCCATCATCCGCGTCCAGTACGACTTCCTGGACAAGACCAAGCTGAAGATGGACTTCCTCGCCTACTTCAAAACCAAGCTGGACACGAAGGACCAGAAATGGATTCGCGTCTACGACCACTTCAGCAACTACTGCGGCGGTGTATGCAAGATGGGCGACATCACCGTCCCCTTCTGCGAAGGCTTCCGTGAATACCTGCTCAACGCCAAGCAGCTCAAGCACCCAGACAAACAACTCGCCCAGAACTCTGCAGCCGGATACTGGTCCACCTTCCGCGGCTTCCTCAAAATCGCTTATCAGGAGAAACTGCTGCAGGAGAACGTCAACGACTACCTGGAGACCATCGATGCCGTGGATGGCCGCCGGGAGTTCCTCACGCTGGAAGAAGTACGCCAACTGGCCGCCACGCCCTGCGACACGCCCGATCTCAAGAATGCCTCTCTGTTCAGCTGCCTCACCGGTCTACGTATCAGCGACATCCTCGCACTCAATTGGAGCAACATTGTAAAAGCCACCAATGGCGGCTGGTGCCTGCGAATCAAGACCGAAAAGACCGACACCGAGGCCACGCTTCCCTTCTCCCAAGAAGCCTACGAACTATGCGGCAAGCCCGGCACCGGACTCGTCTTCAAGGACCTCAAGCGCCACTACACCCAGAAGCCGCTCCAGGAATGGCTGGAAGACGCCGGCATCACCAAGCACATCACTTTCCACTGCTTCCGCCACACCTTCGCCACCCTCCAGGTCAACGAAGGCACCGACATATACACCGTCTCCCACCTGCTCACCCACGCCAACATCGGAACGACGCAGATTTACGCCGACATCGTGGACAAGAGCAAGAGAGATGCAGTGGAGAGAATCAAGATAAAGAGCGATAAATAGTTAAATACAAAGGATATATGGAAGATAAGATTGACAAGATTAAGCGGCTGACGCTCGATGACATTATTGACAATGACCCCATTGCCGAAGGAATTTATGAACGGTTCATTACAATCAATGGGATGAGAAAGTGGTATTACCGTAATGAAGGGATTGAGGCAATCCTTAAGTTGGCTCGAATACTGATTGTACGTGCTTCCGAGGACAAGCACCCGGAAGGGCAATTCCAAAAGGAATACATAGAATATGTCAACCGTGTTTTAGGCCCTTCTCATTCGCCTCTGGATGAAACAGACACATTTATGGCTACGTCCGTAATGCTACGAATGTGTACGGCTTTGCCTAAGAATTTGGAGCGCTTTATGGATTCCGTTGGTTACCTCCTCAGTAATGGCTGGTCGGACGATCCTGGCTACAGTGAGACTTTCCGCAAACTCGTTCAAGAACTCCGCGAAAAGCATTATTTCTACCTCATAGATGACCTGACACTTGAACACACGACCGTCCAGGATGTCACGACTGTTGATTGGAAAATAATAACCAAAGGCTTCCAAGAAGACGAGGTCGAGAAGCAAGTCAATCAAGGAGAGACACCGCAAAAACAGATGGAGATTCTTTCTGCTATTGAGGCCCGGTTTCATATGGACAGAGCCTCATCGGCCCTGGCAGACTTTGATATGCGCGATATGAAAACATTCTTCGCCAATCTTAAGAAGATCGTTGATATCCGGGTAAAGAGTGCGAATGCGACCGCTAAACAAGATAAATCAGCTGCGGCCGAGAAACTCAAGGAAGAAAACAAGACCTTAAAGGAGGAGAACCAGCGCATGAAGGCTCACATCGCTAAAACAGATGCTGAGTTGGATAAAATCAAAGGCATTGCTGATGATAATGAGAAGAAGATGGCGGAGCTTGTGAAACAGGTCGAGCAATTGAGCGCGGAGAAACTCGATAAGGAGGATGATGCTGATGCGAAGAATGACGAAAACGGCGTAAGAACACGCCGGGTAACAGCGGCTGCTCTCCACGCTCTCCTCAAGAAAGCAATGCCCGGTCAAAAAGACTACACCTTCCTTGATGAGGCCAAACTTATAGCCTACTTTACCAACTACTCCACCAACCGACTTCGGACTGACATCAGCGGTTCCGACACGTTCAATAGTCGACAGGCAACGGAGATCGAAAAGGTCAATGAATTGTTCCAGAATCTGAACATCGACATCGAGCTAAAATACCAGAAATAACAGGTTGCAACCGGTTGCAAGGGGGGTCACGTAACCGGTTCACGGCAACAAACCCTTGTATTTCAATCATCTTTGTAGCGTAAGTTGCAGAGGTGATTTAACCATTGCTGCTCCACCTTTGGTAACTTAATTCCCTACGAGGACCACCGAGTAGCAAGGAGAAGCCTGCGAAGGGTAATTTTTATGGCAAATACGCCAACAACGCTCGAGACGATGCCCTCCAAACTGGACATCCTCGAAGACAAGATCAACCGTCTGGTTGCCCTTGTCGAAAAACTCACTGTTGCAGAGTCCGTCCAGGACCAGTGGATGGACGTAGACGGACTTTGCTCCTATCACCCAGACCGTCCCGCCAAGAAGACGGTTTACGACTGGGTCACGCTCCGGCGTGTCCCGTATCACAAGGACGGCAAGCGCCTGCGCTTCCTGAAGTCCGAGATTGACGCCTGGCTCGCCGGCGGCTATCAAAAGACCGAGGACGAGATGCAGGAGGCGGCCGTGGATTACGTCAACGCCAAGTAAGGAGGTGTACGATGAAAGAACCCAGAATCCTCGGCGAAATCATGAAGGAATTCCTTCTTGAATCCAATGACGAGTATGCGGTCGCTTTCCGCAGGCTCTACAAAGAGCATGGCTCGGACTTTCTTGAACCCAAACAGGAAGAAAAGGAGGTACGCCATGATCAGTAGAAAAGCCATCCTCGCGAAGACGCACTACGGCACGGGAATCTATTCCCACATTCTGCGTCAGTTCTACCCCGGCGAGACCGTGATGAAAATCTCCGGTTGCGACTGCGGCATCTTCAGGAATCCGTTTGCCGATGGCAGCGAGACCCTCCACGTTTGGACGGAGAAGATTCACCAGGAAGAGAAACTCTCCGATGAAATCGCCCGTCACAAAGACCAGTTCGACGCTATCCCCGAAGGCGACTGCTTCGACTTCGCCAAGCTGTACTGGAAGAAAGACGGACAGGATCTGCTCATCGTCATCAACGAAGACCTGTACCTCCATCTTGAGGACGGCTACAGCCCCTACGACCGCTACGCGGCCCCGGTGAATCCGCTCCCCTCCTTCTCCTTCTTCAAAGCTCCGGTCACCAATAAGACTCCCCACAAGTCCATCACGCTGCTTGATGCATGGAACTACGTCACCGGTCACTACTCCCAGGCCGAGACCGAGAAACTCCGCTCCATCGAAGACAAGAACACGAGGCGGAACTACATGGCATCCCACTTCGCCTACTGTACTTTCTCCGGAGTATTCTCCGAGCAGGCCAACGACAAGCTGGTGGAGCACAGCAGGTACCTTTGTCTGGACTTCGACCACGTTCAGGACCTTGAAGCCCTCAAGCGGACGCTCCTGGACGACCCGTACTTCGAGACAGAACTGATGTTCCGCTCTCCCAGCGATGACGGGCTCAAGTGGATTGTCAAAATCAACACAGCGTTGATGCCGCACTCCGAATACTTCCGCTCCGTCTCCAACTACCAGGTCAAGACCTACGGCATAGAGCCGGACAAATCGGGCAAAGACGTGTCCAGAGCGTGCTTTCTGCCCTTCGAGCCGGAAGCGTATCTCAACCCCGAAATCCGTTAGCGATGGAAAAACTCCAGTTTGATCCCCACGCATGGACGAATAAAGTACCCCCTGCGAGCGAACGTAAAACCTCATCCCCTGTCGTCAATACCGGCGACAGTGCCGATGATGTGGAAATCGTTATCCAGCGACTTGAAGCGGGTCACATCGACATAACCTCGGGCTACGACAACTGGCGCGATATAGGTTTCGCCTTTGCCGACGAGTTCAGGGAGAACGGTCGGGACTACTTCCACCGCGTAAGCAGATTCCACCCGGACTATGACGAGCGGAACACCGACGAGCAGTACGACAAATGTTTGAGGGCGCACAGAACCGGTGTGACCCTCAACACGTTCTTCTACAAGGCGAGGGAAGCTGCCGTCTCTCTTCACACCCACGAGCACATATGCACAACTTCCGCAAAATACGCGAAATCCACATTCTCTTTTCCTCCGAAGCTACACGCCGTTCCAGTTTTTTGATATCCTCTGCCGGAGGCAATTCCTCGGGGCGGATTCCGTGCTTCCCAAGCATTTCCCTCACGCTTTGGTTATTCTGCATATGTTCTTTCGTAATTGCCGGCTCGCCGTGAAGGTTTTTACCCTCGACATTGTAATTGGTCATTTCGGTAGCGAGGTTTTTAGCCGCAATGGTAAGCGTGGGCAGGAAATCAAGCCAACGGCCACGGGATTGATACCTCTGGTAAACGTTCTCCCGACGGACGCTTCCGGGAGTACAAGTACAACCACGAAATTGCAAGATCCGTGGTGGAACAACCTCACCATAAGAGGCTATGACGCCGGGTTCCTGGTCCCCGAAGAAGAAGACATCCCCCCAGACTGTCTGAAAAGTCTCGGCGAGAGTAGAAAAGTCTGTACCCCTATACAGGGGCGACAACGAATTCTCAATCCTCACTGGGGGTACTTTTACTTTTAAGACAGTCTCCCCCTGAAAGAACGCGTCTGACGCGCCAACAAAATCACCTGTCAGATTGGACGGCCCGTGCAGAAGACGATAATAATCTCCATCCACGTAAACGCCGCCGGAAACGGCAAGAAATAACACAACGCCACCGGCTGGAGCTGCTACACCTACTACGGCCACACCCTCTCCGATGGACTGGCCGACTGCCTATACGACACCGCCAAACAGCACCTCCCCGGCCACAAACTCCGCACCGACTACTCCGACGGCGCCCCCGACATAGAGTCCTTGTTTTACTTCATGAAGTACATCTACGCCTCCTGCGTTTTGACCGAAAATGGATTTATGGACAGTGAAACCTCCCTGACCTACCTCGAATCCAACGAAGGCAAGAAATCCATCATCGCCCTCCACGTCGATGGCATCATAGACTTCTGCGAAAAGAGGAAGAACGAGCCGCTTTAATCACGTCTCTCCACCCTCGCTCACCCTACCCGCCCCGAGACCATCACCCCGTCCCTGGGCTTATTGTATTTATCCGATGACAGTCTTTTTAGACAACATATTGTCAATTTGCGATGGACAAAGCACAATATTGCATATAGTTAACCAGATTTACGCAAAAAAAATTATAAATTTGTATGCTTCAAAGCAAAACACATATACACTAGACAATATGCCTATAAAGAATCATTCTGTAAGGGATTTGAATTCAATTCGCAAGTTGGACGGTTCTCTCCTAGCTGGAGAGCGCGATATGTACATGCGAATTGTCGAGGACTGCGAAAAAAGCCCTTTAACCTGGCATATGTTCTATGATTTAAGCCTCAACTTTAACGGAGATAGCCGACAGTCCATTCAAATTGATTTCCTTCTCTTGTCGATTAAAGGAGCCATTATTGTTGAGGTTAAGGGAGGAATTATCAGTATTCATGATGGCAACTACTGCTACGAATACCAGGGCATTACTAAACAAATGAGCAGAACCCCTTTCAAGCAAGCCGACACATATAAGTGGGCACTTGTGAATCATCATATTTTGAGTATGAACGAAATTTATATTGATACGGTATGTGCGTTTCCCCATACTCATCTTGATTCAACCGCCGGTGCCGAAGAGATTGACCAACGGTATAAACTGTGGACTATTGATAACCAATCATCTGGTTCTGATTCTTTCGCCGATTTTTGTCTGACGGTTCTAGATTATGACAAGGAAGGATTGAAGCACCCCATGACGGACTTGACCGAGAATCAACTTAATCTCCTTGTGGCCAGGTTGGCTCCCACAATCTTCTCAACTAGCAATTACTCCGAAACCAGTGTTTCCGAGATTCTGAACTGGCTGAGAATCAGCAATCTTGACACATTAAAAAGCCTATCTAAGAATAACCGCATCTTCATTGAGGGTGGACCAGGAACAGGAAAAACCACTATTGCAAAGGGCTACATCAAGATGTTTTCAGAGCAGAAAGGGCTTTATCTCTGCTGGAACAAGCTGCTTCAATCACGCATCCAATACCTTTTAAAAGAAGATGGTCTTACTTCATGTGATGTGATGCAATATGGTTCTTTCCTTATGCGATTAACTGGCGGAAAGATTACTTATGCCGATATCGAAGGGCCAAGTGATGTATTGACAGAAAAAATTATCCGCTTTTTCAATTCACATACGGTAGACATTCCTTTCATCGGCTATAATTACATTATCGTCGATGAGATTCATGACATCCTCGATAAAGGAGTGATTGAGGTATTGGACCATCTCGCATCGATGACGAATTGTGGGCTTTCTAAAGGACGCTATTTAGTGTTTTTTGACAATGAACAGGGCTATAATAGTGAGGCACGTGAACTAGAAGACTTGGCCTCGGTTATTTCTCAGAATTCTGCGATATACTGTTTACTCGACAATAAGAGGGTACGCACAAATCTTGAAATAGTACAGGTCGCAAGTAAAGTCAAGGACTTGCCATCTTATTATGATTTAAATCCGGTCCTTGATGATATTGAGAACAAGGAAGATTACCCTATCTCTATTCATCGCTTTTATGAGCCTAAGGATATGCTTAAATATATTAAGCAACTGTCAGATGACTTGCATGAAAAAAGAGCGTGTGCCAACTACATTCTCCTGGCGCATTCAAGTTTGAAGCGCGTAGCCGGTATTGGTAAGAAGGATATCTACCAAATTATTACTGAACTCAAAAATGTTTCAGAGCTTACAACAGAAAACATTAATACAGAATGGGATGATAATCTTCAGTTCACCTCCATCCTTTCATATAAAGGCCTTGAGAATCACCATATAATTTTGGCCCTGAAAAAAGAGGATTATTTTAAGTGCTTTGAGTTGTACATTGGTATGACTCGCGCAATTGTTTCCCTTAAACTCCTTATTCTGGAATAGTATGACAGATGCCTTTAAGAATGTCGTTAAAAACGAGTCTAGTCTTTTCAAAGCAATTATGGAAGTAATGAGCCTTGATGTTGATGAGGAAGGGCTCCTGTCATTGGCTACTTACAGACCATTCCTATCACTAGTTGATAACTATATCTCCTATTATCAAAATCGAAACGGCTCGATGCCAGAAGTTCCTATTTTCTATATGCTTGGAGCTAACGATATGATGAGGGAATTGTTATCCAAGTATTTAACAATACGTCTAGGAATCTTCAACGAGAAGACAATGAGCAATCTTCGCAAAGAACTTGCTTTTATTTCTTCTTATGGCCTTCATGTTCCTACTGCAAGGACAAAAGAGTATAAGTCATTCAATAGAAAGGTTCAGTATAAAGGGAAACCTACTTGTTTTGGTTATGCTCTTACGAGTTTCAAGCGTAAGGTTAACTCTATCAGCTCAGGCCTTTCAGAATTGGACAAGTACCAATACAATCTACTCATTTGCAAAGATCAAGAGGTCTGTGATAGCAGGTATAGCCTGCTCGTAGATTTCTTTGAAACTTCTTATGCTAGAAATAAGAGTCTATATGTCAACTCTGACCTGGACGCAAATGAGTTGAAGGAGAAGGCAAAAACATATTTCAAAAAGAACCGAGATCAGGCAATAGGTAACGCCTTCATGGTATACTATAATTCCAGTCGATTCAAATCATTTAGTAAAGGCCGCATTGAACAGATATCTCAGCTAGGATTCGACATCAAGAATCTATTCGTATTCGTTCTGATTGACCATAACTACACCATAGGAAA
>HF986083.1:0-2771 GCA_000431015.1 Alistipes sp. CAG:514 | reverse complement strand
ATTGGAAAGAGTGTTTAATGTTGGAAGAAATTACAATCATTTCTTCTGCCTCCAGTATGATGAGATTCTTGATTTGAACCTACTTGCTGTCAAATCTGAGTATAAAAGATATTATACACATGCAAATGAAAACGATGACATTATTCGAAGTGAAATTGCCCTTCTGTTGGATGGTGTCCGTTTTCCTACCAGCAAGCGCAACATTCTTTCATTATGCGCTGGTCCTAACTCAAAAGATGCTTTTTTTGAATACTTAACAGAAGAGGATTCTGAGTATTTAAGGCCAAATCATCCTGTCGTCTTTAATTACGTTCAGAATCAGTGGCAAAATGAGATTCGCGAACAAGTTCTACGTTTTCTTCATCCGAATACAACGAACTTTGCGATGGTTATTGACGGGTTTACGCCTCCTAAAATTAAAGATGACATCCGTAGAATCTTCCCAGAACATACCATTCAGTTTCACAAAGCTGGCGATTTGAAACCAGTTGACGGGCTAACTGAAGTTATACCAAGGAACGTCATTGTAATACGTTTTATGCGTTACTACAAAGAGGCTCCAATCTACCCGAATTCATACGACCCATACTATCTTAGTCCCAATCAAAGGGTCCTTGAGATTATTAATGTCCCCATATTTCAGAACAAACTTGACGTCAGCAACTATGAGCTAAACGCGACATATAATAAGCTCCTGGGAATTGATTACAGAAAAGATGTGTTGGGTTGGAAACCAGTTCCGAAGAGTCGTTCTATAGGAGATAGCGATGCGGGATTCTACATGGAATATGACTCTGGAGATTACTCATATAGTCAAAACAAATTAACCATCTACACAGTCGATGGAAAGAAACGAACAATCCTAGAATCTGAATTGCTGATAGTTGAAGAAGATAGCCATATTGAACTTGTACGAGCATCTGATTTGATTGAGGAGCATGAGGGAAAAAGAATCCAATTGGCAAGTGATTTAGAGTCTTATTTTACACCGTTCATCGAGAAGTCTGTTAGTAAAGACTCTAGTATAGAAGAGGAGATTAGGCGCCAATTTGTACCTGAGATTGGTGAGATTGCAATCAAATCCAAAGAAGAACTTTGGAGACTCTTGCTTGAATGGAAAGTTCTTCAGTTCGGAGAAGAGAGAGTGTACGAGGATGTCATCAATCAAGCTGGAATCACTCTCAAAATGAGTGCCTTTAAGAACTGGTATAATTTTGATTATCATATGATTCTTCCTAGGGACCGTCAAAGCATGGACTCCGTTTTAAAATACGTGGGTTTTGAGACCTATGGCACGTACTATATTATAATGCGGAGAAAGAAAATCCGCAGAAAAAACAAAACCCGTAGCCAGAATAGTCTATTAGATAACCTTTTGAGCGAGATTTTTAAGTACAATGAGAACGAGACGAACTACAAAGAAATGGAACGAAACATCCCTGACTCTTTGGATTTGATAGGCATTGACTCAGAGGAATATTTGCAGATGGTCATGGATGATGTTCTTTCTCAGTTAAACCTTAAAGAAGTAAAACTTATCAAGCGCTATGGCGAGTAATGAGTATATCAAAGAAAAAAGGGATTCCCTTCTCGGTTTTGTCCACGAACAATTGATTGGACCTGGAGTATGTAAGAATCGTTTTGGCATTAACGATGAGTCTGTTACCGGAGAGGTAATTAATACCTCCCCTGGTTCTGTTTACTGTTCCGCCATAATTTTCCCCGAGAAAAAAGATAACGTGAATGACGAAGCTCAATCAACTTCAACAAGCACTATAACAGTGGGTATTGATACTGAGAGCATTGGCAAAGATAGTGAGAGCGCAATTTCAATGAGTGAGCAACAGAACGAAAACAGCAACGATGACGACTCTCTTGAGGATAATGAATCCCTACAGATTAACCAAAGATACCCGCAAAATTTTGGCATCTCCGTTTGTTTAGACAAACCGGAAATTGAACCTTCTGATTTTAAACTACGTGTATCAGGCCGATATTACAGGAAGTTAAAAACCGGAGATGCTCAGAAGCTCTTTGTGAATATCTCTGCAGAAGATATAGATGGGGTCATGTCAATCTCTAAAGCAGAAATCCATCAAGGCGAGTTTACCAGTTTGATGACGGATTTCTTCATTCTTGAGAATACCCGTTTATTCTTGGTTACTAAAAAGGGGAATCAACACGCAGCAATAAAGAAAAGCCTGGATGCAATCGACCAGATTGAATGTGAGCGCTTTTCAAAACAAGAAAAGCTGGAACGTCCAGTTTACTCTGAAATCCGAGGCTTCAAGTATCTTACTACATATAAAGAACGTCTCTTTGAGCGTTTGAAATCAGTTAAAACACCTAAATCAGAAGCCGAACAGATAAAGTTTATAATTGGCCAAATTGAAAAACGGGAAGCTGAGCTATCATACTTCAGGGAGCTAATGGCCGTCCTTGACTCTCGTGATTATGGTTTCTGGTATGCGGAAAATTTCTCAAAAGAGATTGATTTATCGGCAATTGATTTTTCTCTCTCCAGCGTTCAGAAGAAATCCATTCTTAATAAAGACAATCCTTCAATAAGTCAGGTCATCAAATATGATTTTGAGGAACCTGTTGAAGAAGATGGCATCGAGAATGATGATAAGAAAGCTCGGCAGGCTGTTACAAGACAAGCATCTCTTTCACTCTGTTTTCAAGTAACAAAGGATACTAGGAAAGAATCAAACACCAAAACATATCTCAAGATACTCAAGTTTCGCAAGTGAAAAATAATTGAAATAAAA
>HF986082.1 GCA_000431015.1 Alistipes sp. CAG:514 | reverse complement strand
ATTCCGTCCAACTTGCAAGACTTGTGGATGAGTGAGGGCGAATTGGTTGACATGCTTCATGTCACCGCCACGAAACTCCATGCTATGATAAGGTCAATATACAAGGATGGCTTATTGACGGCGTCGGAAGTCCAACAGAAACAGGAAACTTCCAATGGCATTTGGCAAACGTTGTATGGCTTTCCGATGATTGTTGCCATTTGCTTCCGTATAAACTCATACGGGGCAGTTCTATTTCGTGACACAATCATAAAGAGGTTGTACGGAGCAAAAGAGAAAAGTAGTGTCATTATCCTACAACTCAATAGAGGAACAACCGCCTTTAGTTGAATGTCCTCTTGCTTGTTGGCTTGGCGCTGTCGCACTTTCGTGAATAAGTACTGAAGCATAGGCATGACATTCTTTCCTGTCGTGGGATGAGTCCTGTTCATAAAAATGACGGACAAAACACCCCTTATTTTTGTTGAATTGTTGAATATGATGAAAGAAGTATTGAACATCAGGCATTTACGGCTCAACATATTCTCAACAAATCTCTCAACAAAAGAAAGATAATGTTGAAAAGAGAAAACCATGAACACCATTCCTTTCTTTCTTTTTTGCCCAGTAATTTGTTGTGTAGAGCTATTTGTTGAGAGTTTGTTGAGGGTATAAGTGGTTGGTTCTCATAAAGATAACACCTATCTTCAACAATTCAACGTTTTACATGCCCTCACTTGGTACGCTGTAAAATGTGCTTGAGGATTTATTGGCAACCACTCTATTCTCCGTAATGGTTACAGCAACGTTCCTTGGAGGCTTTGCGCCTCCAGCCACT
>HF986081.1:15490-132796 GCA_000431015.1 Alistipes sp. CAG:514 | reverse complement strand
TTAATTATACAATTTAATGTTAAACTCACGGAGGAGCCGAATGGAAGCAAATGACCATTCTCTCCCTCGCAGATGTAGTCTGCGACTCCTCCTGTCAGATGGGAAAAGACCGGGAGGCCATTGGCGCTGCTTTCGCAGAACGCGATAGCGGAACACTCGGCGAGAGTCGGGAGAAGCATGCAATGGCAGAGGCGCGTCAGGTCAACAAGCCTTTTATACTCTTCGGGAATATTCTTGTTCAGGAAACCGACATAATCCACAAACGATAGTTTTCGGATTGCAGGATCGAGATTTCTCACCCCGACGATGTGAAGCGTGGACGGGATTCCGTTCTCATTCAGCCAACGGCAGATGTCCACTGCGATCCGGCCTCCCTTGCGCACCCAATCCACTCCTAAAAACAGGAGATCCAGGTGACCGTTGTACCTGAATGTCCTCGGCACTATGTCTTTTTTCGTCGATGTTGGCGCCGAATTCTATCACGTGAATCTTCGAAGGATCCTTATGGTAGTCCGCAACCACGGATTCCGCAGCCCAACGGGATGAGACAACAACCTCGCTTGCCAGATCAATCGCATTGCGTTCTATCATATTTCCCTGTCTCACCGTCCGTTTAGACAAATTATGAAAATAATAATCCACCATGATCGCGAATGTGGCGTCTGAAAGATAGATCAGCGGCTTGTCAGTCCTAAGCCTGAATATGCACTCACTCGCCATCGGAGCGAACAGAACATCGCACGAATCGATGATTGTCCTGTCTAAAGTGCCGGAAAGCAACGACGCTCCTATCTTCGTGTGCGACGGTTTTGTCTGTTTACGTGAAAACTTGTTTAGTAAATTGACCGCTTTAGTGTACATCCTTAGCGCTAATGTCTTCTTTGCAGGCACCCAAACCACATTGAAACCGACTGCGCGAAGAGCCTCCGCCATCTTGTACGTAGTCCCGCTCATTGCCTTGCGATCAAACGGATCGGACCACTGGATTAGCCCTAAGTTGATTATTCTGTTTGTTTTATTCATAAGCAATTATGGTTATAACTTTTTTTGTTAGTACGATAAACATTATTGTTTTAATAACTAACTTTCAGTACATCATACTATAACCTACAGGAAACGGCCAGTCAAGCTGTCCTTCGACTCCCGGATCTGGTCCGGGCTGCCGGTGGCGACAATCCGCCCGCCTTCGGAACCACCGCCCGGCCCCATGTCAATGATATAGTCGGCGTTTCGGATGACATCCAGGTCATGCTCGATGACTATGACCGTGGCACCATGGTCAATCAGGCTTTGGAACACCTTCAGAAGCGTCTGGACATCGGACGGATGAAGGCCGATCGTCGGCTCGTCGAAGACGAACACGGAGTCACTCTGTCCCCTGCCCATCTCGCTGGCAAGCTTCAGGCGCTGGGCCTCACCGCCGGATAGGCTCGGGGTCTCCTCTCCCAAGGTCAGATAGCCGAGTCCGAGATCACGGAGAACCCGCAGGCGCTGGCTGATCAGCCTGAGATCAGAACAGGCATCTAGAGCCGAGCCGACATCCATCCCCATCAGTTCCGGAAGGGAATGGAACTCTCCGGAAGCGTTTTCCCTTCGTATGCTCCCGGCGGCTCTTGAATATCTTGAGCCTCGGCAATCCGGACAAGCGATGTCCACATCCGGCAGGAACTGCACGTCGAGGCTGATCACTCCTGTGCCGTCGCAAGTCGGGCATCGCAATTTACCGGTGTTGTAGGAAAAGTCTCCGTCCTTGTAGCCATGCCTTTTCGCATCCGGAGTCTTGGCGAAGACCTTCCTGAGCTCATCGTGGACATTGGCGTAGGTCGCCACGGTCGAGCGGACGTTGATGCCGATCGGCGAAGCGTCTATGAGCTTGACCTGACGTATGCCATCGGCCTCCATCGACTTCACGTGATCCGGCAGATCACGTCCTGCTATCCTGGCCTGAAGCGCCGGGATAAGGCTTTCCAGCACCATCGTGGTCTTGCCGGAACCGGAGACCCCGGTTACGACCGTCAGCCGTCCTTTCGGGATCTCTATGGACAGAGGTTTGACAGTGTGGATGGCTGAAGTTTCCATCACTATCTTGCCTTCAGAGAATATGTCTGAGGATTTTATCTGCTCTCTTACTTTAATTGATGAGCGACCCGACAGGTATGGGCCAATCCTTGAATATTCATTGTTTTCAATGTCGCTTAAGGTGCCTTGAGCGATGACCGTGCCGCCGTTTGACCCGGCTTCCGGCCCCATCTCGATCATCCAGTCGGACTTAGAGAGGATCTGCGTGTCGTGATCCACAAGGATGACGGAGTTGCCGTCCGCTATCAGGTCATCCATCAGGCCGCATAGTCCGATAATGTTGGACGGATGAAGCCCGATGGACGGCTCGTCCAGGACATACAGCACACCGGTAGTCCGGTTCCTCACCGCGCGGGCGAGCTGCATTCTCTGCCGTTCGCCTGTCGAGAGGGTGGCCGCTGAACGATCCAGCGACAGATAACCTATTCCCAAGTCCAACAATCGTTTGGCAGTGTCGAGAAAGGATCCGCAGATGCTTTCGGCCATCGGCCGCATCTCCTCCGGAAGCGAAG
Source organism: Alistipes sp. CAG:514 (assembly GCA_000431015.1). Lineage (GTDB taxonomy): Bacteria > Bacteroidota > Bacteroidia > Bacteroidales > UBA932 > Cryptobacteroides. The sequence continues at coordinate 130,205 of HF986081.1, read as the reverse complement.
CCGGAACGCCTTTGACCCATTCCACAATCCCGGTGAGGGTCATGGTGCAGGCCTCGGCAAGTGAGATACCCCTGAGTCTCGGAGCCCTTGCCGCGTCCGAGAGCCTCGTGCCGCCACAATCCGGGCAGACATCGAGCCGAAGGAACTTCTCGACACGTTTCATACCCTTCTCGTCCTTGACTTTTGACAGGGCGTTCTCGACGGTGTAAGTAGCGTTGTAGAAAGTAAAGTCCAATTCTGCGGCATCGTTGGAGTTCTTCGCCTTGTAAAGGATGTGCTTTTTCTCCGCCGGCCCATGCAGCACGATGTCTTTTTCCCTGTCGGTCAGATCCTTGAACGGAACATCCGTACGAACGCCCATCGCCCGGCAGACATCCTTCATCAGCGACCACATCAGCGTGTTCCACGGTGCGACGGCTCCCTCGTCGATCGTCAGGTTCTCATCCGGAATCAGGGTGGACTCGTCAACAGTCCTGACAGTACCTGTGCCGTCGCATTTACGGCATGCCCCCTGGCTGTTGAATGCCAGATCCTCGGCTCCCGGCGCATAGAAATGCTCTCCGCAGACAGGACAGACAAGATCTTTTTCGGCAGCGACCCGCAAGGATGGCTCTACATAATGCCCGTTCGGGCAACGGTGACAGGCCAGTCTTGAAAACATAAGCCTAAGGCTGTTAAGTAGTTCCGTGCCGGTACCGAAAGTGCTGCGTATGCCTGGGACGCCCGGCCTCTGATGCAGTGCGAGCGCCGCCGGCACGTAAAGAACCTCATCCACATCGGCCTTGGTAGCCTGCGTCATCCTCCTTCTGGTGTAAGTGGAAAGCGATTCAAGGTAGCGCCTTGACCCTTCGGAATACAGCACTCCAAGCGCAAGCGATGACTTCCCTGATCCGGAGACACCGGCGATCCCGACAATCCTCCCCAAAGGGACATCCACATCGACATTCCTCAGGTTGTGGACCCTCGCCCCCCGCACCAAAATCCTATCAGGTTGATTCCTATTCATGATTCAAGAATATATTGGCGATTTCTTCAAAAGAATCCGCGCGGATGATGTTCGGATGGCCAAACTCTTCAACAACCTCGTGCCGCCACATTGTGTGGAAAGGAATATGCACGCCGTAGCCACCGATCTCGATGACCGGCTGGATGTCTGATTTGAATGAGTTCCCGACCATCGCCATGTCTTCAGGACGGATGCCTTCGCTTTGACAAAGGTCAAGATATTCCTTTGCACTTTTGTTGGAGACCACTTCTGCCCTGTCGAAAAAGTGTCGGAGGCCGGAGCGCCGGAGTTTGTTCTGTTGGTCGAGCATGTCGCCTTTGGTGAGAAGAAGTAGCCGGTACCGTCCGCTGTCTTTCAATGCCTTAAGAGTTTTTCCCACACCAGGAAGCGGTTCCGCAGGCAGACTAAGCAGGGATTTCGCCGCCGATAGTATCCGTGAAAGATTCTCGCCCGGAATCTTGCCGTGCGACACCGCAAGCGCTGTCTCCATCATCGAGATGCAGACCGCCTTGGCACCGTAGCCCAGGACCGGCATGTTAGCCGACTCCGTCGCGAACAGCGTCTCCGACAGTTCCTCCGCCGTACCATATTCCCTAAGCTCCTCCACGAACACCCTCTCCGCCCCGTCGAAATACGACTGGTTGTCCCAAAGCGTGTCGTCCGCGTCGAAGACTATCACCTTCACATCCTTAATCATAGTACCAGAATTTACGGTCTCAAAAATAGCTAAAAGAATCGAAATCACCACGGGCCGGGAGCCGTAATGACACTCTCGCCTATTCTTCAAACTCTATGGTCTCTATCCGGAGCCGGAAAGTACCGGAGGGGGCGTTGACATCCACGATGTCGCCGACCTTGCCTCCCATCAAGGCCATTCCTATCGGAGACTTGCAGGAAATCTTTCCGCCTTCCAGATTCATTTCGTGAGGGCTGACTATGGTGTAGGTCATTCTGGTGTTCGTGGCAAGGTTCGTGAACTCCACCTTGCTGAGCAGCGAGATCTGGTCTTTCGGCAGGTTCCTGGGATCGATGATCCTTGAATATTGCAGGACTTTCTGCAGGAAGCGGATTCTGCTGATGGCTTTCGCCTGCGCCCTTCTGGCAGCGCGGTACTCGGCGTTCTCGCTCAGGTCGCCCTGCGCCCGTGCCTCAGCCAGAGCATCCTTTATCCGGGGATATTCAACATCAGTGAGAGTATTCAGTTCCGCGACAATCTGGTCGTATCGTTCCTTTGACAGGTATTCCATAAAGTGAGCATTTCATTTTGTCAAGACAAAGATAGCCATTCCTTGACAAAACTGGTTACAAATCGGCCTGGCGATCATCCAAGCACTACATCCAGAACCATCATCAGGACGAATCCCACAGCGAAACCGACGGTACCAATGTTTGAGTGCTGTCCTTCGGAAGTCTCGGGAATAAGTTCTTCCACAACCACATAGATCATCGCGCCGGCGGCGAATGCAAGGAAATACGGCAGGATCGGAGTCATCAATGAGGCGAGCAGGATGACCAGCAAGGCACCGACCGGTTCCACGATTCCGCTCAGGCCGCCGATGAGGAAGGATCTCATGCGTGAGTTCCCGGCGGCGCGCATCGGCATCGAGATGATGGCACCCTCCGGTACGTTCTGGACCGCTATTCCGATCGCGGTCGCCATCGCTGCTGCCGGAGCGATCGCCATCCCGTCGCTTATCGCTCCCGCGACCAGCACTCCAACCGCCATTCCTTCAGGAATATTATGTATTGTCACCGCCAAGGCCAGCATGGCTGTCTTCGAGATCTTCGACTTCGGGCCTTCCGGCTTGTCCTCACCGATGTGAAGATGCGGGGTGAGATAATCAATGGCAAGCAGGAAGAATATTCCGGCCAGAAAACCGACTGAAGCCGGGAGGACGGATGTCCAGCCCTCAGAGACAGTCATCTCCATCGAAGGGATCAGCAAGGACCAGACTGAGGCCGCCACCATCACTCCCGACGCGAAGCCCAGCAGGGCCTTCTGCAGCAGCGCCGGCATCTCCCTTTTCATAAAGAACACGAACGCCGACCCGATGACCGTTCCGGCGAAAGGAATCAGCAGTGTAGCTATGATCGCACTATCCATATTCATTGATTCTTAATATTCCCGCGTCATATTCCCTATGACAGGCTATCCGCCTTGCCGGATGATGCCGCGCGCTCATATTCATCAAGGGCGGCGGACATCAGCTCGCGGCCTTTGGCGGCTATCTCCTCGCCTTTGGCGTAGTCAGGTATGGCTCCGTAGGTGTCGAAATTCATGTTCACGACGACATCGGGTCTGTAGAGTTGGATGGCCTGCCGCGCGATGGTGTGGTTCATCAGCGAGAAGGTTCTTGTCAGGATCGAGTAGTAGTTGTCGCTTGTCGGGATACGTTCGGCATGAGCCTCGTCCTCAATCCGCTTGGTCTTCTGTCCTATCATCCTTATCCCCTTGTACGCCCTATGCGCCTCATCACCCAGCATCCGCACGCGGTCGATGAGCGGAACGCCCTTCCTCATGGCCAGGTCGCCGATCGCATCCAATTCCCCGGACTTGAACTCCGTGTCCTCCTCACGCACTTCCTCCAGTTCCTTGAGGTAGTTTGCAATCCGCTCGGAATCAATCTGGTTCACGTCAAACGCCACCAGAATGTCGTGTCCGTTGCGGACTGCCTGACTGAGCGGCATCGTGTTGACGATGCCTCCGTCGATCAGCGTGTGGTAGCCGTATTTGACAGGACGGAACAATGACGGAATGGAGATGGAGGCCCTGATCGCGTCAAACAGCCGGCCCTTGCTGAACACAACCTCCTCGCCTGTGTAGAGATCTGTGGCCACGGCACGGTAAGGAATCCGGAGATCCTCGATGTTGACCTCGGGAACAACCCTCTTTATCGCCTCGATCACCTTCTCACCCTTTACCAGGTAGCTTTTGCTGATCGACACGTCCAGAAGCGAGATTAATTTGGTGTTGTCCAGATTGAACAGCCATTCCTTGAACCCGTCCAGACCACCGGCGGCATAGACCCCACCGACCAGTGAGCCGATCGAGCACCCTGTCACAGAAGTGATGTTGTACCCTCTGCTTTCCAGTTCCTCAATGGCCCCGATGTAGGCAAAGCCCCTTGGGCCGCCGCTCGAAAGCACCAATGCGACATCCTTATCCATTGCAACTAATATTTACAGCCTAAAGATAGGGATTTTTTTCTTCAATTCAGAGCCACACACTAAAAAAGCACCCGAGCGCTTGAAGGCGGCTCAGGTGCGGATTATCAAGGTTGTTCTACCTTATTAAAAGGGGGCTTAGAACCTCAGGGTCAGGCGCGCGATGGCTGTGGTGCCGGCCTCCGGGATGAAGCCGAGCTGGTAGTAGCGGTTGCTGTCCGGATGACCATCAGCGTCGCTGATGGCGGAATAAACCCAACCTGAGGCGGCCACGTGGGCGTTGAATATGTTGTTGACATCAAGGCCGACGGTGATCTCCCTTAGGAAGCCACGAAGTTTGACCGGATAGTTGAAGCTTACTCCCGACAGTGAATATGCAGGGAGGGAGCGATCCTTATTCTGCGTGTTGTCAAGGTACTGGCGGCTCACGAAGGAAGTGTGCCAGATCGCCTGGACACCCTTGACCTTGAACACGGCGAATCCGTTGACGATGGCTGACGGGGAGAACGCCAGCGTTGAGTTGTCGTAGTGGATTTTCCTTATGCCGGTCTCCTTGTTGCCCCAGTCTTCCACAACCTCGTCAAAGTCCTTGATCTTGTTGGAGCTGAGGGCGGCATTGGCCTCAAGAGTCAGCCATCTGGCGGCGTCTACAGCAGCCGTAAGCTCGACACCGGCACGGTAGGAGTCCTTTATGTTGGTGGTCAGACTCTCGCCGATTTCGCTCTGCATTCCTGTCTGGACAAACTGGTCCACATAGTCCATGAAATAGAGGTTGGCGCCGGCGCGGAAGACCGAGCCGGAATACTGATAGCCTAACTCATAGTCATTGACGTGCTCCGCCTTAGGGAACGGATAGTTGTAGTTGTCCGTGAAATTGTTGCGCTCCGGCTCACGGTTGCTCATGGCAAGGGAAGCGTAGGCCCTATGGTTGCCGGCCTTATAGCTGACACCTATTTTCGGATTGAAGAAATTGTAGATCTCGTTGATGTCCAGACGCTGATTCTTGTATGTACCGTCCTTCTGCTTGACGAATTTGTCGTTGATACCGTCCGTAGTGTAGCGAACGTGCCTGTACTGGAGGTCAGCAAAGACGGTGAAATGCTCGCCAAACTGCCTGGAGGCCTTGACAAACGCGCTGTAGTCATCCTTTCTGGCGTCGGAGTCATAGTAGGAGTAACGCCCGTTGTCGAGATCCGTGTCGTTCAAGCCGGCAAGTCCAGGATAATGATTGACCACATCTTTGTTTGACACATAAGTGAGATAACCAAAATGGTTGCCCCAGAACATCTGACCGGAGAGACCTCCGATGACATCCCATCCGTTGTTGTTGTAACTGATGTTATAGACAACCCCTGCGGCGTTCTGCGACAGGCCTTTCTGACGGACGAAATCGGATCTTAAGGGTTTCCCGTTGGATTTCACCATGTCGAAACCGAACTTGGAAACCTTGCTGTCCGGTTTGAACTCGTCGTAGTAGCCGTAGCCATAGGTGTAGTGGAGCGACAGGGTTGTCTTCAGGTTCTCGTTAATGTTCCAGGCCGCGGAAAGGATGTTGTGATCCTGCCAGAAGTTGTCGGTTGTCTTTGGCCAATAGGAGCCGTCGTTCAAAGTGTAACGGGTTGTCTCGTAGGTCTTCGGATCCATAGACTCATAAAGCGAGTTGAATTTCCCCAGACCTTCGCGGTACATGTCGGCGTAAGTCTTGATGCCGGTATTCTTGCCGTAGGTGCCGTCCATGATGGAAAGATCATCGGTGCCTGCGGTCACGCCGTTCCAAGCCTGGCCGGTGTGCTCATAGTTGCCGATGTTACGGTAGCGGATGATGAAGTCCCTTCCGATCCAGTTCAGTCCGGCGTACCAGGAGCCGGATTTTCCGGCGGTACCGTGGATGTAGCCGTCAGTGCCGGTCGTGTGGAAGGCGGCGTCCGCCACAAAATGATTGCCGAGCAGCCCCGTGGACATCGAGAAACCGGTGTTGTAGGTGTTGTAGCTGCCGTAGGAGGCGTTCAGCTCCACGAACGGGTCGTAGGACGGAGCCTTGGTGCGAAGGGCGACAGAACCGCCGAACGCGCCGTCACCGTTGGTAGAGGAACCTACACCACGCTGGATCTGAACACTTTCCATAAGTGCGGAATAGCTGTTCATGTTAGCCCAGAAGACACACTGATCCTCAGGAGAGTTGAGCGGCACACCGTCCACGGTGACATTGATTCTGGAATCCCCGGCTCCCCTGATACGTAGGTAAGACGTGCCGATTCCGAGACCGTTTCCGCTCCAGGACAACACGCCGGGAGTTGTGGAAAGAAGGAAAGGAAGTTCCTTTCCCGTCCCGGAAAAGTCCTGCAGGGCCTTACGGCCTACGTTAGCCACCGCATAGGGGGCGTTCTTCTGTGCGCGGACACCGCTTACAATGGCCTCGGTAAGAACCTCTGCCTTGGTTGTGTCCGCCTGGCTCTTGGCGTCAAGAGCCAGAGGAGTCATTGCGGCCAACGCCGCTGATACAAATAAAAAACCTCGCATAATGTTTTGAATATTAATGCAAGGGGTAGCCGATAACGGCAATTTGAGACATCGCTTCCCTTCGGCGGCATTATCCGCATCAGGTTCATTGGGTATGTTCTCAACCGGGCGACACGCCCAGTACCCCCGCTGTTATTATTTCATTTAACTTATCTTTCGCAATTAGCCATGTGCCTATAAAAAAACCTTATCTCACGTTCGAAGAGTATCATACATGAAATAATCTATTAACGTTACCCTCTCCCTAAATCCCTCCCCTCGGGGGAGGGACTTGCTTTCACCGCAAGCGGTGAAGAACATGGTATCTTCAACAAGCTCAGCGACCGAAGGAAGTGGCCATTGGACCCATGAGTAAGCCCAGCGACCGAATGGTGTGGTCACAGAGCCTGTCGATGTGACCATTACCTCTCTACCAGACGCACCTCATAGAGCCGCTTCCAGCACTTGCCGGTCAGATAGATCCTGCCGTCCTTCGGGTTGTAGGCGATTCCGTTCAGCACATCCGTGTCAGCGTCACGCAAAGACTTAGGCAAAAGTCCGCTGCAATCGACCGTCCCCTCGACATTACCATCGGCAGGGTTGATGATCACTATCATGTCTGTCATGTAGACATTGGCCCAAATCTTCCCGTCAATCCACTCAAGTTCGTTCAGCATCTGCACCGGCCGTCCGTTCATCTTGACAGTCAGCACCTTCTGCTGTTTGAACTGTTCATCCATAAAATACAACCGGGCCGAGCCGTCAGATGCGATCAGGCTCTTCCCGTCAGTCGTCAGCCCCCACCCCTCACGAGGATATCTCCAAGTGGACTTGTAGGTGAGAGTCTTGGCGTCATAGACAAAGGCGACCTTATTCAACCAAGTAAGTATAAATATGTTCCCATTCAACTCAACGGAGCCTTCAAGAAAATACTTCTTGTCGAAATCCAGCCTTTTGACAGCCTTGCCGGTGGCCAGGTCAACCTTGCGGAAGGTGGACTCGCCATACTGCCCGGTGGATTCATACATCTCCCCGTCCAGGAAGAATAGCCCCTGCGTGAAAGAAGTCTTGTCGTGGACATATTCCTTGACAACCTGGACCTTGTAGCGGCGCACCCTCGCGTCGGCACAGGAAGCGGAGAGCAGCGCCACTGTCACCAGCGCAGTATTTATGAATATATTCACGAATCTTCTCATTGCTCTTACTTTCTCTTTTCCCTGTAAGCCATAGCCGCCTCCACGAACTTCACGAAGATCGGCTGCGGCTTCTCAGGAGTGCTCTTGAGTTCGGGATGGAACTGGACACCGATAAAGAACGGATGAGTCGGAATCTCCACGATCTCAACCAGTCCAGTGTCCGGATTCCGGCCCGTCGCCTTGAGTCCGGCTGCCTCCATCCTTTCGAGGTAGGCGTTGTTGAACTCATAGCGGTGACGATGCCTTTCGGAGATCATCCCGCTCCCGTAGATCCTGTAAGCCAGCGAGTTCTCGTCCAGCTTGCAGTCGTAGGCCCCAAGCCGCATCGTCCCGCCCTTGATCGTGGTGCTTTTCTGCTCCTCCATCAAGTCAATCACAGGATTGGCGGCGTTCGGATTGACCTCGGCGGAGACAGCGTCCTCGATGCCAAGCACGTCTCTGGCGAACTCCACCACACACATCTGCATGCCAAGGCATATTCCAAAGAACGGCACGTTGTGCTCGCGGGCGTATTTTATTGCAAGAACCTTGCCTTCCAGCCCCCTCTCGCCGAATCCAGGCGCGACAAGGATTCCGTCCATATTCCCGATCATTTCCTCCAGGTTGGAACTGTCAAGCCGCTCGCTCTGGACCGTGTGGACATTCACCCTGCACTCGTTGGCCGCTCCAGCGTGGACGAAGGACTCCAGGATGGACTTGTAGGCGTCCTGCAACTCGACATATTTCCCGACAAGGGCTATATCCACCTGATGCTTAGGATTATATAGCTTGTCAAGGAAGGCCTTGAGGCTTGTGAAGTCCGGTTCCGGAGCGGTGATGCCGAAATGATCCAGCACCATCTCGTCAAGACGCTCGTCCTCCATGTTCAGAGGCACCTGATAGATCGAGGGAGCGTCGATCGACTGGATCACATGCCCTGGCTTGACGTTGCAGAAAAGGGCTACCTTCCGCCTGATCTCCGGCGTCAGTTCCATCTCCGTGCGGCATACGATGATGTCCGGGTGCACCCCGGCCTGCTGGAGAAGCTGCACCGAATGCTGCGTAGGCTTGGTCTTCAGCTCCTTGGCCGCGCGAAGGTAAGGCACCAGGGTCAGATGGATGCTGATGAGATCCTCGTCCGGAAGCTCCCATTGCAGCTGACGTATAGCCTCCACGAACGGCTGCGACTCCATGTCGCCGACCGTGCCGCCGACCTCGGTGACGATCACATCGTAGTTGCCGGTCTTCCCCAGAAGCAGCATCCTGCGCTTGATCTCGTCGGTGATGTGAGGCACAATCTGTACTGTCTTCCCAAGATAGGCTCCCTCTCTCTCCTTGTTGATGACCGTCCAGTAGATCTTGCCGGTGGTCACGTTGTTGGCCTTGGACATGTGCACGCCCAGAAACCTCTCATAGTGACCCAGGTCCAGATCGGTCTCAGCACCATCATCCGTCACGTAGCACTCCCCGTGCTCGTAAGGATTCAACGTGCCGGGATCGATGTTGATGTAGGGATCGAATTTCTGGATGGTGACCCTGAGTCCCCTGGCCTGAAGAAGCTTGGCCAAAGATGCCGCGATGATGCCCTTTCCGAGGGAAGACGCCACACCTCCAGTAACGAAAACATACTTTGTACTCATCTTTTACGTTCTTTACTGGACTACAAATTTAAGTCAAAAAAAGCGATTACAGAAAAATATTAGAGTTTTTTCGTACTTTTGTAAGATAAAAGGTGGGACGATCTGCCGCGCTGCGGGGCTTCGGCTCCGGGTGAGGAAAGTCCGGACAGGACAGGGCACCCTACTGAGGAAAGCTCAGATGGGAGTAATCTTATGACAGACGTAACAGAAAACAACCGCCTGGAGACAGGTAAGGGTGAAAACGTGAGGTAAGGGCTCACGATGGATGCCGGCGACGTCATCCAGGTACGATGTCAGGGCCTGCAAGACCAAATATACTGGCAGACGAGGGCTGCCCGCCCGATGCCAGGGGGTAGGTTGCGTAGATAAATGGCAGATTCAAAAACAGAAACCGGCTTACGGTCCCGCCTTTTTTATCTTGAATTGGCCTTTGCGGTCGCCTCGAAGTCAAGGGCTTCCGCAATAATCAGAATAGGGTTCTTCACCTTGTGGGCAGTGGACATCTCGATCTGCCACTTGCAGGTCTCACACTCGCTGCACACGAAGTCCGGCGCAAGGGCGTTGATCTGCTCGAAGACCGGACGGCCGATTTCCTGCGAGTACCTGTAGTTCTCCTTTTTGAAGCCGTAGGTGCCGGCGATTCCGCAGCAGCCGCTGTCAAGAACAGTGAATGTCACCCCGGGGATGGATCCGATCAGCTCCTTAGTGAATATGCTCCATCCGAGCTTCTCCACGTGACAAGGAATATGATAGGCGATCCTCGCGCGGTAATCATCCTTGAAAACCAACCTTATCCTGCCCTCGTCCAAAAGTTCGAACAGAAACTTCTCCACAAGGGTAATGCTGTCGCGGACAGCGGAATTGTCAACGTAAAGCACGTCAGGATATTCATCCCTCATCGTGAAGACGCATGTCGAGGAGGTGGCGACGATCGGCAGACCAGCCGCGACCGCCTTCTCAAAGACAGTCACGTTGTGTCTGGCATGCCTCGTGGCTCCGCCCCACATGCCATTGGAGATCATCGCGACACCGCAGCATCTCTCGTCCAGAAGCCGGACTCCGTAGCCCACGGCGTTCATCACCTTGACGAAGGCCTGTCCGACTTCCGGCTGCTGGAACTCCGTCGAACAGCCGTGGAAGAAAGCGACCTGCTTAGAATAGGCGTCCTGGGCCTCCTGCGCCTCCTTCTTGAACCATGACTCGAAGCCATGAGCCTTGTACTGAGGGAAAGTCCTGTGGCTGTCGATCCCCAAAGCCGCGTCCATCACAGCCTTCACCGGCTTGGACGACACCATGTAGTTGACAACCGGGGCGAACGGTCTTGCCATCCTGCCCATGAAGTCAGTGCTGGCGAGCATACGGTCGCGGAGACCCGGGATGGCGTTGCTGTAGCGGCGGCGGGCGGAATGGATAAGGTCGGCGATCTTCACACCGGAAGGACAGGCTACCTCGCAGCGTTTGCAGTTCATGCAGTACTTCAGGTTCTCATCGAAGAAAAACTTGTTCTTCAAACGAAGTCTCTCCCCGTCAGGTCCCGCCTGCTTAGGTCCCGGGTACAAAGGATTGACAGCCACAACCGGACAGTAGGCGGTGCAGATTGTACACTTTATGCACTGTTCGAAATTATTGAAACTTATGTTCTTTTCCTGCATAGTCGTAAATCAATCAATTACTTACCAAGAATACTATCCGCCGCGCTGAATGCCGTGAGGATCGCCACGCCGGCTCCGCTGCCCTCCGCCAGAGGATTGCAGCCTCCGACCTCTGCTCCGATCACATAGAGATTGGACACCACCTCGCCTCCGCGGAGAGGATGGAAATCCTTGTCGGTCTTCACACCGAATCCCGTGAAATTCTGTCTTGTGAAGAAATTCTCATCGTACCAGTTCCTTCTTTCCGAAGGACAATCGACATCCAGGCCGAAGACAGGCTCGGTCACCTTGCCAGGGGACGCAAGCAGACCCTTGCCGAACAGATTGCCGCTCGCAAGAACGAAATCCTCGGCCTCGATCCGGATCCTGCCAAGATTGACCGTGCGTACGCCAAGAACCTTGCCGCCGTCGAAGGACGGATCCAAAGCCTCGTCGCCCATCAGGAAAGTGCCTCCCGCCGCCTCAAACGCCTTTTTCAGTAGAATCTGCGTACGTATTCCCGGCACAGACGGAGGAGTCGTCCCAAGGAAAAGAACCTTGGCCGGTATCATCTCCCTGAGCCAACGGGTGACTACCTGATCCCTAAGCCCGAAAACTTCCGGGAGGATCACAAGATCCTCGCCTTGAAGGAGTTCCTGCACCTTATGTCCCAACGATTTCCAGTTCTCCTCCACGCTCATAACGCGGGCGATGTTGACGGATCTCATCTCGGCAGGATTCTTCCTCAGACGCTCCACCTCATCAAGTTTGACAGACTCGATGCGGCAGACAGTGCCTCTTTTCCCTAGTCCCTCGGCTATGAAGCGTGTGTTGAAATCCAAAAATCCGGAAAAATTGACAATCAATGCGTTCTCCCCTATCTTCTCATCCTTGGACGCGAAAAGAGTCACATCGTCCATAGCGATCCAGGCAGGTTTCGCGGTTCCCAAAGGGGTGATGCGGTAGCCGTTGCGGACGACCGCCGCCGTTTCAGCAGGCTCAGCGACCTGAGCGACCGGATGAAGCCCTACACCGCATTCGGAGAAAAACGCGGGAACCGAGGAGACATATTCAGTGATCCTCGACTTCCCTATCTTTGAATATGGATGCTCGGAAGGAAGCGCTTCCATTGCGGATAAAGGCTCTGTAACATCCGTTCCGTCAGGAAGTTTACCCAGAAGACCGAAAGCGCCGGATGAAAAATGGAGGGCGTTCTGCCCGGCGGACACCATAAGACATTTCCTGCCGGCTTTCTGCAACTTGATGCCACAGACGAGCGAAGACAGGCCACCGCCTATTAAAACCACGTCAAATCTCATAATCTCTTCCTCCTATATTTCCTCTCCAAGTCCCATTACTTCTGAATATACCCACTGGGTGTAAGCGCATTCGCGCAAGGTCTCGCCCCATGCGACAGGGTACATGCCCTTCCATCTCTCGTTCATAAAGTCCTTCAGATCACGGCGGGCCTTCTCCGTGCATTTGCTTGCCTTGGCCAGACGGCCGGCTGCCCTGCACGCGCAAAGCTCACCCTGACAAGTCCCCATACCGAAACGTGTACGGCGCCTGAGATCCACAAGATTGTTGACCTCAAGATTCTCTATCGCGGAATCCACCTCGGAGACGGAGACTTCCTCACATTCGCAGACAAGGCTCCCCTTTACGTCACCGTCAAAGTCAAGTTTGGCGGCCTGTGTGCCGAAACGCCCGACGGAGGCTTTCTGTACCATGGTCGGAACCTCCCAGATCTTTTTCGCGATCTCCTCGATGCCTCCCGGCTCGGATCCCGGAAGAGGTGTCACGGCGGTGACGCATGAGGCGGACACGCCAAGCTTCTTGCAGACAGCGTCCGCCGCCATCTCGCCCATCAGCCTGTAGGTCATAAGCTTGCCTCCAGTGATGCTGATGAAGCCCTTGATGCCGTCACGGCTCTCATGGTCAAGGCAGACGATGCCACGGCTGATGCTTCGTCCGCTCGGGTCATTGTCGGCGGAGACCAGAGGACGCACTCCGGCGTAGGCCCTGAGGATTCTCGTGTCCGCAAGGCAAGGGGCAAGTTTGGCTCCCTCCGTCAAAAGCAGGTCCACCTCGTCCGGCGTGACGCGGAGATGGTCGCATTCCTCGTAAGGAACTTTCGTGGATGTGGTACCGATGACACAGACCGTGTCTCCCGGGACGAGAATGTCGGCGTTGGCCGGCTTACGGCAACGATTGATGACAACATTGTTGACCCTGTGGGCAAAAATAAGCAAGGCTCCCTTAGCCGGAAACATGCTGATGTTCGCTCCGGCCATCTGCGCGATGTGATGTCCCCAGATTCCTCCGGCGTTGACAGTCACGGGAGCGTAGTAGTCCGTCACGATCCCGGTGTGATGGTCAAGAACCTTGACCCCTTTGACAGTGTCCTGCTCCTTGATGATCTCGACCACTTCTGAATAGACAAGCACCTTGGCTCCGTGCACCTTCGCGTCGAACATGTTCGATGCGCACAGGCGGAACGGATCCACGGAACCGTCGGGAACCTTCACGGCTCCGATAAGCGACGGGTTGACGGAAGGCTCCATTCTTCTGGCCTCCTCAGGATCAATCACCTCCGCCTTGATCCCGGCGGTGAGACAAGCCTTCACAAAGGTGTCCTGATAGGCCAGATCATCTTCCGGAAGCGTGATGAACAGTCCGGAAGTGTCATCCACGCAGTGACGGGCTATCTTCTTGAGGATCATGTTCTCCTTGATGCACTCCGTGGCGGACTCCTGGTCAGTGACGGCATAGCGCGCGCCGCTGTGGAGAAGTCCGTGGTTCCTTCCCGTCGCGCCTGTGGCAATGTCGAAGCGCTCGATCAGCAGAACCCTAAGCCCTCTCAGGGCGCAGTCCCTTGCCGTTCCCGCACCGGTGATGCCACCGCCGACGATTATGACGTCATATTCATTCATGGTTACTGATTTATTGTCCTGTGTATTGATTGATCCTCTGTCTAAGAGTGTTCGATAGGCTCACCGGCTTGTAGCTGTCCGAACGGTCCAGCCATTCGAGCGCCAATGCCGGCTGACCGCTCAGGAAGCACCCCAACGCGATGTTATAGGCCGCGCACGCCTTTTTCTCCAGGTTCCTGCTGCCGAGAAGAGTCATCCATTGGCCGATCGCATCCTTCCACTTGTAGGCATAGGCATATTCAGCGCCCTTGTCCCACGCCGCCTCGGCGGCATCGTAGTAGATCACATGGAACTCCTCCGACTTCCAAGTGGACATGAAGGTTCCGGCTGCGGTGTATCCCGCCTTTTCGGCTCCCGGGGCGATGTTGCTCCAGACAGAGGAGGAAATCTCGTCCCTGGAGGCCTTGCCGTCGGAATAGACCTCCGCCGTGAAACTGCGCCCGCCGGCAAAACCGAAGACCCTGTCCTCCTTGTTCATGGAGTCGTAGACGAATATCGTCGTTGTGAACGGTACGGTCGCGATCGAGACATAGGATGAGTCCGGGGCGACATGTCGTCCCGTAACCTTGATAGGGTCCTTGACTGACGGGATTCCGAGCTCCGGGGTGCCTATGACGAAGACTACATCCTTCCCGGTCTCCAGTACAAGGCTTACGAGAGAGTCCTTTGACGAATAGTCTCCGTGTGCCGTGAACAGCTCGATTTCCCTTTCTCCTCCGAAATACTCTTCCTCAAGCCTGCTGGCGAAACCTCCCGCGGCAGACGCGTTGAAGAGGGTGTCGCGAGGGTTACCGTCTGTCAGATAGACCACAGCCATCGATTTCCCCGCGAGACTCAGTCCGGATTTCGAAGGCCCTCGCATCTCAGACCTCACGACAAAAGCCTGAGGAGCGCAGGAGGCCAACGCCATGAGCGCGGCCAAGATCAACAAAGTCCTTTTCATAATTCAATGTTTTTAGACAGGCACGGCGATGAGGTCGTACTCATCCGCACCCGTGATTCTCACATCAATGAAAGACCCGCACAGTTCCTCCGGGGTCTTTCCACCGAAGTCATGGCCGTCGTACCTCACGACAATCTCGCCATCCACCTCGGGACTCTCGTACTGGCTTCTGCACACCAGCACGCCGTCGGCGTAGTCATCCACCATGACACGCTCGGTCTTACCGACTCTTGACTCATTGAAAGCAAGAGAAATACCGCTTTGCACCCGCATCAGTTCAGCAAGTCTGCGCGCCTTCTCTTTCCTTGGCACGGAGTCACGGTAGTTCTCCGCTCCGAAAGTACCTTCCTCTTCGGAATATTCAAAAGCGCCCAAACGCTCGAAGCCGGCTTCCCTGACAAAGTCCAGAAGCTCGGCGAACTCTTTCCTGCCTTCCCCGGGATGCCCCACGATCATGGTCGTACGCAAGACCACGCCAGGAACCTCTTCCCGAAGCCTTCTGACAAGGGTACGTGTCCATTCGCCGTCCACGTGGCGGCGCATCTTGTCCAGTACCTTGTCCGACACGTGCTGGAGCGGAATGTCAAGGTACTTGCAAACCTTCGGATTCTCTGCCATCTCGACAAGGACATCCTCCGGGAAGTCAGCCGGATAGGAATAGTGTATCCTTATCCATTCGATTCCGGACACAGCAGACAGCCTGCGAATAAGCTCGGCAAGGGCACGGCGCCTGTACAGGTCAAGCCCGTAGTAGGTGGTGTCCTGAGCGATCAGTATAAGCTCCTTGACTCCTTCCTTGGCAAGCGACTCAGCCTCGGCCACTATGGCTTCCATCGGCACGGACCTGTGAGCGCCCCTTATGGACGGGATCGCGCAGTAGGAGCATCGCCGGTCACAGCCTTCCGAGATTTTCAGATAGGCATAGGCATGGTGGTCAGTCCGCAGCCTCGAAGGATTCCTCACAGGAACGCATCCCAAGGCCTTGACCACAGGATCCAGATCCCTCGCACCGAACCAGTAGTCCACTTCCGGAATCAGATCCGGCATCTGGGACATGTACCTCTGGGAAAGACATCCGAAGACAATTATCCTGCCGACCTCGCCGGCCTTCTTGCGGGCCGCGGCGGCAAGGATGGCCTGGATGGATTCCTCCTTGGCGTCTCCGATGAATCCGCAGGTGTTGATCAGAAGCACATCGACGGGACGGCTCTCCTCCTCAGGCAGGATCTCCCATGACCCTTTCACCTGAGAAAGAAGGTGTTCCGTGTCAACCGTGTTCTTGGAACAGCCTAATGTTATGACCTGTAGCGATTTCACAATTATTCAGACTTTTCCTCGCCTTCAGCCTCACCAGCAGACGCCCCGGCTTCCTCCGGAGTGACGAAATCGAAGGAGGCGTAATCCTTGATCTCCTTGTACCAGTCCACCACCTTCTTCATGTGGGACACATAGAAGCGATCAGCGTCGTAATCCGGAACCGCCTTCTCGAAAAGCGCCTTAAGATCCTTAGGATCAGCCTTTGAGAGCGGTGCGTCGGCATCGCCGAGAACCTCGTGCATCTTCTGGAAGACCTCCTGAAGCTTCATCTCACCTTCAGTGGTGTAAATCGAGATGTCGGCAAGGGTCGTTATGCGGCTCTTGGCGTCGGCGATTGTCCTTTTCTTGTCCGAGAGAGCCTCGATGACAACACCGTTACGCGCCTGGGCGACATACTCGAACAGGCCATGCTGGCCTGAGATCGAAAGAATTCTTGAAAGATCTGTCTTCATATTCATAATACTTAAATAATTATCAATCAAATATTGAGTTCCGAGAAAACTTTTTCCGTCTCGGACCTCAATTGCTCCAAAGAGCCATCGTTGCGGATGAACGCGTCCACCTTGGAAAGATCAAAGCGCTGGACGGCTATCCTCTGGATGATCCTCTCGGGCGGAACACCATCCCGCCCGCAGGCCCTCTTCAACCTTAATGCCAATGGTGCGTCAACCATTACCACCCTGTCCACAACGGACAGAAACTCCGGCTTGTCAAGGATGATGGCGGACTCCATCACACAGAACGGCTCCTTGCCGAAAAACACATCCGAGGCTCCGCTTCCTTCGAACCGGGAGCTCTGCATTGCGTTCCATCTCTTGAAATCCGCCAGTACGGCGGGATGGACAATGCTCTCAAGTGTCCTAAGTCTCTCTGGCGAGGAAAAGGCCAACGACGAGAGCCGTGCCTTGTCCAACGAGCCGTCAGCCTGTCTTATTCCACAACCGAAGGCTTCCTCGATAGCGTCCAGCAAGGAGTCATCCTTGGCGTAAAGCCCCTTGGCAGCCGAGTCGGAGTCGTAGACAGGAACACCACGGCTGGAAAGAATGGCACAGACAGCGGACTTTCCGCTGCCTATCCCTCCTGTGACAGCTACGGTCCTCATTGCCTCCCCTCCTCCACACAATCGAAGATCTCCGGTGTCACGGTACATTCTATCACACCTTCAGGAATGCGGGAGGCGTGAGGGATGCACTTTCCGCCTTTGGAGTTGACGAAATCAGCATAGTCAATGTAGAACTGGACACCTTCGGTAGGATCCTTTGACAGGGGAAAAGAGCATTTGAACACCACTTTGGCGGTGGACGGATAGATAGAGAGTTTCCTGCCAGCCGGAAGATTCCTCACTCCGACAGACACCTCGGTGCTGACCTCGACATACCGGGTCACGTCCAAGGAATAGTTCACCTCTGTCTCGGACATCCTCACGCCGTTGACAGGCTCGATCTTCACCACACCGTGAGCGCTGGCCTTCAGGTTCGAAAGCTCTATCGTACGGGTGAAGACCCGGTCGATGTGCTCAAGATGGAAAGGCTCGCCGTAGACCGTGATGGAATCCGGCTGGAGACGTATCTGGCCCGTTGCCATGTACTGCGGCTTGAAACTCAACACCTGCACAGCCTGTACGGGAACCCTTTTGTTGTTCTCGAACGGGAAACGGAACTGCACGGACTCCGAGAGGAAGGACTCCAGACGTACGCCGTCACCGAAGATCGCGGTCACATAGTCGCTGAGTTCGGCGGCGGTGATGTAGAACTGTTCCCCTTCCTTGTGATGCAGATCCTTGCTGTCGAACCGGATGGTCAACGCCTTGCGCTTTCCCTGCTGACGGATCCTAAGCAACGAGAACCCGGATGTCCTGCACCTTGCGGCTATCATGCACGAATTGGAGGAGATGTTGGAATGCCCCTCAATGTTGCACTGAGCCACCACCGGCACGCTGACCGTGTCGGAATAGTTCAGGGAAAGATTGTGGATCAGCCAGATGCTGAACGCAAGAAAGAGAGACATCAGAAACACTGAGATGTCTCTCCCGTCAACATGCAGCCTGCCGAACAGCTTATGAAGGCGATCTTTCCACATCCTTGACCGAACCGCCTGACAGTTACTGCTGAGGAGCGTCCTGGGTGAAGTCCCTTACGAGGGAATTCTTGTCAACCCTGAGCTTTACATCGCCGTCAACCTTGATGAGGACAGACCTGTCCTTGATCTCGTCGACGGTACCATAGATGCCACCGGCAGTGACAACCTTGTCTCCCCTTTTGAGAGAGTTGCGGAACTTCTCAAGTTCCTTCTGCTGCTTCCGCTGCGGACGGATCATGAAAAGCCACATGATCACGAACATGGCGATGATCATGATCCAAAACGCGCCGCCACCGGCACCAGGCTGCTGAGGAGCACCGGCTGGTGCGGCCTGAAGCAATGTGAATGTAAGAATATTCATATTCAAAAAATCAATTGTTGTAACTTACAAATTTAAGCAAAATTTTCGGTCTTTACTATATCTCCCTCCTCAATCTGCTTCTTGATGAGGCGGTCCAGGAGGCCGTTGACAAAGGAACGGCTCTTCGGAGTGCTGTAGTACTTCGAGATCTCGACATATTCATTGATCGTCACCCGCAAAGGCATCGCAGGGAACGCCTTGGCCTCCGAGAGACCCATCACGATAAGGACCATGTCGGTCGTGAACAGCCTGTCCTTCTCCCATTGGGATGTGCTTTCCGCGACCAGATGGGAATACTTCCCGAAGCAGGCGTAGGCGGTGCGGACAAGCTTGTAGATGAAGGCCTTGTCGCTCTCGACATCCTTGTCACGGAACATCTCGCTGCGGTAGAGCGGCGGCAGAGACCACCGCCCCCCCCTGGCCAGCGACTTCAAGGTGTCGCAGCAGACCGTCAATGAATATGCCAGGTCGTCACACCATAGGATGGACTGGTCCTCAAGGATCCTGTCAAGTTCATCATTGTCAACGAACTCCTCTTCGAATATTCTCACGAACAGCCTGACATCCTCCTCCAGAGACGATTCCGGGACGGACATATATTCCTTGAAATACTCCTTCGAGCAGATCGAGTCGTAGACATTCCTGATCAGCGCGTCGTACAGCTCCCACGAAAGCTTGCGGCGGGTGACGATCTTGCGGAAGTCTGGATCCTGCTCCAGAAGCGGGGATACGGCATTGCGGACGAACTTCATGTTCGGATTCCTCTCCTCCTCGGACGGATTGAACTTGTTTCTCGCGTTCTCTATTCTTGTCCGCGCCTCTGCAGTGAGGTACGGAATGATGTCAAGCATAAATAGATACAATGACCTCGTGGCCTCACACGACTCTTCCAGGAGCGCCTCCGCCTCCGAGATGGTCATCGAAGGATTCTCCGCGTAGCTGTAGAGCACTTTGAAAGCCTTTATTCGCAGAATACGTCTGTTAAGCATAATTCCAATCAAAATTTTATGCAAAGATAACACACAATTTCAGATTTTTCTTAAATTTGTGCGGATAACAAAAACATTCAGCGCAAGATGTACAAAGATGATTACGAGCGGCCGAACTACGCTGACCGCAACTCAGAGGACGTTTACTCCAAACCAGTAAGGGCCGGAAAAAGGACCTATTTCTTTGATGTCAAGACCACAAAGGGCAATAACGACTACTATCTGACCATCACTGAGAGCAAGCGCAGGCAGGAGGTTGACGGAAGTTTCTCCTTTGACAAGCACAAGATTTTCCTTTACAAGGAAGACTTCGACAAATTCCAGGAAGGGCTTTCCGAGGTCTTGGCCTACATGAAGGAGAATCTTCTTCCCGATGTTCCGGAACACAGCTACGACACCACCTCCGCCCAGCCTCATGCTGAGTCGCCACAAGCGCCTGACACACCTTTCAGCGATGTCAGATTCGAGGAACTGTAGGCCGCACGGATGAGAAGCCGGGGTGTACATCACCATCATAAATGTCCTCTAAAATAACATAGAGGACATTTTTTTTGTTTTTTAGATCCAGAAAAATTAACTTTGTGTCATTAATAAACACGAATTTTAACATAATGTCATAAAACACATAAACACACTGAAATCATGAGCAAAGAAATGTCTAGACGCTCGTTCCTCAAGACAGGGACAGCGGTGGCAGCCGGAATTGCAGTTGCCCCGAACATCATCATCGCCGGCGAGAAGACCCCAAAGAAGGAGAAGAAAAAGAAGGTCGCCGCCAACGACAAGCTGAACATCCTTGGAGTCGGTATCGGAGGACGTGGCGCGGCTGACCTCGCCGAAATGGAGACCGAGAACATCATCGGCCTTTGCGACGTGGACTGGAAGTACGCCGATCACGTTTTCAACAAATACCCGCAGGCCAAGAAGTACAATGACTACCGCGTGATGTTCGACGAGATGCTGGACAAGGCTGACGCCGTCATGGTGGCGACAGCCGACCACACGCACGCCATCATCGCCGCCCAGGCCATGGCCGCCGGAAAGCACGTCTACGTCGAGAAACCGCTGACCCTGACCGTCTACGAGGCAAGGCTTCTGACCAAACTCGCCGCCAAGTACCGTGTCGCCACCCAGATGGGTAACCAGGGAGCCTCGATGCCAGGCACAAGAAAGGCCATCGAGTGGCTTTGGAACGGAGAGATCGGAGAGGTTAAGAGAGTTGACTGCTTCACGGACCGTCCTATCTGGCCTCAGGGACTTGAGAAGCCGACAGCGGTGGAGCCGATTCCATCAACCCTGAACTGGGACGCCTTCATCGGCCCGGCTCCGATGCGTGAGTACAACTCCATCTACACTCCTTGGAACTTCCGCGGCTGGTGGGATTTCGGTACCGGAGCAATGGGCGACATGGCCTGCCACATCATGCACGTGCCGTTCAAGGGACTCAAGCTCGGCTATCCTACAAGGGTAGAGGCCAGCTCGACCAACGTCCTGACCGACTGCTGCCCAAGCGCCGAAATGATCCACCTCACGTTCCCTGCCAGGGAGAACATGTCCAAGCTCGCCATGCCGGAGGTTGACATCCGCTGGTACGACGGCGGCTTCAAGCCGGAAAGACCGGAGGGACTTCCTGCGGGATTCAACCTTAACATCAACGGCGGTTGCAGCGTCTTCTATGGAACAAAGGACATCATGGTCGTAGGATGCTACGGAACCGACCCTATTCTTGTTTCCGGAAGAAAGCCTGAGGTTCCTCACGTTCTGCGCGAGGTCACCCTCTCTCACCAGCAGGACTGGATACGCGCCTGCAAGGAGGATGCGGATGTCAGAATCCCTTCAGCCTCAGACTTCAGCGAGGCCGGACCGTTCGTGGAGATGGTTGACCTTGGAGTGGCTGCTGTAAGACTCCAGGCCCTCAACCAGGTTCTTGACTGGGACGGACAGAAGATGGAGTTCACCAACATCCCTGCCGACGCCACCATCAGGATTCTTGAGAAGGACGGATTCTCCATCAAGGACGGCCATCCTACATTCCAGAACAAATACACCGATCCTGTGAACGCCCGCCAGTTCGCCGCCAACCTGATCAAGCGTCAGTACCGCGCCGGCTACGAGCTTCCTGAGATGCCAGAATAGTTTAATGCCTCTAAAATAGTAAGAATAATGAAAAAGTTTTTGATGTTCACTGCATGCGCTGCAATGATGTTCTCGCTTTCATCATGCAAGAACGGCAGCAAGAAGGCTGCCGAAGGTACTGCCGAAGCCAATGCTCCGGAGTACACAGTCGTTGAGAAAGAGCAGGTTGACCTCGCTCAGTTCCCACAGGACGCCGACGGTTACTATGTGATTTTCGACGGCACATCCACGAACGGATGGCGCGGCTACGGCAAGGACGCGCTCCCTTCAAGATGGTCAATCGAGGACGGATGCCTCAAATTCTCCGGCACAGGCACCGGTGAAGGCCAGACCGGCGAGGGTGGAGACGTGATCTTCGCCCACAAGTTCCGTAACTTCGAGCTTGAGCTCGAATGGAAGGTCTCCAAAGGCGGCAATTCCGGCATCTTCTACCTTGCCCAGGAGGTTACCACCAAGAACGAGGACGGCACGGAGCGCTACGAGCCTATCTACATCTCAGCTCCTGAGTATCAGGTTCTTGACAACGCCAACCATCCGGATGCCAAGCTGGGTGTGGACGGCAACCGCCAGTCGGCTTCCCTCTACGACATGATCCCTGCAAAGCCACAGAACCAGAATCCATTCGGCGAGTGGAACAAGGCCAGGATCATGGTCTACAAAGGAACCGTAGTACACGGACAGAACGACGCAAATGTCGTTGAGTATCACCTCTGGACCCAGCAGTGGACTGACATGCTCCAGGCTTCCAAGTTCTCACAGGAGAAGTGGCCTCTTGCCTTTGAGCTGCTCAACAACTGCGGCGGAGAGAATCACGAAGGCTACATCGGTTTCCAGGATCACGGCGACGACGTCTGGTTCCGCAACGTCCGCGTAAAGGTTCTTGACTAATGAGAAAGATCACCCTTATTTTGGCTTCACTGCTTGCTCTCGGCGCTGTCTCATGCACCGGAGGCAAGCAGGATGAGAAGCCGGTCGCCAAAGAGATCGGCGTCCAGCTTTACAGCATCAGGGACGTGATCGGAAACCCTGAGGCATACGCCCGGAACCACGAGGAGGCATTCAAGGCTCTTGCCCAGATGGGCTACACTTCCGTGGAGGCGGCCTGCTACTCTGACGGCAAACTCTACGGCGTGGATCCTGAGCAGTACAAGGCCGACCTTGAGGCGGCAGGACTGAAATCCCTTTCAACACACATCGGCAAGAACCTCAGTGACGAGGAGCTGGCAAGCGGTGACTTCACTGAGTCGATGAAGTGGTGGGAGCAGGCCATCGCGGCCCACAAGGCAGCGGGATGCAAGTATGTCGTTTGCCCTTCATTCGCTGTTCCTCAGACACTTGTCGGGCTCAAGACCTACTGTGACTACTTCAACGCCATCGGCGCGAAGTGCAAGGAGAACGGCATGCTTTTCGGCTACCACAACCACTCCCATGAGTTCAACAAGGTTGAGGACAAGGTCATCTACGACTTCATGCTTGAGAACACCAACCCTGAATATGTCTTCTTCGAGATGGACGTTTACTGGGCTGTCATGGGTCACGCCGCACCTGTCGAGTATTTCAAGAAATATCCTGGCAGGTTCACCATGCTCCACATCAAGGATTACAGGGAG
The DNA here is from genome assembly GCA_000431015.1 of Alistipes sp. CAG:514. GTDB lineage: Bacteria > Bacteroidota > Bacteroidia > Bacteroidales > UBA932 > Cryptobacteroides. Next base: position 106,721 of record HF986081.1, on the reverse strand, counting down.
CTGGGCGAAAGCGGAATGGTTGGCTTCGACGCCATATTCAACAATGCCGGTCTGGCGGGAATGAAAGACTTCATCGTTGAGATAGAGGCATTTACGAAAGGTGACTGGAAGGAGAGCATGAAGGCCTGCGCCGACTATCTCCTGAAATCCGACTTCGTCAAGGCGACCTACGAGGAGTAACCGAACATTTACATAAGCACATCGGATCGAACGGCTGGAAGATGATTCCCGCCGTTCTTTTTTTTAGGATTACGAAGGAATACTTTTCATCAATATTTACGGATTTTTATTATATTTGAAAAATTTAGGGAATTTATTAACTATTCACATAGTTTCAGATTATGGATGATATTCTACTCAAGAATATAACTTTGGACGACCGACAGGTCGACATCACGATAGCTGACGGCCTGATCGCAACCATCAGACCGCATTCTGACGGCCTCCCGGAACCGGCGTCAGGAGTCGAGGCCATGGACTGTACCGGAAAGGTGGCCGTTCCGGGATTCATCAACATGCACACCCATGCCGCCATGTCCCTTATGAGGGGTGTGGGCGAGGACATGGTCCTGCAGGACTGGCTCGGACACATCTGGGCCATCGAGTCCAAGCTCGACGCGCCGTTCATCTACTGGGGCACGAAAGTGGCCGCGCTTGAGATGATCAAGACCGGCACCACCACTTGCAACGACCATTACTGGTTCTCCCCTACGGCAAGGATCGCGGCGGCGGAGATGGGAATAAGAAGCGCCGTGTCATACCTGTTCCTAAACCATAACGACAAGGAGGAGGCTCAGAGAGAGAAGGAACAGTGTCTGGAAATGTACGAGACCGTGCCGGATTGGGACGCGCGTTCCATCTTCACCATCGGCATCCACGCCATCTACTCCGTCAGCGAGGAACTTATCCTTTGGGCCACGGAATTTGCCCGCAGACACAACCTGAAGATCCACATCCACGTGGCCGAATCGGAACGGGAGGATCTTGAATGCAAGGCTGCCCACGGAGGACTCTCCCCTGTCGAGTACCTTGACGCACTCGGTGTCCTCGGCCCGGATGTCATCGCGGCGCACACGCTCTGGCTTTCCGAACATGACATAGAGCTGCTTGGAAGGCACCACGTGAACTGTGTGCACAACATCAATTCGAACACAAAACTGTCGTCCGGCTACAAGTTCAAGTGGAAGGAATTGACCGAGGCAGGGGCGAATGTCTGCCTTGGAACCGACGGATGCGCCTCGTCCAACAACCTGGACATGCTGGAGGCGATGAAGACCACGGCCCTGTTCCAGAAAGCCTGGAGGAAGGATCCTTCTGCGCTCCCGCTGAAGACGCTTATGGAGATGGCCACTGTCAACGGCGCGAAGGCACTTGGACTGAAGACCGGAACCATCAAGGAAGGCTACGAGGCTGACATCCAGATCGTAGACACAGACAACACCTTCTTCCTGTCCCCCGGTCCGTTTCTCGCCAACTTCATCTACTCAGCCCACAGCGACTGCGTAAGCTCCTTGATAGCAGGAGGAAAATTCTTGATGCGCGACCGGATGGTGCCGGATGAGAAGGCCATCCTGAAGGGAGCGCGCGGTGTCCTTGACGAAATAGACTACAAACAATAACCAAAGCCCGCCGGGAAAGCCGGAGGCGTAAAAATTTAACAATATGGATCCAAGAGCAGAAAGAATCTACGGAGCCGCTGAATATCTCAGACAGCAGCTTGGCGATCTCAGACCGGAGATCGGCATAGTGCTTGGCAGCGGCTTAGGAAAACTTGCGGACAGCATTGCAGAACCGCTTACAATACCTTACAAGACAATCCCGGGATTCCCGATCTCCACGGCGATAGGCCACAAAGGCAATTTCATCGTCGGCAAGCTCGGAGGCAAGACCGTGATCGCCATGCAAGGGCGCATACACTACTACGAGGGCTACCCGATGGAACTTGTCACGCTTCCTATCCGTGTGATGAAGGTCATCGGCATCAAGTACCTGTTCGTGTCCAACGCCGCCGGAGGAGTCAACTACAACTTCAAAGTGGGTGACCTGATGATCATCACCGACCACATCAACCAGCTGCCTAATCCGCTGATCGGGCCGAACATGGAGGATTTCGGGCCAAGATTCCCTGACATGACCAGACCTTACGACCTGAGACTCATCGCAAAAGCCGAGGAGATCGCCGGACAGATGGGCATCAAGCTCCACAAGGGTGTCTACTACGGAGGAACCGGTCCTACCTACGAGACTCCAGCCGAGTACAAGTACATCCGCACCATCGGAGCTGACGCTACCGGCATGTCCACGGTTCCGGAAGTCATCGTGGCAAGGCATTCGGACATTCCGGTGTTCGGGGTGTCGGTGATCACAAACGAGGCGCACGACGACTACGCTCCTGACTATGTGAACGACGGAGACGATGTAGTGAAGGCCGCGGACGCGGCGGCGGACAGGATGTGCGCGCTGTTCACCAGAATGATCGAATCGTTGTAAGAGTCCTGACATATTCATTGATAATGAGATACATTTTCATTCTTTACTTTGTTTTCGCCGTGTTCATCATCGGCTTCGGAAGCGCTCTGCTCATCGGAGGCACTCCCCTTTCGTGGAAGATTGTCTGCATCCTGCTGATCGGCGTGTACTTCCTATACCGCGGGATAGCCACCTGCGTGAACGAGAAGCGTCGCCGCGAACGTGAGAACATCGACAACGGGAATGATCCTGATAACGCATAATATTGAATAACATGGATTTAGGACTTTTCAGAGTCGCCGCGGCCGTGCCAAGAGTGAAGGTCGCGGATGTTGAGTATAATGCCGAGTCGATCTGCCGGCTGACAGCCGAGGCGGAAAAGGAAGAGGCGTCACTGGTCGTGTTCCCCGAGCTTTCCATTACGGGTTACACCTGCCTTGACCTTTTCGGACAGAATCTTCTGCTGACCAAATCTGAAGAGGCCGTCGGCAAGATCGTGGGCTTCACAAGAGGCAAGCACATCACTGTTGTGGTCGGCGCACCTGTGCGTTTCCGAGGAAGGCTCTACAACTGCGCCATCGTGCTGAGGAACGGAGGGATCAAGGGAATAGTGCCTAAGATCTACCTTCCGACCTATGCCGAGTTCGACGAGGGACGCTGGTTCGCCTCCGGATCGGATTTCCTCGGCCCGGACAACTCGGCCACGGGAAGGTTCATCGATGACGGCAAGGCTTACTGCAGAGACGGTTTCGACTCGATCATCAAATACTGCGGGCAGAGATGCAACATCTCACCAAACCTCCTGTTCACTGTCGGGCCGGCCACGTTCGGAATCGAGATCTGCGAGGATTTCTGGACTCCTATCCCACCGTCCTCATTCCTCGCACCTTCCGGCGCGCAGGTGATTGTCAACATCTCTGCATCCAACGAGGTGATGACCAAGCATCAGCAGCGTAAGGAGCTGATCTCCAACCAGTCCGGACGCACGGTGTCAGGCTACATCTATTGTTCCGCCGGCTATGGTGAATCATCGATGGACACGGTCTACGGAGGCTCGTCGATCATCTGCGAGAACGGACACATCCTCTCGGAGAACGAAAGATTCCAGCTTCACGATACGATGATCTTCGCCGATCTGGACATCGAAAAGCTCAACGTCCTCAGACAGAAGAAGAATTCCTTCAGAGGAATGACACCTGACGGGACATCGGCGTGTGAATATTCAGGATTATATTCATGCTTCGACCTTGGTCCGGCGGCGCCGACAGACTTCACCAAGAAATTCTACCGCTACGTGGAGCCTCATCCGTTCCTCCCTGAGGGAGATCCCGCCGAGATCGCCGAGAGATCCAAGGAGATTCTCCAGATCCAGACGACCGGGCTTATCTCGCGCCTGGAACACATCAACTGCAGGAAAGCGATTCTGGGAATATCCGGGGGACTCGACAGCACCCTGGCTCTTCTGGTGACCGTCATGGCGTTCGACAAGCTTGGAATCCCGAGAAAGAACATCATCGGCATCACCATGCCCGGCCTTGGCACAACCAGCCGCACAAGATCCAACGCCGTGGATCTGATGGAGGTTCTTGGCGTGACCAGCCGGGAGATCTCCGTCGTGGCCGCCGTGGAGCAGCATTTCAAGGACATCGGACACGATCCGGAAGTGATGGACTCCACCTACGAGAACGCGCAGGCCAGGGAAAGGACACAGATCCTTATGGACACCGCCAATCAGGAGAACGGCATCGTGGTCGGCACGGGAGACCTTTCCGAGCTGGCTCTCGGGTGGTGCACCTACAACGGCGACCACATGTCGATGTACTCTGTGAACGCCTCGGTACCTAAGACATTGATCAAGTACCTTGTCCGCTGGGCGGCGACCAATGTGTTCATGGACAAGCCAGGCAATGCAGGCCGTAGTGCCTCCGAGATCCTGATCGACATCGCCGACACTCCGATCAGTCCTGAACTCATGCCGGCTGACGAGACCGGACAGATCAGGCAGAAAACGGAGGATCTGATCGGTCCTTACGTGCTTCACGACTTCTTCATCTACAACTTCATCCGCTACGGCTACTCCCCGTCCAAGATATTCTATCTGGCCTGCAGGGCATTCGGAGGGGCTGAGAACGGAAACGTCGAGAAAAACGCCGGGGACAACCATCCGGACATCATTTTCGACAAGGCAACGATCCTGTTGTGGCTCAAGAAGTTCTACTGGAGGTTCTTCAGCCAGCAGTTCAAGCGTTCATGCATGCCTGACGGGCCGAAGATCAGCCTTGTGAGCTTCTCTCCTCGTGGAGACTGGCGGATGCCGTCCGACGCGCAGGTGAACCTTTGGATCTCCGAGCTGGAAAGGATCACGGTCTAGTCCAACTCAATGGTCACGTGCCTGCCAATGCGGAAAAAGCATCCGGCAGGCACGTTTGTGTTTAATGGTCCCTGACAGTCAGCCTACAGGGGGAAGACGGTGGCCAGCACTTTCTCGATGACCTGCGGGAAATGCTCCATCTCAAGGACGTGTTCCTTGGCGGCGATGTCGTCCGGAGTGTCATCCGGAGAGATCGGTGTGCGGAACTGTGCGATGATCTCACCGCCGTCCACCTTGCCGCTGACCCAATGGACAGTCATTCCGGTCTCCGCCTCGCCGGAAGCCTTGACCGCCTCGTGGACATGATGGCCGTACATCCCCATGCCGCCGAACTTTGGCAGAAGGGCGGGATGAAGGTTTATCATCCTGTGGTCATATTCACGGATCAGAAAATCAGGAATGACCAGCAGGAAGCCGGCAAGGACGATGAAGTCGATTGAATATTCCCTCATCAGCGGCAGAAGCACCTCCTCACGGTTCAGATCCGCCTTCGGAAGCACCCTTGTAGACACGCCGAGCCTCTCCGCCTTTTCCAGCGCCGGGATTCCCGGCTTGTTGGCAATGACAAGAGCCACATGCACCCTGTCGGAACCGCTGAAGTACCTAATGATGTTCTCACAATTTGTGCCGCCGCCGGACACGAAAACAGCCAACTCTATCATATTCTTAATCAATTATTTCTCTGAAGAGGGAACCTGGCGGATGTTGATGTCCCGCTGAGGGAAAGGTATCTGGATGCCGGCCTCGTTCAAGGCGTTGTAGATCCGTTCGTTGGCAGCAGCCGTGTAGCCGACACGCTGGTCCACAAGAACATATTGCTTGACAACCAGATCGACGCTGCTGTCGCCGAAACCGCCCAGCACCACCTGCACGCCGTACTTCTCGTCAATCACCGGGCGACCGAACTTGTCAGGCTTGCGCAATGGAGCCAAGGCCCTGAGTATCACTTTTCTCGTTCGCTCGACATCCGTTCCGTAGGCGACACCGACAGGTAGTCCGAGGAACTCGTAGGAGTGGTTGCGGGTCAGGTTCTTGAAGTTCTTGGCGAACAGCGAGCTGTTCGGTATCGCCATGACGCTGCCGTCGGTAGCCTCGATCTGCGTGCTTTGGTAAGAGATGTTCTCGACTTTGCCTCGGACTCCGTCACACTCAATGTAGTCCCCTACCCGAAGCCGTCCGGACATCAGCTGCACACCATAGAAGAAGTTGTTGAGAATGTCCTTCATGGCGAAACCGAGACCGGCGGCGAGACCGGCGGTGATCACCGACAGGGACTTCGTAGGGATGTTAAGCAAGGAGACCGTCACGATGAAATAGGTACCCCAGACCAGAATGCCGATCACGTTGTTGGCCAGAGTAAGGTTCAAGTCGCTTTCCCTGATGATCGTGTATCCGGTCTGATTCAATGTCTTCCTCAGTTTGTAAATCCTGTAAAGCGCTCTCGCGACATAGCAGACGTACTTGAAGGCATAGAACAGACCAACCGCCAGAACTATCTTGGACACAGACAGATGCAGGTACTCGTAGTTAAAGAACGGGTAGAAGAACATGTCCATGCAGATCTCCGTGAGGTCAAACACCTCGGAAGCCAGGTAAAGACAGAATGGTATCGAAAGAAGGTACAGAAGAGGAATGCAGAACATCTCGAGCAGATCGTACAGCCACGTGACAAGGATGAAGGAGCCTTTGTCCTTTCCCACATCGTTCCGGTGCTTGATCCGGTAGGCGCGCACCAGCACATCGACTCTTCTGCGCCGGTATTTTCTCAAAAGATCATCGCACGCCACAATCAGCTGAAGCACAGTAAGCTGGAAGATCCACCAGATGTAGACCTGTAGTCCCAGCAGGCTGTAGCCGGCGATGGCGATGACGAATGTGATGACGGTGACCACAAACGAGGCTATGGCGTAGGTGTTGTCGCTCTTCGGAACCCTCGGCCCGTTGCGGTGGATGGAGGCCCACTGCCAAAAGCCGAAGACAACCAGCAGCGGCGGGAACACCAGCGCGATCAGGCTGTTGGGTATGAATATGATCCTGAACGTGATGACCAGCAGTCCCATCAGCATTATAGGGGTATAGATCCGCATGCCGTAGTTGATCTGCTGGCTGCCGTGGCGTATGAGGAGAGACGCAAGCACCGCTATCAGAAGCAGGGCGAACTCGATCAGAAGCCCGGACGCCATCGTGAAGAAATGCGACGCTGATGAGAGATTCCTCGCCACGCCGATGACTATCACGAACAGGATCGCGGCTCCAAGCATGAATATGGCGGCCTCCCTCTTAAGGAACCATTCCGTCCTGAAGAATCTCACGCGGCGCATCAGCATCTTGACAATCAGCATGCTAAGAAGAGTCGCTATGGCAAGGTAGATCAGCACCATGAAAGAGAAACCGATGACAATCGGCCCACGCCACTCACTTCTGACATCAGTGAAATACACCCGGCCATATTTGTCATTGAAATCTTTCACCGCCCTTTGGGAATATGACTTGAGGTTTGTCAGGATCGTCCAGTAATTGTCCTGCCCTTCAATGAATATCTTCTTCTGGACCTGCTTGTAACGTCCCTGGGCATAGTCGTAGGCTTCCTTGAGGCGCTTGTTGGTCGTCTCGTAATACTCATTGTCCTCTATCATGTGGTCACGGATGTCCGTAAACATCTTCAAGAGCATTGTCGAATAGTACAGGCAGCTGTCCCTTGCGACCTGTGAGAGACTGTCAAGAGTGAAAGAGTCATGGACATGACTGTCATCCTTGGTGAACAAGCCGAAATGACTGTGTCCGGAATGCGCCGCGTCATCCGAGTGAGTCTGCGAATAGGAATCATTCGGCAGGAGCCGGCTCCGGAGCGTGGCAGCAAGGGAGTCCAGCAACGAAGGCCCCAGACTGTCAGGGAGTTCCACCAACTCGGGAGGAAGCACCTTCAGCGCCATCACCAGCCTGTCGTAACGGTCTATCTCGACATCAAGATAGGAGATGATGTTGTCGTACGGCATCCGGCTCTGCGTGAAGTTATGGTACTGGTCGGTAACCTGCTGCAAGGCATAGGTCAGGTCAAACGTAAAGTCCTGCTTCTGAGAGTAAAGCATCAGCGACAACTCATTGCAGCTTTGGATCAGCTGCACCAGTTCCTCGTGCTGCCTGTCATCCTGCGACTCGAACGTCATCTGGTTGCGCTCCATCTCAAGATAGGCCTTGCAAAGCTCATAGCGCAGCACCTGGAGCGTCTGTGTCAGGTTCTTCTCATTGAACACCGCCCATGACGGAACAGATAACATCAGAAGCGCGGCGACCGAGAAAACTATTCTCTTGAATATTCCCATCGTCATAACTATTTCTTTGGTTTATCTTTCACTCAATGTATCGATCAGTTGTCTGTAATGACGGAAGGTGGAGTCCAGCGCCGGCATATTCTCAGGTCTAATAGGCTCGGAAGGCGGGGAGTCCAGTTTCAGCGGATTGACCGGCGAACCGTTCTTCCAGACACGGAAATCCAGATGAGGGCCGGTTGACATCCCTGTCGATCCTACATAGCCGATGACATCGCCCTGCCGCACCCTTACCCCGGATCTGATCCCGGAGCCATAGCGGGAAAGATGCATGTAGCTCGTGGTGTAGACAGAGTTGTGTCTGACCTTGACGGTGTTGCCTCCGCCGTTCGTCCATCCGGCGCTGATCACCGTGCCGTCACCGATCGTCATCACCGGAGTGCCGACCGGAGCCGCATAATCCACCGCCGTGTGGGGTCTGACACGTCCCGTGACAGGGTGCTTCCTGTTGTAGGAGAAGCCGGAACTGATCCTGGTGAACTTGAGCGGAGCCTTCAGAAACTCCTTCCTGAGACTCTCCCCTTTCTCATTCCAGTAAAGATTCCCGCCGTCTCCCTGGTCGAACATGATGGCCGGAATCAGTTTTCCGTCGCGGATAAACTCGGCGTAATAGATTGTGTCAACGGCTATTATCTCATCATCGCATGTTCTCTGCTCGTAAAGTACCCGGAAGCGATCACCGGGCTGCAGACCGAAAAAGTCCACAGACCAGGCATAGATGTCGGAAAGCGGCACTATCAGCTGAGGCGACCTCCCCGCTGCCAGCATGTCATTCCAAAGAGAGGTCCTGATGGTCACGTCAGCATACTCCCTGGTGCTCTCGACCGGCTTGGACCATCTCCAGACCTCAAACGGTTCCGTGGTCCGGAATATTACCCGGTCGATCTTGTTGCTTTCATAGACAACGTACTTCAGGGACGGACCGATGCTGCTTCCTGTCCCGCTGGTGTCGAACTGGCAATAGGCCTGGACCTTGTTGCCAGCGCGCATCTTACGGACATCAAAGACCGTGTCGCACGCCTGCGCCACCTTCAAGGCGTCGCTCATTGAAAGACCGAGGCGGTTCATCAGTCCTGTAAATGTCTCGCCATTCCTCACAACATCCTCGGAAAGATCCAACGAGTCCGGCCAGAAGCCCAGGGGTGGAAGCGTATCCTTCACATCCTCAACCACTTCCCCTTCATCAACCGGAGCCTTTCCCTTGCATCCGGGTAAAAGCAGGGCATAGGTCAGGGGCAAAAAAACAAAAAGATTATAAAGAATTTTTCTTTGCATGACCACAAATTTAAGAAAAACCACCCTTAAAGCCACCGTCAATCGGATAAAATTCGCCAATTTTGCACCCGCGAAACTATGCGGCTTCTATGCAATAATCGCTTTTTACCGCATTTAGTAAGCGTTAAATATTCTTTTAAGGATTACTAAAGATGAATAGTGACTTTATAGATAAAGTATGAGATACCATAACCATCTGATCAAAACCGTAATCGCCTATGCGGCGGCACTTGCCATAGGTGCCGCGAGCGGTCTGAACGCACAGACCCCAAGAGCCAGGGTCACGGTGAGCGGCCACATCACCGACAAGGCCTCGGGAGAGACTTTGATCGGAGCCGGGGTCATCACGGACGGCGCGGGAGCCGCCACCAACACCTACGGCTTCTACACATTGACGATCCCTCAAGGGAAAGGAGTCAGCCTGAAGTACTCCTACGTGGGCTACGACGATGTCACCCTCACGCTTGACCTGCTCCGTGACACTACGGTCAATGTCGCGCTGAAGGCGAACAGCGAGCTGAAGGAGGCGGTTGTCTCGGCGCAGAGGGAATCCGGAATCATGGCCACGAAGATGAGCGCGATCGAGATTCCTATGAATATGATAAAGAACACCCCGGTGCTCTTCGGTGAGGCCGATGTTCTGAAGACAATCCAGCTGATGCCGGGAGTGCAGAGCGGTGCCGAGGGCTTTTCGGGAATATATGTGCGCGGAGGCGGGCCGGACGAGAACCTGCTTCTTCTGGACGGGATTTCTCTCTACAATGCCGAGCATATGCTGGGTCTCTTCTCAATCTTCCAGCCGGAGGCCGTGAAGAAAGTGACGCTTTACAAAGGCTCGTTCCCGGCACGTTACGGAGGAAGGACTTCCAGCATCATCGACGTGAGAACCAACGACGGCAACCTTCATGAGACGCACGGAACGGTAGGTGTCGGTGTCCTGTGCGACAAGTTCCACCTCGAAGGGCCGATCGCCAAAGGCAGGACGGCATATTCCATCAGCGCCAGAGGGATGCACACCTTTCTTTTCGACGGCATCCTCAGGGCGGCGAAAGTCCCGGCCAACTACTACTTCTTTGACATGAACGGCAAGCTGACCCACCGGTTCAGCGACAGGGACAGGCTGTTCCTGAACGCCTATTATGGTCGTGACATCTTCCACTTCATGGACGAGGATGAATATGAGATCGCCGGTGGAAGCAATGAATACCGCAAGTACGACGACAAGACCCACATACGCTGGGGCAATCTGCTCACATCAGTGAGGTGGAACCACGTCTTCAACGGCAGGCTGTTCTCCAACGCCACCGTGGCCTTCACCGACTACAGGATGAGGATGGGCTACACGACCAGCGAGAAAAGCCAGGACACTAAATACTTCTACAAGTACAAGTTCGACTACGGCTCCGGCATCAGGGACCTCACCGCCAAGATCGACTTCGACTACACCCCTGCTCCGAGGCACATCATCAAGTTCGGTGGTGAATATGTCAACCATGCCTACATTCCGGAGACCTACACGACCGTTGAGAAGGAAAACGACAAAGGGCAGATGGTCACTGACACGACATATACTAACAAAAAGGAGAAAAACCGCCTCGGACACGAGATGTCCTTCTACATCGAGGATGACTTCACGGTCGGCGGATGGCTGACCCTCAATCCCGGCGTACATCTGGCGATGTTCCTGACAAGCGGCAGGACCTACTGGTCACCTGAGCCGAGAATGTCCGCCAAGGTGGATTTCGGCAAAGGTGTCAGCGTCAAGGCTGCATATTCAAGGATGGCGCAGTACGTCCACCTTCTCTCCTCGGCTCAGATCACCCTGCCGATCGACCTCTGGGTGCCTATCACCAGGAACATCAAGCCTGTGACGGCGGATCAATACTCATTGGGGTTGTACTACAACGGCCTGCCGGGTTGGGAGTTTTCCGTAGAGGGCTACTGGAAGGACATGCACAATGTGCTTGAGTACAAGGACGGAGTCTCCTTCATGGCAAGCTCGCAGTCCTGGGAGGACAATGTCGTGATGGGCGACGGACGGGCGTACGGCGTAGAGGTCTTCATCCAGAAAACGATTGGAAAGACAACGGGGTGGCTGGGCTACACTCTGGCCAAAAGTGACAGAGTCTTCTCCAACGGACTGATCAACAACGGAGAACGCTATCCTTACCGCTATGACAGAAGGCATAACATCTCTCTTGTCGTGAACCAGCAACTCGGGAAGAAGTGGGATCTCAGCGCGGTGTGGACTTTCGCGACCGGAGGCACCACGACAATCCCGGAAAGGGAGAGCATCGTGATGCTTCCTGACGGAACATTCACGCAGATCGACTATGCTCCGCACAGAAACAACTACCGGTTGCCGCCAAGCCACAGGCTAAACATCGGTGTCAATTACCACAAGCGGCTAAGACGTGGTGAAAGCATCTGGAACTTCGGAGTCTATAACGCCTACAACAGGTTGAATCCGAATTTTGTCTATTACAAGGCCGACACGAAAGGTGATTCCGAATCAAGCCTCTACACAAGGAAGGCGAAACTCAAGTCTGTCACAATCCTGCCTATAATCCCGTCATTCAGCTACACTTATAATTTCTAAAGAGATGAGAGGACTTATTATATGCACAGCAGCGGCCTCCGTCCTGCTCGGAGCCTGTACGAAGGACATTGATTACAACCTGAAAGACATCAAGCCACAGCTGATAGTAAACTCGCAGATGACGGTTGGCGACACATTGCATCTTGTCTATCTGGCGGTAAGCAAGAGTGACCGTGTCGAGAGAATCAAATCAGGTTCGGTCAAGTGCTATGTCAACGGTGTTCTTGTGGCTGACGGAAAACTTGACAACCGTGATGACGACTTGTTCATCAAGGAGGATCTGCACATCTACGGCCACTACTATAGAGACGAGCACCATAAAGATGTGTACACGGCAGGACCCAACGCCGCCGGCAAGACCAACCAGACCAGATACTCGTTCAAGGCCGGTTTCAAGCCAGGTGATGTAGTGAGAATCGAGGCGGAGGCCGATGACGGGGTCTACAAGGCCTATTCGGAAGTGGTCGTTCCAAAGGCGCCGGAATTCAGCATAACCGACACTCTGCGTCAAAAGGATCAATATGGGGATAACGTTTACCGGATCCGTGTCAAAGGCAAGGATATCACCGGTGAGGACAACTTCTACAGGATTCTCTCCGGGTGCTCGTGGATCGACAAAAAAATCAGGTACGCGCACAAAGACGAAGACGCAAGGACCTGGGAAGAGACAAGGGGGTATCGTTTCATCCGCCTTGACAAAGGCAACGACCCGATACTGAACGATGGGGCGCCAGTCGAGGATATTGACCTCGCCGGTGCGTCCGAGAACACATTCAGAGTGTTTTCGGACAGGCAATTCTCCGACGGGACATTCAACATAGGGTTCAGCGTGAATGCCAAAGAAATCTTCATCGGGCCGCACGGACTCCTGAATTATGACCGTTTGGAGTCAGAGAGTAACTTCAAAGTGACCATCCGTGGAATTACCAAAGACGAGTACTACTACCTGAAGGCGCTAAGCATCTACGACTATCTGGACGGAGACACAACACTGACAGAGCCCGTCTCCTTCCCTGACAATGTCGAGGGCGGAATCGGGCTCGTCAGCATAAGCACGGAAAGCGTAGCCTCAATCAAGTTCAAAAGAACCTATTATGACTTACGCTACTGGCTTGATGATTAGACTTCCTTGATGATTTCCATACCTTTCCGGATGGCCTCCTCATTCTTAGGGATAAGATGATGGTGGCGCTCCGGCAGGGTCTTCCTCAAGGCGGCAAGCACACTGTCGATCTTCACGACAGGACGGATCTTCAACAGACCTCCAAGCACGATCATGTTGAACGTCTTGATGAGGTTCATCTCCGCCGCGGCGTCCATGGCGTCTATGCGATAGACCTTGATGTCCTTCCGTGTCGGCGGCTCGTTGATTCCATAGCCGTCGTAGATGATGATTCCACCCGGCTTTACCTTAGGCTCGAACTTCTCAAGTGAAGGCTGGTTAAGCACAATGGCGATGTCGTAGCTGGAAAGGATCGGGGAGGAAACCGGATCATCGCTGACAATCACGGTCACATTGGCCGTACCGCCACGCTGCTCCGGACCATAGGCCGGCATCCAGGTGACCTCCTTTCCTTCCATCAGACCGGCATAAGCCAGAATCTTACCCATCGAGAGGACACCCTGTCCTCCGAATCCTGCAATAATTATCTCATCTGTCATAGCCTTGTCGATTTAAAGTTCTACGCCTTTGTCCTTGAGGTCTCCAAGATGATAGAACTCGAACATATTCTCTTCCATCCACTTGTTGGCCTTCTCCGGGCTCATCTTCCAACCAGAGTTGCAGGTGGACACAACCTCGACGAGGTTGGAGCCCTTGCCCTGCATTGAATATTCAAACGCCTTTCTGATCGCCTTCTTCGTGCGGTTGATGGCAGCCACGGTGTGAACAGCCTGACGGGTCACGTAGCAGGTGCCATCAAGTGTAGCGGCGATCTCCGTGATCTTCAGCGGGTAGCCGTGAAGCGACACTTCCCTGCCGTAAGGACAGGTCGCTGTCTTCATCCCAAGAAGGGTCGTCGGAGCCATCTGCCCACCGGTCATTCCGTAGATAGCGTTGTTGATGAATATGATCGTGATGTTCTCGCCTCTGTTCAGGGCGTGAATCGTCTCGGCGGTTCCGATGCAGGCGAGGTCGCCGTCACCCTGATAGGTGAACACGAGCCTGTCCGGCCAAAGACGCTTGGTGGCGCTGGCGAGTGCCGGCGCCCTACCGTGGGCGGCCTCCTCCCAGTCAACGTCGATGTACTTGTAGGCGAACACGGCGCAGCCTACAGGAGAGATGGCGATCGTCTTGTCGGTCATGCCCATCTCCTCGATCACCTCGGAGACTATCTTGTGCACCACTCCGTGGCTGCAACCAGGGCAGTAATGCATCGGAGTGTCATTCAGCAAGGTAGGTTTCTTATAGACAACCTGTCCTTTCTCGATTATTTCTTCTCTTGTCATTGTGTCTTCAGATTTAGAACAGACGTTTGATCGCATCCACCACCTCGTCAGGATCCGGAATGATGCCGCCCAGACGTCCGAAATGCTGAACCGGAACGCTTCCGGCCACGGCAAGGCGGATGTCTTCGACCATCTGTCCGGCGTTGATCTCAAGCGAAAGGATGCCCTTCACCTTCCCGGCGAGCTTCTGAACTTCCTTCGTAGGGAAAGGCCAGAGGGTGATCGGACGAAGGAGTCCGACCTTGATGCCTTGTGAACGGGCTATCTCGATGCTCTTCTTGGCGATACGGGCAGCGGAGCCGAAAGCCACGATGGCATATTCGGCATCCTCAAGCAGATACTCCTCGAAGCGGACTTCCTTTTCCTCGATCTCCTTGTACTTCTTCTGGATGCGGAGATTGATGACCTCCATCTCCTCGGAGCGGAGTTCAAGCGAGGTGATGATGTTCGGCTTTCTTCCGCCGACACGGCCAGTGGTGGCCCAAGGGCATTCCTTGATGATCTCCTCCTCGGTACGGCGCGGCTTGAACGGAGGAAGCACAACCTTCTCCATCATCTGGCCGATGGCACCGTCCGCAAGTATCATCGCCGGGTTGCGGTAGCGGAACGCCAGTTCAAAGGAAAGATCCACAAAGTCAGCCATTTCCTGCACAGAGGCAGGAGCCAGCACGATGAGATGATAGTCACCGTGACCGCCGCCCTTGCAGGCCTGGAAATAGTCAGCCTGGCTCGGCTGGATGGTTCCGAGTCCGGGGCCACCGCGCATGACATCCACGACAAGCGCCGGAAGCTCGGCTCCCGCCATGTAGGACAGACCCTCCTGCATCAGGCTGACGCCCGGGCTGGAGGATGAAGTCATCACCCTCTTGCCGGTGCAGGCTCCGCCATAGACCATGTTGATCGATGAAACCTCGCTCTCGGCCTGGAGAACAACCATTCCGGTGGTCTCCCAAGGCTTCTCGGCGGCCAAAGTCTCAAGAACTTCGGACTGAGGGGTGATAGGATAGCCGAAATAGCCGTCACAACCACAGCGGATCGCTGCGTGGGCAATGGCCTCATTGCCTTTCATCAAAGTGATTTCCTGATCTGCCATAGCTTAGACTGTTTTAAGACGGTAAACGGTTATACACCCGTCAGGGCAGACTGTCGCGCAGGACGCGCAGCCCGTACAGGTGTCAGCAAGAACCTCGTGGGCGAAATTGTAGCCCTTACGGTTCACTTCCTTGGTCGTAAGAGCAAGGACATCGAGCGGACAGGCGACGACGCAGAGATTGCAGCCCTTGCATCTCTCGGTGTCGACCACGGTCGCTCCTTTCATTTTAGCCATAATACCTTGTTGTTTATTGATTGTACATATCCTTGTTGTAGAAATCCAGGATCTCGTTGGCTATCGCATAGGCGTTGGCCGCCGGGCTTTCAGGATTTATCGCCATGGCCTCCAGATAGTTGTTGATCGCCATCCTCCAGTCACCTTTCTTCCTGTGGGCGTTGCCCAAAAGATAGTAGGCGCGGTCGGACGGTTCCGGAGCGGAGGTGATATATTCATCAAGCAGACGGATCGCCTCGTCAGTCCCGCCTTCCACAAGAATCTTTTCTATTGCCTCTAATTCCATCGTCTAGTCGATGAACAGACACCAGTTGTGGGTGTCCTCGTGGACTCCCTTCTGGATGCCTACGATACGGTTGTAGAGCTTCTCGCTGACCACACCGCACTTGTCTCCCGATGGGAACCTGTAACGGCGTGACACGTCCTCGCACTCCAGGGCCGGCTTGTCGTCGATGCTGCAGATCGGAGTGATAACAACAGCTGTGCCGCAGGAGTTGACCTCATCGAACTCACTGAGTTCCTCGACCTTGATCGGGCGGATCTCAACATCCATCCCCATGTCGGCGGCCACGGTACGGAGACTCAGGTTCGTGATTGAAGGCAGAACACTTCCGGAACGAGGTGTCACATAGGTGTTGCCCTTGATGGCGAAGAAGTTGGACGAGCCGAACTCCTCGATCGTGGTCTTGGTGGCGGTGTCCAGGAACAGCAGCTCACGGTAACCCGTGCTGTGCGCGAGGTTGTAGGCATGCAGTGACTGGGCGTAGTTGCCGCCGAGCTTGTGGCAACCGGAGCCGAACGTCGCGGCGCGGTCGTAGTTCCTTGAGATCACGGCGGTACCTGGAGTCAGGCTCTTGGCTCCTGAATATGTCCCCACAGGCGAGCACATCACGGCGAACATCACATCCTTGGCGGATTGGATGCCCAACTGGGGGTTGATGCCGAAGAGCACCGGACGAAGGTAGAGCGAGGCGCCGCTCGCCTCGTAAGGTGGGAGATATTCAATGTTCTCCTTCACGCAGCGCACGCACATCTCGATGAACAACTCCTCCGACGGGTACGGCATGTCAAGATACCTGGCGCTGTCCGCCATTCTCCTGGCGTTGCGGTCAGGACGGAAAAGCCTTATCTTGCCGTCTACGCCTCGGAATGCCTTAAGTCCCTCAAAGCAAGAAGGGGCGTAATGGAATATTCCCGCAAAGCAGTTGAAACAGATGTTGAAATCCTCCGTCACCACCGGTGACTCCCATTTGCCGTCGATGCAGCGGCTGTAGACCAAAGCCCTGGTCTGGGTGTAGCTGAAAGACAGCTTGCTCCAATCGATATTCTTCATTACTATTAATTAAGCGGTTTAGTCTTCTATCAATCTGTCTTTGTTGTAGGTGTGGATCTTCGTCTGGCCGGAAAGGATTATGTAGCCGTTCTCCGCCAGGCTGTTGATCTCATCCTCTCCAGGGAAAACCTCCACAGGGGCGATGAAGCCGATCTTGGCCTTTATCGCATCCATCAGCATCTTGCTGTGGGCGATGCCGCCGGTCAGAAGTATCGCGTCCACCTTGCCGTCCGCCGTGGCGGCCATCGCGGCGATGTACTTGCAGATGTTCAGGACATAGGCCTTGAGGAAAACCTGGGCCAGCTTGTTGCCGTCATTGGCCATGTTCTCGACATCGAGCATGCTGTTCGTGCCGAAGTAGGCGACCGCTCCTCCCCTGCCTATGAGCTTCTTCTGGATCTCCTCCTTGGTGTATTTCCCACTGAAGCACATGTCGATCAGTTCGAACGGAGGGCAGCAGCCGGCTCTTTCCGGTGTGATCGGGCCGTCACCGCCGAGGCCGTGGTTGGTGTCGATCACCTTCCCGTTCCTGTGAAGCGAGATTGTGGCTCCGCCTCCCATGTGTGCCACGATGAGGGTGACATCATTGGTCTTGTGTCCGTGCTCACGGAGGTATCTCCTCACAATAGCCCTTGAGTTGAGGGCATGAAAGAGTGTCTTTCTGGTGAACTCAGGGATACCTCCCATCCTGCACTCCGGCAGCATCTCGTCCGCCATAGGAGGGTCTGCGATGTAGGCCACACACTCACCGAAGCGCGGTGTCAGATGCTTTTCCGCCCGGATCTGGTTGATCTCCTTGGCGACATCGTCCGCCAGAATGGCGCTCAGGTTGCAGGCATGGTTCCCGTCGCGGCAGCTTTTCAGGACATCACGCATGTCCTGGTTGACGCTGTAGACACCTGTGATGACAGGCACGATCAGACCGCCGCGGGCCATCACGATGTCCACGTCCTCAAGCGGAATACCTTTGGAGGCCATGAAATCCTTGATAGCCTTGTGACGCATGTCGGACTGATCCATTACGGAGGGATATTTGGCGACATCCTCCGCGGTGTGTTCCAGTTTTGTGTCGAACACACGGACACCGTCGGAAAAATAGCCGAGCTTCGTGGTCGTAGACCCCGTGTTGATGATAAGAATGTTCCCCTTCTGAGGGATGTCTGTTGACTTTGTCTTGTTATCCATCGGATGTAAGGCTTTATTACGGCTCCAATTTATTACATTTTTTCAACAAAACCAATTAAATCTTCATTTTTTATAACGTTTTACGCATTTATGACGAAAAATTTGATTTCAAGATGTGGTTTTCAATTAATAATTTGCAACGATGCAACTCATCCGCCATGGGCTACACCTCCAATTATTAGCGACTTCGTTATTCATCATGAGAAAGAATAATTGTAACTTTGCGGAAAAGGAGTAAATGAGTATGGAATCTTTCAAGGAACTGGCGCAGAGGCGCAGAAGTCACAGATCCTTCACGGACGAGTGTGTCAGCGAGGAGGATGTCAGGACAATTCTGAGGGCAGCATTGATGTCACCTACGGCAAAGGGGCTGAGAAAATGGCGGTTCGTGGTCACGGACAGCAAGGATAGGATAAGCCGGCTTTCGAAAATACGCGAGGCGGGGTCACAGTTTGTCGCCGGGGCTCCGGTTGTCATCGCTGTTCTGGGCGAGCCTCGGGAGCAGGAACTGTGGATTGAGGACGGTGCCATAGCGGCTGTCTCGATGCAGTACCAGGCCGAGGATCTCGGACTTGGCTCCTGCTGGTGCCACGTCAGGGGAAGAAACAGCAAGGAGGCTGGAGTGAGCGCCGAGGAGAAGGTGAGGGAGATTCTCGGAATCCCGGCGGAATGCTCCGTGCTGTGCCTGATCGCCGTCGGGCATCCTGCCGACGAGCGCAAGCCTCAGGATGAGGACGCTCTGAAATGGGATCGGGTAAGCTATGTTCATTGAGCCGGTAGCGCGTTTCATCTCGCCGTTCAGGACCAAGTTCGGGATCCCGAGGCAGGCAGGGTTGGTTCCTGAGCTGAAAGGCCGGATTGTGTTCGAGCCTCGGTTCCGGAGCGCTGACGCTGTGCGGGGGCTGGAAGGGTTTGAATATATCTGGCTGATCTGGGGGTTCTCAGGGAACAAGCCTCGGTCGGCTGCCGAGGCGACTTCCCCGGTCGCCAAGAGAGAGACATTCCAGGCGACCGTGAGGCCGCCGAGGCTGGGCGGGAACGAGAGGATCGGGGTCTTCGCGAGCCGCTCCCCATTCAGACCCAACGGTTTGGGGCTTTCGTCAGTCAGGCTGGAATCCATTGAATATGATGCCAAGGATCCGGACGGCAAGCCTGTCGGGCCGGTGATCAATGTTCTTGGCGCGGATCTGATGGACGGGACACCGATCTACGACATAAAGCCTTACGTCTCCTACGCGGACAGCCATCCGGAGGCGGCATCCGGGTTCGTGGACGGGAAGGAGTGGAATCCGCTGAAGGTTGTGTTCGCCCCTTCGGTCACTGAGCCTTTCGAAGTAGCCGGATGGACGAAAGCCGATGTTGCCGCCCTGGAAGAGGTGTTGGCGCAAGACCCAAGGCCAAGTTACCAGAACGACCCCGACAAAGTCTACGGAATGATATTCAATGACTTGGACGTAAGGTTCAAGGTCGATAGTGATGTCCTGACCATTGTCGAAATCAAGCATCCGAAGGCCGAAGGCTGATCAACAGACACAAACAAAACGAACGAGAACAAATGAAGCAATACCCGTGACCTGCCACAGGAATGAAATCACTTACGAGGAGCAGCCTGACGGTTCCTACAGGAAACACATCGTCCGCCGCCGCGTCAGCCAGAAGGCGATTGATGAATATGCCCGCAGGCGTGGTATGTCAGATTCCGAGAAGGCGCGCTTCCTGGGGCATCTGCTTTAGTACGCCATATTCCACATGGCATTCTGGGCCGCTCCGCTCTTGGAGGCGTCCATCTTGCCGAAGTTCCATGTGAAGGAGAGGATGATCCTGCGGCCGAGCACATTGGTGTAGGAGTTCTGGACGTAATCATCCTGCACGGTACGCATCAGTGACCTTGCGCTGTCGAGCAAGTCCTGAGCGGTAAGGGTGATATTGAAAGACTTTATGTTCTTTCCGACACTGAAATTCCAGCGGACATAGTCATCATTATAACCGGAACCATAACCTCGCAGGATTCTATAGGAGAAATCAGACTGGAACTCAAACTCGTGAGGCGATGTATAGGATGGACTTATTCCAAAATTTGTATCCCAAACATCTGTATCCGCCTTTGAATCCAGGGAATATCTTGATTTTGAATTATTAACCCCTGACCCGAGTTGCAGAGAGAAGCGTTCGAGATTCAAGGTTACCATCATACTAATATTCGTTCTGACACTTCGGGTCAAGCTTTCCTGAAAGCCGCTCTGTCCGGAGTAGAAAAGGTTTCCGGAAGCGTCTCCCCAGAATTTGCTCATAAAGTCGGTGTAGTCAAAAGAGTCAAGGTCGATCTCAAGATTGTCGAGAGTGCCTTTGCTTTGATAACTTACAGATCTGGTGACACCAAATCCACCATTGACGGAGAGTTGCAGTTTACCGTCCTTTGACAATGGGGTGAAGAAATTAAAGTCGGAGCTGTAACTATAGGAAGGTTTCTTAGTGTTCACCGGAATCGAATATCTGACGCTGTTCTCATCAAACCAAATGGCTGACACCTGCGAATTGGAGGAATAATCTCCGAACAGCCATCCATTGAACCGGGCTTTCCCCCAAGAGCCCCTGTAGGTGGTGGTCACAGATTCTTTTGTAACCGGTTTAAGGTAAATGTTTCCGGCCGTGATCCTTGTAGGATTGACAATGTTGAATGTCGGCACAATGCTGGCGGAAGAAGGCCTGGCCGTTCTGCTGGACAGTCTGAAATACACATTGTTGTTCTTGTCGGAATATCTCACGTTCACGAAAGGCGAAAGCGTTGTCTGCCACTCGTCAACCCCTGTCTTGGTGTCAAGCCCGAAAGAGCGGGCGTAGTTCTCGTTCTTGTAGAGCCTTGCCTGACCACCGAACTGCACGTTGGTCTTTCCCTTGTTGAACTGAGCCAGAAGCTGTCCCTCATTGGAGAAATAATAGTTGTCCGACACCGATGAATAATAATAATTGGCGGAACCCGTGACGTTGTCGGTCGCGTCACTGGTTGACTTCCTTACACTATAGCGCGAGCTCAATGTCGCGGACAGCGCCCAGTTCTTGCCGAACGGCTCGACGTATTTGAGCGATCCGCCTATGTCACTGTAACTGCCGTCCTTGTCGTAAATCAGATCACGGATGTCCTCTTTGCCTGAAGAAGCGAACGTTGTTTTTGAATATTCTGTCGATTTTCCGTCATTCGCACTCAAAGTGTAGTCAAGATCAAGGGTCAACGCGCGTTTATCTTTGCCGAGTTTCTTGATTCCGGCGCTCAAATCACCTCCGGTGGAGATTCCACTCTTCTTTGAAAATGTGTTTGACACCGAACGGTTTCTCTCCACACCTTCCATAAGCGACTGTGTGTTGCCAGTGGAAGTGTTGTTGTAGTCATACCAGGAAAAGTATGGCTCAAAGTAAAGTGATGTCTTCTTCCTGTTTTTCTTTTTGAACTCGGCGCGCACACTGAACTTGTCCAGATTGCCGTTCTCAACCTCGCCTGAAGTGTCGAAAAGGTCGCCATCCTCCTTGAATGAAGTCCGGTCAGTCCTCGAACGCTTGTCCACGTTCTCTGATGAGTAAACAACCGAAGCATCTGTGGTGAAGCCTTTTATCACATCCGAGTTCAAGTTCGTCCCCACCTGCCATCTTCTGTGCATGCCATTGTACGGCAACGACGGGACATCGCTCTCATTACCGTCATACATGACCAGCATCCCGGATCCGGGAGCCATGAAGTTGTAGCCGTTGGCTATGGTCGTGAGCTGGTTCCTCTCGCCGTAGGCCGAGACCATCGCGGAGCCGCTGAAGAGCAGATCCTTCCTTTCCTTGAATCCGTTGTCATCCTTGCCTGAAGCTGTCGTTCCTCCCGAGAGTTTGGCGTTGCCGAACCATCCGCTCTTATATTCCTCCTTCAACTCCACATCCATCACCTTCTCCTTGTCCCCCTTGATGCCGGTGAACTCGGCGGACTCGGACTCCTTGTCGATGACCTTCACCTTGTCAACGATCCGGGCCGGAAGGTTATCGAGAGTGGCCTTGTTGTCCCCAAGGAAAAACGTCCTGCCTCCGACCGTTATCTTGCTGACTTCCTTGCCGTTGACTTTGACGGTTCCGTCCTCGCCTACCTCCACGCCTGGCATCTTCTTCAGCAGATCCGCAAGGTTGTCGTTGGACATCACCCTGAACGAGGAGGCGTTGTAGACGAGGGTGTCCCCTTTCATCTCCATCGGAGTCCCGACCGCGGAGACAGACGCCGCCTTCAGCATCTTGTCGTCCGGTCTCATCAGGATCGTCTTCGCGTCATAGTTGCCACGGACATAAATCTTCTTATAGACAGGTCTGTAGCCGAGATATTCAATGCAAAGCAGATGCTCTCCTTTCGCCACTTTCTTCAACTCAGCCTTGCCGAGCGTGTCCGTCAGGGCGAAACTGGTGATGACCGTGTCCTTAGGATGCCTGAGATACGCCGAAGCGAACGCGATAGGCTCCCGCGTCAGCGAGTCAAGGACCTGCGCCTTCACCGTGAATGAAGTGCGTCCGAACATATCTTCAGATATGGCGATCTGAGCATCAAGCCTGGCTGTAAAAGACGCGGCGAAAAGCAAGGCGAGCGCGATGAATATTCCTTTCATCTAATTAAGCGGCAACAGAAATAACCTCTATTTATGAATATGAACGCTTATTTGACGGGGATGCTGCGGCCCGGTTTTCCGAAACTCAATTTGGCGTCAACTTCACGGATGTCATCATCCGAGAACTTGATGGTCCATTTCGGCATCGTCATCAGTTCGAAAAGCGAGGCCTCGGTCATCGGAGCCGTGTAACGTATGCGGATGCATGGCTCCAGATCATCGTTAAGGGTGAGGTATGTTCCCAGAACCCCTTCATGGGAGGACAGATGGTTGCTGAGGAATGGCATCCCTCTCTTCACGATAGGCTTCTCGTAGTTGCGGTCAACAATCTCGTACCACCACTGGGCCGTGTCAAGATTGGTTTCACGGGCATATTCAGCGGCGAACTGGTCGAACATCATCCTTAGGTAGTCTGGAGTGGAGATCATGGTGCTTCCCTTCTCCAAACGGATGAACTTGAATCCGAGATCCATCGTCTTGACCCCGCCGCCGTGAACCGGCATCTCAAGGGTCTTCTTCTCGACAATATTCTTAAACCACGCCTCGTCCAGATCCTCGTCAGGCGCCATGTACACTTTGACGATGAGAGGGCACTCGTAGATGGACTCCAGACCGAATATCTTCTTTTCCGTGAGTCTCATCTGCATTCCGAGGTAGTTGAGGTCGAGTTTGTCGAACATCTTTTCCGTCCTGATGGTCACGCACTTGAGCGAGTCGTACTGCTCCGGCTCCAGGCTGTTGACCCTGAACTTGGAAGGGACGAAGATCAGAGCCTCGACCTTCGCGGCGTCGATGGCGTTGGCGTCATAGGTGACCACGACCGTGTGGCTTCCGACGAATGTCCTGACTCCATGGACTCCCGCCACCTTCTCCATCCTGGCCTTGAAGGCCATCGAACTGCCGAAGCACTTGACCGACTTGAGGCCTTCCATCCTGACCGTCTCCAGTTTCATTCCCGGTTCTACCCCCCACTTCTCGTCGATTGTAGGCACCTCGAACTTTCCTCCGATGATGAACGCTATGGCGACAGCCACGACAGTCAGCACCGCAGGGATGTACTTAGCTGACTTGCAGCGCTTTCCTTCAACCTCCTTTCTTACGCCGACACTGAGGGCGCCAAGAGGGCAGGAGGCGACACACTCGCCGCAAAGGGTGCAGTCAACAGAATTGACCTTGCCTTCAAATGACGGGACATCAATATTATAAGGACAGTTCTTCTGGCAGAGGCGGCAGTTGCCGTTGCATTTGCCGTTGTCGATAACCACGCCGAGCAGCTGCGGCTTTGGCCTTCCGCAAAGGATCTCCAGCAGGTAGCCGAGCAGACACATGGCTCCAAGCAGCCAGACCCAAGGCAACTGTAGTCCGAGAAGGCCAAGAATCCACCACACACCCACCAGCACGACCATCCACACCCAGAATTTGAGGGAGTTGCAGATCGCTCCGAGCGGGCAGATGTACTTGCACCAGAACCTGTCCACAAAAAGACCGGGGATAAGCACAAGCGCCAACGCGGCGACGGACATCCAAAGCGTGATCTCACCCTTGAATCCCGTGGCCGTGGCGTAGTACGGGTCGAAATTCTTGCAGAAGAGTTCGCTTGCGGTCAATGTCATGTAGAAGGTGATGAACAGAAGCACGTACTTCACGATCCTCAGCACCTTGTCGGCGACACTGCGCTCATTGATGTTGAAGGCGTTGAACCCGATGGCCTGCCTGAGTTTCTTCAGAAGATCCTCCACCGTTCCGACGGGACAGAGATAGCCGCAGAACAGCTTGCCGAGAAGCACGACAGCCGCCGCGAGGACAACACCCATCGCGATCTGCATGCTTGTCATCGAGCAAGGCAATGAACCGTTGGCGAAATAGGTTCCCAACGCCTCCAGGCCGCCGAAAGGGCAGTATTTTTCCGGATCCGGAGCATTCATGTCAGTGAACATGAGCGAAGCGAGTCCGCTCAGGAAGAAAACCAGCAGCGCCAGCACTCCCCACTGGAGAAGGTACTTCGGCCAATTGGACTTGAAGGTAGATTTATTTGCCATATCAATGTGTCATTTATCGTCACGGACATCGTACCTTTCGGAACTAATCTCTATTTTTGCGAATATACAATTAAAATCCTTCAAAACACACATTTCCGAAGCTAAATTATGCTAAATTATGGCAAATCAACAGAACGAACGCAAAACGGACAATCGGGTGCGATCCTGCATCATATATTCGGGAATAATTTGGAATATCGACTTAATTTCCTACATTTGCCCGCTACATTTAATAACACTATTTTTAGATAGCTTATGTTCAAGATTCTTGAAAGAGTGATGCTGACTCCTAACATCTGCAAGATGGTGGTGTCGGCTCCAAGGATTGCCGAGGCCGCCAAACCTGGGCAGTTCCTGATTGTCCGCTCCGACGAAAAGGGCGAACGCATACCACTTACCATCAGTGACTACGACAGGGAGAACGGCACGGTGACCATCGTCACCCAGCTCATAGGAGCGTCATCGGCCGCGATCATCTCCAAGGCCGAAGGCGAGTTCTTCAGCGATGTCGTGGGACCTCTGGGCAACCCTTCCGCCTTCGTTGACAAGACGGATGAGGAGCTGAAAGGCCAAAGGTACATATTCATCGCCGGCGGTGTCGGCACCGCTCCAGTCTACCCTCAGGCTAAATGGCTGCACGAGAGAGGCATAGCGGTCGATGTCATCATCGGAGCGAAGACCAAGGATCTTCTTATCTACAAGGAAGAGCTGGCCTCCGCCTGTGACAACCTCTACCTTTGCACTGACGACGGTTCGGAAGGATTCCACGGAATGGTCACCGGCCTGCTTGAGAAACTGGTCAATGAGGGTAAGGAATATACCCAGGCAGTGTCAATCGGCCCTATGATCATGATGAAGTTCTGCACCCTGACCTGCAAGAAACTCGGCATCCCTGAGGACGTGAGCCTGAACATGCTGATGGTGGACGGCACGGGGATGTGCGGTGCATGCCGCGTGACCGTGGCCGGAAAAGTGAAGTTCGCATGCGTGGACGGTCCTGAGTTCAACGGCTACGACGTTGATTTCGACGAGGCCATGAGGCGTCTCGGACAATACAGGCCCGAGGAGACGGATGTTAAATCTAAAATGGGAATATAATGGCACAGAGAATACCAAGAGTACCGGTACGCGAGCAGGATCCGAAGGTACGCGCGCATAATTTCGAAGAGGTCTGCTACGGCTACAACCTTGAGGAAGCCACGACAGAGGCCACACGCTGTCTCCATTGCAAGAATCCCCGCTGTGTGCAGGCCTGCCCTGTCAGCGTGAAGATTCCTGAATTCATCGCCAAGGTGGCCGCAGGTGACATCGCCGGAGCCGCCGCCATCATCGCCGAGGACTCCTCCCTTCCGGCCGTCTGCGGACGTGTCTGCCCGCAGGAGAGCCAGTGCGAGGGCAGCTGCATCCTCGGTGTCAAGGGTGAGCCGGTGGCCATCGGCAAACTGGAGAGGTTTGTGGCCGACTACTCTGCCACGACCGGCGCCAATCCTGTCGAGGCGCCAGCCGCTCCGACCCCTGGCCGCGCGAAGGTTGCCATCATCGGTTCCGGACCTGCAGGCCTGGCCTGCGCCTCCGACCTGGCCAAGAAAGGCTACGATGTCACGATCTTCGAAGCCCTCCACAAGGCCGGCGGTGTGTTGGAATATGGCATCCCTGAGTTCAGGCTTCCTAAGGACACCGTCCTCAAGCGCGAGATCGACGCTGTCAAGGCGCTCGGAGTCAAAATAGAGACCGATGTGATTGTCGGAAGGACGGTCACCATCGACCAGTTGATGGACAAGGAAGGCTTCAAGGCCGTGTTCGTCGGCACGGGAGCCGGTCTGCCGAAATTCATGGGCATTCCTGTCGAGAATCTCAAAGGGGTNNNNCATTCCTGGCGAGAATCTCAACGGGGTTTTCTCCGCCAATGAGTTCCTGACGAGAAACAACCTTATGAAGGCTTTCCGCGAGGACTATCTCACCCCGATCCACGCCGGGAAGAAGTGCTGTGTCGTCGGTGGAGGAAACGTGGCGATGGATGCCGCGAGAACAGCCCTGAGGCTTGGCGCCGACACCACCATAGTCTATCGTCGTACCGAGAACGAGCTTCCTGCAAGAAAGGAGGAGGTTCATCACGCCAAGGAAGAGGGCATTGACTTCCAGATGCTTACCAACCCGGTTGAGATTCTCGGTGACGAGAAAGGCTGGGTAAGGGCGATCAAGTGCATCAGAATGGAGCTCGGCGAACCTGACGCGAGTGGCCGCCGCTCCCCTGTCCCGATTCCGGGATCCGAGTTCGAGATCCCGACTGAGACCGTGATCATGGCTCTTGGAACTGCTCCGAATCCGTTGATCGTCAACACGACGAAGGGACTTCAGGCCACACGTCGTGGCGGGCTTGAGGCTGATGCCGAAGGCCGCACGACCAGAGAGGGCATATTCGCCGGCGGTGATGCCGTCACCGGTGCCGCGACAGTGATCCTCGCGATGGGTGCGGGGCGCAAGGCAGCGGCGGCGATTGACGAATATCTCAGTTCCAAGTAACTGAGACATATTTGCCTCAGTCACTTCGTGACAGCCACTTAGGGACACAAGGTATGCCGTCAATATATTGGCCGCGGGAGGTCCTCCCCGCATAGCGGGTCCCCTCCCTCTTCGGTCGCTACGCTCCAATTACCTATATTCTTAAGTAATCATATTTTTAGGAATTTGAATAGTTACCAACTGCAATAATCCCCTTCGGGTGATCCTCCCCGCTAAAGCGGGTCCCCTCCCTCTTCGGGAGCCAAAGTCACCCAAAGGGGATTATCGCATTTAAACTTACATATTCATTTATTTTATCGAAATCCATTCCCCGTAGTACCTGCCTGCCCTTAATTATCAGATATGATATTATGCTGTCATGTCCTATCATTTTACATATTCAGAAATATTTACTAAATTTGCCATGATTGTCCGAAAGGATTTATGATGAGGAAATTGTCCATAGTGCCGATCTTTCTGGCGATGATGATGGTGACTCTGGCGACTGTGCTGCCGCACCATCACCACGAAACCATGATCTGCATCGCGGAGGAAGTCTGCGGACTGTACGGTTGCATAGACGATGCGCACACTCATCATTCGGACGCCAACCACAACGAGGACGAGAGCCATTGCGTGGCGCACAAACCATACTTCCCGTCGGAAACACTGCATGTTGACCACCAGGACTACGACGGCGACGAAGCCAACATATCCCCGATCCTCGCCGCTCTTGCCAACCTTCTGACAATCAACCTCGAAAGCACGGTTTATGAATATGCTTCCGGGGACATCGTACCTAAAATGGCGCCGCCGCTTGTCTGCTCTTTGGCGCCTAACGCCCCACCGGTCATCGCATAACTTTACGGTTTTACGTATATTCCTCGATTTCAAGGAATTAGATAAAGTCGTAGGGTAAGTCTGTAGCACAGGATTCTGTTAAATCCTGGCTTACAGCTATTCATGCACCACAAATACTTGATAAAATATTCATAAAATGAAAAGAACAATACTATTGACAATGGCATTCTGCGCGGTTCTGGCAGGATGCGGCAACCATTCCAATCACGAAGGACATGACCACGGACATGGCGTGGAGGCTCACGAGGGGCATGATCACGGACACGATCACGACCATGAAGGGCACAGCCACGAGGGGCATGACCACGGACACGAAGGACATAATCACGAGGCGGAGGGTCACGAAGGCCACGATCACGGCAACAAGGGCCACGACGGCGAGATCGTGGTGAGCCTTGAACGACAGAAGACATTCGGGATAACTACCGAGACAGTGACCGCCGGGGATTTCGCCGAGGTTATCCACACGAGCGGGCAGATACTGTCTGCGATGGGAGACGAGATGACAGTCGTGGCAAAGACCTCAGGCATCATCAGTTTCGGAAGACTGACCGAGGGTTCGGCTGTGGGAAAAGGCGGGCAGATCGCCACTATCTCGTCCAAGGAACTGGGCGGCGGTGACCAGCTGGCCAAAGCCAAGGCCGCGTTCGAGGCCGCCAGGAAAGAATATGAGCGCGACCTCCAGCTCAGCAAGGACAACATCGTCAGCGAGAGCCACTTGGACCAGAGCAGACTCGCCTTCGAACAGGCCAAGGCCGAGTACGACGCCCTGTCCTCCAACACCTCCAAGGACGGGAATGTCTGCGTCACTTCCCCGATCGGCGGATACATAAAGAAACTGAGCGTGGGCCAAGGCGATTTCGTGGAGACGGGAACCCCGGTCGCCGTTGTCAGCCAGAACAGGAGGCTCAGGCTCCGCGCCGACGTGTCCGAGAAATACTACGGACTTCTTAGCGGCATCAAGGACGCCAACTTCTCGACATCCTACAGCGACGCGGCCTACAGCCTCAAAGATCTCAACGGCAGGCTCATCGGCTACGGAAAGGCTTCCGGAGGGGACTATTATATTCCAGTGACATTCGAGTTCGACAACAAGGGAGACCTTGTCGCCGGCTCCTACGTCGATGTCTACCTCAAATCCTCATCCTCCTCCAAGGCGTTCAGCGTCCCGGTCGGTGCCGTGGTCGAGGATCAGGGCATCCACTACGTCTTTGTCCAGGAGGACGAGACCTGCTTCACGAAGCGCGAGGTAAGGCTCGGACAGTCCGACGGAAAGAGAGTCCTTGTCAAGAGCGGTCTGAACGAAGGCGAGGTCATCGTCCAGACAGGCGCGATGCAGGTGAAACTGGCCTCGGTAGTCGCCGCTCCGGCAGGTCACACACACAGTCACTAGGCCTATGGAACAGCTCAGACATGAAAACGGACTGCTGAACGGAATCATACGGTTCTCGCTCAACAACCGGATGGTGGTCCTCGTGATCGCCGCGCTCTGCCTTGTGGCGGGAATATATTCAACAACGCACACCGAGGTCGATGTGTTCCCTGATCTGAACGCTCCGACGGTCGTAGTGATGACCGAGGCCGAGGGAATGGCACCCGAAGAGGTCGAAAGGCTCGTGACATTCCCGATCGAGACAGCGGTCAACGGTGCGACCAACGTGCGACGCGTGCGTTCTTCTTCAGCCACCGGTTTCTCTATCGTCAACATCGAATTCGACTGGGGAACAGACATTTACAAGGCCAGGCAGATTGTCTCCGAGAAGATTGCCATGATCGGTGATGACCTTCCGGAGAATGTCGGCAAGCCGACGCTCGGCCCGCAGGCCTCGATTCTCGGCGAACTGATGATCATAGGCCTGACCGCCGACACGACATCCATGCAGGATCTCAGGACTATCGCCGACTGGACGATCAGACCAAGGCTCCTCTCGACAGGAGGAGTGGCTCAGGTCGCGGTGATGGGCGGCGACATCAAGGAGTACCAGATCCTGATGGACCCCGGCAGGATGCGCCGCTTCGGCGTGTCGATGGACGAGGTGATCTACGCCGTCAAAGGAATGAACCAGAATGCCTCCGGCGGCACCCTTTATGAGTACGGCAATGAATATATCGTCCGCGGCCTCCTGTCAACCAATGACTTGGACGAAATGAAGAAGGCCGTGGTCAAGACATCGGAGAACGGACTGCCTATAACGCTGGACGCTGTGGCCGATGTGCGCATCGGACCGAAGACCCCTGTTCTGGGCGTAGCCTCCAACGACGGGAAACCGGCCGTGCTGCTCACGGTCACAAAACAGCCCAACACCAACACGCTGGCACTGACCGGAAGGCTCGACAACGCCTTGGACGAGCTGAAAGCCAACCTTCCTGCCGATGTCAAGGTCAACTCCCGGATATTCCGCCAGTCCCGCTTCATCGAAAGCTCGTTGGACAACGTGAAGCAGTCCTTGATCGAAGGAGCGATCTTCGTGATCATCGTGCTGTTCATATTCCTTATGAACTGGCGAACCACCGTGATTTCGCTGGTCTCCATACCGCTTTCGATTGTAGCGTCACTTCTCGCCATACGTTGGATGGGACTAACTATCAACACGATGAGCCTCGGAGGAATCGCCATCGCCATCGGCTCGCTTGTGGATGACTCGATCGTCGATGTGGAGAATGTGTTCAAGCGATTGCGGCAGAATCGTGAAAAGCCTGAGGGTGAGCGTGAAAGCATCGTGAAAGTAGTCTACGAAGCCTCAAAGGAAGTCCGTATGCCGATGCTGAACTCCACGCTGATCATCATCGCCAGCTTCCTGCCGCTGTTCTTTCTCTCCGGAATGGAGGGAAGGATGCTCAAGCCGCTGGGAATCACGTTCATAATCTCCTTGATGGCATCCACGCTTGTGGCCTTGACCGTCACTCCGGTCCTCAGCTCGTTCCTTCTCGGCAGACGCGGCGGCGACAAGACCGAAAGGGAGCCGGCCCTTGTCCGTTGGCTCAAGAAGGTCTATGGAAAAGCCCTGCACTGGTCTCTTGACCATAAGAAGACCCTACTCGGCGGAGTCGGAGCGCTGCTTGCGGCGGCCATCGTGATGTTCTTCACCCTTGGAGGGAGTTTCCTCCCGGCGTTCAACGAAGGCTCGTTCACAATCTCCGTCAGCACCATTCCGGGAATATCTCTGGAGGAGTCCGACCGGATGGGACGTACAGCCGAGGAACTTCTCCTCAGCATCCCGGAGATCAAGACAGTAGGCCGCAAGACAGGCCGCGCCGAACTGGACGAGCACGCCTTCGGCGTGAACAGCTCGGAGTTCGAGTGTCCGTTTGAACTCGGCAGGAAAACCAGGAAGCAACTGACCGAGGAAGTCAGGGAGAAGCTGTCCGTACTTCCTGGAGTGAACATTGAGATCGGCGGCCCTATCTCTCACAGAATCGATGCGATGCTCTCAGGCACAAAGGCGAACATCGCCATAAAGCTGTTCGGTTCGGATCTCAACAGGATGTACGAGATCGGACAGAAGATCAAGACCTCGATCTCAGGGGTAGAGGGCATAGCCGACATCAATGTGGAGCAACAGGTGGAAAGACCGGAGCTGAACCTCACGCCTAAGCGCGAGATGCTGGCCCGCTACGGAATCACCCTTCCGGAGTTCGCCGAGGTGGTCAGGGTGATGATGGAAGGAGAGGTCGTCTCCACAGTCTACGAGGGCAACCGTTCCTTCGACCTCACGCTGAAGGTAGGTGACGACGCCCGCTCGACCATCGAGAGGATCTCCGACCTTACCATCGACACGGGTGACGGAAGGAAAATCCCTCTCTCCTACGTGGCCGACATCAGATCCGCAGCAGGACCGAACACGATCAACCGTGAGAACGTCAGCCGCAAGCTGGTCGTTTCCTGCAACGCAACCGGCGGAGAACTCGCCAAGGCCGTGGGGGCCATCCGCGAGAAGATCGCCGAGAACATAGAACTGCCGGAAGGCTACCACATAGAGTACGGAGGACAGTTCGAGAGCGAGGAAAGGGCATCCAAGACGATAGCCCTCGTGAGCATATTCAGTATATTCATCATCTTCATGCTTCTGTACGGGGAGTTCAAAAACATCTCGCAGTCGCTCGTCGTGCTGCTGAATCTGCCTCTGGCGCTCATCGGCGGCGTGTTCGCCGTGTTCTTCACCGACGGCATCCTGAGCATTCCCGCCATCATAGGATTCATCTCGCTGTTCGGCATCGCGACCCGCAACGGCATGCTGCTGATCGACCGCTACAACGTGCTTTCGTCACAGGGACTCTCCCGCGAGGATGCTGTCATGACCGGTTCGCTCGACCGGCTGAATCCGATTCTGATGACGGCGATCACTTCCGCGCTGGCCCTTCTTCCGCTCGCGCTCGGAGGCGACCTCCCAGGCAACGAGATCCAGTCCCCGATGGCGAAAGTCATCCTCGGCGGACTCTTCTCCTCCGCGAAAGTCATCCTCGACGTACTCTACTCCTCCACCCTGCTGAACGGTTTCGTGGTTCCGGTGATCTACCTCATCAACTCAAAATCCAAGAGGAAGGTGAAGGAATAATGGAACGGAAACCACAGTACTTAAACACAAAAGTATAATAGCAACATGAAGTACTTAAACATAAATAGATTACTACTTGTCATCTGCATCAGTGCCGCAGGTACAGTCCACACCTCGGCCCAATCATCGGTCGATGAGATACTGAAGCAGATCGAGTCCAACAACCCAACTCTGAAAGCCGCGGCGGCCCAAGCCGAGGCCCAAAGGCTGGAGAACCGCTCAGGCGCCCTTCCTGAAAACCCGGAATTCGAGTTCAACTACCTTTGGGGTGCGGACGGCATCGGCAACAGGCGCGACTTCCGTGTCACACAGGCCTTCGACGTGGCCACACTGACCGGGATGAAATCCCGCCAGGTGGCAGGACAGAACGAACTTGCGGCCCTGAGCTACAAATCCGAAAGGCTCAACGTGCTGCTTGAGGCGAAACAGGCCTGCATCGACCTCATCTACTACAATGCCCTGAAATCCGAGCTTGACACCCACCTTGAACAGGCGCTGACCCTCGTGTCATCCTTCGAGAAAAGAATCCAGGCCGGTGACGCCAGCATCCTGGATCTTAACAAGGCCAAAGTCCACCTGACAACAGTCCGTGGACAGATCTCACAGGTAGATGTCGAACGGGAAGCCCTCCTGTCCACATTGAAATCCCTGAACGGAGGCCGGGGAATAGTGCTGGAGGAGCGTTCCTACGCTCTTGACGAGAACCTCCCCGCAGACTTTGAGGCCTGGTACACAGAGGCTTCCGAGAAGAATCCCGTTCTTCAGTACGTCCGCCAGGAAGTCGCCGTGGACGAGAGGCAGTTGTCCATCGACAAGACAGCATGGGTACCGGAACTCACCGTCGGCTACATGAGCGAGCTCACCACCGCCGACAAATTCCGAGGCGTGACCGTGGGCGTGAACATCCCGCTATGGAGCAACTCCAACAAAGTCAAGCAGTCCCGCGCGAAGATCGTCGCCTCCCAGTCCCGTAAAGCCGCCGCAGAGCAGCAGTTCTACTTCGACCTTCTGTCCATGTACAACCGCGCCGCGAGCCTAAAGGCCAACTCCGAGCTGATGCGCGCCTCCCTGGGCGAGACCGACAGCCGTGACTACCTGCTGACAGCCCAGTCCCGAGGCGAGATCTCTATGATTGAATATCTCGTCGAGACCGACCAGTACTACGAGGCCTTGGAGCAGACTCTCTCCGCCGAGCGCGACTATCACCAGGCTCTGGCCCGTCTGAACGCCGTGGAGCTGTAGGTGCCGGTATAATCAGTTTGCCTCGGGTGCGGATGACTCTGTTCCGCACCCGAAATACAAAAAAAGATGATGTCTCGGGTGCAGGAAGATGGATTCCGCACCCGAGACATTTTGCGACACAAGCCAGTGTTAGACTACTCCGCCGCGGCGATGCACTCGATCTCAACGAGTGCTCCTTTCGGGAGGGTTTTTACGGCAAAGGCGCAGCGGGCCGGATATGGAGCCTTGAAGAACTCGGAATAGATGCCGTTCATGGCTCCGAAATCGTTCATGTCGGCGAGGAAGACAGTGGTCTTCAGAACCTTGCCAAGATCTGAACCGGCTTGTTCAAGGATGACCTTGAGGTTGGTCAGGGACTGGCGGGTCTGAGCCTCCACTCCCCCTTCCGGGAACGCGCCTGTGGCCGGATCGATCGGAAGCTGGCCGGAAACGAAGATGAAACCGTTATGTTCGACGGCCTGGCTGTACGGGCCGATTGCCGCTGGGGCTTTTTCTGTGCTTATCTGTCTCATAGAATCAAATTTTTGCCAAATTTAGGAAAATGAAAAGTAATTTGCCAAAAAACAGAGTCAAAAAGGCTTCCAAGAAACTTCGCAAACATATTCATAATTGGTGGTAAAATGTGTAAATTTGTAGAACGAACATTATAACACTTTTTATCATGGCACTCGAACAACAGATCCAGAAGGACATAATGGAGGCGATGAAGGCTCACGACGAGGCTCGTCTCAACGCCACAAGAGGCATCAAATCAGAGATTCTTCTCGCCAAGACTTCAGGAGCGGAGCACGAGCTCACGGACGCTGACGTGCTGAAGATTATCCAGAAGCTCGTAAAGCAGCGCAAGGAGTCCGCGGAACTCTACACCCAGGGCAACAGGCCGGAACTCGCCGAGAAGGAACTCTCTGAGATGAGGGTGATGGAGGCCTACCTGCCGAAGGCGCTCTCCGAGGACGAGGTCAGGAATATTCTTAAAGAGGTTGTCGCCGAAGTTGGCGCAACCGGCCCAAAGGACATGGGCAAGGTTATGGGAGCGGCCACGAAGAGACTGGCGGGGCAGGCGGACGGACGACTGATCTCCACGATAGTCAAGGAATTGCTGGCCCGGTAGCGAACCCCACGGGGCAATGGCGGGCGCCACGGTGTAGACTGTCCAGCCAGGCAACCATAAAGACATAATAATCACTAAATAAGCATTAAACACTAGTTGGTGATCCTTAAGGATTACTGAAACCACAACAGCATCTATGATGAGAGAATCATGTAACATTGCTGCTGCCTTAGCTCTGTTGACTTTGTCGGTAACGGCGTTCGCGCATAATGACGGACATTCGGCAGCCAAGAGCGGAGAGGTGGCCGAGAAGGTAAGCCCATCGACCGGGCAGAACCTCTATAATGAGTTCCGGAACCCTCCGAAGGCGGCGAGGCCGAGGGTGTGGTGGCACTGGATGAACGGCAACATCACCAAGGACGGCATCAGGAAAGACCTTCTGTGGATGCATAAGACTGGCGTCGCCGGCTTCCACAACTTCGACGCGGGACTGGAGACGCCGCAGATCGTCGGAAAGAGGCTGACCTACATGACACCCGAGTGGAAGGACGCCTTCAGGTACGCCATCAATTTTGCAGACAGCCTCGACATGGAGATGACCATCGCCAGTTCTCCGGGCTGGAGCGAGACCGGAGGCCCTTGGGTGAAGGACGAGGACGCGATGAAGAAACTAGTCTGGAGGCAGATAGAGGTCGTGGGAGGCAAGTCTCTCAGCGTCAGACTTCCGGAGGGCTTTGATGTCACCGGGCCGTTCATGGATTTCAGCGAGTCGTTCGACGGCATCTCGCAAGTCTTCCTTAAAAAGAAGTTCTACAGAGACATCGCGGTCGTGGGAGTGAGGCTGTGCGACTCCGACATCAACATCAGGAACCTCGGCCCGAACGTCACATCCAGCGGCTGCAAGGTCACCGGCAAGGAACTCCTGAACCACATAACCGGCGACAGCGTCGGGGACTACCTTGACATCACCCCTGACAGGAACGGACAGTGCTGGATCCAGTACGAGTTTTCCGAGCCGCTGACAATCAAGTCCGTCGTCATCTCCGAACTAAGAAAAGACGCCGGGCAGTTCTCGCACACGAAAGAACTCCTCTACAGCGACGACGGGGTAAGTTTCAAAGCCATCCCGCTTTCCTACCAGGCCTCACCTCAAAGGACATACGCGATCCCTGCCACCACGGCCAAGTACTTCAGATTCAATCTAAAGGACAACGGAGGCAAGAAAGACTGCGCATTTGGCGTGTCCCAGTTCGCCCTCTCGACCGTCACCCGGATCCAGCTGGCCGGCGACAAGGCCGGGAACAGTTTCTACCGTCTGCTCTGGATGGAGGACACGCCGCACAGCACGGAAGCCGCCCGTCTTGAGGACGTTGTGGATCTTACACCTTACGTAAAGGACGGTGAGCTCAACTGGAACGCACCGGAAGGCAACTGGAGAATATTCCGCTTCGGCTACAGCCTGACCGGCAAGACCAACCACCCCGCATCGCCGGAAGCCACCGGTCTTGAGGTGGACAAGCTCGACCCGAAGGCGATCACAGAATATTTCCGCAACTATCTCCAGACCTACATCGATGCGTCCGGCGGCAAGCTCGGCAAGGGCGGCATCGAATACCTCCTCACGGACAGTTTCGAGGCAGGAGCGCAGACATGGACAGTGAATATGCCGGCAGAGTTCAAGGCCCGCAAAGGCTACGACCTTCTCCGCTGGATGCCGGCGCTGACAGGAATGGTACTTAACAGCACGGAAGAGACCGAGCGCTTCCTTTTCGACTGGAGAAGGACGATCGGAGACATGATCACCGAGTATCACTACGACCTCCAGAACGAGATCCTCAAACCGTACGGCATGAAGCGCTACACTGAGAGCCACGAGAACTACCGCGCCAACCTCAGCGACGGCATGGACTGCAAACGCTACGCCGAGATACCGATGTCGGCCTTCTGGATGGACTACAAGAAAGGCAACATATTCAATCCGCGCTTTGAGGCGGACATCCGTGAATCCGCATCCGTGGCGCACATCTATGGCCAGAACATCGCCGCCGCCGAGTCATTCACCACGGACGGCTACAGGGACGGAGCCTGGGTCTTCTCCCCTGCCGTTCTGAAGCCTACCGCCGACGCTGCCATGGCAGCCGGGCTGAACCGCTTCGTGATCCACACTTCCCCTCACCAGCCTGTGGATGACAAGGTTCCGGGACTCGGACTGGGGAAGTACGGACAATGGTTCGACCGTCACCAGACATGGGCTGATCAGGCCAGAGCCTGGACAGACTACCTGTCACGCAGCTGCCACATGCTCCAGCAAGGGTGCTTCGTGGCCGATGTGGCCTACTACTATGGAGAGGACAACAACGCCACCGGAATCATGCTCAAGAAGGTTCCGGCTCTTCCTCACGGCTACAACTACGACTATTTCAACCCGTCAGTCATCCGCGACCTGGCAAAGGCCGAGAACGGAATGCTGACCGTCCCTACCGGCATGAGATACAGGGTACTGATGCTCGACTCCAACGTGCGGCACATGTCGATCGACATTCTCCGCAAGATCAAGGAGTTCGCCGATGCCGGCGTGGTCATCTGCGGCTCCAAGCCTCTGAAACTGGCCAGCAACACCGGTGGCGACGAGGACGAGTTCAAAGCTCTCGTGAACGACATCTGGAACTCAGGGCGCAAGAATGTAAGCGCAGGCGTGGATGCGGCGAAAGTACTGACATCCATTGGCTTGAAGCCTGATTTCAGCATAGTCTCCGGCAACGGCAAGGACATCAAGTTTGTCCATAGGACACTTCCGTACGGAGAGATCTACTGGGTGACCAACCTTTCCAAGGAGGACAGGAACATTACAGCGTCTTTCAAGACAAGCGGAAAGAAACCGGTCATCTGGCACGCGGAGGACGCTTCCACAGAGCCGGTCAGCTACGAGTTCGCCGACGGCAGGACGAATGTCACGATGAGCCTGGCGCGGCACCAGTCCGTCTTTGTCGTCCTGACGGAAGACACGGATGTCGCCAAGGTCGTTCTACCCCAGGTATCGTCCCAGACTCTGTCCGAGATCGACACCCCTTGGACTGTCTCGTTCCAGCCGGGACGCGGAGCGCCGGAGAGCGCCACCTTTGACAAACTTGCCTCCCTCACCGAGAGTTCCGTGTTCGGGATCAAGTACTTCTCCGGAGCGGCGACATATTCCAACACCTTCAGACTGAAAAAGAAGGAGATCAAAGACCAGGATGCCGTCATCCTGGATCTGGGGGATGTGAAGGATCTGGCCGAGGTGACCGTGAACGGCAGGAATCTGGGCGTGTACTGGAACGCTCCGTTCAAGGTTGACATCACCGATGCGGTGAGAGGCGGCACGAACACCATCGAGATCAAGGTCGTCAACATGTGGCACAACCGCCTCGTGGGAGATGTCCAGCCGGACGCGACCGAGACAATCACCTACACACAGATGGAGTTCTTCAAGCCGGACGAGCCTCTGCTCCCGGCAGGACTTCTTGGCCCGGTCAAGGTAACAGGCATAAAGTAAAAAAGCGAGGGTGGCTGAAACGCCACCCTCACTTATAATATGACCGCCCATGACGGGCTGATGTCTTCAACTAACTAGGCCTCAGCTACAACAGTGACCTTTACAACGGCCTTGACTGCCTTGTAGCACTTGACAGAGCCTTCGTACTCACCTACGGTCTTGATCTCACCGAGAGTGATGTTCTTCTTGTCAACCTCGATGCCGGCGGCCTTGAGAGCCTCCTCCACCTGAGCGGTGGTGACAGAACCGTAGATCTTGCCAGACTCGCTGACCTTTACGGAAACAGTGACAGGCGTAGCGGCGATCTTGGCGGCGAGAGCCTCGGCGTCAGCGACAAGCTTGGCCTCCTTGTGTGCCCTCTGGCGCTTCGTCTCCTCAAGCTGCTTAAGAGCCGATGGTGTGGCCGCGCAAGCGAATCCCTGAGGGATAAGATAGTTACGGCCGTAACCTGACTTTACCTCTACCACATCTCCGGCCTCGCCGAGACTGGCAACCTCTTTCTTCAAAATGATCTTCATAATCTCGCTCTCCTATTATTTAAGAAGGTCAGTTACATAAGGAAGCAGAGCAAGGGAACGGGCCCTCTTGACAGCCTGAGCGACTTTCCTCTGGAATTTCAGAGAAGTACCGGTGATACGGCGAGGGAGAATCTTACCCTGCTCGTTGAGGAACTTCTTGAGGAACTCGGCGTCCTTGTAGTCAACATACTTGATACCTGCCTTCTTGAAACGGCAGTATTTCTTCTTTCTAACCTCTACTGTAGGAGGATTGAGATAGCGGATACCCGCATTCTGTGCGTCATTCTGTGCCATAATTAATTCCTCCTTGATTAAGCGTTTTCTTCCTTCTTCTCTTCCTGGGCTGGAGCCTCGGCTACAGGAGCCTCTACGGCCTCGGCCTTAGGAGCGGCAGGCTTGTTCCTGTTCTCCCTTCTCTTCTGGGCGTAAGCCTCGGCATGCTTGTCAAGAGCCACAGTGAGGAACCTGATAATCCTCTCATCACGGAAATACTGTGTCTCAAGGGTGGCGATGAACGCAGGCTCGGCCTTGAACTGAATAAGATAATAGAATCCTGAGGTCTTGTGCTGGATCGGGTAGGCCAGCTGACGGAGTCCCCAGTCCTCCTCGTACACAACCTCGCCACCATTGTCGGCGATAAGTTTGGTGTACTTGGCAACCGCTTCCTTCATCTGTTGTTCAGACAAAACGGGAGTTGCGATGAAAACGGTCTCGTACTGTTTTAACATTTGACTTAATTGTTTAATAATAAATAAATTGCAGTCCTTCTGGGTACGTATGCCAACCCAAAAGGACTGCAAATATAGTCAATTATCTCAACTTTCGCAAATTAGAGGTCAAGACAAATTACTTTTCAGGAATATTCTCAAGCACTGCGACGAGGAACTTCCAGGTCTCGGCGACGGAGGCGATGTTAACCCGCTCGTCAGGAGAGTGAGGGTAGAGGATGTCCGGTCCGATGGAGACCATCTCCCAGTTAGGGTACTTCGCTCCCATGATGGCGCACTCAAGTCCTCCGTGCGTGGCGGTGATCTTCAGATCCTTTCCGAAGAGTGATTTGTAGGTGTCCTCAAGAACCTTGATCATCGGAGTACCGAGTTTCGGAGCCCATCCGCTGTAAGCGCCTGATGTTGAATATTCAGCACCAGCCAATTCGAACACATAACGGATAGAGTCGGCGAGGTACATCTTGGCGGCGTCGATCGAGCTGCGGGTCAGCGAGTGAACCGTAAGATGGCCTTTCCGGGTGCGCACGATTGCCATGTTGGTAGATGTCTCGGTAAGGCCTGGAAGGGTGTCGCTCATCCTCTGCACTCCGTGAGGGCAGGCAAGAATGGCCTTAACAGCCTTGCCGATGACCTTAGGGCTGATGTAGCGTGCGGCCGGAGCGCTCTGCTTCTCGTAGATGAGGATCATGTCCGGATCAGAGTACTGGTACTCGAACTTCGACTCCTCAAACTTCTTCTCCACCAAGGCCTTGACCTTGCGCGCGTCCGCTGAAGGAACGAGGATCTCGGCCTCGGCCTCGAACGGGATCGCGTTGCGGAGAGATCCGCCGGTGATGGAGGCGACCTTCACGTCATATTCAGAGATCACCGCTTCGAGAAGGCGGCAGACGATCTTGTTAGCGTTACCCCTGAAGAGGGAAATGTCCATTCCGGAGTGTCCGCCTTTCAACCCTTTGACAGTCAACTTGTAGCCGACGTAGCCTTCCGGAGTCTTGTAGGTTCTGTAAGTGAAGTCGGCGGTGCCGTCCACTCCACCCGCGCAACCGGTGCAGAGCTCGCCCTCCTCCTCGGAGTCGAGGTTGAGAAGGATGTCACCCTTAAGGACACCCGGCTTGAGGGAATTGGCTCCGGTCATACCGGTCTCCTCGTCGTAGGTGATAAGGGCCTCAAGCGGTCCGTGTTTGAGAGTCTTGTCCTGAAGGGCGGTAAGGGCGAGGGCGATGCCGATGCCGTTGTCCGCGCCGAGGGTGGTTCCCTTTGCGGTCACCCACTCCCCTTTAATCTCGGTCTCGATAGGGTCGGTGAGGAAATCGTGCTTTGTCTCGGCGGTCTTCTGCGGAACCATGTCCATGTGAGCCTGCATGATGACTCCCTTGCGGTTCTCGAATCCAGGAGTGGCCGGAACGGTGAATATGACGTTGCCGGTGTCATCCTTTCTGACATCGATTCCATGCTCCTTTCCCCAGTTCAAAAGGTACTCACGAACCTTCTCCTCATGCTTTGAAGGGCGTGGAACCCTTGTCAGACCGTAGAAGTTCTCCCAAACGGCCTTTGGCTGTAGATCTTTAATAGTCATAGCTTTACTTATTAATATGTGAATATTTGAAAATTATTTCGAAAGCGGGAAATAGCCTTCCGTTCCGAGCTGGTAGACAGCTATCCTGTCCTGAAGGAGGGATGTCACCCCGTCGGATAGGCGTACCGTGCAGATGGCCGGTATCCTGTAGATGGCCACATTGGCCTTGGACTGGACAGCCTTGCCTTCA
This sequence comes from Alistipes sp. CAG:514, assembly GCA_000431015.1. GTDB lineage: Bacteria > Bacteroidota > Bacteroidia > Bacteroidales > UBA932 > Cryptobacteroides. The sequence goes on along the minus strand of HF986081.1, from coordinate 64,962 downwards.
GCCTCCCCTATGGGCTGAGGAATAACCTCAAGAAGGTAAGGCTTACCGGACATGTTGTCGGCGGAGACCACGCCATCGGTGTCGGAAATTCTGAATGCCACATAGGTCTGGGATTTCCTGTCCTTCACCGGAACCACGTCACATTTCAGCTTCTGGGTCTGGAAATCGCTGTAGCCGATGAACATCGACATGTATTCCTTCTCCAAGGCGGAGATCTCGGCAAGGGCGGCGCCCATGGCCTCGCCGCTGTAGGTCGCGTCGGTGTCGCCGGTGACGATCTGAACCCTCTTCTGACGAAGGTTGAAGATCATGTCAGCGGCTTCCTTAGCCCTCTGTTCCAAGGACTTCTGGACAACCATATTCTGCTGGACGGCGATGCGGTTGTAGGAAGCGTTCTCTTTCACTCCGCGATAAAGCGTCGCGGCCTCGGATGTCAGATTGGAACTTACGCCCTTTCCTCTGAAATCTGCGCCGGCCTGTGAGGTGAACCTCCACTCGGCGCTCTCTCCGAAACTTCCGTCAGTTACGGCGATAAGTCCCTGGGACGTGAGCGAGAGGAATGACTGGGTCGCCTTGTCAGGATTGACATAGTAGCGGAAATTCTGGTCAGCCTCGATGTACGGTGTCATCCTGACCGTGCTGACCCTGCACGTGGTCTGGTCGGCCTGCCGCGCGTCGACACCAAGATATTTCTGGGCGAACTTGGCATAAGGGCCAGCGTAAAAATATTCACGGACGGCCTCGACCTCGATAGTGATCGTTGTCTGAGGAAGCGAGTAGGAAACCGTTCCCATCGGATCCTGGGCCATGATTCCGCCGGCCGGCAGCAAAGTGGCGGCAAGGCAGAGAAGTGATACTGTGCGATGATTCTTCATATTCATTGATTTAATATTCATAAAATGTCATTTCCATCTTTTGTGGGACCAAAGGTAGTTCGCGGGGTTCCTTTCCAGATCCGCCTGCAGCAGATTGTAGTACTCCTGCATTATCTCATGCGGGGACATCGCGGACGCGTCCCGGCATATTTCCTTGAAAGACCATTCATAGTGACCTCGCGAGACCGAGTCGAGGCTCATGTAGAAGACGCTGTAGCCGAACTTGTGGGCGATCGAAGCCCCGCCGAGCATCGTCCTTGTGGGCTGGTGCATGAAATCCACCACATCATTGGAGGTGGAGATCCGGTACGGGCATTGGTCGGTAGGGAATATGTAGAGTTTCCTGCTGCCGCGGTGCGAGAGGGCGTAGCGCAGGACATTGGCGGAGCTGACGTAGCCCTCATAGCCGTCCCTCAGCACCGGAGCGCACCTGTTCACACGCATCACGTCATCCCACAGGGCGCTGCTCAAAGGCTTGTAGACAACAATCACATCATTGACATCGTAGGGACTCCGCTCCTCTTCGGGACGGTAGTCAAAGGCGACGCATCCGCCGGTCAGCTCCCAGTTGCCGAAATGGCTGTTCAGGACAATGACTCCGGGACTCGCGTGGAAGGCCTCCTCGACGACCTCTGGGTTGGTGAACTCGACAAGGTGCTTTTTGTGAAGCCTTTCAGGGTTCCGGCATCCGCCGAACCAGATCGTCTCCGCTATGATCTCGCCGAGATGCCTGTAGAACCTGTCGGAGATCTCCTTCAGCTCGCCGTACTTTTTCCGCGGGAATGACCGCGCGAGATTGACCATGACCACATCCCTGCGATAGTGCATCACATCCCGCAGCAGCCAGGCGAAAAAACCCGCCCACGCGTAATGGAATCCCAGCGGCAGCGCTGAGAACACCCGCAGGACACCCTGCACAAGTTTTGTCATAATCTTCATACTCGGCACGTCATGCTAACCCTGAACCTCGGAGCGCTGTCCTACGTCAGGATAAGCAAGGCAAATATAACGAAAGACACGTTGAATATGAAATTTTCTTTCGTCAAATTATTCTTTGATGAATATGCCTACACATCCAGCCATTCGATCTCGCCGCCCCAGATCGACAGGAGCCGCCGGAAACCGGCATTGGTGATGACCACGCTCGCCGTGTTCTCGCAAGGATGGAAACTGACCCTGTCCGCATCCTTCAAAGCGCTGTCTATGTAGTACTTCACCCTGTGGCCGTCAGGAAAGAGTTCCTTCGGATCGGCATCCTTGGGATCGATGTCCTCGATAAGGCCGAACGCCGACACCGAGCCGGGGTGCAGGCCGAGGCAGCGGACCATTCTCTCCTCCGAGGCGAATGACAGCTTCCCCTGCCGCAGCATATGCTCAAGGCTGTGGATGTCAAGCGACTTGTGGCACTCCATGCTGACAAGGTAGTGCCTGTTGCCCTTATGGTTCCTGAAAAACAGGTTCTTGCAGTGCGTCACGTCCGGAATATTTCCCCAGTACGCCAGACACTCCTCCACCGTGTACAATGCCGGATGCTCGTACATTTCATATTCAATATCATTGGCCTTCAGAAAGTTCAGCACTTTGCTCCTCAGCCGGCCACGTTCCAATTCATCGATTTCCATGTGCGTTTATGTTTTGGGCGTAAATTTAGGCAAATTTTCGGTTATGGGAGCACAGACTGTTTCAGAATCAAATATTGAAGCTGATTTCATGAATATTCTGTATAAAGCTCCTAAAAAATCACTATTTTTGTTATTTCGGAAACCTCGGAAAAATAATGTAATTACACAAAAATTAATATGAGACATCTTAGGGTGCCGAACATAACAGTAAACTAATGAATACAGCGCAATACAACCACCTGTTCTCTTTCATCTGGAACATCGAAAAGAGCACAGAAGGACTTCTTAATGAAATATTGAAAAGATAATGCAGACATATCTTGACTTCAACCAGTACATCCGGCAAGGAGAACCCGCCCAAAAAGACAGGGCGGAGGCTTGGCGCGTCGCAATAGGACTGCAGGCTGTGGATGGGCTGAAGACATCCGAATACCTTCAGCAGACAGCACGCAGGAACATCGAAGGCGACATAACCATAGATGAAGCACGTGAACTCCTGAAGCAATACTATATCTCCAAGACCACGCATAATTCAGGAGATGCGGACAATGAAGAAGCGGACAAAGTCTCGGTAAACATCACTAAAATCCTGTCCTCCGGGACATTCGATTTCAGCGCGAACGGTATCATATCTCTGCACCGAAGAATTTTTGACGGAGTATTCAAACACGCCGGGCGGATTCGCGACTATGACCTCTCGAAGAAAGAATGGGTGCTGGAAGGCGCGTCCGTCAGCTACCTGAACTGGGAGGATCTGCACCAGGCCTTGGAATATGACATCGAACAGGAACGCTCATTCTGCTACAAAGGAATCTCCAGAGATGAAATGATCGCCCACCTGACGGGGTTTGTCTCAGGGATTTGGCAAATCCACGCATTCTGCGAAGGAAACACGCGCACCACCGCCGTCTTTACCATTCAATACCTCCGCTCCGTAGGCTTCGACATCAACAATGACCTTTTCGCAGACCATTCCTGGTATTTCCGCAATGCGCTGGTGCGGGCAAACTATAAGAATCTTGTGAAAGGCATCGACTATTCCCCGGTCTATCTTGAGCGCTTCTTCCGCAACCTGCTCCTCGGCGAACATTGGGACCTGAGGAACCGCTACCTCCACATCAATCCCTCTCCAGAGTGGAGCGTACAGCCGAACTTGGATTTCGGGGCAGGACAAGTTCAGGACAAGCTCGGGACAAGTACGGGACAAGTACGGGACAAGTTCCACACGGAAAATCCGAACATCGAGGTCCTGATCCGCACTATAGGGGACAAGGAGTTGTCCGTGAAAGAGATGATGGAGTGCATCGGGCTGAAAGGACGGGACAATTTCCTGAAAGTCTATCTTTCTCCGTCAATAGGCGACGGTTTCATACGAGCGATGTATCCTGATTCGCCGAGGCATCCCCGCCAGAAATACCTTCTGACAGCCAAAGGAATGATGCTTTTACGATCTCTTGCTGAAAAGGAGGGGAATGTATGAAGCGGTACGAGAAGGGATGGCAAATACCAAGGGATAAGCTGCCATTGACTGTCCGTTTGATTATACGGCTACGAACAGATCCTGACATTGGCTATGCGCGGCCTGTGATGGTCACATAATTGCCATAGAATCGTCCTACGACATAAATTTGGTGAGTTGGGGAGTTTTGCGTATATTCGTCACCTGTTATGACGTGGCGGCCACATTCTCCTACGGGGAAAGCTGCCGGACGGGGACGGAATTGAATGAATAATTATAACACAAAAACAAATTTAAAGTAAAAACATCATCTGTATGAAAGGACATCCTAAAGGGCTGATTTCAGCAGCGCTAAGCAACATGGGTGAGCGCTTCGGCTACTACATCATGAACGCCGTCCTCACCCTCTTCCTCTGCTCCAAGTTCGGATTGAGTGACGAGACCGGAGGCCTGATCTACTCATTCTTCTACGCTGGAATCTACATTCTGAGCCTCGTGGGAGGTATCATCGCCGACCGCACCCAGAACTACAAGGGGACGATCCAGAAAGGACTCATCATCATGGCTCTGGGCTATGTCGTCCTCTCCGTTCCGATCCTCGCCACACCTCAGAACAAGTCTTGGCTCCTGCCGCTGACCTGCTTCGCACTCTTCATGATCGCTTTCGGCAACGGTCTTTTCAAGGGCAATCTCCAGGCGATCGTCGGACAGATGTATGACAATTTCGAGGCCGACGCCGCCAAGCAGGGTCCCGAGGCTCTCAAAGAGGCACAGGGAAAGCGCGACTCCGGTTTCCAGATCTTCTACGTGTTCATCAACATCGGAGGCCTCGTGGCTCCGTTCGTGGCTCCTCTTCTGAGAAGCTGGTGGCTGAAAGTCAACGGATTCATCTACAACTCACAGCTCCCTAGACTCTGCCATGAGTTCATCAGCAACGGCACCACCTCGCAGAACTTCATGGACGAGGCCGTGAAGGCGGGCGCCGATCCTGCGATGCTGGCCCAGGGCGGAGAGGCCGTAGGCACTTTCTGCACGAACTATCTGGACGTGTTCAACGCCGGTATCCACTATTCCTTCATCGCCTCCGTCGTGGCCATGATGATCTCTCTTGTGATATTCCTTGCCAACAAGAAGAAATTCCCAACTCCTGCCAAGAAGGCAGCCTCCGCCAATGCCGGCTACACCGCCGAGGAAAAGGCAACCATGGCAAAGGAGATCAAGCAGAGAATGTACGCCCTGTTCGCCGTTCTCGGCGTGGTGATCTTCTTCTGGCTCGCGTTCCACCAGAACGGACAGTCCCTCTCGCTCTTCGCGCGTGACTTCGTCAACACCGACAAGATCGCCCCGGAGATCTGGCAGGCCGTCAATCCTTTCTTCGTGATCGTGCTGACCCCTATCATCATGTGGATCTTCGGCGCCCTCGGCAAGAGAGGCAAGCAGATCTCCACTCCTCGCAAGATCGCCTACGGTATGGGTATCGCCGCCACGGCCTACCTGTTCCTGGCCATATTCTCAGGCGTGATGGGTTACCCTTCAGCCACCGATTTCAGAGGTATGGAAGTCGCCCAGCAGGCCACGATGAAGGCCGGCCCTTGGGTTCTGATCGCGACCTACTTCTTCCTCACGGTAGCGGAACTCTTCATCTCTCCTCTGGGTCTCTCGTTCGTGTCGAAGGTCGCCCCGAAGCACCTTCTCGGACTTTGCCAGGGACTCTGGCTCGGCGCCACCGCGGTGGGCAACCTCTTCTTGTGGATCGGCCCTCTGATGTACAACAAGATGCCTCTGTGGGCCTGCTGGAGCGTGTTCCTCTGCATGTGCCTCCTGGCAATGGGCGTTATGCTCGGCATGGTCAAGTGGCTTGAGAAAGTAACAAAGTAACATAGTATGTTCAAAAACCAACCGAAAGGTTTATTCGCGCTCGCCCTCGCCAACACGGGCGAGCGCTTCGGCTACTACACGATGCTGGCCATCTTCATGCTGTTCCTCCAGGCCAAGTTCGGATGGGAGCAGTCAACGGCCAGCCAGGTATATTCAATCTTCCTCGCGGCGGTCTATTTTATGCCGGTCGTGGGAGGATGGCTCGCGGACAAAATCGGATTCGGAAAATGCGTCGTGACGGGCATCTGCGTGATGTTCCTCGGGTACCTTGTGCTTGCGGTTCCGACCGCCGCCAACGGCCTTGGAGTCGTCGTGATGCTCGGCGCGCTCCTGCTGATCGCCATCGGAACGGGACTGTTCAAAGGCAATCTCCAGGTTCTGGTCGGCAACCTTTACGATGATCCACGGTACGCATCCAAACGGGACAGCGCGTTCAGCCTGTTCTATATGGCCATCAACATCGGTTCGATGTTCGCTCCTGCCGCCGCCACCGCCATCACAAACAAGTTCCTGGCAAAGGCGGGGCTCATATACAAGGCTGCGATTCCGGCGTTGGCCCACCAGCAGATGGCCGGCACGATCACTCCGGAGGGAGCCGACCAGCTCACCGGCCTGATGGCCATGATGCCGGACGCCGGCGTGGCCGGCATGGGACTCGACCGGTTCTGCCCTTACTACATCGACAAGCTTTCGGCGTCGTACAACATGGGATTCGCCGTGGCGTGCATCTCTCTTGTGGTCTCGATTGCTATCTATTTCGCTTGCAGGAGCTGGTTCAGACACGCCGATGTCAACGCCACGCAGGCGAAGGCCACCGGCACGAACTACGTGGAGCTTACGCCAAAACAGACCAAGGGCCGCATCGTGGCTCTCTGCCTCGTGTTCGCCGTGGTGATCTTCTTCTGGATGGCATTCCATCAGAACGGACAGTCACTGACCTGGTTCGCCCGTGACTACACCCAGAGCACAGCCGAGGGCTGGAGCAGAATCGGGTTCAACATCTGGGCGCTGGCTCTTATCGCCACGTCGGTCTACACCCTTTTCGGAATATTCCAGTCAGAGAAGGCTTCCGGCAAGATCGGCTGCGGAGTCGTGACTGCCGTCCTTTGGAGCGGAGCGTATGCGATATTCAGAGGCCTTCCTAACCCTCTGGAGATCCAGCCACAGCTCTTCCAGCAGTTCAATCCGTTCTTTGTGGTCGCCCTCACACCGGTGTCTATGGCCATATTCAGTGCCCTCGCCGCGAAAAAGACCGCCAAGCATCCTGAGGGAATGGAGCCTTCCGCTCCGAAAAAGATCGGTATCGGAATGCTTGTGGCGGCCTGCGGCTATCTGGTGATGATCTTCGCCTCCATTGGCCAGCCTTCCCCGGCTTCGCTCAACGGCACGGTAGCTCCGGATCCAGTGGTGCCGATGTACCTGATCGGAACCTACCTGATCCTGACTTTCGCCGAGCTTCTGCTCAGCCCGATGGGCATCTCCTTCGTGTCAAAGGTGGCCCCACCTAAATACAAGGGTCTGATGATGGGCCTGTGGTTCGCCGCCACCGCCATCGGCAACTATCTCAGCTCGATCCCGGGACTTCTTTGGAAGAAGCTTTCGCTCACGGCCAACTGGGGTCTCCTGATGGGACTTTGCGTGGCAGCCGGTGTAGTGATGTTCGCGATGCTGAAGAAGCTTGAGGCAGCCACGAAGGACTAGGCCGCAAAAAGACATCAAATGACAGAAAAGACAAGACAGACCTTGATCCTCTGGGCCGAAACCTACAACGACCCGAAGTACTTCAAGGAAGATCCGATAGCTTTCCCGACCTTGTTCGCGCAGCGTTTCAAGGCCGGGAAACGCTCATTGGCCGACGTGGAGATCGCCGCCGTGTTCTCGGCGCACTTCGCCTGGGGACGCAGGGCGATGATCACCAGGGACTGCGGCAGGCTCTTTGACGAGATGGACTGGCGTCCCTACGACTACGTGATGGGTGGCAGGTGGCGGGATGACGGTTCCAGCGTCCACCGGACCATAAAATGGAGCGAGGTGGCGGGGATATGCTCCCGTCTGAAAGCCGCTTACGAGGCGATGCCCTCACTTCAGCCGCTGTCGCAGGACGAGTTCAGAACCGCCGTCTACGGCCAGAAATCCGACCTCAAGGCTCCCAACAAGAAGATCAACATGATGAGGCGCTGGATGGTGCGCGACGACGGCAAGGTGGATCTGGGAATATGGAAGGACACGGATCCCGCCGACCTGCTCATCCCTTTGGACGTACACGTCTACGACGAGGCCGTCGCACTGGGGCTCACATCCAGAAAGCAAAAGGACATCGTGACGGTGAAAGAGATCACCGGATGCTTCGCGGACATATTCCCGGGCGATCCCTGCAAGGGAGACTTCTCCCTCTTCGGCTATGGTGTAACCCACCCCAAAGGCTCCGCCGGGGACGAGGAGTGACTTTTACAGTCCGTAAAACAAATCCAAGGTTTTGACCGTATAATGGTAGTAATGCCTAGACTCTTCATCATAGCCGGCTGCAACGGATCGGGAAAGACAACGGCATCCTACGCGCTTCTGCCGGAGATGCTGGAATGCAGTGAGTTCGTGAACTCGGATGAGTTCGCGAAAAGCCTTTCTCCGTTCAAGCCCGAGAGCGCCTATGTGGCCGCCAGCCGCTACATGTTGGTGAAGATGAGGTACTTACTCCAGAGAAAGGCGGATTTCTGCATAGAGACGACGCTCGCCACACGGTTTCTTCTCAAAGTCATCAAAGAGGCCAAGGAGGCAGGTTACTACGTGACCATCCTTTACTTCTGGCTCAACTCCCCGGATCTCGCCGTGTCAAGAGTCGCGGCCAGAGTCGCGGCGGGAGGCCACAACATCAAGGAAGAGACGATCCGCAGGCGCTACAACGTGGGACTCCACTACCTGTTCCGCGATTTCATGCCGATCTGCGACAGGTGGATGCTTCTCGACAACTCCAATGTGCCGTTCTCGATAGTGGCCGAGGCCTCGGAGGACGGAAAGATCATCCGTGAACCGGAGAAGTTCAGCAAGATCCAGGCGATCAACGCCGACTATGAGAGACATCTGGAAGAGGAAAAAAGGAAATCTAAGAATGTACAAGGATAAGAATTTCTATCTGAATCTGTTCCAAGTCAGCGAGGCACAGCTGGAAAAGCTTGCGGCGGACGGGCTTGGAGGAGGCGGGAGCTACTGCGACCTGTTCTTCGAGAACACCTCCTACAACAATCTGTTCCTAAGGGACGGGATAGTCTCCTCGGGAGGGTTCCACATCGACTACGGCGTGGGCATCCGCGTCCTGAAGGGCGACAAGACCGGCTACGCCTACTCGGAAAGCACGGATCCAAGGTCGATGGCCGAGGCCGCGGCTGCCGCGTCCAAGATCGCGGAGGGAGGTCTGGCCACACCGGCGCGCATACAAGCCACAACGTGTCCCGGGCCGGAAGACAGGTACCCCTGCGGACATGACTGGAGATCCTGCGATGCCGGACAGATCGTACCTTGGCTGGAGAGGCTGGAAGGGAAGATCGGGGCAAGGGATCCAAGAATAGTGAAGATCATCGTCTCGTTCTCCGGACAGGTCAGCGACATACTGATGTTCAACTCATTGGGCGAGCTGACCTACGACACAAGGCCGATGGGTGTGCTTTCGGCCTCAGCCGTGTTCAGCCAGAACGGCAGGATCGAGAACAAGAACACCTCAAGGGCCTTCAGGGCCGGGACGGAGATGCTCACCGATGCGATACTGGACGAGATGGCGGACAGCATAGTGGACGGAATCGACGACAGATTCGCGGCCAAACGTCCGAAAGGCGGGCAGATGCCGGTCGTGATGGGCGCGGGAGCTTCGGGAATATTGCTGCACGAGGCCATGGGGCATGCGTTCGAGGCGGACTTCAACAGGAAAGGGCAGTCCGTCTTCTCGGAAAGGATGGGGCAGAAGATCTGTGACGGGAGCATCTCCATCGTGGACGACGGCACCGTGCCGTCCAACAGAGGCTCGGTCAATTTCGACGATGAGGGAGTCCGGGGACAGAAGACGTACATGGTCAGGGACGGCATACTGACCTCCTACCTTCACGACAGGATCAGCGCGGGGTTCTACGGGGTCTCCCCTACCGGCAACGGAAGGCGGGAGTCTTTCAGGTACGCTCCGCTCCCGAGGATGCGGGCCACCTACATGGAAAGCGGCAAGGCTGACAAGGAAAGCATCATCGCGTCCGTGAAGAAAGGAGTGTACGTGGATCAGTTCAGCAACGGCGAGGTACAGATCGGCGAGGGCGATTTCACGTTCTTCGTCAAGAGCGGCTACCTGATCGAGGACGGGCGGTTGACCAGGCCGGTGAAAGACATCAACATCATCGGGAACGGGCCGCAGGCCTTGGCCGACATCGTCGCAGTGGGGAACGACCTCAAGATCGACGACGGCGCGTGGACATGCGGCAAGGGGCAGAGCTGCCCGGTGTCCTGCGGGATCCCGACAGTTCTTATCAGCAGACTGACTGTAGGAGGAGAGTAATGGAAGATATTAACGGAATGTTGACGGAAAACGAGATCCTGGTCGCAGACAAATGCGTCGAAAAGGCTCTCGGTCTCGGGGCGGAGAAGGTCCGCGTGACGCTTAACAAGAGTCTGATGGAGCTGTTCGGAACGCTTAACGGCGGGCTCGACAAGGTCTCGCACTGCCTTGACAGGTCGATAAGTGTCTGCCTTTTCGTGGACGGCAAGTTCGGAAGCTTCTCGACCAACAGGCTGGTGGAGAACGTGTTGGACGATTTCCTCAAGAAAGCGATCTCGACGGTAAGGATGCTCGCTGACGACCCTTGCAGGGATCTGCCGGACCCTTCCAGGACAGTGAAGACGGCTCTCACGGGCAAGGAACTCAAGCTCTATGACGATGACTATCCGAGGCTTACGTCTGACCGCAGACTAAAGATGGCGCTCGACGCATCCATATTCAAGAAGCATTGCGATGAGGGGCTTATCTCGGAAGAGGGGGAATATTCAGACACCATCTTCGACTCGCTGGTGATCGACTCCAACGGGCTGAGATGCCGCCACACCGAGACTTCATTTGAATATGGTGTCGAGGTGACAGTACAGGATGCCGACGGCAACGTCGAGGCGACAGTACAGGACGCCGAGGGCAACCGGTTCAGCAGCTACTGGTGGGACGCGGCACCGATGCTCAATGATCTGAAGATCAACGGCTGCGGCGAGGTGGCATTCAAGAGGGCGATCTCGCAGACAGGGCCGGTCAGGATCGGGAGCGGGAAGTATGCGATGGTTATTGAGAGCGAGGTCGCGTCAAGGCTGGTGACACCCGTGCTGAACGCTCTGGGGGGATATTCATTGCAGCAGAAGAACTCGTTCATGCTGGATTCGCTGGGAAAGAAGGTGTTCCCGCAGTGGCTGAGCATCTGGGACATGCCGGTAAGTGTCGGGGAGACGGGGTCGAGGCTGTTCGACTCGGAAGGTGTGGCGACGAAAGAGACTCCCATCGTCGAGAATGGGGTTGTCAAGGAATATTTCGTCAACACCTACATGGCCAATAAGATGGAGATCGGGCCGACCATCGAGGACGCCACAAGGCCGGTGCTTTTGCCTTGCGTCGCGCCGACGGTCGCCAAGCCTGTAGAGACTACCGGGAAAGATGATCATAACCCCGGCTCCCTGGCAAGTTCAGCGACGGGAGCAACCGGCAAGGAGGAACTGATGCGACTGATCGGCGACGGCATCCTTGTCACCGGTTTCAACGGGGGCAACAGCAACGCCGCCACGGGGGATTTCTCATTCGGTGTCGAGGGTTTTCTGTTCAAGGACGGAAAGGTCGTGCATCCTGTCAGGGAGATGCTGATCACCGGCAATCTTCTCACTCTATGGAACAATCTTCTCGCCGCCGGGAACGACGCGAGGTTCTGTAAATCAAAACTTATTCCTACCTTAGCGTTCGGAAACGTGGACTTCAGCGCCTGATTTTCGGGAACGGAGCCGCAACAACATAGGCAATAAATTAATTATAAATAAATTATCATCATGAAAGTACAGAAAAACCATGTGGTCGAGCTGACCTACGAACTGATTGTCGATGGAAAACTCGCCGACAAGGCGACGCAGGATCGCCCGCTTGACTACATTCACGGAACACATATGCTTCTTCCTAAATTCGAGAGCGAGGTAGAGGGCAAGGAGCCAGGAGAGGAGTTCGCGTTCACCCTCACCCCCGAGGAAGGCTACGGCACATTCGACGACAGCCGCCTGATCGAGCTGCCTAAGGCCGCGTTCGAGATCGACGGCAAGGTCCGCGAGGATCTTCTCGTCGTCGGCCAGATCATCCCGATGCTCAGCAACACCGGCCAGGTCGTTCAGGGAACCGTCCACGAGGTAAAGGCTGACACCGTCGTGATGGACTTCAACCATCCGATGGCCGGCAAGACCCTCAATTTCACCGGCAAGGTGGTGAGCGTCAGGGAGGCCACGGAGAAAGAGCTTAAGGAGGGTCTGCACGGAGAGTACCTTCCGCAGGAGGAGCATGAGTGCCACTGCCATAAGGGCGAGGGGGCCTGCCACGGCGAGGGCCACAAGGACGGCGAGTGCTGCCACGGAGAGGGCCACAAGGACGGCGAGTGCTGCCACGGCGAGGGCCACAAGGATGGCGAGTGCTGCCACGGCGAGGGCCACTGCCACAAAGAGGACTAAAAGATGCGTACCGCGGTCGTCATACTGAACTGGAACACAAAGGAATACCTTGAGCGTTTCCTCCCTGGCCTGCTGGCTTCGGCCACGGACGGGGCGGAGATCATCGTGGCTGACAGCGCCTCCACGGACGGCTCGATGGAGATGCTCTCCGAAAAATTCCCTTCGGTAAGACAGATCCGCCTGGACAAGAACTACGGCTTCACGGGAGGCTACAACAGAGCCTTCAAAGCCGTCTGTTCCCTGCCGGAGGCCGTGGATCTGGAATATTTCGTCCTGATCAACTCGGACATCGAAGTCCAGAAGGACTGGCTGGGACCGCTTACGGCCTGGATGGACAGTCATCCGGACTGCGCCGCCTGCGCCCCGAAACTCCATTCATGGTACGAGAAGGATAGTTTTGAATATGCCGGAGCGGCGGGCGGTCTGCTCGACCGTTTCGGCTACCCGTTCTGCCGCGGAAGGGTTCTCAAAAGAGTGGAGAAGGACACCGGACAGTACGACTCCCCCGCCCGGGTCTTCTGGGCCACGGGAGCCTGCCTTATGGTGCGCAAGGCGGACTATTCAAAGATGGGTGGTCTGGACGACAGATTCTTCGCCCACATGGAGGAGATCGACCTCTGCTGGAGGCTCCAGTTAGAGGGGAAGAGCATATTCATTGTCCCTGAGTCGGTTGTGTGGCATCTCGGCGGCGGGACCCTGCCGAACGACTCCCCGTGGAAACTGAAGCTGAACTACAGGAACAACCTCCTGATGCTCCAGAACAACCTCGCGAAGACATATTCATTGCAGGAGATAAGGGAACTGACACCGGACAAGGCTGCCGCGAAGGCCTGCAGGCGCGCCCGAGGCACCATATTCCTAAGAAAATGTCTTGACGGCTGTTCGGCGCTGGTCTACCTCCTGACAGGGAAGAAAGCCTGCTTCGATGCGGTCAGGGAGGCGCACAGGGAATTCAGCCGGCTTGAGGTCAGACCGGATGTAGGCGCGGTTGAGGAATATGCCGCCACGCATCGCGGCATCACTATCCCCACACTGTTCCCGGAGTGGATCGTGCCGCTTGCGATGCTCAAGGGGAACGGTATTTTTGAATATTTAAGGAAATTCGTCTGAAACCGGACATGAAAAAATTTTAAGATCATGAAAATCGTCATTCAAGGAGCCGGTGAGGTCGGCTCGCATCTGGCAAAGATGCTGAGCCTGGAGGCCAATGACATAACCGTCATCGACAACGATCCGGAGAGACTCGCCGAAATCAGCTCGATAGCCGATGTGGTGGCGGTCGAGGGAAGTCCTTCATCCCTTCGCACCATGAGGGAGGCCGGGGTGCAGGACGCCGACCTGTTCATCTCTGTGGTGCCTTTCGTACCGCAGGATGTAAACATCGTGAGCGCCTTGCTGGCAAAGAATCTCGGAGCCAGGAAGGTCACCGCCAGAATTGACGACAACGATTTCCTTTCCGCCGAGAACAAGCTGCTGTTCAAGCAGATGGGTATCGAGCTGCTCTTCTACCCCGAGAGGCTGGCGGCGGATGAGATCTTCGACCTTCTGAAACATTCCTCATCGACGGAGTCCATGGATTTCGCCCGTGGAAAGCTTCAGGTCGAGGTGTTCAAGCTGGAGGAGGACTCCCCTCTTCTGGACATGAAGATCGCCGAGTTCGCGGCGATCGCCACGAGCGACGAGCTGCAATTCCGCGTGATCGCCATTTCCCGTGGCGGGAAGACGATCATGCCGAAGTACGACACCAAGTTCATATTCAACGACTTGGTCTTCGTCATCGCTACCCGCGAAGGGATTTCCTTCCTGATGAAGTTCCTGGGGAAGAGCAATGTGGAGATCGACAGGGTGATGATTCTCGGCGGATCGGCCATCGCCGAGCTTACGGCGGCCAAGCTCAGTTCCAAGATCAGCTTCGTCAAGATCCTGGAAAGGGACAGGGAGAGGGGCATGGCTCTTTCGGAAAGGCTGCCGGACAATGTCGTCGTCGTCATCGGGGACGGCAGGAACTCCGACCTGCTTCTGGAGGAAGGCATCAAGGACTACGACGCTTTCCTCGCCCTGACCGGCAACGATGAGGCCAATGTCCTGGCCTGCGTCGTGGCGAAGAAATTCGGAATCGACAGGACCATCGCCGAGGTGGAGAACATCGAGTACATCCACCTTGCCGAGGAGATGGGCGTGGATTCCGTGATCAACAAGAAGCTCATCACCGCCGGCAGGCTCTTCAAGTTCACCCTCAGCGGCAAGGCCCGCCTGGTAAAATACATGAGCGGCACCGACGCGGAGGTTCTTGAATATACCGTAGCCCCGGGAAGCGCCATCACCAAGGGGACGCTTAAGGACATCTCGTTCCCGAAGGACGCGGTGATCGGAGGCCTTATCAGAGGCAGCGAGTCCTACATCGCCATAGGCTCCACACGCATAGAGCCTTACGACCGCGTGGTGGTCTTCGCCCTCCCTCACGCCGTGAAGGAGATCGACAGGCTGTTCCGCTGAACATTCAATAACAACAATGAATATGGCAATATTAGACAAACCTGCTATCCTTGTCGTGGATATGCTTAACGACTTCGTCACAGGCGCGTTGACGTGTGACCGTGGCAAGGCGATCGTGCCTGCCACAGCCGAACTTCTTGATGCCGCGAGAGCGGCCGGTGTTCCGGTGATTTTCTGCAATGACGCCCACATCAAGGGCATCGACAGGGAGCTTAAACTCTGGGGCGACCATGCGATCGCCGGCACTCCCGGAGCCCAGGTCATCCCTGAACTGAAGGTGTCCGACAAAGACTACGTGGTTCCGAAACGCAGATACAGCGGATTCTTCCAGACAGACCTTGACATCCTTCTAACAGAGCTTGGAGTCAAGACCGTGGTGATGACGGGACTCCACACCCACATGTGTGTACGTCACACTTCCGCCGATGCCTACTGCCTTGGCTACGACGTGGTTGTGGCAAAAGAGGCCACGAACTCCTTCACGGAAGAGGACTACCTGAACGGCCTCGCCTACCTGAAAACCTGCTACGGTGCCGACGCCTACACGAACAAGGAACTGATCGGGATGTTCTAGCGGGACATTCCCCTGAGGTAAAAGGAATAAGGATGGCTTTGCGGCCATCCTTTATCTTTTCCGGAACCGGTTTTGCGCTTCGCCACACTCCGAACCTTCCTCGAAGCTTTACTGAGGAAGTTTTACTGAGGAAGTTTTACTGGGGAATCTCTACTGGACCGATAGCTCAAGCCAGCGGGTTTCCTTAGCGTCGAGTTCCGAGGAGACTTCGGCGAAGCGGGTGGTGACTTTCTGGAGTTCGGCGGGATCGGTGAGGCCACCGTTCATCCTGGACTCCAGATCCTCTTTCTCGGCGGTGAGGGACTCTATGTCTTTCTCAAGCCGCTCAAGCTCACGCTGTTCCTTGTAGCTCAGCTTACGGGGAGCATCAGGACGGGACTGCGTCTGTCCGGATCCGCTTTCCTGTGAGTTTCCGGCCTTGGCCGCACGCTCTTCCTCCCTTGCCCGGCTACGCTTCTCGGCCTCAAGATCCTTCATGAACTCACGGTACTGGCTGTAGCTTCCGATGAAGTCCTTGACCTCGCCGTCGCCGCAGAACACGAACAAATGATCTACAAGCCTGTCCAGGAAATGCCTGTCGTGCGAGACCAGTATCAATGTGCCTTTGAACTCCTTGAGATACTCTTCAAGAATGTTGATGGTCACGATGTCCAGATCGTTGGTCGGCTCGTCCATTATCAACAGGTTCGGCTGCCTCATAAGGATGGTCAGCAGATAGAGCCTGCGCTTCTCCCCTCCCGAGAGTTTGCTGATCTTGTTGTTCAGCATGTCGTGCGGGAACAGGAACTGACTCAGGAGATGGGTGTCGTTAACGGTCTCCAGGACTGTCTGATCCTCGTCAAACCGCATTCCGCTCTGGCGGTAGTAGCCGATCCTCAGCGACTCTCCCCTCTGGATCTCACCGGTTACCGTCCCCGGATCCGACGGATCCATATTCCCGATCAGAAGATTGATGAACGTGGTCTTGCCGACACCGTTCTTGCCGACGATTCCGACTTTCTCATAGCGCTGGAAATTGTAGGTGAAATGGTCAAGATAGCAATCGCCGCCGTAGAAGAAGCTCACATCCTTGCAGTTGATGATCTTTGTTCCAAGCCTTGACGCCGGACCCATCTCGGCGAGGCTCACGCTGCTTGTCCGGTAGACCTGCTCCGCCCTGTCCTTCAGTTCGTAAAAGGCGTTCTTGCGGTACTTGGCCTTTCCCGTCCTGGCGCACGGACTTGCGTGCATCCATTCCAATTCCCGCCGGAGCAGATTCTTGATCTTGTCTGTCTCGGCGTTGTAGTTCTCTATGCGTTCCTGCCTCTTTTCCAGATAGTTCTGATAGTTGCCCTTGTAGATGTAGACGGCGCCGTGATCCATTTCCATTACGGTGTTCGCCACGGAATCAAGGAAATAGCGGTCGTGGGTCACCATCAGGAGCGTACACCGCGCATGGGACAGATAGTTCTCCAGAAACTCGATGCCGTCGATGTCCAGATGGTTGGTCGGCTCGTCCATCACGAAGAAGTCCGCCTCGCTGGCAAGCATCACGATGATGGCCGCCCGTTTGATCTCCCCGCCCGAAAGCACCTTCATCTTACGGTCATATTCACTCATTCCGAAAGAGGTCAGAAGCCGGCGGATACGCTGCTCATATTCAGCGAGATGCTCAGGATCAAGACCTCTAGTCCAAGGTTCGCTGTCCTTGATGATCTGATCCCAGACGGTCGCCTCCGGGTCATACTCATACTCCTGCTCAAGGAACGCGATGCGGATGTCCCTAAGGAACAGGATCTTGCCGCCGGAGTCAGAGCTGTCCTTGCCGGCAAGTATACGCAGGAGACTGGTCTTGCCGGTGCCGTTCGGTGCTATGAGGGCGATCTTGTCGCCCTCGTTGATGTTGAAGCCGATGTGCTCAAACAGAACTTTCGGCCCATATGACTTGGAGATGTTCTCTATCTGGAGATAACTTGGCATATTCGTAGTAAATGTAACCGTCAACAAAAACTTCTAAAACAACCGGCCCCGCTTTCCTGCCGCCCACAAAATTAGCGATTAATCGCCGAATATTCGCTCTTCTGCCCCTCAAAATCTTCCCAGCCTCCGTCCGCATCTTGAAGTAATTTCACAAAACACGTTCAGCCGAAGTGGCAGCGGAAGGCGGTAAAACAATGAATATGTTGAATAACTCGTGGTAAATCCTCTGAGTTTTTCAACATATTCATTAATAGGCAACGCTCTAAGGCACATTGGCATGAACGTGTTTTGCAAGAAGCTGCGGCCATCTGCCATGGCCGCCGAAGGCCTTGGAACATCCGAAGCTCCGGAACCTCCGAAGCATCCGATGCGAATCATTACGTACTGTTGTTTGTGTTTTCAGAGTAATTTCCTATCTTTGACGTGATTATGAACCAGATCCATCAGGAGTACACGATGGAAAGGAGACCGGAAAGCCTTCCCTGGCGAGGGTCATTCCGGCTTATGACGACAAGAGAACCCTACTTTCGGAAGAAAACTAACAACCAAAGAATATGAATAAATACATCATCACTATCATTGTAGCCCTTATGGCTTTAGGAATCGGCACCAAGGCGCAGACCGTCTATTCATGTCAGTACAAAAGCGAGGCGGACGTGAAAGTCCATGTCACCAAATACAAGTCCGAGGCGGATCTGGTCGTCTACAAATGCAAGTACAAGAGCGAGGCCGAGGACAACAAGGGGCTTTGGTTTTTTGTGAAATACAAGAGCGAGGCGAAAAAGAAGTTGTTTTTCGTGAACTACAAGAGCGAGGCCGACATTGTGATTTATTTTACAGACTACAAGAGCGAGGCCGGATGGAGGAACAATAGCAAAAAACATCTGATGTACTGACGTTGGGAGAGCACGTCTTGTCATTGATCGCGGCTCTGGTGGCCGCGGTCAGTGTTTCCGCCCGGAGCTA
This sequence comes from Alistipes sp. CAG:514, assembly GCA_000431015.1. GTDB lineage: Bacteria > Bacteroidota > Bacteroidia > Bacteroidales > UBA932 > Cryptobacteroides. Next base: position 46,422 of record HF986081.1, on the reverse strand, counting down.
CTTCCGGCTTTGGACCGCGCGGCTTCTGGCCCAGGGGATGACGTAGGATGGAGCCAACCGGCGGGACAGGAGATCCTTCATGTAGTCCATGTAAGGTGCCACGTGGCTGAAGAACATCTTGTAGCCGGCGCAGAGGGCGTTCAGGCCGGTCTCGATCCTCACGCCGCCTCTGCCTTGACGGGACTCGCAGGTGTTGAACCGATGCTTCGGGCATTCGCCGTTACAGGCGAAAAGCCATTCGCACCGGAGACACTTTACGGGCAGTTTGTTACGCTTGTCGATGCCGAAAGCGGTCTGCATGTCCGAGCGCATCATCCCGGCGATAGACTCGTCGGCGATGTTGCCCAGAAGATAGTCCTTGTACACGAAATGGTCGCAGGGGTAGAGGTCGCCGTTGTGCTCGATGACGGAATTGCCGCCGCAGGTCTGGGCGAAGGTGCAGGTTCCGGGCATCTCGCCGACCCAGTTGGCCAGAGTGGCGTCGAAGTTGGTGACGAAGCAGCGACCGACATCATTGCGTACCCAATAATCGAATATGTCGCAGAGGAAGCGCCCGAAACCGATGTCGCTGACCGACCACGGAGCGATGACGGCGCCGTCAGTCTTAGGATCCACGATGAAAGGACGTTTCTTCCGGTCCGGCTTTCCGGCGCCGTTCAGCGGGTACTTAACGTGCTCCACCACCGGCATGAACTGCATGAATCCGCTTCCCACCTCTTTCAGGAACAGGTACGTCTCCAATCCCCTACCCTCGCAGGCATGGTTGACCGTGGACATGGTGTTGAACTCAACACCCTCTCCCTTAAGAATGTTCAGTCCGCTCATCACCCTGTCGAATGTCGGGAGACCACCCTTGTCGCGGCGGTATCTGTCATGAATATCCTTGGGGCCGTCCAGGGATATTCCCACAAGGAAACCATTGTCGTGGAAAAATCTCGCCCACTCGCGGTTCAGAAGGGTGCCGTTGGTCTGGATGGTGTTGTGTACGACCTTGCCGCCGGCATGTTTCCTTTCATATTCAAGTGCCTTGCGATAGAAGTCAAGCCCCAGGACCAGTGGCTCGCCGCCGTGCCAGTTGAACGTCACTTCAGGCACCTCGTTGGCGTTGATATATTCATAAACAACCTTTTCCAGCATTTCCTCCGTCATCCGCGGCTCCCTTCCGCCGTAGATTTCAGCCTTGTCGAGGTAGTAGCAGTACTTGCAGTCAAGGTTGCAGAGCGACCCCGCCGGCTTGATCATTATGTTGAAAGCCATCGGTCCGGAAAGCCTGACGGCGTCGCCAAGCGTAAGTGTCTTTTCAAATGCCGCGTCTGACATATTCAATTCCGATCATACTAGCCAAAGATAACGTTTTCCGCTCATGTCTCAAAAATATTCAGGTAACTATATACTGTTTTGTCCGGTAAATAAGGCTTTCATCGGACATTGTGGCTCAATAGCATAAAGGATAAAAAGCGTCCATAGTTTGTTTTACAAAATGCTTTCAGGCGATTGCCCATTCCAATGCTCCAAGAGGCATATCGGGATGAATTGCTATCTACCTGTAGGACTACTTTTTCAGCCTCAAGCGCAACAGGGAACGTTCTGTTGAACTTGGGGCTGAAAGTGTTTTGTAAAAAGTCCCGGATAATTTCCGGACAAAGTACATTTCCGTGCCGGATGAGATTCCCGGAATGACAGGAATCTGACTCTGGCAAGCCGATTCTATATGATGGTGGGACGTTACTAGACTCCGCACCAGAATGTCACCTCAGGAGTTCCGCTCCGGAAATACAGTGGTAAGGTTTGATTTTATTCGTCATTTCAAGAGATTTTCCGTAACTTTGAGATTTGAATATACACACAGGATATGGGAAAAGTCATTGCAATTGCCAATCAGAAAGGCGGTGTAGGTAAGACCACTACCGCCATAAACCTACCCGCGNNCCCCCCCCCCCCGCCATAAACCTTGCCGCGTCGCTGGCGGTGCTGGAAAAGAAGGTCCTCATCATCGACGCCGACCCACAGGCCAACACGACATCCGGTCTGAATTTCTCTCCGGACAATGACGAGAAGAGGACAATCTACGAGGTCATGATCGGCACGATAGACATTCAGGACGCGCTGATTCAGACGGAGATACCAGACCTCCAGATGATTCCGTCGCACATCAACCTTGTCGGTGCGGAGATCGAGATGATCGACGCGGAGGACAGGGAGCTCATCCTGAAGAAGAGGCTCGCCCCTATCCGGGACAACTACGACTACATCATCATCGACTGCTCCCCTTCCCTTGGGCTGATCACGATCAACGCGCTTTCCGCCTCCGATTCCGTGATGATTCCTGTCCAGCCGGAGTTCTTCGCCCTTGAGGGACTCGGCAAGCTGCTCCAGACCATACGCCTGGTGCAGAGCGGGGTGAATCCTTCGCTGACGATCGAAGGCTTCGTCGTGACGATGTTCGACGGCAGGACTAAGGTTCACGCGCAGGTTGTCAACGAGCTGAAGGAGCATTTCCAGGAAATGGTCTTCAACACAGTGATCCAAAGGAGCATACGCCTTAGCGAGGCCCCTTCTCACGGCAAGCCTATCATCCTCTACGATGTTGTCAGCAATGGCACCACCAACTACATGAACCTTGCTAAGGAAGTGCTGGAGAAGAACGAGAGATAGAGAGTTTCACAACAGGCGGCAGACTGGCCGCAAGCGACAAGAACGATGGCAAACAACAAGCAGGAAAGCAGGCTGGGCAAAGGTCTCAGCGCCCTTTTGGGAGACATCCAGACAATCGGGCCGGAAAGGAAGCCGGTCGGGTACATAAACAAGGAGATAGCCGGTTCCAAGCCCGAGCAGGACTATGGTGACGTGCTCAGGATCCCGGCGGATCTGATCGAGCCCAATCCTTACCAGCCCCGTATGGATTTCGACGGCGAGGCTCTTGAGGAGCTGTCCGAGTCAATCAGGACATTCGGACTGATTCAGCCTATCTCCGTGCGCAAGCTCAGGAACGGACGATACCAGATCATCAGCGGTGAGCGGAGGTTCAGGGCCTGCAGGCTCGCCGGCATGGACATCATCCCGGCCTACATCAGGACCGCGGACGACCAGGGCATGCTGGAGATGGCCATCGTGGAGAACATCCAGAGGCAAGACCTCGATCCTATCGAGGTAGCGATGAGTTACCAGAGGCTCATGGACGAATGCAATCTCACGCAGGAGATGATGGCCCGTAGGGTCGGCAAGAAACGCGCCTCGGTGGCGAACTACCTCAGGCTTCTCAAACTTCCGACCAAGGTTCAGCACGACCTTAAGACAGGGCTTCTGAGCATCGGCCACGCGAAAGTCATTCTCGGAGTGGAGGACACACATATTCAAGAACTTCTCTGCGACCTGGTGATCAAGGACGGGCTTTCCGTCCGCCAGTTGGAGGAGAAGGTACGCAAGATCTCCAAAGGTGACACGGAGAAGGCGGCTCCAAGACAGGCTGATCTTCCTGACGAGTACTACAAAGTTCTTGAGCACATCGGCAAGTTTTTTGATAACAGCATCAGCCTGAAACGCTCGGCTTCCGGAAAGGGGACGATGACCATCAAGTTCAACTCCGATGAGGAAGTGAGCAGATTCCTCAAGGCCCTTGAGGAATCGAACATTTAAATTCACGATGAAGAATCTGACTCTCAGGATCATACTGGCGCTGGTGTGCCTCTCATTCTTCTCTCACAGAGCTGACGCGCAGTTCCGTGAGGAGGCGTTCAGACAGACCTACAACAATCCTGGCGACACCACCTCGGCAAGGGACTCCGTCGACAAGATGTGGTCATTCAAGGAATTCTTCAGGGGGGTAAGCCACAAGGACACGCTGAGGATCGGTTCGATGTTCGCCGGCTCCACCGTGTTCATCGGCGCGGAGCAGATCTACAACAGGCAGTACTGGAAGCTTCCCATAATCTACGGCGGCCTCGGAGCCACCATCGGCATGGGCATCCACTACAACAACAGGTACAAGAATTCACAAAAGGCCTACGACACCGCCTTCGCCGCCGATCCCAACACCACGGTGACCGTCGACAACAACGCGAAAGACATGGCCACCTACATGTTCGCCAGCGCGGGTCTGATCTATTGGGCGACACTGATGGACGGCGTGGTCAACTACAGGCGCGACGTGAAGAACCAACCGGGAAAGGCCACCATCTACTCGATCCTGCTGCCCGGTCTGGGGCAGGCCTACAACGGGGAATATTGGAAAATACCGATCTACTGGGGAATGCTGGCCGGATCCTACCATTACTACGCGCTGAACAGCAAGAACTACAAAAGGTTCAAACGCATACACAACGAAGCGACCAATCCGGAAGGCGGCTATGACGGCAGGATCCCGGCGGAAAGGGCGCTGTACTTCAGGAATCTCTACAGGCGCTACAGGGACTACTCCGTCGTCGCCCTTGTCGGCAGCTACATGCTTCAGATCATCGACGCCAACGTGTTCGCCTACATGCAGGACTTCGAGGTCGGCGACGACCTGACCATGAAGGTGACACCGACCATCATATCCCCGAACAATGAATATCTCTCTCCCTATAATGAATATGCCGTCGCACCTTCAGGCCACAGCGTTCCGCCGAGAGGCGGTTTCGGCATGGGGGCGTTCGGCGACAACGCGATAGGGATCAAGATCGGGTTGAGATTTTAAAGTGATACAGAATGAGTAAAGCCAGTCAAGCAGCATTGTCACTCACGCTTCTTCTGACCTTCCTGTTCCAGGGAAGCGCGGAGGCGCAGATATTCAAGAACAAGCTTAAACGAGAGAATCAGGAACTCCGCGCAAGGGTGGATTCCTTGAAAAAGGCTCTGACTGAGCTTAAGGAAGCGAGTCAGCATAAGGACAGCATCGCCGATGAGATGATCGGGATCTACGAGGAGAACACGGTCAGGACCGCCGCCGGACTCAGTCCGGAGGACTACACCCAGGAGGTGACGGACAGTCTGCTGAGCATCTGGTACCTGCACAGGCAGGCGAGGCAAAACGAGGAAGGAACGGGGTATGCGATGGATTCCGTCCGATTCACTTCCAACGTACCCGACAATGAGCTGAAGGCCAGACTCGAAAAGATGAACTCATTCATCACTCTCCCCTACAACGAGACAGTACGCAACTACATGGTGCTGTACTCGGAGAAGATGCCCACCAAGATGAGCGCGATTCTCGGGCTCTGCCAGTACTACATGCCGATTTTCGAAGAGACCTTCAGCAAGTACAACCTCCCGGACGAGCTTAAGTACATGGCCATCATCGAGTCCGCCCTGAATCCCGTGGCGGTCTCCAGGGCCGGTGCGAAGGGTATGTGGCAGTTCATGTTCAGGACTGCAAAGCTTTACGGCCTTGAGATCGACTCCTACGTCGATGAGAGGCTCGACCCTTTCAAATCCGCCGACGCGGCGGCACGTTACCTTACCGACTCCTACAACGTGTTCGGAGACTGGAGCCTTGCCATCTCCTCCTACAACTGCGGTTCCGGCAACATCATCAAGGCCATCCGAAGGAACGGCGGTAAAAGGGACTTCTGGTCTGTCTACGACTACCTTCCGAGGGAGACAAGGGGCTACGTCCCGGCCTTCGTCGGAGCCATGTACGCGATCCGGTACAGCAAGGAGTACGGACTGGTGCCGGCGGACATGAGGATGCCTGCCCAGATCGACACCTTCGAGATCCGCAGGAACCTGCATTTCAAACAGATAAACGAGCTTGTGGGGATTCCGATGGAAGAACTGAGAAACCTCAACCCACAGTACATCAAGGACGTGATCCCCGGAAGCGGCAAAACCTACATCCTGCGCATCCCGTACAACTACTCCAACGACTTCCTTGCCAACGAGGATTCCCTCTACACCTACAAGGCCGCCGAGTATCTGAATCCACAGACCCTCCTCTGTGAAAGGCGATCTGACGCCGAATACTCCGGCGGGGTCATAACGTACAAGGTCAAGAAAGGCGACACCCTTGGCAAGATCGCAGCTAGATACCATGTGACGGTGAACCAGCTTAAGAAGTGGAACCATCTGAGAACCACGACACTAAGCATCGGGCAGAAGATCCGCATCTACAAAGGCGGACCAGCCCCGGCCAAGACATCCTCCTCTTCCGGGAAATCCTCCTCTCCCGGAAGCTCGTCACCAACGGACTACACGACCTACACGGTCAAGGCCGGAGACTCCCTGTACTCCATCTCAAGGCAGTTTCCCGGGACCACACCTGAGAAGATAATGAAGCTCAACGGGATAAACGCGAACATCAAGCCCGGGATGAAACTCCGGATCCCAAGATAGCCGTCAGATGGAAAGCGAAGCCTGGATCTTCAGTTCCCAAGAAAGAGGCTTCGGAACTCTCATAAATGAATATCCCACCGCAGAGGCCCGCAGATGTGTCCGCAGGATCTTTGTCTTTCTATTCCCGAACCGGAACTTGCCCCCGGCCACAGCGGAAAGGCTCCAACCTCTTCCATAGTAGGCCGGCACGGTGAAGCTGCCGGGAGCGTCACGCTCGTAGGAATAGATCCTGTCATCCCAATTGTCCACAATGAATATGGTTCCCCGCATGTAGGCGCTGAACCAGTCGGCCTTACGGCCTCCCTCAAGATAGGACAGGCCTGACAAAGAACGGCAAAGGATTCCCTCCACCCTTGCGCGGATCTTCCAGGCTGGCTTGTCCGATGCCCCGTAGCGGACCGACAGTCCGGAACTTGACCAGTCGAAGTCGCACCTGGCTCCCGTACGGTACTTAAGGACAGCCTCGTAGGGGCGGAACCGCTCATTCACCCTGAACGACAGGACTGAGGTACTTGTCAGCTGCAACGGCATCTTGAACAGAGCCTTCAACTGCTTCTTGTCCTTGTCACTGTCCTTGCGCGCGAGATCCACGGTCAGGAAAACCGGCCCTTTCTCAAGACAAAGCAGGATGCCGCGCTCGTCCTTGGTCTTTGTCCAGCTTCTGACTCCGCCGCTGAAATCCGCCGGGAAACCGGATGCGTAACTGTGGACAACCGAGGAGAACTTCCAGTCCTTTCCCAACGGAAACACCGTCCCGATGACGAGACCTGGACTCCTGCCGGCAAAGTCCCACGCAGCCTCACCGAAACAGTCCACCCCACGCCAGGAATAGCGGAAATCTCCGGACAACCTGCCTGATTCCGGCTTTGAGAAGAAGCCTTTAGGCTCCGTCTTGCAGTAGCCGGTGACGGAGAACTGTCCGTTGCGTGTGAAACGGGCGATGTTCGCACCGGCCATAGCGGAGATCTCCAGGGACTTTCCTCCCTCGCACCATCGGCGGAGACCGGGGAAGGACAGGAACGATGAGACCACCGTCTTTCCGAACAGAAAATCAGCCGCCACTCCCCTATGGCTTCCGATTCCTGACCATGACCACGACGGCGACAAGCCGGAAGGCCGCCTCGCGAAAGAAGAGGATGACGACAGGCCGGACACCGACATCCCGCTCCACAGCGCCAGTCCCTGGCCGAAACGGGCGTTGAAATCGCCCAGGAGAACCTTGCCGACCTTTTTTCTTCCGTAATACGCAATGCTCATCGACCATTCCGAAGGCGGAAACAGATCCCTGTCCGTGTACTTTGTCCTTGCCGCCATTGAGAGTGCCAGCCTGTCCGCGCGCTCAATCCTGTACTTTGTCCCGTAGAGGAAATCTCCGCCCTTCACGGCGGACCGGGCAAGCGCCTCCTGACAAGTCTTTCTGGCCAGCCCGTCAGCCAGTCCCGGCAAGCGATTGGATCTGAACGAGATAAAAGCCTTGAGCGCATTGGCATACCCGGAGCCGAAACCGTCCACCAAGGCAAGTTCGGCAACCGAAAGGATGTCGCCCGATCTGGACCGATAGTCACAGAGACTCGCGACCTGGTACTGGCTCATCAGTCCGCTTGACAGCAGCCGGCTTCTGGAGGCGATGTTGATTTCCAGAGGCCGGGACAGAAATCCCGAGAATCTCTCGACCTCCTGTTCGTCCAGTTCCTCCTCCGATTCCGCACCGCACAGATAAAGGATGGCTCCCATACGGTCGTCCGTCTGCGCCGCCGCGCCCACGTGGATGATGACAAATGCGGACAGCGCCGCCATGAAGTTTTTCAGCATATTCATTGGTTTTGATGGTTGTCTGGTCCTGGCTCGAAAGATAAGGCAAGAAAACGTAAAAAACGAAAAGAAAAAAAACGTAACATCTGTTTTTTTCTGTTTTTTATCAAGGAATATTGTTAAATTTGTTAATTCATTAAAATAACGAACCGTAATGAGCAACGTCAGACTATTTGACAAGTCATTCAAGCCGTTCCTTTCGAACGAGCGGATCGAGGCCGCGATTGACAAGGTGGCCTCGGAGATCAACCGGGACTTTGACGGGAGCGCTGACATTCCTGTCCTGCTTTGTGTTCTCAACGGATCCCTGATGTTCACGTCGGAGCTGATGAAGAGGCTGGATTTCAACTGCGAGCTTATCTGCATCAAGCTTTCCTCCTACAACGGCACGCAGACCACCGGCAACGTCCGCGAGGTGATGGGACTGACCAGGAGCATCGAGGGGAAGCGCGTCATCGTCGTGGAGGACATTGTCGACAGCGGCAACACCATCGTGGAACTCCAGAACATCCTCAAGAAGAAGGGAGCTGCCGAGACAAGGATCTGCACGATGCTCCTTAAGCCGGCCTCCTACACAAAGGATGTGAGACTGGACTATGTGGCCATGGAGATCCCGGACGATTTCATCGTCGGATTCGGTCTTGACTACAACGAGGTCGGCAGAAACCTGAAAGACATTTACGTATTGGACACAGATATGAAATACTTTATTCTATTCGGCCCTCCGGGTGCGGGAAAAGGCACCCAGGCCTCAGCTATGGTTGAAAAGTACAATCTCTGCCACATCTCCACAGGAGAGCTTCTACGTGGTGAGATCTCCAAAGGCACCGAACTCGGCCTCAAGGCCAAAGCCCTCATCGACGCCGGCGAACTCGTTCCGGACGAGGTTGTGGAAGGCATGATCGAGAACAAGTTCAGGACTGTCACCGGAGTCTCCGGCTTTCTTCTTGACGGCTTCCCGCGTACGATCGCTCAGGCTGAGGCTCTCGACAGGATGCTTGCCAAGAACGGCGAGGCTGTCACCTCCGTAGTGTCGATCATGATTCCTGACGCGATGATCAAGGAGCGCATCCAGCACAGGGCCGCCATCGAGGGCCGCGCCGACGACGCCAAGGAAGAGACGATCAACAACCGCATCAAGACCTACCACGAGAAGACCGAACCGCTTGTGGAGTTCTACAAGAAGGCCGGCAAGTACGAGGAGATCGACGGTACCGGCACCATCGAGGAGGTACGCGGAAGGATATTCAAAATGATGGACAAGTCATAGTCAATGATGATTGGCTCACTTTTAGTCACCGTTCTGCTCGCCGGTTCACCGCTGAAGCTGAACGGTGATAACATTTCCCGGATTGTCAATGAATTGACGACGGAGGAGAAGGCCGCCCTGCTGGTAGGCAGCGGTGCGAAGGCCTTCGATGGAGTAGGCTACACGACTCTCTATGTCAAAGGCGCGGCGGGAACAACGCATCCGATCGACAGGCTCGGCATTCCCGCGATAGTACTCGCCGACGGGCCGGCTGGAGTCAGGATAGATGACCGCCCTTGCACGAAATTCCCCATCGGCACATCCCTCTCCTCGACCTGGAACCCGTCACTTGTCGAGGAGGTCGGCAAGGCGATCGGCAATGAGGTTCTTGAATATGGTGTTGACGTGCTGCTTGCCCCGGGTGTCAACATCCAGCGCAACCCGCTGTGCGGCAGAAACTTCGAGTATTACTCCGAAGATCCTCTCCTGGCCGGGAAGATCGCCGCTGGCTACATACGTGGAATCCAGAGCCAGGGCGTAGGGACATCCATCAAGCATTTCGCGGCCAACAACCAGGAACTCAACAGGCTCTACCTTGAAGCCAGGGTTTCGCCGAGAGCTCTCAGAGAACTGTACCTGAGGAATTTCGAGATTGCCATAAAGGAGAGCGACCCTTGGACCGTCATGACATCCTACAACTACATCAACGGGACACTCGCGGCGGAGAACCACGACCTCGCGACCGGTGTGCTACGTGAGGACTGGGGCTACAAGGGGCTGGTGATGACCGACTGGGCGGCGGGAGTCTATGCAGACAAGATTGTCGCCAGCGGCAACGACCTCATCCAGCCGGGCAGCGACGCGCACTACAACAGGCTTGTCCAGGCGATGAACGAGGGGTCAATCCCGATGGCGGCCATCGACACCGCCGTCACAAGGCTTCTCCGGCTGATAGTGAAATGTCCACGGTTCAAGGGGTATGAATATTCAGACAAACCAGCTCTGGAACACAACGCCTCCGTGGCCCGCAAGGCCGCCGAGGAGGGAATCGTGCTGCTCAGGAACAACGCCGGCGCGCTTCCTCTGGCGCCGGACTCAAAGATAGCCCTGTTCGGCGTGACATCCTATGACTTCATCACCGGAGGCACGGGAGCCGGCAATGTCAACGGCTCTTACGTGATAGACCTCAGGCAGGGTCTGTCCGACGCCGGATTCGCCCTTGACAAGACCACCGACGAGTTCTACGCGGACTGCATGAGGTACGAGAGGTTCAACACGAAAAGGATCAACAGCAAGTTTGACCAATGGTTCGTTGACGCCGAGCGTCCCGCCGAGGCTCTTCCGTCCAAGGACATCCTGACCAGGGCCGCAAAGGAAGCCGACAAGGCCATCATCACCATCGGACGCGTCTTCGGCGAGGGGAAGGACAGGCTCCACCAGTTCAGCTACCTGCTGTCAGCCGCCGAGATGAGGCTGATAAAGGCTGTTTCCGAGGCCTTCCATGCGGAGGGCAAAAGACTCATTGTCGTGCTGGATGTAGGCGGAATCGTTGACATGACCGCATGGCAGGACATGGCCGACGCCATTGTAGTAAGCTGGCTGCCCGGATGCGAGGCAGGACACGCTGTCGCCTCCGTGCTTTCCGGCAGGGAGACCCCGAGCGGGAGGCTGCCGATGAGTGTTCCTGTCAGCTACTACGATGACCCGACGGCCTGCTCCATGCCTCAGATCCTCACAGACAAGCCTGTCAACTACTCGTTCTACCGACCGGCTCCTGCCGGGATCAAGAAAAGGTATGATCTGGAGAACATCGACTATGTCAACTACCGTGAGGGGATCTACTCGGGCTACAGGTACTACGTCACCGAAAAGGTACGCACCGCCTATCCGTTCGGTTTCGGTCTGAGCTACACTGACTTCCGTTACAGCGGAATGACCGTGGAAGAGGACGGAGAGGACTTCGTGGTCAGCCTGGACGTCGAGAACACCGGCGTACGCTCCGGCAAGGAAGTGGTCCAGATCTACGTGAAGGCTCCTGGCAGGGACATGGACAAGCCTTTCCGGGAGCTGAAAGGCTTCACAAAGACCGGCACCCTAGCCCCTGGTCAGTCCGAGACCGTCAGGATAAGGATTCCAAGAAGCCTTCTGGCATCCTACGATGAGGAGCGCTGCGGCTGGGCGACGGAGAAAGGGACATATTCATTCATCGCGGCCAAAAACGCCGAGACACCGGTTCTTGCGAGGAAAATCAGGATAAAGGATGCCTCTTTCACCCCGACCGGCAACTACCTCCGCGCCGAGCCGCTCTTCATTGAGCGGTAAGGCTCAGATCCTGCCGCGGTGCGATTACAAAAATGGGCAAATAACGCCATCCGGGGACTATCAAATCAGATAATTCCACTATCAAAACAGTTATATATCCCCTTAGGGAGCCAGAACAGCATGCACGACCGGTGATTGCCACCCGCAAGACTTGAGTAATGTGAGAATATTGCTACCTTTGCCATCGCAAACCTTTGCGCGGAAATAGACGCTGCGACTCCGAGGTTTGCGGCAAAAAGGAATATTCAAACATTATGGTAAAGCACATTATTCTCTGGACGCTCAAGGAAGAGCTGTCCGACGCCGAAAAGGCGGCGATCAAGGCCGGCATCAAAGAGGGTCTTGAGGGTTTGGTCGGGAAGGTTCCGGGGCTTCTGGACGTGAAGGTCCACATCGACGGCAGGCTTGCCAGCAGCAATGCCGACGTAATGCTGGACAGCACCCTTGAATCCGCCGAGGCCTTAAAAGCCTACTCAACGCATCCTGCCCACGTGGAGGTAGCCTCCACAAAGGTCCGCCCCTACACAGCCCAACGCTCCTGCCTGGATTTCGAACTGTAGCTGATGGCTTCCGCCCCAGGTCTGAACCACCATTGTAGCTTCCGGAGCGATCGACAGCGACGCTGAAGGCAAGATTAATGCGTAAACCTCGCTTCCAGAGTCTCGGCGGGGACACCGAAAGCGGGAAATGCCCCGAATCCCGCCCACAGACTCCCAGCGAAACATCAAAGCAAAAAAAGCCCGGCGGACTCTGAAGATCCTCCGGGCGGGGTTGTTTATGAGTATTTAGTAATCCTTAAAAAACAACTTGGTAATCCCTGATTGTCTTTTCGCCGTCTTTTCTAATCAGTCATGTGCCACCGGCACACTCCTTTTTCCAAAAGAATTCTATCCTCGAAAATACCGCCAAATCTTTACCAACTTATTCTTTAACGCTTACTTATTTATGAAAAAAGTGGCGCCGACTATTTAACTTTATAGACAAGTTGGACATCGGCTGTCTGGTGCGACCACTCACGCTCCTGCGTAAAGCCGGCTGGTGGAAAATTGGCATCGAAACCAGACCAGACATAAATGGTGAAGATCCTGTCATGTTCATCTCCGGACCCAGGATTGCCGAGCACACTCAGGGTAGTGACCTTAGTATTCTTGCTGATGTCTATATACTCCAAAAAATTATTGTAAGCATCAATATAATACAAATTAGGACACATGCTGACATCCAATTTGTCGAGACCACTATCAGGGAATGAGAGCCTCTTCAAGGCCACGCAGGAAGAGAGATCTATTTGCTTAAGATGGCTGCAGTGTCCAAAAGAAAGACTTTCCAGCTTTGTCAACCCTGAAACCTTTATCTCATTAAGTTTCTCGTTGAACTCGCAGTCCAGTTCGACAAGGTCGGTGTTGGATGTAAGATCCAGTTTCTGGATTTTGTTGTAGGAGCATTTCAGTGTGGTCAAAGACTTGAACAGTTCGATTCCCTTCAAGGAAGTCAGCTCTCCCTGCACGGACTTGGATCCAGAGACATCGATCAACTTGACAGAAGCGATCTCGTCAGCGGTGATGTACTTGGCATCCTTCACGATCTTCTCCGCCTGAAGAGCGGCAGCGAATCCTGCATCGAACTTAGGGGACAGATTCTCCGCCTTAGGAGTATCCGGCTCCTTGTCATCCTTCTTGCAACCTGTCGAAACGGAGGCGATCAAAAGCGCCGCCGCTGTGGCGAAAAACATGTTTCGCAATGTGTGAGTGTTTGTGAACATCGTTTAATAAAATTAGGGTCAGTATTAAAGTATGTCTGCAAAGTTAGGGGGAAAAACCAAAAAACAATATGGCAAAAGAGGCTTTTTGCGTCTCTTTTGCCATATTTTCAGAAAAAACGACACCCGGCGGGGAATAAATAGATCTATCCTCGAAAATCTTCTCTTAATCTGAGGCAACTTATTTTTTTCATGTTACTAAAGAGCGAGCAGCAAGTCAGGAAGGACAATCATGATTTCGGAGCGGGTCGGTGAGCCAGTTTCACCTGTAGGTTCCTCATAACTCCAGAAAACCTGGAAACGAACTTTTGCCTTAACTGGAAGGTAGCCTTTTGATACCATCCTGGACAATTGGGTACGGAAAGCGGAGGAGAATCTCAAAACCTTTACCCTACGCCCTCCGGTCTCCGCATAGAGATAGTCCCCGCTGACAAAAAGGCCGGTACCGGACAAAAGACCGGGCAAAGAGTCCTGGCAACCCTTGAAGATGTCCAGCACGACATCCCGGTGAGACAGTTGCATCAGAACCTCCACTGGAGCGCCATAAACGGTATTGTCCTCAATGATCAATCCCTGTAACGATTTATCTAAGAATAAGTTGACATTGCTGTAGTGGACTGACAGATTGTTCTTCGCTCTGGTCATTCCGACATAGATCATCCTGCGCTCCTTATCCGTGATGTCACCAAGTCCCTTCAGAGAGATGTAAACATTGTCATATTCACATCCCTTGGATTTGTGAATCGTAGAGACGATGATTTCCGAAGACCTTGACTTAGAGAAATCCTCAAGCCTGGACTCCAACAGGAAGTTTTCAAAATCAGAGATGTACTTGCGGCCGGGACACTCCTCATTGAAGGCTTCCAGGCAATTTCCGAACATTTCCAGACATTCGCTGCCACGAAAATGCTCCACAACTACCTCTGCGGATTTCGTCCAGGTGTCATTGTCAAGACACGCCGCATCATATCCTCGTATCGTGTCAAGAAAGAATCGAAACTCAGCAAGGTCACGGAGATAGAACCCGTCATTCGACCGGATCAGCCTCGCCCTACGTCCTGACTTGTTGAGCAGTGCGGAAATCACCAGCGCATCGTCATTAGTGGCTGTCAGTACACACACAGTGCCGCCTGGAGCACCAGACAGTATCTCATTCACAATCGCCTGCTCATAATCCAAGGAGGCATGATGGATAAGACGTACGCAACCTCTGTCACTTCTCCGGCAGATAATGGGAGCGGATTTCAGGCGATTCGACATTACTTTTACATAGTTGTTCGAGATGGAGACAACCGCCTCAGAGCTTCTGAAATTCTCCATCATGTCATACACGGAAGCTCCATAGTCCGTAATCAAGGATTTCATATTTCCCGAGTCCGAGCCACGGAACTCGTAGATGTTCTGGTCATCGTCACCGACCGCTATGACCCTCATATCCTCATTGCAACGGATAAGTTCCTTGACCAGAGCGAATTCTTGCTCACCAAGGTCCTGTGCCTCGTCGATGACAAGGATTGACTTGGTTATCCGGCTCCTTTCAACCCTGCCTGAACGAATCTCCACGACAGCGTCGGCGACAATATGTTCGGAACCCTCGACCGTTCCCTTCCTGCCAAGAATGTCAAATGAATATGAATGGAAAGTCTTGATCTCGACATATTCGGCGGCGTTGCCGATCAGAGCCTTGAGCCGCTTCTTGAACTCCGTAGCCGCGGCCCTTGAGAATGTCAGCATCAGAAGCTGCTCGGACTTGACATCCTCCAGAAGGATCAAAGAGGCCAGCTTGCGCACGAGGACATAGGTCTTGCCGCTTCCAGGTCCGGCCGGAACCACGATGAACCTTGATTCGCTGTCATTGATTATGTCTGACTGTGTCCCGGTCAGACTTCCGAACAGCTCTTCGTACTTTTTCTCGCTGATGTTCCTGTCGATTCTTTTCGCCTCCTTCGAATCGAAATATTTCTTTATGAAAGCCTTGAAATCAAGCACAAAATAGTCGTGGACATATTCCATAGCCCGTTTTTTGTCGGACACCATCATATTCGCATACTTTCCGATGATGTGGATCTGCTGGATCCGCTGCTTGTAGAAGTCGTCCAGATTGTGGTAATCGTCCTTTTTGTAGCGGCATTTGCTGTCTTTGAGCCGTTCGATCTGCAACTTGTTGTACAAGACCATAAAGCCGCCTTCCAGGTTCAGGATTCCGGTCTTCGCGAGGAATAGGAGCGCCTCTTCGGCCATCCCGACATCAATCTTTTCCGGGAAAAGAGCGCTGTCGTTGTAGTCACCGACAAGTCCGGCCAACGAGAACCCGACCTTGACCTCGCCGTCCTCCTCTTTATTATTATCCTTGAAACGATAGACGATGAACGAAGCGATTGAGTTCCTGACAGCGATCTGCTTTTCCAGATCCGAGGCCGAAACCTTAGCCGCTATCTGAATATAATCGTCCGTGACCGGGCGCTTTTCGATGTAGTGCCTTATCGTCCAGAAAAACAGGATTGTACGGATGTCCTTCACGGAGGACCTTGCGATTCCGGAAGCGATCGCTTTCTCGTTTATCTCCTTCAGACTGAATTTCGTGCACTCGCCGATGACTGTCTCGACGAGGAATTTCTCCAGCTGGATGTAATATTTGAATTTCCTGAGCTGGCCAAGCCGGAGGTAGGCCGTCATATCGTCGTCCTTGGCGAGGATTCCGGCCACACGCATTCTCTCCACGATACTGATCACCTTGCGGGTCTCGATGCCGAGCATATCCGAAAGATAGTCAACACGGGACTCCGCCTCGGCGGTCCCGGCGCGGGAACGGCTGCGCTCCGAGATCAATGACTTGATGATTCTTCTGGCGTCCAGTTTGTCATCCTCAGTGAAATCCGGGCATCGTTCTATCCGCTCCGAAGCCTCGTCCATATTCCTCGGGACAATGCTTGTCGCGAATATTCTCGGGCTGTTCATCCCGCGTCTCAGATAACCGGCGGTCTCCAGGGCGGCAATCGCGCTTTTCACCTTGGTCTCAACGTCCCGGATTTCCTCCCAACCTGCCTTGCGGGCTATCTCCAAAGCGGAGATGTGGATGCAGTCGTGCTTTGCCGTAAGTTTCTTGACAGCGCTCCAGACTTGGTTTATCTCACTCAGGGTGAGCTTCGTCTGATTCAGAAGTATGAAGTGTTTGTTAAGGTCATCGTCATTGTAAAGGACGTAGCATTCCGCCTGCGAGTTGACATCACGTCCCGCCCTTCCCGCTTCCTGAATATAATTCTCCAGCGAATCCGAAATCTCGTAGTGGACAACCAGACCGACATCGCTCTTGTCCACTCCCATCCCGAACGCTGATGTGGCCACGATTATCCTGACCTTGCCGCTCATAAAATCATCCTGAGCCTTGACCTTTGTGTTGACCTCCATCTGACCGTGGAAGGCCTTTGCGTCAAACCCGTCCTTGCCGAGCCTTTCAGCGATTTTCTCCGCGGCTTTGGTTCTGGTCACATAAACGATGGCCGGACATTTTGTGCCATCGAGCAAGTTCCTCAAGGTCTGGTATTTATCCTCATCGGAAGCCCTGAACAGAACAGTATATCGAAGATTAGTGCGGGCGACATCAGTCGTGAAACGCTTCAAGGTTATCCCAAGCCGGTCCCGGAAATAGTCACAGATGTCGCTGATCACCTTAGGTTTAGCGGTCGCAGTGAAACAGGAGACCGGAATCGGAGTGTCAAGGCCTTTACTCTCCTGAAGATGCTTGATGAACTCCCCGATGAACATATATTCAATCCGGAAGTCCTGCCCCCAAGCGGAGAAGCAATGCGCCTCGTCAATCACGATTCGGACCAAGGTTCTGGACATCAGAACCTTCTCGATGGTCTTGGAGCGGAGTTGCTCCGGGGCGATGTAAAGCAGCGAGGCCTCCCCGGACTCGACCCTCTCCAAAGCGTTGCGACGTTCAATCGGAGACAGCAAGCCATTGATATAGACGGCTTCCGAGATTCCTTTCTTCTCCAGATTCTCCACCTGATCTTTCATCAGGGATTGAAGCGGAGAGATCACGACGGTCAGCCCTCTGACGGTCTCCCCTGCCATCAATGCCGGCAGTTGGAATGTCAGCGACTTCCCTCCGCCGGTCGGGAATATGGCAAGCAACGATTCACCTTTAATCGCTGCTTTTGCCGCATTCTCCTGCAGCGGCTCCCCTCCGAAAGTCCTGAAACGGTCGTAGCCGAACCACTTTTTCAATGAATATTCAGCATTCAGTTTTTGTGAGCAATACGCGCAGCGGGCATCGCCACAGTTCACAGCCCTTAAACCTCTTATCACATTCTCCACGCCCTGATAGTTGCGCAGGATCCAGGCCGGAGTTATGGAATTTCTGTCATCAGTGCTGATCAAGGCAGCCGCATAGGCGCATTCCACCTTGTGATCCCTAACAAAAGACTCGACATTTGAATGCTCGCAAATCTTGCCTTTAAATAACTCTCGGAAGATGTCCGCAGTGGATTTCCGGAAAAAGAACGGCTTCCTTGAGGGGACATATTCAATGCTTTTGAAAAATCCTGAGAAGTGGATATCCTCGTTCAGCAGATCATAGTACAGCTGCTGGAAATCCTTGTCCAAGGCCTTGAACGCCATCACCTCATCATCATAGAGAGATTGAGCCTTCAAACTGTCATTCAACGGGTTATTCAGTTCTTCCGTAAGGATCTTGTCATCCTTGAGAAGTTTATGGTAAGGCTTCTGCGGGAAAAGCAGCGGCGAGAGATAAAGGGTGTCGATGAGGATATATTCCTTTCTAAGGAATGGTTTCAGGTACTTGATGTCGTGCCCGATGATATTATGCCCGCAAAGACAATCGCAGTCAGAGACAAAGCCCGCAAACTCCGGAATCCTCGCAGAATGAAAGCTCAGTCCGTTTTTCACTCCCCCGATGTCCAGAATCCTGCCTTTGCCATCTATTTCAAGGTCAATGAAGGCTGTTTTCATCATAATGAATATCCCGATTGCTTCAACTCGTTGATTATCGGTGCAAAAATAACATTATTTTGCAAAACTATCATCCATAGAACAATATGATAAATTTTAGAATATTTTCTAATAAATATAGTAGATATTCTAAAAATTATCTATATTTGCGACAGACCAATTATATTGCGATATGAAACACACATTGACAGCGAAAGAAGAGGAACTTATGAATATCTTTTGGAAAAAGGGTGAGATGTGCATCCGTGACCTTGTGAACAGCCTTCCGGAACCAAGGCCGAGCTATACTACGGTCTCGACCCAAGTGTCGTTCCTTGAGAGCAAGGGATTCCTCACACGCCGTCCTATAGCCAACACGTTCATCTACGAGGTACGCATATCCGAAAAGGAGCACAGAGGCACGACAATCAGTGGCATAGTGGAGAGGTATTACAACAACTCTTTCGCCAGCGTGGTCTCACAGTTTCTTGAGGATGAAAAACTTGA
Organism: Alistipes sp. CAG:514; assembly: GCA_000431015.1. Classification (GTDB taxonomy): domain Bacteria; phylum Bacteroidota; class Bacteroidia; order Bacteroidales; family UBA932; genus Cryptobacteroides. The sequence continues at coordinate 27,508 of HF986081.1, read as the reverse complement.
CGTAAACGAGTTAAAAGAAATAATAGCTCAGATAGAAGGCAAGCGCTAATATTCCATCTTATGCTCACCTTCATAATATATGAATTGAAAGTCGCGGCGACGCTCATCACGTTCTACCTCTGCTTCAAGTGCTTCCTAAGCCAGGAGAAGATGCATAGGGTGAACAGGATCGTCATTCTCGCAACCTCTGTGCTGTCATTCATCCTACCGCTATGCGTCATAACGGTTCACAAGACGGTATATATTCCCGAAGCTACTGTTTTCGGAATATCAGGAGATGCGGTAGAGGTGCCCACTCCTATCATCGAAAGCCTTGGCGGAGTATCCTGGGAACCATTTATCATAGCAACATTCTGGATAGGAGTTGTTTATGTTCTTGGCAGAACAGCTTTTGGAATATGGCGGGTCGCCAGATTGGTCTGGAATGGGGAAAGAAAGGAAAACCACGGCAGCGAGGTGATAGTGTGCGACAAAAATATTCCTCCGTTCAGCTGGATGAAATGGATTGTGATGAGCAGAGACGACTTTGAAAGCGGCAACATACATATTCTTGAACACGAAAAGGCTCACATCAGGCTTGGGCACTCAAAAGACATTCTTCTGTTTGACATAATGTCGGCTTTCCAATGGTTCAATCCAGCGGTATGGCTTCTCAAGCGAGAGCTCCGGGCCATCCACGAATATGAGGCTGACGACGCAGTCCTCCGACAAGGTGCGGACATAAAGGAATACCAATATTCATTAATAAGAAAAGCTGTCAGTGCGAGCGGCTACTCAATCACTAACAGCTTTAATCACAGTATCCTTAAAAATCGTATTACTATGATGTCAAAATCAAACGCAACAGCGATGAGGGGACTGAGAGTCCTCTACATCCTGCCGCTTGTCTGCGGTGCCCTGGCTCTGAACGCCAGAACAGTCACAAACTGCAAAGTTACTGAAAATTCTTCAGTCTCGGATGACTCGACAGTAAAGGTTGAGATCCAAAAAGACGGCGGTGGAACCATTCATTATTATGTGAATGGCGAGAGTATCGCATACAAAGACATTCCGGAAGCCGTCAATTCCTTGATAGGCAGTGACAAAGAGGCCAAGGTGGAAATCATCGCTCCAGCTGAAATCAGCTGCGGAATCATCGATGACCTCAGGGAACAACTCCGGAGCGTGCCGGCTCTGAAAGTGCAATACTCCAGCCCGAACCTCGGTAGCGTGCCGATGCGTCTTCCTCCTGCCAATAAAACCGTCGAAAAGATCGGAGTCAAATTGATTGAGCTTCCAGATGCGGTCAAGAATATGCCGAAAGAGATGGTGCGCCACCTAAAGATCAACAAGGATGGCAAGTATTTGTACGACACGAACCTCATTATGCAAAGCGAGCTTTTGAATATGGCCGCTGGATCTATCCGTAAAAACCACCAGACGATGATATGCCTTCAGACGGACAGAGCCACATCATACGGAACGTACGTCACCGCTCTGAAAGAATTATCCAACGCCGTCTCACTAATCAGGAATGAATATGCCAACGAACATTTCGGAAAAGCGTTCGAAGATTTGGACGACGCTGAGCGTAGTTTGGTCCTGAAGGAGATCCCACAGAACATCATCGAGCTCTCCCCGAGAACAACTCAAAGTGTCAGGTAAGCCATTAACCTGACACGCATAAGGTAACATATTTTTGCGATTATCAATAAATGCCACATCAATTCATTGACTCGTGTTACCTTCTTCCATTGCCGCACCTTTTAACAGTGATTCAATCGATCAAAATGTCCACCGAAACGGCATAATACCGGAGAAACTTTGTAATATCATCGGTTTGTCCGGGAAAGAGGACTTCTGCCGGACAAAACTCTGCCTTTGTAATGTTGCACTTGCTTTTTGACTCATTTTCGCTCATTATTTCAGAATAACCTTTCTTTCCCAAACTTTCACTATCTTTGCACGATTGAAGGCTTCGGGGAGGAACGGCGTGAAGAACACGATTAGAAAAAGGTGTTTTACAGCGCGCAATGGTGCCGCGCAATAACCGCACGGGAGCCTGCGCAATCATTTGACAAATTGATTTACAGAAAATTATGGCGGACAGCAACTTTATAGACTACGTGAAGATCTGGTGTGCTTCGGGACATGGTGGCGCGGGGTCTATGCATCTTTACAGGGCCAAGTACGTGCCCAAGGGCGGGCCGGACGGAGGAGACGGAGGACGTGGGGGACACATCATCCTTAAGGCCAATCCGCAGTTCTGGACGCTTATCCACCTTAAGTACCGCAAGCACATCAAGGCAGAGAACGGAGGCAACGGCGAGGGAGGTCTCAGGACGGGAAAGAACGGCGAGGATGTCGTTCTGGACGTTCCTGTGGGGACTGTCGCCAGGGATGCCGAGAGCGGAGAGGTGCTGTTCGAGATGATGGAACCCGGACAGACGCGGATCCTCTGCAAGGGAGGCCGCGGCGGGCTGGGCAACAACAACTTCAAGACGGCCACCAACCAGACTCCACGGTTCGCGCAGCCCGGAGAGGAAGGACAGGAAGGGTGGTTCATTCTGGAACTGAAGGTGCTGGCGGACGTCGGGCTGGTGGGCTTCCCTAACGCGGGAAAGTCAACATTGCTCGCGGCGGTCACGGCAGCTAAACCAAAGATCGCCAACTATGCCTTCACGACGCTGGAGCCGAATCTCGGAATCGTGAGATACTACGATGACCAGTCTTTCGTGATGGCCGACATCCCGGGGATCATCGAAGGCGCGCACGAAGGAAAGGGCATAGGAATACGCTTCCTCCGCCACATAGAAAGGAACTCCGTGCTGCTCTTCATGGTGTCGGCGGAAGAGGACGACATAAAGGCAAGCTACGAGACACTGCTGAACGAGCTTAAGGAATATAACCCCGAGCTTCTGGACAAGGACAGGGTTCTTGCCGTCACCAAGTGCGACCTGATCGACAAGGACATCGAGAAAGAGATCGAGCCTTCACTCCCTGAAGGAATCCCGCACGTGTTCATCTCGTCCATCAGCGGCGAAGGCATCAAGGAACTAAAGGACATGCTATGGTCGGCTCTTCACTCATAGGCCTCCTGCACAGGCTTGACCAGGACATCACATTGCTGCTGAACAACCTGAGTTCACCGGCAACTGACCAGCTATGGTTACTGATGTCGGACAAGACCGTGTGGATTCCCGCCTATGTGCTGTGCACCTACTTCCTGTTCAGGCGGTTGGGATGGAAGAAGGCGCTTGTCGTCCTCTGCTCGGTCGGCCTCGCATTCGGACTATGCGACCAGTTCTCGACGATCGTAAAACATTCGGTGGACAGACTCAGGCCGAGCTACAGCGCCAGGATGCTGCTCGGCGGTCTCAATGTGCTTGAGGGGCGCGGAGGTTTCTACGGCTTCTTCTCGGCCCATGCGGCGAACGCCTTCGCCCTGGCCATGTGCCTTATCATCGGATTCCGAAACGACCGCACACACACCTACAACGCATTCTACAAACTTATGCTTGTCTGGGCCTCACTCGTCGCCCTCAGCAGAATATTCGTCGGCAAGCATTATCTTGGCGACGTGATTGTCGGTACGCTCATCGGGCTGACGATCGGCTACCTCGTCGGCATGCTGGCCAGATATGTCATCCAGACACGCATCGACAAGGTGCCGGCCACAGGGCTGACATTCAGATTTGATGAAAAGAGGCTTCCTATAACTCTGACAAAATCCTCTCCATCCGGATTCCGCGGGAACCTTTGACGAGGACCGTGTGACCGGACACCGGATTGGCCTTCAGCCATGCCGCCAGATCATCGGAGGTTCCGAACCAGTGAGCGGCAGCCGGATCGACTTGCGAAAGCGCCTTACGAAACTCCTCCCCGACAAGGCATACAAGATCCAAATTCATGGAAACCAGCTTCTTGAGTATGACCACATGCTCAGCTACAGAGTCCTCTCCAAGCTCACGCATGTCCCCCAGCATCGCTGCCTTCAGGGGAGCCTGCACGGAAGCAAGATTGTCCAGCGCCGCGGCCATGCTCGTCGGATTGGCATTGTAGGCATCCTCGATCAGGATGTTCCTCGCCGTCTTCTCCAACTGCGAGCGGTTGTTTTTAGGAATATATTCACTCACAGCCTGGATGGCGTCTTCGAGCGAAACTCCGAAATGTAGACCCACAGCAATGGCGGCGGCTATGTTGGTGGCGTTGTAGGCACCTGCAAGGTGGGTTTCAAGGCAAAGGAGGTTCTCCGACGACTCCGGAACCGCCATGCGGACAAACGGATGCGCGGCATCTGAAGGCAGAACCATCGCCCCCCAATATTTAATGCCATAGTCAATGACATTCAGCCCTTTACGCTCGGCGGCCATCGCCACCAGATCCCTGTCGTCGGCATTAAGGAATATGCTCCCTCCGTGTTCGGCAAGGTAGTCGTACAACTTTCCCTTGGCCTTCTTCACGCCCTCGAAACTGCCGAAGCCCAGAAGGTGTGCCTTCCCGACATTGGTGATCAGGCCATAGTCCGGCTCGCAGACCTTGACCAGCCTCTCAATGTCGTCAGGATGGTTCGCCCCCATCTCGATCACTGCCAGCTGAGTCCCGGAATTGATGCCGAGAACGGACAGCGGCACACCGATGTCATTATTCAGATTGCCCTGCGTTGACGTGACATTGTACTTGACAGACAAGACTTTAGTGATCAGTTCCTTGGTCGTGGTCTTTCCGTTGGTGCCGGTCAGGCCGATGACCGTCAGCCGCCTGCCGTCCACGAAAGTGTTCTCCCGATGGTGACGCGCCAAGGCCTGCAAAGCCGCCAAGGTGTCCGGCACGGCGATCAGCCGCGGATCCCCGGACGCCGCCACACCCGCCTTCTCGTCCACGACGGCATACCTGGCCCCGGCATCAAGAGCCTTGAGGGCATATTCATTACCATCGAAATTCTCACCCTTCAAGGCGAAGAACAACTCCCCACCGCTGATGGCGCGGCTGTCCGTCGTCACACGGCCACATTCCTTGAATGCCGCGTAAAGTCTCTGAATGTCCATTACTTAACTCGAATTCCGCAAGCAGTCTACCACCTGCGCCTAAGATTATTTCTTTCCTGTGCTGCCCCAGCCGCCGGCACCGCGCGCGGTCTCCGAAAGCACCTCGACATCTTCCCACTCGACACGCTCGTGACGGGCTACGACAATCTGCGCGATCCTCTCGCCCGGCACAATCTCGAACGGCTCGTTTGACAGATTCACCAGAGAGGTCTTCAGTTCTCCCCGGAAATCCGCGTCAACCGTCCCGGGACTGTTGATCACAGTGATGCCGCGCTTCGTGGCAAGTCCGCTGCGGGGACGCACCTGAGCCTCGTAACCAACAGGTAGTTCAATGAATATGCCTGTGGGTACCAGAACCCTCTCCAACGGCTTCAGCACAATCGGCTCCGTTATGTCGGCCCTGAGATCCATCCCTGCGGACGCTTCGGTCGCATAGGCTGGATCTGGCCACTGGCTTTTGTTTACTATCTTGACTTTCAATGTGTTCATGTTCAAAAAAGCTACATATTCAAAACAGAATATTCATTAGGCATTGACCTCCTCCGGCTCATTCCTGTCCGGGATGACGAGGTTCAGGATGACTCCCACGACCGAGGCGAGGCCGATGCCGGCGAGGGAGAATTTGCCGAAACTGATGACAGCGCCGCCGATGCCGATGGTGAGGATCAGGGAGGCGATGATCAGGTTGCGGGTCTTGTTCATGTCAACCTTTGCCTTGACGAGGTTATTGATGCCGACGGACGCGATGCTTCCGAAGAGAAGCAGCATGATGCCGCCCAGCACAGCCGTCGGGATGGTCTGGATGGCCGCGCCGACCTTTCCCACAAGGGAGATCAATATGGCCGAGAGCGCCGCGATCCTCATGCAGGACGGATCGGTCACCTTCGTAAGCGACACGGCGCCGGTTACTTCTGAATATGTCGTCACAGGAGCTCCGCCGAGGAATGCGGCCAGTGTGCAGGCGAGACCGTCGCCAAGCATGGTGCGATGCAGACCCGGATCCTTCACGAAATCCTTGCCCGCTATCTCGCTGATCGCATAGACATCACCGACATGCTCGATGATCGGGGCGATGGCGACAGGAGCTATGAACACGATGGCCTGCCATGAAAGACTCATCTTGGAGAAATGAGGCAGCTGGAACCAAGGTGCGCTGGCGACTCCGGAGAAATCCATTGAGCTTCTGTAGAATATCACGGCCACGATGTAGCCCGCGAGTGCTCCGAACACAACCGGAATAAGTTTCACCATGCCCTTGCCCCAGCACGAGCAAATGATCGCCACGAAAAGGGAGACGAGGGCCAGAACCCAGTTCTTGCTGGCCATGTCCACACCTGTCCCGGCCAGCGAGAGACCGATCAGGATGATCACCGGACCGATCACTATCGGCGGGAAGAGTTTCTTTATGAAATTGACGCCGAAGAGTTTGACGAGAAAACTCATAAGGATGTAAACCATACCCACTGCCACAAGTCCGCAGAACATTCCGGCCATCCCGTAGAGTTCCGTGGCCTTGATGATCGGAGCGATGAAAGCGAAACTGCTTCCAAGATAGATAGGAACCTTCCCACCGGTGACGGCATGGAATAGAAGAGTGCCGAGACCGGCCGCGAGAAGAGCGATGGCGGGATCGAATCCTACCAGAAGCGGAACCAGTACGGTGGAACCGAAAGCTACAAACATGAACTGAACTCCGACGATGGATCGTTTCAGTGGGGATAAAGTTTGTTGTGACATAAATATTAAGGTTATTTAGTAAGCGTTAAAAAATAAGTTGAACTAAATTTTGTGTCAGATTTATGAGGATAGATTTCTTTTGGAAGAAGGAGCTTGCCGGTGGCACATGAATGATGAGAAAAGAAATATAGACCATAAAGATATACAAATTGTTCAAGTTATTTTTTAATGATTACTTAGAAGCCCGTGTGTACAAGACAGCGGCGATTACACCGAATATCACGTTAGGAAGCCAAAGTGCGACAACCGGAGGCATCGCACCCGAAACGACAAACATCTGGCTGAACCTGAGGAACAGGATGTAAGTGAAACTCAGGGCAATACCCATTCCGATGTTGAGACCGATCCCTCCCCTCCTCTTTCTCGACGAGAGACACACACCCATCAACGTCAGGATGAAAGCAGAGAACGGCAGCGCGAAACGGGTGTGCTTCTCGATGAGGGCGTACATCACATTCGCGTCCCCCCTCATCTTCTGGGTGGCGATCAGCTGGTTCAACGACTCGGCGGGAAGGGTCTCCACCGTCTTCTTGTTACGGTAGAAATCCGTCACCGTCAGGGTCAGAACGGTGTCCAGCTCCTCTCCTGAGGTAACCCGGTCCTGAAGGCCGTCGGAATATTCCCTGATAAAATAGTTCTTCAGTCTCCATCCCCCCATAGTGCTGTCCCAGACAGCCTTCTCAGCCGAGATCTTCTTGACCAGCTTGTTGTTCTCGATGTCCTCAAGAGTGAACTCGTAGGCCGTGTTGTTCCAAGAGCTGAAAGACTCCACGGAGACAAACTTCCCGGGGTCTATCTGATAATGGACATTACTGGATGACAGAGAGTTACGATGCTTTATGTACTTAAGCTCAAAATTGATCCTCTTGACATTCGCCCTCGGGATCACCCACAGGTTGAGCGAGAGGGAGAGCATCGCGATCAGAAGTGCCGAGATCATGTACGGCACCATCATCCTCCTGTAGCTCACACCACAGGAGAGGATGGCGATGATCTCGCTGTTGGCCGCCATCCGGGAAGTGAAGAATATCACCGTAATGAACACGAACAGAGGGCTGAACATATTCACGAAATACGGGACGAAGTTCAGATAGTAGTCGAAGATGATGTCGTGAAGAGGGGCATGATTCTCGACGAAATGGTTGATCTTCTCGCTGATGTCGAAGATTATGACGATCCCAATGATGAGAAGAAGGGCGATAAAGAAGGTCATGATGAACTTCCTTATGATGTACCAATCTATCTTCTTCAATCCGTAGCCCATGCTCCTAAAGTCTTGAACTGATTTTCTTTACGGTCGCTTCCTTCCACGAGGCGAAGTCCCCGGCCACGATGTGTTCCCTGGCCGCGCGCACCAGATCAAGGTAGAAGGCCAGATTATGCTCGCTCGCGATCATGGCGGCGAACATCTCCTTCGCGATGAAAAGATGATGCAGGTAGGCTTTTGAATATGTCCGGTCGACGAACGACGCTCCTTGCGGATCGATCGGCGAGAAATCATCGCTCCACTTGGAATTCCGCATATTCATGATGCCGTTCCATGTGAACAACATTCCGTTGCGTCCGTTGCGGGTAGGCATCACGCAGTCGAACATGTCCACCCCTCTGGCTATCCCCTCCAGGATGTTGGCCGGTGTGCCGACCCCCATCAGGTAACGGGGCCTGTTCTCCGGCAGGATCGGGCAGACAAGCTCAAGCATCTCGTACATCTTTTCGGTAGGCTCCCCCACCGCCAGACCGCCGATCGCGAATCCTCCCACAGCAGGACTGTCACCCACAAGGCTGACGGCATGGTCCACGGCGCGCTTGCGCAGTTCCGGATAGACGCAGCCCTGGATGATCGGGAACATCACCTGATTGTACCCGTACAGAGGCCCGGTCTCGCAGAAATGCTTGAAGTAGCGCTCAAGCCAACCCTGCGTAAGCTTCAAGGACTTAGCGGCGTACCTCTCGTCAGCATCGCCCGGGCAGCACTCGTCGAGAGCCATCATGATGTCGGCTCCGATCACCCTCTGCGTGTCCACATTGTTCTCCGGCGTGAACGTGTGCCTTGATCCGTCTATGTGCGACTGGAAGCGGCACCCCTCCTCCGTGATCTTGCGGATCTTCGTCAGAGAGAACACCTGGAATCCGCCGCTGTCGGTCAGGATAGGCCTGTCCCAGTTCTCGAACTTGTGCAGTCCGCCGACCTTGCGCAAGGTCTCCAGACCTGGACGAAGGTAAAGATGATAGGTGTTGCCAAGAATGATCTCCGCCTTCACATCCTCCTTCAAGTCCCTATGGTAGACCCCCTTGACAGAACCGACAGTCCCGACAGGCATGAATATGGGAGTCCTCACCTCACCATGATCCGTAGTGAAAACTCCTGTCCTTGCCCTTGATCCGGGGTCCTTAGCTATCGTTCTAAAATCCATTCATCCAAATTTTACCCTCAAATATAGTGATTTTTAGCCGAAAACTTGTACATTTGTTTGTTTGGCCATACGCATAATAACAAATAAAACACAATAACGTTATGAACAACAAGCACATCAGCCTCAGGCTGATCATCATGAACTTCCTCCAGTACGCCATCTGGGGAGCCTACCTGACCTCAATGGGCAGTTTTCTCGGCAAGGCCGGACTCGGCCCGCAGATCTGGCTGTTCTTCGCCACGCAGGGCTTTGTCTCCATATTCATGCCGGCCCTCGTCGGCATCGTCGCCGACAGGTGGATCCCTGCCCAGAAGACACTGTCCATCTGCCAGTTGATCGCAGGGACGACGATGTTCGCCACCGGCTTCTACGCGATGGGCAACGTCAGCCTGACCGACGGAGCCTACGTGATAGGGCCGGACTTCAACTTCACCCTGTTCTACGTACTCTACACGATCAGCGTGGCGTTCTACATGCCTACAATCGCCCTGACCAACTCCGTCGCCTACGCCGGCCTTGAGGGAGCCGGGAAGGACACCGTCAAGGCGTTCCCTCCGATCCGCGTGTTCGGAACGGTCGGATTCATCTGCACGATGCTCTTCGTCAACTTCATGAAGGATCCGTCCGGCATCCAGTACCAGCACAGCTACTTCCAGTTCTTCACCTCCGGAATCCTCAGCCTGATCCTCGGCGTCTACGCGCTGACACTGCCGAACGTGCCTGTCAAGAAGGCCAGCGGCAGCAGTTTCATGGAGGCCACCGGACTCAAGGCCTTCTCACTGTTCAAAGACAGGCAGATGGCGGTCTTCTTCATCTTCTCCATGCTTCTGGGAGCGTCCCTCCAGATCACCAACGGCTACGCCAACTCATTCATCTCCTCATTCGCGGGGAATCCTGAATATGCCGACGCATGGGGCGCGCGCAACGCCAACGCCCTGATCTCCCTCAGCCAGATGTCCGAGACACTGTGCATCCTCCTGATCCCGTTCTTCATGAAGAAGTTCGGCATCAAGAAGGTGATGCTCATCGCGATGTTCGCCTGGGTGTTCAGATTCGGCTTCTTCGGCATCGGGAACCCTGGCTCCGGAGTATGGCTGTTCGTCCTTTCCTGCCTTGTCTACGGTGTAGCCTTCGACTTCTTCAACATTTCCGGCTCACTCTACGTCAACCGCATGACCAGCAAGGACATCCGCTCCAGTGCCCAAGGTCTTTTCATGCTGATGACCAACGGACTCGGAGCCTCGATCGGAACATGGGCCGCCGGTATCGTAGTGAACCACTTTGTCTACAACGCCGCTCAGCCTGACTGGGCCGCCGCCTGGTACGTCTTCGCCGCCTACGCCCTTGTGGTCGGAATCCTGTTCGTCTTCCTGTTCAAGGATCCCGGCAATGACGAATGCGCCGAGGAGGCCTAGCGTTTCTTAAACGGATCGAACGGAGTCAGCACCTCCACCCTTGAAAGACCGAACACCCGGCTCGGCGACAAGAAATACTTGATGTCGAAGCAACGGTATTCATCATGATTCCTGACCTTGTGGTAGGATGTGACACAGTCAAACCTGTAGCCCATCTGCCCAAGGTCAGGAATGTTTATGGACGTGACTCCCCTCTTGAGCAGGGCGTCCAGTATCTCATGATTCCGGTCCAGCGCCCCGATCGTCCTCAGGCGGACACCTTTGAGATGCCCCACCCTGGCATAGTGGTACCTGTTCTTGCAACTGGAGCAACAGAACTTCATGTCGCTCCGTCCGTAAGGAAGGACATCACCGCACTCCAGACATCTCCCCCTCTGCTGTTCTTCTGTTTCCTCATACATAATCAACCCTCCATTACAGCACCGACACCTTCTTCGGGAATAGGCAGCGTAGGCAAATATGCCGCTTCTGAATGAGATTCGGAAGAGTTTGAAAGAAACTTACGACAGTTTTTTTCGTTTCTTTCAACATCCCCGGCGCAAAATAAATTCTTCCAGCCGCACAATATTTTCTTTCAATCAAAAGAAACACATCATTCCTCAAAGAAAGATTCTTTCAACATCCCGCCGGATCAAAAGAAATGTATGGTTTTATGAATATTCAGAAACATCTCACCAAATTTTTCTTTCAGCCACTCACCGCCCCGGAGACCCTTGATAACTTTGCGGCAGACAAAATTTCAAAACTACTTGAATCATGGAACAATTGAACAGACTTGAAATCCGGGGGAATGTCGGCAACGTCAACATTCTCAGGGTCGGAGACACGCGGGTAGCGCACTTCTCCGTTGCGACAAACTTCGCCTACAAGGGCAGGAACGGCGAACCTGTCATAGAGACCACCTGGCACAATGTGACCGCCTGGGAAGGCAATAAAGGGATCCCGTCGCTTGACATCATCTGCAAAGGATTCCCTGTCTATGTCGCCGGCAGGCTGAGGTCGCAGAAGTACACCGCAAACGACGGCACCGAGAGGACCAGCATGGAGGTCATCGCCAGCACGGTCGAACCGGTGGACGGAAATGTGTCTGCCCAGTGCTAAGGAATTGATCTGATTCCGCGCCCCCGATGGCATCGGGAAAGATTGCGGCGAGATTGTGGCGAAAGTGTCACCGGGGGCATTTTTGACGTTACTTGAAATAGTACTTCAAGTAAGGAATAGGTAAATGATTTTACTATCCTACAAACACTTATTGCACCTCAAGTAAACAAAATTTTCAAGAAATTACATGAAAAAATTTGGAGATAACAAAATAATGCGTATCTTTGCGGTACACTTTCTGTCTAGCAGGCAAAGGCTGATGGACGCCGAAGCGGAATTCCTTGGATTCAAGGCCGTGAGGCAGCAGGAAGGCCAGGTGCGTCT
>HF986081.1:5337-15473 GCA_000431015.1 Alistipes sp. CAG:514 | reverse complement strand
GCAGGAATGCCAGGTGCGTCTCGCACCTCCATCAGAAAACCTTACCGCAAGCGGAAAGTTATTTTTTTCCACCTGCGGCTAATCTTCCGGTAGAGACGCTACCGTCCCTTGTACATGTCCTCGTAGTAGCGGAGATACTCGCCGCTTGTCACGTTGTCAAGCCAGTCACCATTCTGAAGGTACCAGCGCACGGTCTTCTCGATGCCCTCGGCGAACTGAAGGCTCGGCTCCCAGCCCAGTTCCCTTTTCAGTTTAGATGAATCGATGGCATAGCGCATGTCATGCCCCTTCCTGTCAGTGACATAGGTGATCAGATCATCATCCGCCCCTTCCGGACGGCCAAGAAGCCGATCGACGGTTCTGATGAGAACCTTGATCAGATCGATGTTCCTCCACTCGTTGAATCCTCCGATGTTGTATGTCTGGGCGACCTCACCCTTATGGAAGATCATATCGATTGCCCTTGCGTGATCCTCAACGTAGAGCCAGTCACGCACATTCTCCCCTTTTCCATAGACAGGAAGAGGACGACGCTGACGGATGTTATTGATGAACAATGGTATAAGCTTCTCCGGAAACTGGTACGGCCCGTAATTGTTCGAGCAGTTGGTCACAATTGTCGGCATCCCGTAAGTGTCATGATAGGCACGGACAAAATGGTCACTGGAAGCCTTTGCCGCCGAATACGGACTGTGAGGCTGGTACTTGCTCTCCTCCGTGAAGAACGTGTCGCCGAACGGCCCGCCGCCACACTCGTTGCCGGCAGGATCACCCTCCGGCCTGGTCAGCTCAAGAGCGCCGTAGACCTCATCTGTGGAGATGTGGTAGAACCTCTTCCCATCCCAGCCTTCCGGCTCCCAGAACTCACGTGCGGCCTGAAGAAGCGTCAGCGTGCCAAGCACATTGGTCCTGGCGAACGTGAACGGATCCACGATCGACCTGTCCACATGGCTCTCGGCGGCAAGATGGATGACACCATCGATGGAATATTCACGGATCACCTTGCGCACCGCCTCCAGGTCGCAGATGTCAGCCTTGACGAAGACATAGTTCGGTTTATCCTCTATATCCTTGAGATTGGCGAGGTTACCCGCATAGGTAAGTTTGTCGAGGTTGACGATCCGGTAGTCAGGGTACTTGTTGACGAAAAGCCGCACGACATGACTGCCGATGAAGCCGGCACCGCCGGTAATCAGGATCGACCTGGTGTGGTTCGCACTCATATTCATATTGTTGTTCGTAAGATCACTTCCGCTTATTTCTTCTGCATCTTCCGCTCCTGCAGATCGTCGAAGGCTTCACGCTTCCGGAAAATGTCGATAGCCGTGTAGATGGACGACATCATCGACTGCGGATCAGCCTCGTCACGCCCAGCCATCTCGTAAGCCGTCCCGTGATCCGGCGAAGTCCTCACGATCGGAAGCCCTGCCGTGAAGTTCACCCCGTCCTCAAAGGCCAAAGCCTTGAACGGAGCAAGCCCCTGATCATGGTACATGGCCAGCGTAGCGTCAAACTTAGCATAGTGTCCAAGCCCGAAGAACCCGTCCGGCGAATAAGGTCCGAACGCCATAAGCCCCTCAGCATTAGCTGCCTTGACAGCAGGAAGGATTATCCTCTCCTCCTCGTCACCAAGCAAACCGCCATCGCCGCAATGCGGATTCAGCCCCAGCACGGCGATCCGAGGCTCGATGATGCCGAAATCCCTCTTAAGCGACGCCGTCATCAGCCTCAACTTGTTCACGATCTTCTCCTGCGTGATGGAAGCCGGCACGTCCTTTAAAGGAATATGCCCGGTCACGACACTGATCCTCAACTGGTCAGAGACCATGAACATCAGCACGTCATCCACCCCGAACTCCTTTTGGAGATATTCAGTGTGTCCCGTGTTGCCGAACCCCTCGGCCACCATTGCCTTCTTGTTGATCGGCGCAGTCACCAGCACGTCAATGTCGCCGTTCTTGATGTCCTCCACCGCGCACTCCAACGACCGGATGGCCGATTTAGCCGACTCCGGCGTAGACTGCCCAGGTTCCACGAACACGTTGTCCGGCAGACAGTTGACAATGTTGATCTTCTTCGGCTTGGCATCTTTGGCACTCTGGATCACATAAGTGTCCATCTGCTCAAGATTGTGTATCAGTTTCCGGTAGAATCCGAAAATCTTGGACGACCCATAGATAACCGGCGTGAACGATTCCAAAATCCTGGCATCCGCCAGAGACTTGATAATCACTTCATAACCAATCCCATTCCCGTCCCCTTGCGTTATACCGACAATCGGCTTTCTGTTATTCCTTTCCATAAATCATTCATTATTTAACCACAGCCCCCTCCGCAACGGCAGCCGCGGGCATATTCATCCATTATTTACTCTAGCCTCCTTCTGCTAATGCAGCAACGAGCATATCCATCTACAAATTTAGGAAATTGAAGGGAATATGTAAGCCAATGATAGCAATTATTTCCGTATTTCCGTAGAAACTAATTTCTCATTTGAAGTCGATGGCACCGGTTTCGGAAACGGCGGAGAGCTCGTAGCCCTCATCAACGGGAAGCACCTTCCCTGCCGCCACCGCACCGGCACCAGCAGCCACGGCCAAACTGTCACAGCGCTCATTCTCAGGATGCCCGGCATGACCTTTCAGCCAGTGGAAGACAACGCGGTGCCTACGATAGACATCAAGAAAACGCATCCACAGATCAATGTTCCTGACTTTCTTCCAACCTTTGCGCTCCCAGTTCCGGAGCCAGCCCTCGTTCACCGCCTTCACCACATAAGACGAATCGCTAAACACCTCAACCTCAGCGTTCTGCCATTTGATAGCCTCAAGTCCCTTTATCACTGCAAGCAACTCCATCCGGTTGTTGGTGGTGCGGATGAAGCCACCGCTCATCTCCTTCTCGCGCCCGGCACATTTAAGCACCACGCCATAACCGCCAGGCCCGGGATTCCCGCTGGAAGCTCCGTCAGTATAAAGGAATATTCTTGGTCTTGTAGAATTCTGTTCCATAGCCGCAAAGTTAACAAATTTAGAGAATCAATTTACAGAATCTATTGATTAGCTCGATCGGTTTGAATGTGTTTATATTCGCTCAATTAGTCTGAATCGCAGGATTCGTTTAAACAGAATTGCGTCCAAAACTCCTTTCCACACCACTCCACGAGGAATCCCGCTGAAATTCTGTTCTGAACAAAGGCGGGCGAAACGGCCCTGGAAGCAAAAGGGGGCTACGGGGTGATAGGGGTGACGGGACAGACGGACAGACGGGCTACACTTAGCATTGTTAAAAATGGAACTGCGACCGAATTATTTTGATAACGCTGGATTTCTGGTTAAATTTGCCAAAAGTGGTCTGCGGCTATTTGACAAATAATAAAGGTTGTAAAAACAGGTTGTTATCATGAATATTCTTGTGACGGGAGCCAACGGGCAGTTGGGGACGGAACTCCGCGATGTTGCGGCGGGGAGCCGGGACAACTACATATTCTCTGACATCATCTCGCTGCCAGAGGTGGAGACGCTTTGCCTGGACATCACCGACATCGAGGCTGTCAGGATTGTCTGCGACTCCGAGAGGGTGGATGTGATCGTGAACTGCGCGGCTTACACCAATGTGGACAAGGCTGAGGATGAGGCGACCATGGCCATGCTTCTGAACAGTGCGGCAGCGGGCAATCTGGCGCGGGTCGCGGCGGAGAGGAAGGCTACGTTGATCCACATTTCCACGGACTATGTCTTCCACGGGGACGTTCCTTTGCCATGCAGGGAGGATTGGGCGACGGATCCGCTGGGGGTCTACGGCTCGACAAAACTTTCGGGGGAAAAGGAGATAGAGAAGTCCGGGTGCGACTCGATCATATTCAGAACCGCCTGGCTCTACTCTCCTTACGGCAAGAATTTCGTGAAGACGATGCTTCGCTTGACCCACGAGAGGGATTCTCTCAAGGTGGTGTTCGACCAGATCGGGACACCTACTTACGCGCGCGATCTGGCGGTGCTGATTGAAAAGATTATCAGCGGCGGGCAATTAGGCATGAAAGGAATTTACCACTATTCCAACGAGGGTGCCATCTCGTGGTATGATTTTGCGAAAGCGATCTGCGAGATCGGTGGAAACAACTGTGACATAAGGCCTTGCCACACTGAGGAATATCCTTCCAAGGCGCAGCGGCCTCGTTTCTCTGTCCTGGACAAGACCAAAGTCAAGGAGACTTTCAGCGTCACGATCCCCTACTGGCGCGACTCCCTAACCGCCTGCATCCGCCGAATCATGAATATGTCGCCCAAACAATAAACTTGAAGGAAAGTAAAATATTAACGTTGGCAGCCTCGTTCGAACGTGAGATAACATTTTTTTGCGGCAGGTGGTTTACTTCCTGCGATGGATTAGACTTTTAATACTACTTGAATATGAAAGGAATAGTTCTGGCCGGGGGAAGCGGGACGCGCCTCTATCCTATTACCAAGGGGGTTAGCAAGCAGATGCTTCCGGTTTATGACAAGCCGATGGTTTACTATCCGGTCTCGGTGCTGATGATGGCTGGGATCAGGGACATACTCATCATCTCCACGCCTTCGGACCTGCCTGGATTCCAGAGACTTCTGGGGGACGGAAAGGACTTCGGAGTCCGTTTTGAATATGCTGAGCAGCCGTCGCCGGATGGGCTGGCGCAGGCGTTCATCATCGGGAAGGACTTCATCGGTGAGGATTGCGCGTGCCTCGTGCTGGGAGACAACATCTTCCAGGGAAGCGGGTTCGGACGGCAGTTGGAGGAGGCTGTGCGGGCGGCGGAGTCGGATGGGAAGGCGACCGTGTTCGGGTACCAGGTCGGCGATCCACAGCGCTATGGGGTGGCGGAGTTCGACAGCGAAGGCAACTGCCTCAGCATCGAGGAGAAGCCTCGGGAGCCTAAGAGCGACTATGCGGTCACAGGGCTGTACTTCTACCCTAACGAGGTTGTGGAGATAGCCCATCGGATCAAGCCTTCGGCCCGGGGCGAGCTGGAGATAACCACGGTGAACCAGGAGTTTCTGGCGCTCGGGCGGTTGAAGGTGCAGAAACTGGGGCGCGGTTTCGCCTGGCTTGACACCGGGACTCACGAGTCGCTGGCGGAGGCTTCGACCTACATCGAGGTCATCGAGAAAAGGCAGGGGCTCAAGATCGCCTGCCTTGAGGAAATCGCTTTCAGAAAGGGCTGGATCACAGCGGACAAGCTCCGGGAACTGGCCAAGCCGATGATCAAGAACCAGTACGGGCAGTATCTCGCTAAGATAGCGGAGGAATAGACGCGCCGCATGAGATAATCAAAGGCTACGGAAGACAGGCAAACCACAACAACAAACAATGAACATCATTCCAACAGAAATAGACGGCGTTCTGATCATCGAGCCGAGAATATTCCAGGACAGCAGAGGGTACTTCTTCGAGTCTTTCAACCTCAGGGAGTTCGAGGAGAAGGTCGGAGCCATCGACTTCGTCCAGGACAACGAGAGCAAATCCTGTTACGGGGTCGTGCGGGGGCTGCACTTCCAGAGGGACGGACACTCGCAGGCAAAACTGGTCAGGGTCGTGAAAGGAAAAGTGCTGGACGTGGCCGTGGATCTCAGGAGATGCTCCGGGACCTACGGCAGGCACGTGGCCGTCGAGCTCTCGGAGGACAACCACAGGCAGTTCTTCATCCCGCGCGGATTCGCCCACGGATTCAGCGTCCTTAGCGACGAGGTGATCTTCCAGTACAAGTGCGACAACTACTACTGCCCCTCATCCGAAGGGGCGATCGCATGGAATGACCCGGATCTGGGAATAGACTGGAGGATTCCGGAAGACAAGGTGATCCTCTCCGAGAAAGACAGGAACCACCCGTTCCTCCGGGACTACGAGATCTTGCTGTAGTCCCGGACAAGGTACTTGTCCTTTCTAAGCTCTGAGGCAAGTATCGCATTCACAGGGTTTTCAAGAGTCGGATCATGCGCCAGGACATGCTCCGCATAGCTTCTTGCGTCCGAAAGCAGCTGTCCGTCATGGGCAAGGGAGGCGATGCTCAGCTCGATCGGCAGGCCACTCTGCTGGGTTCCCTCCAGGTCCCCGGGACCGCGCATCTTCATGTCCTCCTCGGCGAGGTCGAAGCCGTTCTCCGTCGCGCACATCAACTCAAGCCTCTTGCGGGACTCCTTGCTGACCTTGTGGCCGTGCATCAGTACACAGTAGGATTTCTCGGAACCTCGTCCCACACGCCCCCTCAGCTGGTGAAGCTGCGCCAGACCGAACCGCTCGGCACTCTCGATCACCATCACGGAGGCGTTCGGCACATCCACGCCGACCTCGATCACCGTCGTGGAGACCAGGATGTCGGCCCGTCCGGCGGAAAAGGCGTCCATGTTGAACTTCTTGACATCGCTGGTCTGCTGCCCATGCACGATGGCCACCTTGTAAGGAGGGAACGGGAAGCGCGACACGATGTCCTCGTAGCCTGCCTCAAGATTTTGATAATCAACTTTTTCGCTTTCGAATATCAAAGGGTACACGACGAAGACCTGCCGGCCGGCGGCGATCTCCTTCTTCATGAAATTGTACAGGGCCGGGCGCTTGCCCTCCCCGATGAGCATCGTCTGGACAGGCTTTCTTCCGGGCGGCATCTCATCGATCACCGAGACATCAAGGTCGCCGTAGAATGTCATCGCCAAAGTCCTCGGAATAGGGGTCGCTGTCATCACAAGAACGTGCGGCGGCACTCCCCCGGCCCCTTTGGCCCAGAGACGTGCCCTCTGGTCAACCCCGAACCTGTGCTGCTCGTCGATGATGGCAAGCCCGAGGGAGCGGAACACTACCGTGTCCTCGATCAGCGCGTGCGTGCCGATGATGATCCCGACAGAGCCGTCGGCCAGCCCCTCAAGGATGGGCTTTCTCGCGGCCCTGCCCGTCGATCCGATCAGCAGCTCGCAGCGTACTCCTGTGGGAGCCAGGTACTTGGTGATGTTGGCGAAATGCTGTTGGGCAAGCACCTCGGTCGGAGCCATGATGCAGGCCTGGAAGCCGTTACCCACAGCGATCAATGCCGAGAGCACGGCCACCATAGTCTTTCCGGAACCCACGTCGCCCTGAAGGAGGCGGTTCATCTGATGGCCGCTCATCATGTCTGAACGGATCTCCTTGATCACACGTTTCTGCGCCCCGGTCAGTTCATAGGGCAAAGCGCCGTAACAGGCGTTGAAGGCCGCACCGACCTTCGGCATCGGAATGCCCACGGCGGAGCGGCTGCGGACATATTTCTGCTTCAGAAGAGACAGCTGCAGAAGGAACAGCTCCTCCCATTTTAGACGGTAGCGGGCCTTGTCCAGCGCCAGCTGGTCCGAAGGAAAGTGGACGTTGCGGATGGCATATCTCAAAGGGACAAGTCCTTTCTCTCTGAGGACATATTCAGGCAAGGTCTCCTCGACATCGCCGATGGCAAGGTCGATGGCCTCCGCCATCAGCCGGTTCATCACTTTCCCGGTCACTCCCCCGCCGCGCAGCCTGTCGGTGGAGTTGTAGACGCCGGTCAGCACGCCGGAGAAGCCTGACGCGCCTTGGGACGGAGGGTTGTCGATCTCGGGATGCACCATGTTGAAGCGCCCGTTGAACTGGTTGGGCTTGCCGAAGAAAAGGAAGACCGAGCCGGGCTTGAGGCGGTCATAGGTGTACTTGATCCCGCGGAAGAAGACCAGTTCCATCGCTCCGCTCTGATCCTGCACCATTACGCTCAGCTTCTTGCCCTTGACCTGCGAGGAGACCACCTGGGCGAGGATCTGGATGTAGGCGCTTGTGGACTGGATCGAGGCGATGCTCTGGATCGTGCTTCGGTCGATGTAGCGGAACGGGAAGGTGCGCAGAAGGTCACCGACAGTGGCCACACCGAGTTCTGACTTCAGCAGCGAGGCTCTTCTGGGCCCCACTCCCGGCAGAAACTGCACATCCGTGTCCAACTTGTTCCTTATCATAATGCGAAGATAAGAAGCCATTCTGACTTTTCAAACAAATCGGAACAACTTCAAATGAAGGCGGCGAATGAATATGCCGACGCGGGAAGCAAGAGTGC
This sequence comes from Alistipes sp. CAG:514, assembly GCA_000431015.1. GTDB lineage: Bacteria > Bacteroidota > Bacteroidia > Bacteroidales > UBA932 > Cryptobacteroides. Next base: position 7,396 of record HF986081.1, on the reverse strand, counting down.
TTAATGAATATACGGACGCGGGAAACCAGAGCGCTTTAAGGAATATGCCGGCGCGGACAGCGGGCATGAAACCTGGTCAGGAAGCGACCGCTATCTCTCCATCACGACATCGGCGGAGACTATGAAGGAGCCGCCGCGAAGACCGCTCGCCATCTCGGTGCGGAACGGCTTTACATTCAAAGTCTTCGGCTTGAAGCCGCCGCCGTTCGCCTGACCGTCCACATCGGTGAAGGTCAAACGGAACATCGCCACGCGCGGGGCGGACAGGAACTTGGAGAAACGGCCTTTCCGGTCAGTGTACAATGTGTCGGCGCACGAGCTGTAGTCAGCGATGACCCTGATGCCGTAGACCGGCGCGCCGGCCTTGTCTCTCACGGTACCCATCACCTGATAATTGGCGACGGGTTCCTCGTCAAGGGACGACATGACATCCGTCTCACCGAGGGCACAGGAGCAGAAGGCCGCCGCCAGAAGCGGCAGGACAACAGCCTTCAGAATCATATTCATTCCTCTTTTCATCATTTCCACCACAAATATACTTATTAAGTAGTCCTAAAAAAATAACTTGGTAATCTTTGTTCGGTCTACATGTCTTCTCTCATCAGTCAAGCGCCACCGGCATACTTCTTTCTTCAACAAGACATCTATCCTCGAAAATATTCTCTTAATCTGAGGCAACTTATTTTTTCATGTTACTAAATCCCAAAAAACAATTCCATTGCGTGATTATATTGAATAAATCGAGTTTTGTTTACTATCTTTGACCATGTTTAGTAAGACATGGTCTCAGAACTTATCGGGAAATACATCTGGCTGATCCAGACGCTGACGGCGGCTGGAGTCCGCGGTCTGACCCTTAGGGAGCTAAGCGGAAAATATGCCCGAAGATTTGACCAGGAGTACTCAAGAAGGACTTTCAACAACCACAGAGCAGCCGTGGAGGATCTTTTCGGGGTCAGCGTTGAATGCGACAGGCGGACGAACCGCTACTCGATTCCCTTCGGTTCGGATGTGATGGACAATGACCAAAGCATTGGATGGCTCGTCAACACATTCACCGTGAACAGCCTGCTTTCCCTTGGCAAGGAACGCCTGTCAGGAAGGGTGAGCGTGGAGGAGATTCCGTCAGGGCAAAAACACCTCACCGCGATCATGCAGGCTATGGAGGACGGTAAGGAACTGGAGATAGTCTATGGGAAATACAGTTCGTCATCCGTGGAGACATTCCATGTCCAGCCGCTTGCCGTCAAGGAACACGAGAGAAGATGGTACCTTGTGGCTTACTGCCACGAAAGGTCGGAAAGTCAGACCGGCAACAAGGACATGAGCGCATGGAGAGTCTATGGCCTCGACAGGATCTCGTCCCTTCAGGTGACCGAGACCCCTTTCAGAATGCCTGACGGGTTCGATGTCGAAGGACTGTTCTGTCAGAGCTATGGAATATTCTTTCCAAAGGAAGGCGAGAGACCTGTCACGATCAGATTTAAGGTGACCGAGGAGGAGGCACGCTACATCCGCGACCTTCCGATCCACCGCTCACAGACCGAGGAAGGCGAGGCAGAAGGCGGCGGAAGGCTGTTCAGGATAAGAGTCATCCCTAACAGGAACCTTACGATGGAATTCTGCCGCCACACCGGAAGGCTTGAGGTGATCGAGCCGGAGGAGATAAGGCGGGAAGTCAGGGACGAACTCGAAAAAGCATATAAACAATACTTATAATTTATGATAAAAACCGGAAAGACCGCCCTTGCAGCGGCGGCGCTAATCACAATGATGAGTTGTACACAACAGAACGGAGATCTGACGGACAGCCGCTACATCGGCCCGTCGGACATCAGGATCGAAGACGGGATAATGACACCTGAGGCACTTTTGTCACTCGGACGGCTGTCCGATCCGCAGCTCTCCCCGGACGGACGCTGGATCCTCTACGGAGTAAGCTACACTTCCATCGAGGAGAACCGTTCGTGCAGAAACCTCTTTCTGGCGGAGGTCGTCAGGAATGACAATGGTACGCTCGCCTTCGGTGACAAGATCCAGCTGACAGCGGAGGGGAAGA
>HF986081.1:4279-5314 GCA_000431015.1 Alistipes sp. CAG:514 | reverse complement strand
AGGGGAAGAGCGTCAGCAACGCCCGCTGGGACCTGGACGGAAAGTCTATCTATTACCTGCAGGGCGGGCAGATCTATCGTTCGGCGGTCAACATCGCCGACGGAAAGGCCTCACTCTCAGGCAAAAGCCAGGTCAGTGACATCAAGGCCGGGATCGGAGAGTTCACCCTCAGCCCCGACCAGTCACAGGTGATCTACACCAGCACCGTACCGGGAACCGTGAAGACACCGAAGGACTTCGACGAGAAGCTGGACAAGGCGCAGGCCTACGTCACGGAGGATCTGATGTACCGCCATTGGGATCACTGGACGACCGAAAGGCCGCAGTCCTACGTCGCCCCGATGGGAGAGGGCAAGAGTGTCACGGAGGAAAACTCAAAGAACCTGCTCGCCGAGGGTGCGGGCAAGTACGAGCTGCCTCTGGAGCCTCTGAGCGGCATCGAGCAGCTTTGCTGGAGCCCTGACGGCCGCCACGTGGCCTATTCCTGCAAAAAGCTTGGGACGGGTCGTGAATATGCCTTCTCGACGAACACGGAGATCTACATCTACACCATCGCGACCGGCGGGACCGTAAGGATCCCGATGGGCGGCGGCTACGACACGAATCCGGTCTGGAGTCCTGACGGAAAGCACATCGCGTGGCTGAGCATGAGCCGCGACGGCTACGAGGCCGACAAGGTGCGACTGATGGTGGCCGGGATCTCGGAGGACGTGACGGAAGGAAGTTCCGATGCCCTCCAGGTAAGCGGAATCCGTGACCTCACAGCCGATTTTAAGTACAACGCGGCGGACATCTTCTGGGCGGCTGACTCCAGGAGCATCTATTTCGACGCCCTCATGGAAGGCCTTCAGGCGATCTGCAACGTGAGCGTGGCCGACGGGGAGACCGTGATCAGAAGGATCACGCCGGACGACGCCTGGTTCGACTTCAACTCACCGTTCGCCGTCATCGACAGCATGCTCCTGACAAGCTACTGTTCGATGGAGTTCCCTACCGAGCTTGTGGCCGTGGACGAGACGGGCGGATCACACCGGA
>HF986081.1:0-4250 GCA_000431015.1 Alistipes sp. CAG:514 | reverse complement strand
CCGGAGGACCCCCGACGAGAACGGCGGGATCATCGGCCAGCTCACCGCCTACGAGACCCGCGAGCGCTGGGTCAAGACCACGGACGGCAAGCGGATGCTGACCTGGGTGCTGTACCCTCCGAAGTTCGACTCGACAAAGGTCTATCCCGCCATCGAGATATTCCTCGGCGGCCCGCAAGGGACTCTGAGCCAGGGATGGAGCTACCGTTGGAACTACCGCCTCATGGCCAATCAAGGCTACATCGTCATCCTTCCTAACCGCCGGGGCACCACAGCCTTCGGGCAGCCTTGGTGCGAGCAGATCAGCGGTGACTACATAGGCCAGAACATGCAGGACTACCTCAGCGCGGCCAAAGAGATCAAGAGCGAGCCTTATGTGGGTAAACTCGCCGGCTGCGGAGCGTCCTACGGCGGATTCAGCGTCTACTATATGGCCGGCATCCACGGTGATGTCTACGACTGCTTCATCGCCCACGCCGGAATCTTCGACGAGAAGTACATGTACTACGAGACCGAGGAGCTCTGGTTCCCGAACTTCGACAACGGCGGGCTTTCTGAATATTCCTACACCGCCGGCGAGAAGGGTCCGCGCGGCGACGGCAAGACCTTCGGAGGCATCCTGCAGGCCGGCTCCCCGTGGAGCGACGCGGCCAAGGCCAGGCGCCACTACACCAACTCCCCTGACGTGAACGTGACCAAGTGGCACACCCCTATTCTTTGCATCCACGGAATGATGGACTTCCGCATCCCTTACGACCAAGGCATGGCGGCCTTCAACACTGCTCAGATGATGGGTGTCCCTTCAAAACTGATCATATTCCCGGAAGAGAACCACTGGATCATCCAGCCGCAGAACGCCCTCTTCTGGCACCGCAGCTATTTCGACTGGCTCGACCGCTGGTGCAAATAACTTGTATTTTAAAGAACTCAAGTTTCGCATTTGCGAAACACCACTCTTCTTCACTGCTTGCAGTGAAAGCAAGTCCCTCCCCCGAGGGGAGGGATTTAGGGAGGGGGTAACGTTAAATGATGTGGGTGGGCAATCACCTCCGAACGTGAGATAATGTATTTGACAGCAGGTGATTGCCTACTTGCGAAAGTTGAGTTAAAGAATAACAAAAAAAGACAATACAGATGAAAAAGGCTCTTACTATCCTGCTGCTGTTGATGGCGACGGTGGCGGTACCGGCGCAGAAAAAGCCGGTGGTCTACAATTTCACAGAGGCTTCGAGCCTGACGATGGTGGGAAAACTGATGACTGACACGCCTAACCCTTACCACAGGGTTGACACCGTGAGGTTCAAGGGGTTCACGACCACGGAGAACAAGCAGGTCAGGATGTCCGCCGGCCTTGCGGTGGCGTTCAGGACGGATTCGAAGACCATTGCCGTGAGGACCAAGTACCTAGACAGAGGCTTCCCGGCAAACACGGGCGGCCTTGCCGCCAGGGGCTACGACCTCTACATCCGTCAAGACGGAAAGTGGCTTTGGGCGGCCTCCAATGCGTCCTACGATCAGAATCCGGAGAACGATGTCACCCTGATCAACAGCATGGACGGTTCGATGCACGAGTGTCTGATGTACCTGCCGATCCTCAGCGAGGTGGAGTCCGTCAAGATCGGCACCGATGAAGGTTCCGTGATCGAACCTATCGCCAATCCGTTCCGCCACAGGGTGGGGATCTTCGGTTCGAGCTTCACGCACGGCATCAGCACCTCAAGGGCCGGCATGGCCTATCCCGAGCAGCTTTCGAGGATGACGGGCCTCCAGTTCCTGAGCCTTGGATGCAGCGGCAACTGCAAGCTGCAATCCTATTTCGCCGACGTGCTTTGCGCCGCCGAGGTGGATGCCTTCGTGTTCGACTCTTTCTCGAATCCGACTCCGGAACAGATCAAGGAGAGGCTATTCCCGTTCATCGAGAAAGTTCAGGCAGCACATCCCGGCATCCCGCTGATCTTCCAGCGGACCATCTACAGGGAGAGCCGCAACTTCAGCACCTCCAGCGAGCGGGGCGAGGCCCGCAGAATGGAACTGGTTGACAGTCTTATGAATATAGCGGTGAAACGTTACCCGGATGTCTACTATGTCAAGTCCACATGCGCGACCGCTCCCGACCACGAGACTTCCGTGGACGGCACCCATCCGTCCGACTATGGCTACACCCTCTGGGCAGAATCCATCCGCAAACCAATCGTGAAGATCCTCCGCAAATACGGAATAAGATAATCCAGCTAGACGGATCATTCGGAGCGCCGGTTGAAGACAGCCGAACGGCTGCTACGGCGGAACCACAAGCGCGGCGCCAGACCGCTCTCAGGGGCAGCTGAAGCGCCGATGGCGGAAGAAGAATATTCATTGAAAAGACAAAATGGCGAATCTGAAGACATTGGCCAAGGACACCGCGATCTACGGCCTAAGCAGCATCATAGGAAGGTTCCTCAACTACCTTCTCGTCCCACTCTACACCCATGTGATCACCTCATCGAGCGGCGGCTACGGCGTTGTCACCAACCTCTACGCCTACACCGCCCTGCTGCTGGTGATCCTGACCTACGGGATGGAGACGACCTTCTTCCGGTTCGCCAACAAGGAAGGCGAGAACCCTGACAAGGTATATTCCACGATCCTGACCTCGGTTCTGGCCACTTCTCTACTCTTCGTGGGACTGATCGTGGCCTTCATAGGCCCTGTCTCCTCCGCCCTGGGCTACGCCGCCCACCCGTCCTACGTCTGGGCAATGGCCGCCACCGTGGCCATCGACGCCTTCCAGTGCATCCCCTTCTCCTACCTCCGCTACAAGAAAAAACCGCTGAAATTCGCCGCCCTTAAACTGCTCTTCATCGGACTCAACATATTCCTGAACCTGGCCTACTTCGTGATACTCCCGAAGACAGGAGTCAACCCTCTGGGCATCTACGACAACGGTCTGGACGTGGGTTACGTGTTCTACATCAACCTCTTCTGCACCGCGGTGATCACATTCTTCTTCTGGAGGGAACTGCAAGGATTCAAGTTCGGCTTCAACGGAAGGCTCCTAAGGAGAATGATGTCCTACAGCTGGCCGATCCTTGTGCTCGGAATAGCCGGCATCCTGAACCAGAGCGGCTCCCAGATAGTGTTCCCTTTCATCTACGGCGAAGGTTCCGATGTTCCTCTTGGTATCTACGGCGCGAGCGTCAAGATCGCGATGATCATGGCGATGATCACCCAAGCCTTCCGCTATGCCTACGAACCCTTCGTGTTCGGCAGCGCGTCGGAGAAGGGCAGCAAGGAGATGTATGCCAAAGCGATGAAGTACTTCATAATATTCACGCTCCTGGCCTTCCTCTGCGTGGTCGGCTACATGAACATCCTTAAATACATCATCGGACCAAGCTACTGGGAAGGCCTGAAGGTAGTCCCGATCGTCATGGCCGCCGAGATCATGATGGGTGTCTACTTCAATCTCTCCTTCTGGTACAAGCTGACAGACCAGACCCTCTGGGGAGCCCTCTTCTCCGGCATAGGCTGCCTGGTCCTCTTCGGAGTGAACATCCTGTTCATCCCCAAGTTCAGTTACATGGCCTGCGCCTGGGCCGGTTTCGCCGCCTACGGAGTGGCCATGCTGCTCTCCTACATAGTAGGCCAGAGGAAGTACCCCATCAAGTACCCTCTAAAAGACATCGCCCTGTACGTAGCCCTGGCCCTGGCAATGTTCGCCGTAATGACCTACGCCAACGTCCGCCTCGGAAAGTGGCTGGCGATCGTCTGCAACACCGCCCTGATCCTCACCTTCTGCGCCGTCATCATCAAGCGCGACTTCCCCCTCTCCTCCCTCCCCGTAGTAGGCAAGTACTTCAAGCCCAAGTCCCATTAACGGCAACGACAGCGCTCACAGGCAGGTTTTTCCTCTCCTTCCGTCCCGATCCATGGAGTAGCACCTTAGACTCGGCAGCATGTTTTCCCTCATTATCATCGCCCTTTGAGCAAGCCAGAATCCCACTCAATTTGGCCCACAATGCTTTCGGATCTGTTTCCCAGCCTTTTCTCCAAAGCAGAATTGCGCCCGGAACCAGCACCGAAAGGCTCTCCATCTGACCTGCATTGCTGATTGTTTCCAAACTCCTTTCTGAATAACATCGTGTTCTCATTATAAGGAGTGTGGAGATTTTTTAATGTATTTATGATAGCTTCCTGTAGTGTTATAGGATTATACTTTTCAAAGTCTGCAAAGTCCTTTCAATTCCAGTAAGGTACAATTAGAACCATTT
>HF986080.1 GCA_000431015.1 Alistipes sp. CAG:514 | reverse complement strand
CTGCCACTCTCTGAGAAGCCTTATCAATCTAAAATTCTATTTCCGTTCTTCGATGGTCTCATCCCTGAAGGATGGCTGCTTGATGTGGCTTTAAGGAACACGGACATCAGTTCATTGGACAGGATGTCCCTGCTCCTGCTCTGTTGCAAAGACTGCATCGGAGCGGTAAGTGTCGTACCTGAAAATGAGAAAAGCGATGAGTAAATGTCTATATTGCTATAAGGAACTTGTGGACGGAGAAGTGGATTTCCATAAAGGCTGCGCCAGGAAATTCTTCGGGATGCAGAATGCACCGGAATTGCCATATTCACTCAATGATTTGGATACTCTGGCTGCCCAGGTGATAAAGTCTCAGACAACATTGACCGGAGTTCAGGCGAAACTTTCTCTCCATCTAGACAGGAATGAAGGGTCAAGAAGACTCACCATAGTGGGACTTTGGGGCGATTATATCTTCAAACCTCAGACCCATACCCAGACATACAAGAATCTTCCAGAAAATGAAGACTTGACAATGCATCTGGCCGAAACCGCGAAGATAAAGGTTGTGCCTCACTCTCTAATACGACTTCAAGATGGCACATTGGGCTACCTGACCAAAAGGATAGACCGGACATCAGACGGAAGTAAGATTCCGATGGAGGACATGTGCCAGCTTACAGAGAGACAGACGGAATACAAGTACAAGAGTTCGTATGAACAGATTGCCAAGGTAATCGCCAAATACTCATATGTACCGCTTTTGGATCTGACCGATTTCTATGAACAAGTATTCTTCAGTTGGCTGGTAGGAAACAATGATATGCATCTGAAGAACTTCTCTCTGTATGCACCAAAAGGCAAGTGGTTACTTACCCCGGCATACGATCTTCTAAATGTCTCAATGGCAAATCCGAAAGACACCGAAGAAATGGCGCTCACACTCAATGGACGGAAGAAGCGGATAACGAAAAGCGATTTCGTCAGCGCCATGACACTTTCAGGTATTGCGTCCAAGGTATTTGACAATATGCTAGAAAAGTACAGAAAACTCCTACCGAAATTCCACAGCATGATTGACATGTCGTTTCTGGATGACGAGTGCAAGGAAGCTTATAAGCAAGGCATCACATCACGGTTGGAAAGAATATCAAATCAGAAATAAAGGAGCGGACAAGTCTTTTGAAAAACAAGAAAAGGCGGCCCATTGTAATAATGTTCCGCCTTAACTATTTGATTATTAAGCAATTAATACTAATACTCCTCCTCGTTAAAGAAAAAGTCCTCCTTGGTCGGGTAGTCGGGCCAGATGTCTTCTATGGATTCGTAGACTTCGCCGTCGTCTTCCAGTTCGGTCAGGTTCTCGATGACTTCCTCGGGAGCGCCGGAACGGTTGGCGTAGTCGATAAGCTCTTCTTTTGATGCCGGCCATGGAGCATCGTCCAGGCTGCTGGCCAGTTCAAGTGTCCAATACATATTCTCGAAATTATTAATAATCAATAAAATAATACTACCAATACTTCAAAAATGCCTACCAAATCTGTGGCAACATAAGTTTTCCGCTTTGCTATTGCCATGAAAAGCGGCTCATTTTGCCCCAAAGATATGCAAAAAAACATAACAATATGTATTTTTTGCCTAATTTTGTAGACTTGGAAACTGAATTGCCGGAGTGAATGAGCGGCTCCTCGCGTCGGCAGAGGTGTCAAAGCGCTGAGTGAGAGGAGGAAGACCTTCAAACAGGCAAAATAGCATCCGGGGAAATACAGTCTCAACAACTGTACCAAAAAAGAAGGACCAAGAATATGTCATACGAGAAAAAGGAAATATATGAGGAGGGGACGACGGCCGAGATAGCGGCGCACGTCAAGGAAATCCTCCGGCTGTTAGGCGAGAATCCTGACAGAGAGGGGCTTGTGAAGACGCCGGAAAGGGTCGCCAAGGCGTTGCAGTTCCTCACGCAGGGATATTCACAGGACGGGACGCGGATCATCCAATCCGCCATATTCGATGAGGAGTACCGCCAGATGGTCCTGGTGAAGGACATTGAGCTTTACTCCACCTGCGAGCACCACATGATGCCGTTTCTGGGGAAGTGTCACGTGGCGTACATTCCCAACGGCAAGATCACGGGGCTGAGCAAGATAGCCCGCGTCGTGGAGACTTTCGCGCGCAGGCTTCAGGTGCAGGAGAGGCTGACGGTACAGATCAGGGACTGCATCGACAACGCTCTGCATCCTCTTGGGGTGGCTGTGGTCATCGAGGCGATGCACACCTGCATGTCCATCCGCGGCGTGCAGAAGGCGAATGCCATCACCACCACATCGGCGTTCTCCGGAGTCTTCCTCAGCTCGGCGCGGACAAGGAACGAATTCCTGAACCTGATCAGGTAAACCACGGAATTACCTATCAATGAATATGATGGCTCAACAAATAGAGCGGTTCGGGAATATGGTGGTTCAGGTAATATGACGATAACGAACTAAAAAACATAACGATATGTCAAACAAGATCATACTCACAGGCGACCGTCCAACCGGACGCCTCCACATTGGCCACTACGTCGGCTCCCTGAGGAACAGGGTGGCCATCCAGAATGCCGGCGACTACAAGAAGATGTTTGTCTTCATTGCTGACGCACAGGCTCTTACGGACAACTTCGACAACCCGGAGAAGGTTCGTCAGAACATCATCGAGGTGGCGCTGGACTACCTGTCAGTCGGCCTCGACCCTGACAAAGTGACAATATTCATCCAGAGCATGATTCCGGAGCTCACCGAACTGACATTCTACTACATGAACCTTGTCACGGTGGCGCGGCTCCAGCGCAATCCGACCGTCAAGGCGGAAATCCAGATGCGTGGCTTCAGCCAGGACGGCGAGGAGCAGGCGTTCGGAAGCGGGCTTCCTGTGGGCTTCTTCTGCTACCCTATCTCACAGGCGGCGGACATCACAGCCTTCAAGGCTACCGATGTGCCTGTGGGTGAGGACCAGAAGCCTATGCTGGAGCAGGCGGTCGAGATCGTGCGCAGCTTCAACCGCATCTATGGCGAGACTCTCGTGGAACCGAAGGCTGTCCTGCCGGGCAACGCGGCATGTCTGCGTCTCCCGGGAACCGACGGCAAGGCGAAGATGAGCAAGTCCCTGGGCAACTGCATCTACCTCTCGGAGACCGCCGAGGAAATGCACAAGAAAGTGATGTCGATGTACACGGACCCTCAGCACATCAATGTCAGCGACCCTGGCCACGTGGAGGGCAACACCGTCTTCACCTACCTCGACGCTTTCTGCCGCGACGAGCATTTCGGACTCTATCTTCCTGAATATGCCAACCTCGACGAGTTGAAGGATCACTACAGAAGAGGCGGACTCGGTGACGTGAAAGTCAAGAAGTTCCTTGAGAAGATCCTCAACGAGGAGCTTGAGCCTATCAGGGCGAGGAGAAAGGAATATGAGAAAGACATCCCGGCTGTCTATGAGATCCTCAAAAAGGGCAGCGAGGCCGCCGAGGAAGTCGCCGCCGCCACCCTCGATGACGTGAAGAAGGCGATGAGGATCGACTACTTCAACGACAAGGCGCTCATCGAGGAGCAGGCCAAAAGGTTCAACCAGTAATTTACGAATATCCGCCGGGCTCTCCCCTTTGCTCCGCGTACAAATAGCCACGTTCCGCGCACGGGATGGGCCACGGAGAGGGCTCCG
>HF986079.1 GCA_000431015.1 Alistipes sp. CAG:514 | reverse complement strand
AGCGGTTGCCGCGATGCATTTGAAAATCTGTCTCATTTCCTGACTTCGTCACTTTTCTAAGGTCAAAATAAGGTCTCATTGATTATCAGCATATTGCAAATTTTTAATGGTGATTTAGGGTGACGCAAGGTACGAATTGACTATATTTGCGTCATGTTTGTACGAAGAAAAAAGAATCGGTCTGGCACCATCAGCATAGTCGTGGTGGACAAGCACGGAGGCAAGTTTAAGGAACTGCATACCATAGGCATCGCGGCGGACGAGTCCGAAGTCGATGGTTTATGCGAGAAAGGACGAGAGTGGATAAAAGAGCATCTGGGCATAGCCGAACTTGACTTTGAAGGCGCGGAAAACAAGGCGCAAGAAGAAGAGCATGCTGCGGCAGTCCTTGCCAACATCGATTCAATCCTGCTAAACGGAGCCAAACTGCTATTGGACAAAGTATATGACTCCATCGGCTTCAACCGTGTTGATGACGGCATCCTGCGCAGCCTTGTTGTGGCACGCCTGTGCCAGCCGATGAGCAAAATGGCTACTGCGGAGTACCTAAAGAGCCATTTTGACGAAGACGTGAACCTCAGCAAAATATACCGTTATCTTGACAAACTCTACAACACACAGCAGGAAGCGGTTCAGAAGATTAGCGTCGGACATACGTTTTCCATACTTGGAGGCCGCGTCGAGATGCTGTTTTATGACGTCACGTCACTCTATTTCGAAAGCTTCCATGAAGACAATCTCAGGAGTCCAGGATTCTCAAAGGATGGTAAAACAGCAGAGACACAGATAATATTGGGACTGCTCGTCTGCGAGAACGGCTATCCTCTCTCCTATTCTATATTCAACGGGGCGCAATACGAGAGCAATACCATGATCCCAATCATAGACGACTTCAAACTGCGTTTCGGGCTGGACGATTTCATAGTCGTTGCCGACTCTGGCTTCATGATAAAGCGCAATATCGGAATGCTCAGGAGCGGAGGCTATAAGTTCATTGTGGGAAGCCGTATAAAGAAATCGGATGCCGATACAGAACGGTGGCTATTGTCGCTGCCCCATGAGGATGGATTGTATCATGAACGCATTCTCGACAACGGAGACCGTCTGATAGTGTCTTACAGTTCGAAACGCGCGGCCAAAGACGCTCTAAACCGTGCTAAAGGTGTTGAACGCCTGAAGAAAGCCTTTGCATCAGGGAAAGTAACGAAAGACAAGATTAACAGACGCGGATACGGCAAATTCCTCAAGATAGACAATGACGTGCGCGTCAGCTTATGTCAGGACAAGATTGATGAAGATGAAAAATGGGACGGTCTGAAAGGATATGTCACGAATACCTTACTACCGCCAGAAGAGGTTGTAACTCAATACCATGGGCTATGGGTTGTTGAAAGGGCGTTCCGCATATCGAAAGGAACAATAGAGACTAGGCCGATCTTCCATTTTACTGAACGAAGAATCGAAGCTCACGTTTGTCTGTGTTTTGTCGCATACAAGGTCTACAAAGAACTCGAACGCATCGTTGCAGAACTCAAACTGGAAATGAGTGTCGACTCTGTATTAAAGATTGCCAAGACAATAACGACTATACGGCTCAGACTGCCTCTAAATGACAAGGTCATGGTCAAGACTATGATGCTCACGCCAGAACAGAGGGCTCTTAAACCGCT
>HF986078.1 GCA_000431015.1 Alistipes sp. CAG:514 | reverse complement strand
GCCTATGGTCACAGGCTTGGCCCATTCCTCCCTCGTGTTGCGCTCCTTCGGGTCCGTGCTGTGGCAGGCCGTATAGATGCCGACATTCGGACCGATGAAGACATCGTCGCCGATTGTAACTGGAGCCTCGTCAAGGACGACGAAATTGAAGTTGGCAAAGAACCTCCTGCCGACCTTGATATGCTTCCCGTAGTCACAATGGAATGGCGGGTTTATGAATGTGTCGTCATCGGCCTCACCCAGGATTTGCTTCAGTTTCTCATTCCTTGACTTGAAATCAGTAGGCCTTATCTGATTGTATTCCCAGCATAGTTCCGAACAAGCATACAGGTCCTTCAGAAGAGAAGGATCCACTGCGTTATAAATCTCACCGCCGAGCATCTTATCGTATTCTGTCATATCTGCTCTATTTGAATGCGAAGATAATGATTTTTTAACTTGACTATATCCTCCCAAGATCGCTGCCGTCAACGGTGCTGCGCATCCCATAGAAAAATCTCCAGACCTCCGGCTCGTATTTTTCTACGGGCAGACCGTTGCCGTCGCTTTGCCCCGGCTACATCAGGCATCCGGAAATTCTTCCCCTTCAGGGGCGATTCTCAGCCCCAGGCGAGAATTCCGGCTGCGAAGTTAAGCCGGTCCGCCGCTTTTGAAGGAACTTGCTTTTGAGAAAGGAAAGTTTGGCTTTCCATTGTTTCGAGTCCCCGCCGGCCGCGATGGTCCGCTGGGGACTATTCTTTTTGCGCGCAACTTTTTTCTTTTCGGGAAGGGTTACCTTCCGGGTTACGGGAAAAGGGACGGACAGTCCATTTTCCCTTTCTCCCTTGTGTCCTTTCAGTACTCAAAATTACAGACAATAGTATATACTTATTAATTAGTAGGCTTATTAATATACTATACCTTGTTTTGCAAGTCGTTGCAAGTGATTGACGTATTGAGGCTTACAAGGATGCTTTTGAGAAAAAATATGACAAATTACACGAGGTTGTATGACAAATTACACGAGGTTCATGTCCGAAAATATGACAAATTACACGAGGTCGCCCCTTTTCAGTATGACAAATTACACGAGGTTTTTCGGGGCTGAAAAATGCTTGAGAAAAGCAGTTTTCTCATGGGGATTGGTAGGAAATTGGTAAGGGCTGATATGATATGCCAGTATATTCCGCATAACGACGTCAGCGGCCATACAAATCCGTATGAATCCACAGGGAATTATGACAAATTACACGAGGTTCCGGACAAGTCCGCACGGGTGCGTCAGAGTCCGTAGTCGTCCATAAGGCCACGGATCGAGGCGATGAGATGTGCGATGCGCTCCTTGCGGACTTTCTCCCTGGCAATCCGGTCAGGCCCGTCATCAGGGATGCGCTCGCATGTCTTCTCCCACTTGTGAGGCAGTTCCGCCATCACCGCCGGCACCCGTGAGGCCCTGTAGAGCAGGTCGATGTGCGGCTTCATCTCGCTTTTTCTCATATGCGCCTCATCCGTAAGGAAAGACTTCATCCGGGCCTCCGGCCAGAGGACATACTTTCTCGTAAGCTCCCGGGCCGAAGATATTGCGCCGTTCCGCAGGACCTTGAAGACGAGTATCCTCTGTTTCGGATCCGAGGCCCCCTTCTCCACGGCGCAGTCGATGACGAGGTCGGTCTTGTCGTTTATCTCCTTCACGAGCGGCTTCACTATCCTCCTTGTGAAGTCCGCTATCAGAGGGTACTTGTCAGTTATGCAGAACATCTCCTTGAAGTGTCCTGTCTCCATGCGGTAGACAGTACCGGCATCCTGATTGCAGAGGATCTCATAGACGCGCTTGGCATAGATCGACGTCAGGGCCATGCAGTCTGCCTCGATGAACTTGTGGAATCCATACGAGGCGTCGAATATCGTCTCAAGCATCGAACGCGTCATCGAGAAGGTTACTATGGAGTTGCGGCCGTCGGCGCCCTCCAGGGGCGAGAGCGTCTCCGGATCGTTGATGACACCGGTATTGGTGGTGTGGCGCAT
>HF986077.1 GCA_000431015.1 Alistipes sp. CAG:514 | reverse complement strand
GTCAACTCTGTTGCAGTACGTGTCCTGTTGTTTGTCGCCATAGCCGTTGTCCAGCATCCAGTTGTAGCTGTAGCGGGAGTATTCGCCTCCTATTGACCAGCCCAGGCTTCCGAAACGTCCGAAATCAAGGAAGCAGATGTCCGAATATATCATTATCGGAGGGACAGCCATCTTGAATGAGGATTTGGAGTCGTCAGTGGCATGCTTCATCACCTTTGTCCACTCCGCGATCACAGGGGAGGCGCCGACCTGGATTGTCCTCGTGTATTTCGGGAACACTATCTCAGATTTGGTACGCTTCCAGTCCACGTTCTTATTGGCGTCGGAAGAGGCGATTCCTCCCTGGACACCGACCTGCCCGTCCTTGAGCTTCCCATCCACGCGGATAGCAGTGCCTCCGTAAGAGGCTTCCCACGCATGGATGACATCCATGAACGTGCTGAATTCGCCCTCCCGTATCCTTGCGGCAAATTCCGGATAGTCATATATCTTTCCGAAATACTTGTTCAGCATTGCCCCGGACATCGACGGCTCAGCCTTGTCAAAGATGCTGTTGCGGGTATCAGACCCGACCATTATGGCTATGTCCCCGGCAATGCTCAGGTACCACGAGCGGACCGGTCTCACGACCGTGATGTTCCTTCCTGTCCTTTCGGCTTCGACAGTGAAAAGAGAGTACAGGTCAATGCCTTTGCCCCGGTATTCCTCACGCACCCATTCGACCTTTGCCGGGCC
>HF986076.1 GCA_000431015.1 Alistipes sp. CAG:514 | reverse complement strand
CTGGAAGACAATAAAGTTGAATACGGTGGCAATGCCATGACGCTGGCAGAATTTACAGCGGAGAACATGCCTGAAAACAGCGTTAGTAAATCAGGTGTCTGCAAAGGCCCTAAGTATTTCTCTTACAAAGGCGTCACCCTATATAAGCTAAAGAACTCATTCCTGAAAAACAAAGAGTAACTCGTGTTGAATTTTGATTAGAAACGATTTTTTGTTTAGAATGTATTATGGATAGATATATTATGCGCTTGAAGCACATAGAACCGAGTGTTGAGTCAGGGAACCCTTTTAAGAATTGTTCTACAGGACGGGAAGGAATCGGAGAGACTCTCACATCAATTGTGCATAGTATTGACCTTGGGGGGACAATTGCACTTACTGGGGAATGGGGATCGGGTAAGACCACGTTTTTGAGGATGTGGAAGCAATCTTTGGAAGACAAACATTATCCCGTTGTCCTGCTGAATGCATGGGAAACTGAATGGGCGGAAGACCCGTTGATCGCAGTAATCGCATGTATTAGAAGGTCTTGTGGGCAAAAAGAGGCTCTAGATGATCTCCTCTGCATAGCCAAAGAATTCGTTCAGCAACCACGACAAATGATTCGTTCAATTGTAAAAGCGTCGATAGATAATCACATCGGCGACGTATCTCAATCGATTGAAGAACAGACAGGGCAAGCTTTTGAAAAGGCTGTGACTTCATTTGATGGAAAAGAGAAGTCCATGGTGTCTTTGAAAGAGAATTTGGAAAAACTCGCTTGGAATGTTAATCAGGAAAGTGGTGATGAAAAGCCCTTGGTATTTATCATTGATGAACTGGATCGCTGTAGGCCGGACTATGCGGTAAGGATGTTGGAAGTTCTCAAACATTTCTTTGTTGTAAAGAATATAGTTTTTGTATGCGCTGTTGATAAAAAGCATCTGGAAGACTCTATTTGTGGCTTCTATGGAAGTGAGAAGATTAATGCGTCTGAATATCTCCGGCGCTTCTTTGACTTGGAAATTGGTCTCCCGTTACCGGACTATACCAAGTTTTGTGAGCATCTTTATGACTATTACCAATTGGATGATTTTTTTGAGTCTGAAGAGCGCCTTAAGTATCCTATATTCAAAAACAATGCGGAGGATTTCAAGTGGTTTCTGTCGTCTTTGGGAATAAAAAATGGGCTGTCGCTTCGTCAACTAGAGCGTATCACGGCATTTACGAAGTTGTCGTTGAGAAATATGCCGGTCGGGACATATTATTATCCGACACTCAGTCTATTTGTGACATATTTGAGGTTCTTTGATTATCAATTCTATACAGCATTAAGAGATCATAAGTGGACTTGCCAGAAAATTCTTGATGAGTTTCAGACGAGGTATATGAAATTGTTAGACACAAAACCCAATCCGTATGACCTGAGGAGTGATCATCAAGCTATGATTTTTTTGATTGGGAAGCTAATTGTCTCCTATAACAATGACAACAGAGCTAAAACAGAGAACATATACGATTTTCAAATGGAAAAAACCAACCTAACTCCTAATGAATCCTTTATAGCAAAGGAGGACCTTGACATGGCTTTGAAATATGCTAATCAAGGTTCTGACAACTATGAGTTATCTTGGCTATTCCGATATTTGGAAGTCTTGAAAATAGACTGACATTGGCAGTGGACCGTCTAATGGAATAAACATAAATTAGTGTAAGACAATTTATTGAATATTTGTGCTATGGATATACATAAACTTCTATCTGGTGGTGAGCGTGTAACGCTCGAATG
>HF986075.1:113947-139708 GCA_000431015.1 Alistipes sp. CAG:514 | reverse complement strand
AAAAAAATACACAGAATACGCTGCCAGAAGCCTTCCGGTGAGGGCTTCGGGCGCAATTCTGTCTTGGGACAAGGGCTGGGGAACGGCGTTGTGGGCACTCTTGTGACAAAGGCCGGAAAAAGGACTGTCCACCTGCAAAAGTGACACCTATCAAGCCTACCAACCCTCTCAACCCTATCACCCTCTTCCTTCCGGATGCGTGCCTCCGGATGCCTGGATCCGCTAGCGATATCTGAAATAATACAAGGCTATATTGGCACAAATTATTAAATTTGTAGTCTACATGATGACTACGAATTAATAATTAAACATATATTGTTATGAAAAGAGTGTTTCTTGTCCTTATGACAGCATTGCTGGCGCTGCCTTTCAACGCTGCGGCGAAGAGCGGCAAGCCGGCTGACATCAATGTGATCTCCTACAACATACGGGTCGGCAAGGCCAACGACGGCACCAATTCCTGGCAATACCGCTACCCGGCCTCGGCGATGATGATCATGGATCAGAAGCCGGACATATTCGGTCTTCAGGAAGCTCTTGATTTCCAGTTCAAGTACCTTGAGGAGTACTGCCCTGGCTACAAAGGAATCGGCGTAGGCCGTGAGGACGGTCGGAAGGAGGGCGAGATTATGGCCATCTTCTACAACAAGAAGACCATCAAGCTGATCAAATGGGGGACTTTCTGGCTCTCCGAGACACCGGAGAAGCCTTCGAAAGGTTGGGACGCGGCCTGCTTCCGTTCCGCGACCTGGGCGCTGATGAAGGACAAGGCCAGCGGCAGGAAGTTCTACTACGTCAACACCCATCTTGACCATGTCGGCTGGGAGGCCCGCAAGAACGGACTTAAGCTGATCGTTGACAGGATCGCCGAGATCAACCCGGAGAACTACCCGATGATCCTGACTGGCGACTTCAACATGAGAATCGAGCGTCCTGAGTTCGACGACCTCAAGAAAGTCATGCGGAACGCGCGTGAGGTGGCGTTCAAGACAGACCACCACGGAACATTCAACGATTGGGGCAAGGCTGCCGACGACGAGATCATCGACTACATCTGGTTCAAGGGATTCAGCAGCTGCACGGAGTACGAAACCATCACAAAGCCTTACATGAACAGGGCCTACGTCTCCGACCATTATCCGATCAAGGCCACCTTGATCTTCTAGGTTCAAAGCCCGTGAAGGGGAAGTAAGAATATTCATAAAATTTTGTCATGAAAAGATTGATTGTGAGCGCATTGGCTGCCGCTCTGGCTGTTTCCGCCCTTGCTCAGGGCACCTTGAGGCAGGCGACTCCGGAAAGTCACGGCATGGATTCGGAGAAGCTGGCGCAGGTTGACAGGGTCATCAATGACGCCATCGCGGCCAAAGAGATTCCCGGAGCCGTGCTCTCTGTCGTCAGGGGGAACGACATCGTTTATCTGAAGGCCTACGGCAACAAGTCCGTGGTACCGACGGTGGAGCCGATGACGACCGAAACGATGTTCGACCTCGCCTCCGTCAGCAAGTGCGTCGGCACAACTCTCTCATTCATGCAACTGATAGAGAACGGGTTGGTCAGGCTCACCGACAACGTGGACAGGTACATTCCCGGCTTCAGGCCATGGACGGATCCCGAGAGCGGCGAGACCGTCAGCATCACGATACGCGACCTACTGACCCACACCTCCGGTCTGACTCCCTACATCAACACGAACTCCTTTGTCAATGAATATGGCGGGAACACCCCCGACAGACTGGAGGAATTCATCGCCACGAAGGTCAAGAGAAACTTCCGCCCAGGAAGCGACTTCATGTACAGCTGCCTGAATTTCATTACCTTACAAAGAATCCTCGAAAGAGTCACGGGAGAGAGGCTTTATGAATATGCCCAAAGACACGTCTTCGATGTTCTCGGACTGAGGCACACGTGCTATTTCCCTTTGATCTACGATCCTGCTGTCGGCGACTCCGCCGGACTGGCGAGGCTCTGCGCCCCGACCGAGGTCCAGGCTGACGGGAAGCCGCTCATCGCCCAGGTCCACGACCCGATGGCGCGCAGGATAATGGGCGGGAACTCCGGCAACGCCGGCGTGTTCTCCAACGCCGAGGATCTGTCTGTGGTCTGCGCCGCCGTCATGAACGGTGGTGTCCTCGTGGACAAAAAGGGCAGGACCCTAAAATCCACAAGAATACTCAGCCCTCTGACAGTCAGACTGATGGCCACAATCCCTCCACAGAACGATCCTTCAGTGGGCCGGGCCTTAGGCTGGGACAAGAAGAGTTCGCACAGCGGTCCGCGCGGCGACCTTTTCAACCCTGAAACCACTATCATGCACACAGGCTACACCGGCACATCCATCGTGATCGACACCGAGACCAAGACAGCCATAATCCTGCTGACCCACCGCGTACATCCCGAAGACAAAGGCAGCGTAGGCCGCCTCCGCGCCCTTGTCGCCAACATCGTCGCCGGATCGATCAGGTAGACTGAAAGACTTTCAAACAAATCAAATCAGCTTCTTAGTCCTGTCTCAAAGTCTCAATCCTCTCCGGAGACAGCCCTGTGGCAATCCCAATCTGTTCAACCGGAATGCCTAACGACAGCATAGACTTAGCAACTTTCTCTATACCCTTCTCTACGCCTTCCGCCGTGCCTTGCTCGACACCGGCCTTAAAGCCTTTGCGGTAGCCCTGCTGCTCGGCACCTTTGATGTACGGGTGCATCTCTTTTTCTGTCATCATATCGCTGAAATAGTTGTCAATCTCCTGGTCGTCAAGGCCGCTGACACGCATCGCCCGCTCTAACCTCTCAAACTCAGCGTCTTTCTCCGACCTCGACTTCGCAAATATAGAAAAATTTCTGAATATCCGGCACCATCCCGCAACAGGACTGTCATATTCATCAGTATAACGCATTATCCTCGGCAACTCCAACAGGTAGAACGACATCCGGTCTCCGAACGGCTCGGCCGTCTCAATCTCACGCAGTCTGTAATGGTACAGGATCTTTCCCTCCGGCGAGTTCGGATGCTCGTCCTCGTAGTTCATAATACAAATGACCTTGACGGGCGCAAGGACATATTCCTCATCCCCGCGCTTCACCTGTCTGGTCACCAGTCTTGAACCATAAAAGAGCAGACGGTCGCGCTGGTCGAAACGCGACGTCCTCTGCATCTCGACCAGAATCGTCCCGCCCGGTGTCCGGCAAAGAAGGTCGAAGAGTATCCTCTTGTCCTGCGGAGATATCTCCGTCAGTTCCGTGTTCCGGAACTCAACCGACATGATGTCCTCCTGAAGGATATCATTGAGGAGACGGACAAGCAATTCAGGGTGGTTCTGGAACAGATACTTGAACGCCCAGTCGCAGGTCAGGTCAAGATACTCCGGCGTGGCGAGCCGCTGTGCGTAGGCATCCTTCTCCTCGTCGGTCATCCCGATGAACCGCCCGTCGTTCTCAATCAGTCTACGGCAGTGGCGGTAGCGTTTAAGGTACTGCTCCTCCTCCGATGCCGCGTCCGGGCAGTCAGCGGTTTTCTGCCCATCTACGGTCTCTTGGTTAACACCCTCATGTTCAATGGTCTCTTGGTTAATGGTAGTCTGGTCATCGGCCTTCCGCCTGACGGCACATTTTCTCTCTGAAGTCCTCATAGTTGAAGTGAATCATGTCTGTTTGTCAAAATGTCCCGCGATTCCTCCCGGAACACGACCGCAAGTTAGGCATTCCAAATGAAAGGAAACAGAAAGAAACATATAGAATTCATAAAAAACAGAAATATTTTCGGTGATACCCCCGAAGATACCACGCCTTCGCCTCTCGAAAGCGTAGCTGTGGGTCTTCAAGAACCCCAAGAGCCCTTGGGGCAGCTCCGGGGCAAAGATACGTGAGACGAGTGGAGAGTTAAGTGCTGATATTCAATACATTAAAGAAGTGCCCATAGATTGATCCGGCTAAAGGCAAGGTGATTTTGCATTGATATTCAAGAGGTTTTCCATAATTGGTTCAAAGAACTTGGGACTTTTGCCAGAAGATTTTTTCGGCCCAGAGGATATTCCAACAAACCAAGAACGCTTCTAAATCAGTTCGCGGATTATCTCGTCGGAGGTGAAGAGGCGGGATTCGGGGATGCGGATGCTGCCGCCTTGCTTCTCAAGGGCACCTTCACTCAAAAGGGAATTAATGACCGCGCGGTCGGCCAATGAATATAGTTCCGCGGCTTCCAAGCCTTTGTCGGTGCGGAGGGAGAGCATGATCCTCTCTACTCTGATGTTCTCGGGCGAAAGGGTCTCGGAGGTTCTTGAACATGTCGCCGGGGAACCGTCCGTACTTCTGTGCGGAAGTTCCTGACTGTTCCAGGAGCGGATGTCGCCGGTCAGTGAATGGGCGCCTGGGCCGAGGCCGATGTACGGTGCCCGGCGCCAATAGGCGCTGTTGTGGACGGCTTCGAAGCCGGGCTTTGCGAAATTGGAGATTTCGTAATGATGGTAGCCGGACCGCCCAAGACATCTGCACAGGATGTCGTACTGCCGGCGACATTGTTCCTCGGAAGCCTCAACGTAACGCCCGTCGGCTACCATCTTGGCAAGGGCGCTTCCTTCCTCTATTGACAGTTGGTAGGCCGAAATATGCTCTGGAGAAAGTTCCAAGGCCTTTTCGATCGTGTCTTTCCAGGTCTCGTCCGTCAGTTGGGATATGCCAAAGATCAGGTCAATGCTGATGTTCCGGACTCCGCTTTCGCGAAGGATATGGAAAGCCTTGACGGCATTCCCTGCATCGTGGCGGCGGTTCATCCAACGGAGAATGTCATCGTTGAATGACTGGATCCCCATGCTGACCCTGCTCACACCCAAGGCAAGAAGTCCGCGGACATATTCACGGCCTTTTTCCACTATATCTTCGGGATTCACTTCAACGGTAAACTCATCGAAGAGTTCTGTCGGGGTGGTCACTTCGACAGGCTCAGTGACCAAAGAAAGCCGTTCAGTCTGGGAAACCGCACCGACAATCCGTGACAAAACATCAAGAGGAAGCACCGATGGGGTGCCTCCTCCTATGTAGAGAGTGTTGACCGCTCCGGGAGCGGACATATTCATGCAAATTTCCTCCCTTCGATCGTTGACTTCCTTCAGGACCGCGTCAGCATATTCATTGAAAGCCCGCCCGCCGCGACAGATTTCCGAATAGAAGTCGCAATAGGTGCAGAAACTTCCGCAGAAAGGGACATGGAGGTAGATCACGGGTTAGCGGAGCAAGAGTTCGGTCTTGCCGAGGAAAGCCTGGGTCGTGTAGGCCTCAACCGTGTAGATGCCAGCCTGATAGGAAGGGATGTCGTTCAGGTAGATGCTCAGCTCGACCTCCTTTCCTTCGTAGTCCACCTGACGGGATGCGGATGCGACCATCGTCTGTCCGTTGAACGTGAACGATGTCTGGTTGCTGTTGGTCAGGAGAATCCCGTCCGGATCCTTCACGCGCAGGTAGACTCTCACCGGACCCCTCGGAGCCAGATCGTTCTCGACCAGACTCAGTGAGGCCAAGAGCCTTACCACCCTGCTGCTGCGGTCAGTAACCTTGTCGGAACCGTTGTAGGCGGCGACGCTCAGTCCCCTTGACTTGATCACGGAACCGGCGGCCACCTGACCGGAAAGGTTCTCGACCTGTCCCTTGAGGTCAGCGTTCTCCGCACGGCTCTCCGCGGCCTCGCGGCGCGCGGCGGCGGCATCGGCTGTCAGCTTGTGGTTCAATGTGTTGAGCGAGTCAATCTGCACTATGTAGTTTCTCATGATGCTGCGAAGGGTTCCGAGTTCCTTCTCGTACTGACGCATCTTGCGACGGTTCGTGGCCTCGGTCTTCTGGATCCTCTCTATCAACTGGTTGACCTCTTCCTTGGAGGAGTCCAGCTGGCTGTTGATCGATGCATAGTCAGATGAAAGGCTGTCGTAGTCTCCCTTGAGGGCGATCATCTGCTGGGTAAGGTCCTCCTTCTCAGCGTTAAGGTCCTTGACAAGGCTGGACTTTGAGAACCAAATGTAAGCAAGTCCCGTGGCGAGCAGCACCGCCACAGCCACAAGAGCCCACATAGTTTTCTTGAGGCTTTCATTCTTTCTTTCCTGCTCTTCGCGCTCACGGCGCTCCTGGATAGGATCTATTTCTGCCATAATCTTCCGATTTAATGTTTAACGACACAAAAATAACAAAACTATTTCATATCTTTGTTTGGTTAGCAAAAATCGGACTATTTATGAAATACTTTGTAAGATCCGTCAAATACTTTTTCTATTTCACCTTCCTGTTCGTGGTCATCATGGCGGCCCTGGTGCTTATCGGAGTAGTCAAGCCGGATGTCAGCCTGATGTTCAGGGACGGCTACAAGTCACTGTGGCATATTGCGTTGCTGTTCGCATTCGTGTCGGCATTCTACCCTCGGTTCGGGTTCATCAAAAGATCCGCAATAATCAACGGCGAGTTCTCCGACATCCGTGGCGGGATTATTGAATATATGGAAGCGCGCGGCTACCGTCTCGAAAGCGAGAACGGCGAGAACATGACCTTCCGACTCCGCTCGAAGTTCAGCGCCCTGGTCAAGATGATGGAGGACAGGATCACGATGACCCGCGAGATGGGTGGCTTCGAGGTCGAGGGACTCACCAAGGAGGTGGTGCGGATTGTCGGCGGCCTGGAGTACAAGTTCCGCGCGGCCGACGAGGACTGAGACCCCTCCGCAAGCGAGGAAAGATGAGCTATGAATATGTCAACGTGGCGCATGAGCGTCACAAGCACATAACTATAAACCTTTAATATTCAAAGACTATGGCAGAAGAACTCAAGACTGTCGCCAAATTCAGCGACGCGATGAGCGCCCACATCACAGCGGGCATGCTCAACGAGAACGGCATCCCTGCCGCAGTGTTCGGGGAGAATTCCTCCTACGTCTCACTGAACTATGTTGATCCCGTGGAGGTCAAGGTGAACGCCGCCGACTACGACGCGGCGATGGCTCTGCTGGCCCAGAACGACAAGGCCTAAAGACCGTTATCGAAGATGCCGGCTTACTTACGGTCCGCCTTGACGATCATCTCGCAGCGGGAGCAGTCGAAGGATAGGGGGTAACGTTTGCCGTTGTTGGTCAGGAACAGACGGGCGGCGGAAGAGGGTTCGGGCGAGGTGGTTGCCGGCGAGGTTGCCAATCTGGATGCCGGGCGGAGCTCTCTGGCGTTTGGATGTACCGGGCAGAGGCCGAGTTCATGGCGGATGCAGTACTTGGTGCGCATCAGCTCGGCATCGGGGCGGTGGGAGAGCTCGAAGGCATTGTCCACCGAAGCCGCGCCTAGGGAGAGATAGGTCTCACGGGCGAGGTGGTTGGCAACGTTGGCCTTGTACGTCAGGCGTACGTCATCCGATGAATTATCTTGAATATCAAGAACTTTGGAAGCATCCGGCATCCTTCTGCCGGGATTTGCCGGCAGGGGGACGGCCTTGCACGGGATTCCTTCAAGGGCGACGGCCACATCGCGCCTGATGGCGTTCAGAGCCGACGCGGGAAGGAAAGGCAGTGCGCCGCCGGGGGCGTCAAGGGAGCGAAGAGTGAATGAATATATTCCCGAAGCCTTGGAGATCTGGGCCGAGAACAACGACCGCATCCTCTCCGCATTCTCCGCCACCTGCGTTCCGGCCTCACGCTCCAGCTCCACGACTCGTCCATCCTGACTTTGGGCCTTGATTTTCAATGAATATATTTGTTTATCCGACCGCACAGCCACGTCCACCTCGACCGGAATCGTCCTGGACGGCAGGTTGGACTCCAACTCCCTCTCGAAGGCGGCGCTGAGGTTACGGTACAGCCTCGCACCGGAATAAAGACCTTGGACATTGCGGCAGATTATGCGGCTCCCCTGGCAGACATCACCCCGGAAACCGACAATCTCTCCGCGGCCTTTGGCCATGAACGAGAAACCGTCTCCGTTCTGCAGACGCACACTTTGATCCCTTAGCCTGACGGTGACGATGATGTCCCCCATGGCCTCACGGCGGCCCATGGCCGGGGAACCACTCTTAAAACCCCGCGCGGAACCACTCGCCGGAGCGACGGAGACCACCGTCCCGACCTCCTCGCCGATCGATTTCGGCGCATCCATCGAAGACCATCGGCCTGAACGTTTCCCGTCAAGGAACAGCTGCGTGTAGCCACGGTTGAATGTCTTGCCCAGATCCGGCGCGAATCCACCCTCGCAGCGCCCGAACGACACCCTACGGTATTTTTCCGGATTCGCGGCGACCAATTTGTCTAATGCCGATGAATATGCCCGCACGACATTCCGCACATAGGAAACGCTCTTCAGCCGCCCCTCGATCTTGAACGAGCATATTCCCGCATCCGCCAGATCGGCAAGCCTGTCCACCAGGTTGTAGTCCTTCAGCGACAGCAGGGCCTTGTTCCGCGCCAGCACCCTGCCCGAATCGTCCACGAGGTCGTAAAGAGACCGGCAGGCCTGGATGCATTCCCCTCTGTTGGCGCTCCGCCCGCTGATCCGTTCGGACATGTAGCACTGGCCGCTGTAGCAGACGCAAAGCGCGCCGTGGACGAAAAACTCCAGTTCGCAGCCGACAGCTGACCTTACGCTCCGGATCTGTTCAAGCGACATTTCCCTCTCCAGAACAATCCTGGAGGCGCCGAGACCTTCATAGAATCCGGCTTTCTCCGGTGTTCTGACCGCACATTGCGTGGACGCGTGGACTGGAAGATCCGTCATTTGCCAGACGGCTAGATCCTGGGCGATGATCGCGTCAACTCCCGCATCCTTGGCCTCGGCAAGAAGCCTTTCCGCCTCGGCAAGCTCATCGTCAAACAGAATCGTGTTGAGAGTCAAGAATATGCGTGCGCCGAAGCGATGGGCATACTCAGTGAGCCTCCGGATGTCCTTCATGGAGTTGCCGGCGGCTTGTCTTGCCCCGAACGCAGGCCCGGCGATATACACGGCATCGGCACCGCAGTCAATCGCCGCGATGCCGATGTCAGCATTCCTTGCCGGAGCAAGCAATTCGAGAAATTCCATTGATTACTTGCTGAGGGAAGTAATCATCTGCTTGGCCTGGTCGCCGAACTTAGGATCATCCTGAACCTTCTTGTAGAACTCAAGAGCCTTGGCGTTGTTCTTCGCGCCTTGGTAGAGAGCGGCTACGGTGAAGGTGATGGCAGGAGCGTTCTTGGCGTCCGGTTTCATCTCAAGATACTTCTCGAAGTACTTGATGGCGTCAGCGTTCTTGCTGAGTTTCTGTGAGCTCTGACCTGCGATGAGGTAGGCGGTGGCGTTCTCGGAATAGCTGTTGGCCTTATCAGCGGCCTTCACGGCGTCGGCGAACTTCTGTCCCTTGAGGGCGGCGTTGGCCTGCCTTACATAGATATTGGACATCTGCTCCTTGGCCTCAGCCTCCTCTCCGTTCCAAGCGGCGTGCTGGAAAGCCTCGATGGCCTCCTCGGTCTTGCCCTGGGCGCCGAGAGCCTGGCCCAGAAGAAGAGCCCGAGAGCCTGGCCCAGAAGAAGGCCGGCCCTGCCGGCGGTCGTGTCGATGGCGTAGGATTTTGCGAATCCGTCAGCCGCAGTCGCGAAGTCCTTCAGCTTGAGAGCGTCCACGCCCTTCTGCATCCACATCTGCGGAACGAGTTCCTTCGCCCTTTCGGCAACCTCGGCATTCTCATATTCAGTGGCGATCTTCTCGACCTCCGCAAGCTTCGTCTCAGCCTCCTCGTACTTCTTGTCCTTGATCAGATCCTTGGCGATCTCAAGAGCCACACCAGGGATGGCGTTCTTGCAGTTCGTCACGAGCTCATCGGCGTCGGCGCCAATCGTCTTACCCATTTCGAGAGCCTTCTGGAAATAGTCGAGAGCCTCGGTCCAATTCTTCATCGAGATGGCTGTGGCTCCATTATTGTAGAGTTCGGTAGCCTGAGCCATGTCCTGGGCGGACACCATGCTTGCGGCCATAAACGCGGCCGCGATCGCGAGAATAAACTTTTTCATTGTATTAAAAATTTATGTTTAACTATATTCCATAATGATGGCAGTAATCACAAATGTAATAAAAATTTGTGTCAAATGCACATTATTGGTTATTTTTGCTTTAACAGGAGGTGAAATGATGCGTCATACGGTCAAAATAATTATTTGCTTTGCCCTGCTTGGTTTTTCAATTATGATGCCAGCGCAGACTCTGCCCGTTTTTCCTAAGGACGGAGCGGTCACCACCGGCAATCTTACAAACGGAATCACTTACTACCTTGTGACGAACCCTTCGATGAAGGGTGTGGCCGATTTCGCCCTCGTCGGAAAAGGAAGGATTGACTCACTGGCGGCGAGGAAAGAACTCTCGTCCCTGCCCCACTTCAACAAGACGATTCCCTACAAGTTCCTGTCCCGCAAAGGAATAGGCTGCCGTCCGGAGGGTTATGTCTCCTTCAGGGACGAAGCGAGCATATTCAGATTCGACGATGTCCCCGTCTTCGACCAGGCCGCCTCGGACACCACTCTGCTGATGCTGTTCGACCTCATCTCGGTCCAGCCTTGTCCGCACGCGGTCATCATCGCGGGCGACATCAACCCTGCCGCCATCATCGAGAGAATGAACGTCTTCTCCTTGATGGTGCCTTCCCGGACTCCCTTCTACAAGAAGAAGGAATATGTCTGGAGACCTTCGGAGGAGGCGGAATATTCATTCATCCCGTCCAAGGAGTCTTCGCTGACGGTTGCGTTCCGTTCCCCGAGGACGCCGGACGACCAGATGAACACGATCCAGCCGTTCATCTCCGAGCTTTTCTCCGAGTCCCTCCGGGGGATTGTCGGAGTCCGTCTGCGGGAGTCCCTCATGACGCGGGATATTCCTGCCCGGGAGTTGACGGTGGATTATTTCGGAAGTGCCTCTGGCTCAGGCGACGAGATGTTCAGCGTGGGCGTGCGTACCACACGGAGCCAGCTTATGCCGGCATCCTTGGCGGTGGCTTCCGTCCTGTCGGAGATCTGTTCGAAAGGGGTCGAGGTGAATGAATATCTCGTCGCACGCAACTCCGTGCTGAGCGGCTATTACAAGCCTCAGACCAACGACGCGCTTGTCCAAAGGTGCGTCTCTTCCTATCTCTATGGCTCTGACCTGGCCGCCCCGGCCACCAAGGCGACATTCTATTCCTCAAGGAATATGTCCGCCGAGGCCGAGACGGATCTGTTCAACAGCTATGCGGCGGCGCTGCTTTCGGACATGAAGACACCTAAGGTGACCTGGACAGGCGACGAGGAGGACTACGACGAATGGTTCTGGCCTGTGGTTTTCGCCTCGGCCACCGACTGCGTCTCTCTGCTGGACAAGCCTTCCTACAAATGGAGGACGGCCATCAAGGACACGTCCGCCCTGTGGAACGAGAAAAACAAGGTCAAGATGAAGTCCGTGTCTCCGGAACCGGTCTCCGGAGGAGAGATGTGGACTTTCTCCAACGGCATGAAGGTGATTTACAAGAAGATGCCTACATCCGGAAGGTTCAGCTACTCTTTCATGATCAAGGGTGGCTTCTCCACCGTGCGCGATCTGCGCCGCGGCGAGGGAGCCTTCTTCTCGGACATGTTCGGCCTGTGCAACATCGCGGGCATGTCCGGAAGAGATTTCGACAAGCTCCTCAGAGCCAACGGAGTGGAGATGAACTGCGCTGTCTCGACATCAGACACGAGACTCTACGGGTCGGCGCAATCCAACAGATTTGTCTTGACTCTCAAGGCTTTGCTCTCTGCCGCCAATCTGAGGAGACCTTCGGTGCAGGCCTTCGATTCGTGGCGTAGGATGGAACTCGCATCCCTTAAGCCTGCCTATCTGGACAGTCTCATGTACCAGGACTACAACTATTCCTCGGTGAAGACTCCGACCGGCCTTACGGCGCGCACGCTGGATGTCGCCTCGGCATTCTTCGACGACCAGTTCATAAGGGCTAATGACGGCGTGCTTGTCCTGCTCGGGGATCTGTCCGCCGAATCCGTCCAGAAGATTCTTTGCCAGTACCTGGGTGGTTTCAGGGTGAGCAAGACCCAGTCTGTCCGCCAGTTCAACCCCTACAAGCTTCGCAGCGGATCCACGACCTACACAAGAGAGGATTCCCCTGTCAGCCTCAGCGTGGCCTTAGCGTGCGCCGAACCGTTCACGACAGAGAACTACATGGCATTCAAGGTCGCCGGTCTTGCGCTCCAGCGTCGTCTGACCGGGGTGATGGCCGAACATGGATTCAGCGTGAGGATGTCCGATCGTTTCAGCATCTGGCCTCAGGAGGCTCTGGAGCTGATCTTCACCTGCACTCCGGTGCCGGAGTGTGGCCTCCCCTACGGCGTGAAAAGCGGTTCGGATCAGCCGATGCGTTCCCTCGTGGAGGCCCGCAAGGTAATCGAGAACGTGCTTTCAAATCCGATAGCTCCCGCCGAGCTTGCGGCATGCAAGTCATTGCTGACCAACAGCTACTCGACCTATCTCGCCGATCCGGACAACTACATCGACGCGGTCCTGATGCGCTATTCCGGAGGTAAGGACGTGCTGACGGGCTATGCCGGCAGGATCGGCAGTGTCTCCGCCGACAAGGTAAAGGAAATCTTCGGAACGCTGTCCGAAGGAATGAGAATCGAATATGTCGTCAAACAATAAGTTCGGGACCATCATCCAGATTGGTGATGTCCTTGTGTCAGAAGAGGTTGTAACTGAATATTTCGCCTGCGACTACGCAGTGTGCAAAGGTTGCTGCTGCATTATCGGGGACAGCGGAGCCCCGTTGGATGAGTCAGAGCTGGAGCCTTTGGAAGAGGGTTATCCTGTATATTCAAAACTCATGAGGCCGCAGGGCCGCGCGCAGATCGGCAGGGAGGGTTTCTTCTCCATCGACCGTGACGGAGACATCGTGACGCCCGTCGTGGATCAGACCGAGGAGTGCGCCTACACCACATTCGACGAGGACGGGAACTGCTTCTGCTCCATCGAGAGGTGTTTCTTCCAGGGAACCTGCAAGTTCCGCAAGCCTCAGTCCTGCTGGCTCTACCCGGTACGTGTCACCAGACTCACCGGCGGCGGCAAGGCGCTCAATCTCCATCGTTGGGGAATATGCAAGGATGCCTATGAGAAAGGCCGCCGGGAAGGAATCCGCGTCTACGAATTTCTCCGTGAACCCCTCACCGCCGTCTTCGGCGAGGATTTCTACGCCGCCCTCTCCTACGCCGCCACGAACATCCTCGCCTCCAGGTAGCAGAGACCTTGCAGCCGTCTTCCCATAGGCTGTTTTGGAAGGAATATTTGCTATCTTTGCGCATCATTTGAGTCTGGGGTATGTTTACAGTACTGCTGTGTATGTTCGCGGGGATAGCGGTCGGATGGCTGCTGAGGAACCGCGATTGCGGATGGGCTTCGAAAACGGTGACCGTCCTGATCTGGGCGCTTCTGTTTCTTCTGGGTGTCGAGGTCGGCGGCGACAGGAAGATCATCTCGGCGCTTCCGTCGCTCGGGCTGGAGGCTCTTGTCATTGCGGTTTTGTCAACGGTCGGCAGCTGCCTGCTGGCCTGGGTTCTGTGGCGTTACATTAAATCCTGCAAGAAAGAGTCATGAAAGGCAGTCTTGTGATCGTGGGCTTTTTTGTCCTCGGCATCCTCGCCGGCCTGTCCGGCATAGTGCCGGAAAGATTCGTCGGGTGCGATCTGACATTCTACGCCCTCTGCGCGCTGCTCTTTTTCGTGGGCCTTGGCGTCGGGAGCGACAAGAGCATAGTCTCCAAGTTCAAATCCCTGGATGTCAGGATGGCCCTGCTTCCGGTCGGCACCATAATCGGCACCTTTGCCGGCGCGCTGGCCGCCTCGCTGATCCTGTCATCCAGGTCGGCCACAGACTGTCTCGCAGTCGGATCCGGATTCGGCTACTACTCCCTCTCCAGCATATTCATAACCGGCTACCGCGGTGCCGAACTCGGCACCATCGCCCTGCTGTCGAACATCATAAGGGAGATGGCCACGCTGCTTCTGGCTCCGCTCCTCGCCAGGTTCTGCGGCCCGCTCGCCCCGATCTCCGCCGGCGGAGTCACCTCGATGGACACCACCCTCCCGATCATAATGGCCACCTCCGGCAAGGAATATTCCGTGGTCTCCCTCTTCCACGGCTTCGTCCTGGAGTTCTCCATCCCCTTCGTCGTAACCTTCTGGTGCACGATCTGACAAGCGCCTACGGGTTCGCATTTTTGCCGCCGCCGATCAGAGCATCAGCATCGCGGCGGGACGTATCTTCAGAAAACGGCAGATGTGTCCGGCTGTTTTCAGATTCGGCTCTGATTTTCCCGACACGAAATCGTTCACGCGCGTCGTGCTGATTCCCAGCTCTTCCGCAAGTTGCTTCTGGGTAATATGATTCTCTTTAAGGCCGTCCGCGATAAGCTCAGCGACGCTTGGCTTCGCTATAGGGAAATGCTCACTCTCATAATCAATGACAATGTCTGACATCATCATCAGCTCAATGGCCTTGGGATCATCCAATGGTGTGCTGTCATCAACCAGAGGAAGCAGATCCTCCACTCTTTTCTGAGCTAATCTATACTGGTCTTCTGTGATTATCCTCATAGTCATACCCTCCTATATAATTGAAGCATCAACTTTGTCATAATCCTGATGAGTGCCGACGAAACGTATGAAAACATAACCCATCACAAACTTAACAACCACAATCAACCTATACTTGTTGCCGCCGATGTTAAAAACATAATGTTGGTTCCCAACATAGTCAACCGTTCCAAAGAACATCCTCATTTCCGCGAAAGAATGCCACTTTGCCTCCTCAACGGTATGGTACCAACGCTCAAGTGGTATCCTCGCATCCTCATGCCCGGCTTGCTCGTAGAATTCCTTCAGTTTTCTATGCGAAACGATTCTCATATAGCGTTAATTAATACAAAATTATACAAATATTCCGTAAGTAAAAATTTTTTAAGTGAAAAATCCCTATTTACGGAACATTTCAAATCCGTTCATGTTCTCTTCCCGGCAATGAGTATTTCGGACAAGCCGTCCGTGGCTTACCTGGACAACGCCGAACAAAAGTAGCCGGACTGCCTCAATGTAGTTCCCATCAGCAGGCAATAACGCTTACCAAGCCAAGGATCAGCATCTTGCACCCCTCGCCTTCGACAATCCTATGTTATTCGGCAAAATGAACACTGGAATAGGATTCCGCCAATGCCTTAAGTGCTTGTTGTATCTGCTGAAGCCTCGCGGCGGAAGGACGCTTGAAGCCATTAATGTAGTTCCGGAACAGGGTGGGATTTATGCCGGCATATTCAGAGAATCCGGAAATATTGATTTCATTGTGTTTCAGGAAGAATTCCTGAAACGGTGTCGGCATAGCGTCTTTGTATGTAAAGCTTTCAAAACTGACATCCACATTCAGATCCGGCCAATGAATGCCCTCAAAGCCAATCCGGTAATGCTCTCGCTGCTTTTCATCGGCATTCCGCAGGGCACGATACCACAACAAAGACTGACGGAAGACACTCCCGGATTCATCCTCTCCGTACAGGAACCGCTCATCAAACCATATTTTTCTTATTTTCATCGCCTTATGTTATCAAAATAACTATTCCAAGTTCGAATGATCATCTCTTTGTTCTCATCCAATACCATCTCGATCTTTTTCAGATCTCCCGCCTTGATATTACTTACTGTCCTTTGAACAAACCTATCTTTTCTCAAGTCATAGATAGCATAGCCATCAGCACCTTCAATGTGCACGTGGATCGGTTCGTGTTCCCTGCTAAAAAAATAAAACGAGAAACCGAACAGTCTTAAAATTACCGGCATTCAAATATAGGTATTATTTTTGATTCCACAATATTTCGTGCAAAACATAGCCCCGGCACCTCGACAGTCTCAGCGACCGTACCTTGCCGAAGCGTCGGGGTTGTGAAATGGTCAAACTGTCAGTGGCTACAGGAAACTGAAGGTGACGCTGACATCGCCGAAGCGGTTCGGCTTGCCGTTGTACTTCTCGAAATAGTTGCTGGAAAGCTTGCCGCGCCACACAAGGTCGTCATTGCGGCGGAAAGGAAGCTCCACCTCGAAGCCGTAGGATCTGGACTTGATCTTCACGACACCGCTGGCCTTCCAGGAGGTCTGCTTGCCGCCGTCATCCTCGATCATCAGAAAGACACATTCCTCCAGCTGAGGAGTCCACTCGGAGACAAGCACGGTGTTGAACCGGAGCGTCTTTCCCACCTGCTTGCGTCTCACGTTGACCATCAGGTCCGTGACCGAAGGATAGTAGAGTTTCAGTTCCTCTTCCGTCTGGGCGGTGAAGCCGTTCAAGGAGCCGCACTTGATGAAGAATTCCGACCCGCCGGCAAACCAGGAGTCGTAGTTTCTGTGCGCCTTGAACTCCTTGAGTACCAAAGTCTTGAAATCATAATCACAGTAGGATCTGGTCTGCGCGGAGGCGGTGCGCTCCGGGTAAAGTGCCTCCACCATCTGAGGCGTGAGGTAGGCAGCATCCTCGTTCCGGTTTATGACCCACACGGGATGCGAACGGGCATATTCCTCATCCACAACGACTTCCTTGAGAATCCAGGAGCCGTCAGGAAGTTGCTCCCTGAGGAAACCGACATTAGTGTCAGCAGCCTCGGAGACCAATGAACATTTCCGCGAGATCTCAGGATTGAATGTGATCACAGGCATTGACACGCCGTCCCAGTCCTCCGAATATGGCCAGTAGATCTGTAGTCCGGAGGCTGAAAGGGCATCCTGAAAAGAGCCCGACCTCGTCTGAGGAGATGCCGAGGCGAGAAGACCGGCCAGAGGGGCGGAATATTCAACGGCGGATCTGGTCTTGAGCAATTCGTCCCCGACTCCTGAGCCGGGACAGGAAAAGAGGTTGGAGAAAGGGTATTCCTCGTCGTAGCCGTTGGAGGAAGACGCCGTGACGGCATCGTACACCTCACGGACTTGACCGGAGGTGATGGGAAGCTCGGACAGTATCCTTGCGATGCCTTCCGGAGACAGATCCGACACATCGCGGCAATTCTCCGGCACAGGGACAGCCGGGACGCGCGAAGGCTGCTCAGTCTGCTCGCAGGCTGTGGAAAACAGGATTGTCGTCAACGCAAGGGCCTGCGCCACCGGCGCAAGCAACCTTTTCTTTGTGCTGAAATTCTTCATCTTACTTGAGTTTAAAGTTGTTCACGGCACAAAGTGACACAAAAATAGCCGTGGACACAATAATTCCACGGCTAATGCTAAAAATCTGGTCTGTAACGCTCCCTATGCCCTATTTAGAATAGAAAACGAAGCGGTTTTTGTCATAAAAATCATTCACGACCTCTGTTTTGGAGAAACCGGCGTCGGCGAAAATCTTCGCCGTTTCTGGCCCCAAAAGCTCGTTGATCTCCGTAAGTCCCTTTCCCTCAGCGGAAAGACATTCGCGGGAAATAGAGGCGATGGCACGGTAGAAGACCAACGGATCCCCGTCCGTGACGAACAGAGCCGTTGACGGCTCATAGTTGAGGACATTCGCACGCATCCGCTCCTTCTCCGACTCCATGATGTAAGGAGGATTGCTCAGCACGAGATCGAATTCACCTTCAGCGAAAGGCTGATGCTCTGCCAGGACATCCGCCACGACAAAGCGCGGGGCGACAGCGTCCGACTCCTTGAGGGCAGACGCGAAGTCCTGACCGGAAGCCACGTCAACAGCCTTTTCGGAGATGTCCACGCCCACAACTTCCGCTCCCGGGATGCTCAGGGCCACCGTCCAGGCGATGCAGCCGGAACCGGTGCAGAGATCAAGGATCCTGACAGGTCTGGCGGACTTGCCATAGGCCTTTCTCATCCTCTGTATGCGGGATCCGACCTTGATGGCCTCGCGGCAAAGAAGTTCGGTCTCCGGGCGGGGAATCAGCACGTCCGGTGTCACCTTGAACCGGAGGCCGCAAAAATCAGCGAACCCTATCACATACTGCACCGGCTCACCCAAGGCCAGTCTGTCCAAATCCGAATTCAGACCATCCAGCGACTTGTCCTTGATCTGGTACCCAGGCTCCACGATGTGAGTGTAGCTTTTGGTTCCGATGCGGCTCTCACAAAGCATCAGCATTATATTCCTTGCCTCCTTGGTCGGATAGAGAGGTTCCAGCCGCGCGACTCCTTCATTAAGGAAATCTTTCAATAGCATAAGCTCTTAAAAATATTTGTAAGAATTGTTTATGAACACTCAATGATCCCCGTCAGGAAGTCGGTGATGTCAATCCCCGCCGTACGAACCATCTTAGGAACGAGAGAAGCGCTTGTCATGCCAGGGATAGTGTTGACTTCCAGGAAATAAAGCCCGTCCTCGGCAAGGATGTAGTCCATCCGCACAACACCGGCGCAGCCGAGCCGCGAGTATATTCTTTTACTTACTTCCTGAATATGTCCGCTCAGCTCCTCACTGATCGGTGCAGGACAGATCTCCTGGCTGTGGCCGTTGTACTTTGCGTCATAGTCGAAGTAGTCATTCTCCGTAACCACTTGAATGACAGGAAGTGACTTGACCCCTTCGGCATCCGCATAGGCGGCGCAGGTGAATTCCCTGCCTTGTATTCCTTGCTCGACAATCACTGACGGCCCTTCAGAGAAGGCAAACCTGATGGCCTCCGGGAGATCCTCGGCCTTGCGTACCTTGGTGATTCCGAAGCTGGATCCGCCGTCGGTCGGCTTCACGAAAACAGGGAACTTCAGTTTCTCCGCCGCCTTGGCGCAGACGGCGTCGATGTCCATTCCGTTACGCACGAAGACATCCGGCGCACATTTAACGAAATCAGCCTCACGCAGATAGCCCTTGCAGGCGAACTTGTCGAAAGCTATCGCGGAAACAAAGGCGCTACAGCTGCTGAACGGGATCCCAAGCATCTCAAGATAGCCCTGGAGCAGGCCATTCTCACCCGGCGTGCCGTGCTGCACTATGTAGGCATAGTCAAAATTAATCTTCTCCCCGTAGACCTTGACGGAAAAGTCCGTCTTGTCGATCTCCGGCCTGGCTCCCTCGGCAAAAGGAATCCTCATGGCGTCTCGTTTCTTCATCGAGACCAACTGCCATTTTCCGAACCGGGCGAAAATCTCATAGACATCGTACTTCGTCCCGTCTATGCGGGAAGCCACGAACTCCCCGCTGCGGCAAGCGACCTCCCATTCCGAAGAGTCACTTCCATAAATCACTGCTATCCTCTGGTACTTGCCCATATTGGTAATAGTTACATAATCCGCGGCAAGATATTCCTACGCCGCTTCCTTTTTATTCAAAATAATAGTCTTCCGTTTTCTGCTGAACGTCCGCGACGGCATCATCGTCACCACCGGTGCAGTTCAGATCCAATGTCACGCCGGCAGGAGCGATGAAGCGGTCGTTCTCAGAGACTCCGAGAGTGCCGTCGGCGATGACCTTACGCATGAATATTCCCCAGGTCGGAAGGGACATGTGCGCGCCCTGGCCATAGGTTATGGACTGGAAATGCACCTGTCGGTCTTCTGCTCCGGTCCATATTCCCGCCACAAGAGTCGGCGTGTAGCCGATGAACCATCCGTCGGCGTTGTCGTTGGTGGTGCCGGTCTTTCCGGCGATCTCGCCCATCAGCTTGTAGCGGTAGCGGAGCCTGCTGGCGGTTCCGCCCTGCACAACGCCCTCCATCAGATTGACCATCAGGAAAGCGGTGTTCTCACCTATCGCCTCGCGCTTGCGGTTGGTGAACTCGCTGATGACATTGCCCTGGTTGTCCTCGATTCTGGTCACGAACAGAGGCTCGATGTAGACTCCCCTTGACGGGAAGGTGTTGTAGGCGGCCACCATCTCCCACAGCGAGAGGTCAGCCGGCCCTACGCAAAGCGCCGGAACCTCGTCGATGTGGCTCCGGATGCCCATCCTGCGCATCATGTCCGCCATCGCCTCCGGCCCGAACTGCTTCATCAGGTAGGCCGAGATGTTGTTGGAGCTGTTCGTCAGACCCCATTTCAAAGTGACGGTCTTTCCTATCCATTGCTCCTTGTCCGTGCTTCGAGGTGTCCAGGTGTTGCCGTCCGGAAGCACGAAGGTCTGCGGCAGGTTCACCACCTTGTCGCAAGGGGTCATGCCCTCCTGCATCGCCAGGGTGTAGAGGAACGGCTTGATCGTCGAACCGACCTGACGCTTGCCCTGACGGACATTGTCGTACTTGAAATAGCGATAGTTAGGTCCGCCGACATAGGCCTTGACGTGACCGGTCCCAGGCTCCATCGCCACGAATGCCGTACGAAGTATCGACTTGTAGTAGCGGATCGAGTCGTCCGGAGTCATGGTCGTGTCGGCATAGCCTTTACTATTGTAGGCGAACACACGCATCTTTGTCGGCTGGGAGAAAGTCTTGAGGATCTGCGCCTCGCTCTTCCCTTCCTTCTTCAGGACACGGTAGCGGTCGCTCCAGCGCCTCGCCTGACGCATCACACGATCCCTGGTCTCCGCGTCGATGTCATTCGAGAAAGGCTTGTTGGTCTTGCTTTTCAAATCCCGGCGGAAATCAGCCTGAAGGTCACGGATCCTCTCGGCGACAGCCTCCTCGGCATATTTCTGCATCTTGTAGTTGATGGTCGTGTAGATCCTTAGCCCGTCGCGGTCAAGGTCGTACCTCGACCCGTCCGCCTTCTTGTTCTTGTCCAGCCAACCGTAAAGGTCGTCCGCGGCCCATGCCAGAGAGTCGGCGGAGTAGTCCTCGATGGTGTAGTAGTCCGACCTGCGTGGCTTCTTCGCGTTCATCACGCGGCGGACCATGTCCCTGAAATAAGGGGCCAGACCGGCGTTGTGGTCCTGCACCTCATAGTTGAGCGCTATAGGAATCAGCCTGATGGAGTCCCTCTGCGCCTTGTCCAGATAGCCGGCCTTCTCCATCTGGCCGATCACGAAATTCCTCCTGTTCAACGCCTTGTCCGGATTGATGGCCGGATTGTAGCGGGTCGGCTTGTTGACCATGCCCACCAGCATCGCGCTTTCCTCCACGGAAAGTTCCGACGGCAGCTTGCCGAAGAAAGTCTCCGAAGCGGAACGCACGCCATAGGCCCCGCTGCCGAAGAATATGGAGTTGAGGTACATCGTCATGATCTCGTCCTTGGTGTAGTCCCTCTCCAGCTTGACGGCGGTTATCCATTCCTTAAGCTTGATCCACACCATCCTGGCATGGTACACACCTGGAACCTTGCGTCCCACATCCGCCCTTGGGTAGAGGGTCTTCGCAAGCTGCTGGGTGATCGTGCTTCCTCCTCCCTGACTGGAGTTACGCATCAGGATGGTCTTGAACAGAACACGACCAAGTCCCTTGAAGTCAATGCCGGAATGCTTGTAGAAACGCACATCCTCGGTGGCCACCGCGGCATGGACGAGATTCGGAGAGATCTCTTCGTAGGAGACATAGGTTCTGTTCTCGATGTGGAAGGTGGTGAGAATCTCACCGTCCGCAGCGATCACCTGGGTCGCCAGTTTGTTGTCAGGGTTCTCCAGATCCTTGAAGGAAGGAATGTCGGCGAAGGCCCAGACAAGGAATATCATAAGGAAAAGGAGCAGTACCGGAAACGTGATCAGAATCCAGAACCACTTGGTGATTTTCTTTCGTGTCGCATCGGTCATAACAAGGACAAATTTAAAACAAAATTTGGAAAATTGCCCAGTTTGTGGCTTACTTTGCAGATTGAAATGGCAAACTATCTATGAAATGCTTGTAAAATAGTACACTATGGCAGACAATCTAGTTATCGTCGAGTCTCCGGCCAAAGCCAAGACTATACAGAAATTCCTGGGCGACGGGTACGAGGTGAAATCCAGTTTCGGTCACATCCGGGATCTTCAGGACAAGAAATTGAGTGTGGATGTGGAGAAGGGCTTCACTCCTGAATACGTGGTTCCCGCCGACAAGAAGAAAGTGGTGGGCGAACTCAGGAAGGCGGCGGAAAAAGCCTCTACAGTGTGGCTCGCGTCCGATGAGGACCGGGAGGGAGAGGCAATCTCATGGCACCTCTTCGAGACTCTCGGACTTAAGAAGGAGCAAACCAGAAGAATCGTTTTCCACGAGATCACAAAGGATGCGATCGTGAACGCGGTGCGTAATCCGCGCTCCATCGACATGAACCTTGTCAACGCACAGCAGGCGCGCAGAGTCCTTGACAGGCTTGTGGGCTTCGAGCTTTCCCCTATACTCTGGAGAAAGATCCAGCCGAAGCTTTCGGCGGGCCGCGTGCAGTCCGTGGCGCTGAGGCTTGTGGTCGAGAGGGAAAAGGAGATCATGGCTTTCCGCAACGAGGCCTACTACAAAGTGGAGGCCGTCTTCCATCCC
Source organism: Alistipes sp. CAG:514 (assembly GCA_000431015.1). GTDB lineage: Bacteria > Bacteroidota > Bacteroidia > Bacteroidales > UBA932 > Cryptobacteroides. The sequence goes on along the minus strand of HF986075.1, from coordinate 117,370 downwards.
GACGGCTATGCGGAATCCGTGAAGGTCAAGGCCATCCTTGACACGAGGTTCAAGACCATCGACGAGGCCCGCGGATTCCTCCAGGACTGCATCGGAGCGGCTTTCACGGTCTCAGACGTGGAGAAGAAGGAAGCCAACCGCTTCCCCGCCGCCCCGTTCACGACCTCGACTCTCCAGCAGGAGGCCGCAAGGAAGCTCCGTTTTCCTGTGAGCACGACGATGAGGGTCGCGCAGAGTCTCTACGAGCGCGGTCTCATCACCTACATGAGAACCGACTCCACCAACCTGTCCTCCCTGGCGCTCGGCACCGCCAGGAAGTTCATAATCGAGAACTTCGGTGAGGAATATTCAAAGACACGCCAGTTCAAGACCCACAGCAAGGGGGCGCAGGAGGCTCACGAGGCCATCCGCCCTACATTCATAGAGAACACGGAGATCGAGGGAACCGCCCAGGAGCAGAAGCTCTACAACCTCATCTGGAAAAGGACTGTCGCCTCGCAGATGGCTGATGCCAAGGTACTTAACACAGCGCTCAAGATTGCTTCGGACAAGAGGCCGGAGAAGTTCAACGCGCAGGCGACCCAGGTTCTGTTCGACGGATTCCTCAAAATCTACATGGAAGGCACCGACAACCAGGAGTCGGAGGAAGACGAGGTCATGCTCCCGGATCTTCAGACCGGCACAAGGATGACGGATAAGGGAATATTGGCGGAGTGCAAGTTCACAGCCGCCCCTCAAAGATATTCAGAGGCCACCTTGGTCAAGAAACTTGAGGAGCTTGGCATCGGAAGACCTTCCACCTATGCGCCGACCATCGCCACGCTGACTACCGGCCGCGGCTACATCGTCAAAGGAGACAAGGATGGTAAGAAGGTGGTCGTCAACGACTTGGAGCTAAAGGACGGAACCGTCAAGGATGTCACGAGAACCGAAAGCATCGGAGCCGAGAGAGGGAAACTGCTCCCTCAGGAGATCGGCATGATCGTGACCGACTACCTTGAGAAGTACTTAACCGACATCGTGGACTACGACTTCACGGCAAACGTAGAAAAGGATTTCGACCAGATCGCCGGCGGAAACCTTGTCTGGAACGAGGTCATCGCGGGATTCTACTCGCCTTTCCACAAGAAGGTCGAAGAAGTCCTCAACGACGGCAACTACAGCCATGTCTCCAAGGATCTCGGGACAGACGGGGATGGCAACCGATTCGTCGCCAAATTCGGCAAGTTCGGCCCGTTCATCCAGAAAGGAGAGGGCGAGAACGTGCAGTACGCCTCGCTCGGCAAAGGCCAGCTCATCGAGGATCTCACTCTGGAAGACGCGTTGAAGCTGTTCCAGCTGCCTCGGACGGTCGGCAAGTACAAGGATGTCGATGTGGTCGCCCTGAAAGGAAGGTTCGGCCCGTTCATCAAGTACGGTGACAAGAACTTCTCCATCCCTCGCGGCAAAGACCCTCTGACAATCACCTTGGAGGAATGCTCCGGTATCATCGAGGAAGGGCTGAACAAAAGCGCTGCTAATCCTGTGATGGCTGAATATAAAGACAGCGACATCCAGGTCATCAACGGGCGCTACGGCCCCTACATCAAGCACGCCGGCTCGAACTACAAGATTCCGAAAGGCACCGATGCGGCCAGACTCACGGAAGAGGCGTGTCTGGAGATCATCAATAATTCAAAACCAACCGAAAAAGGTAGAAGACGATACAAAAAATCTTGATTTTTTAAGTTATTTTACATAAATTAGCGGCTGTTTAGTTAGAAATTGAAAGTAATGGCAACTTATCACATCGATCAGATTGACCAGAAGATCCTCTCTTTCTTGGTTAACAACGCCAGGATGCCTTTCCTGGAAATCGCCCGCGAGTGCGGTGTTTCGGGAGCCGCTATTCATCAGAGAGTGAAAAGACTGGAGAACAACGGTGTCATCACCGGATCCAGACTGCTTGTAAAGCCTCAGGCCCTAGGACTTAACGTGTGCGCCTTCATCAGTGTCACCCTTTCGGAAGCCGACAAGTATCCGGAGGTCGTGGCCAACCTCAAGAAGATCGCCGAGATTGTGGAATGTCATTTCGTGACTGGCAAGGCCGCCCTTCTTCTTAAGGCCTACTGCTTTGACAATGATCACCTTATGGAGATCCTTATCAACACGATACAGAACATTCCTTACATCCAGTCGACCGAGACCATGATCTCACTCGACCAGGCCATCGAGCGTCAGGTCTGGGTGAAGGACTACAAACGGACTACCTACCAGCCTGCCGAGTTCTCGAAGAAGACGAAATAATCAGCCTCGCGAGGGACAGATCCTCGGGAGATGTCAGTTTGAAATTATACCTCTCTCCGTCACAGAAGGAGAGGGGTATCCCATTTTTACGCGCCACAGAGGCATCGTCAGTGAAAGCGGTGTCAAAGGCTTGTGAATATGCCGACTTGATGTCCTCTGACAGAAACATCTGCGGGGTCTGGGCTCCGAAAATCCGGCTTCTGTCCACCACCTCTCCCTCAGGGGAGACCATAACCTCGTTCCCGTCCTGATCCTTCACCCGGTCGATAACCTTCAGGGTGTCCACGGAAGGGATTACCGGAATGAGGGCCCTGACACCACCTGAATCCATCCGCGCGAACATATTCCTTATCAATTCCGCCGAGAGAAGCGGCCGCACTCCGTCGTGAATGGCGACAATCGCTCCGTCCGGGACCTTCTTCAACGCATTTCTTACGGAATGGAAGCGTGTGAAGCCTCCGGAAACCAATGTCTGAGGGCAATTGAATCCCGAAGACAGGCAATATTCCTTCCAGAAAGGAATATGATCCTCCGGAAGAACGGTGACCACCTTGATGTCCGGAACCGCCGAGACGAACGCTTCGATGGTCCTGCGAAGAATGGGAACACCTCCCAGATCCAGGAACTGTTTCGGGACTGTCGCACCCATTCTGACACCGCTTCCGGCGGCCATGACGATTAATATTTTACTTCTATTCATAATAAATTCTTACAAATATAACTTTTTTCGTATATTTACAAGTTGTATAGTACACTATTGTGTTGAATAAAAGATAATAATAGAATCAGACATAACTGTTATGGCACTTTCATTTCTGACTCAAGAGATCGCAATGGATCTCGGAACAGCCAACACCGTCATTTTCAGGAATGACGAGATTGTCATGGATGCGCCGAGCATTGTCGCGATTGACAACAACTCCGGCAAATGCATCGCTATCGGCAGACAGGCCAAGCTCATGCACGAGCACACAAACCCGGGGATCAAGACCATCAGGCCTCTGAGGAATGGCGTGATCGCTGACTTCAACGCGGCCGAGATGATGATCAAAGGCTTCATCAAACAGGTCAACAGCAAGAAGAAGTCTCTCTTCTCCCCCAACCTCAAGATCGTGGTCGGCATTCCGTCCGGAAGCC
>HF986075.1:109322-113932 GCA_000431015.1 Alistipes sp. CAG:514 | reverse complement strand
ATTCCGTCCGGAAGCACCCAGGTGGAGATCAGGGCCGTGCGTGACTCCTGCGAACACGCCGGAGGACGCGATGTCTACCTGATCTATGAGCCGATGGCCGCTGCGCTCGGTATCGGTCTTGACGTGGAGGCACCAAAGGGTAACATGGTTGTAGACATAGGAGGAGGAACAGCGGAGATCGCCGTGATCTCGCTCGGCGGCATCGTGCAGCAGGAAAGCATCCCGACAGCCGGCGACGTGTTCAACAGCGACATCCAGTACTACATGCGCCAGCAGCACAACATCAAGATCGGCGAGACGACCGCGGAGAAGATCAAGATCGCCGTGGGTGCGGTGATTCCGGATCTGGACGAGGAGCCGGAGCCATACGTTGTGAACGGTCCTAATCTGATGACCGCGCACCCTGTCGAGGCGACAATCACCTACCAGGAGATCGCGCACTGCCTTGACAAATCCATCGCGAAACTGGAATCCTCGATCCTTCACGTGCTTGAGATGACTCCTCCGGAGCTATATTCAGACATCGTGGAGAATGGCATCTTCCTTTCCGGCGGCGGCGCCCTGCTCAGAGGCCTCGCCAAGAGATTCACCGAAAAGGTCAACATCCAGTTCCATGTCGCCGAGGATCCGCTACGGGCCGTGGCGAGAGGAACCTGCATCGCTCTCAAGAAGACATCCAACTACCCATTCCTGATGAGATAATGCCGAAGGAGAGATCCGTAGTCCAGAGTATCATCGCAGTCGCGGTCTTCATCATTCTGGAAGCCGCGGCTGTTCTCATGCTGTCCAACAACAACGAGTTGCAGCGTCTCTGGATCGCCAGGATCTCACATGGGTTCATGGCCAAGACCTGGGGGACAACGCAGGCTGTCTCCAACTACTTCTCCCTTAAGAGGCAGAACGACGAGCTCGCCCTGGAGAACGACATGCTGCGGAAAAAGGTTCTCGGCTACGAGCTGGCGGCCAAGGCAGCCGACCCGGATTTCAGGCCGGTCATGATGGACAATGGGTTCAACTACATCCCGGCGACCATCGTCAAGTCAAGCACGAATTCCCAGCACAACTACCTGATCATCGACAAGGGAAGCGAGGACGGTGTGACCCGCAACTCGGGCGTCATCACCTCGAAAGGCATCATCGGCATCGTGGATGCGGTCAGCGGCCACTATTCCTATGCGATCTCCTTCCTCAACACGGAATTCTTCATCAGCGCGAGGCTCGGGAACTCAGGAGCCGTCGGACCCCTGGGATGGGACGGCACAAGCTCGGACAGAGCCATACTCAAGGAAATTCCGCTCCAGTTCAAGTTCGCTCCGGGAGACACGGTCTACACGAGCGGCTATTCCACGATCTTTCCTCCCGACATCCCGATCGGAGTGGCCGGTGAGTCAAAGATCATCAACGGAGCGACCAATGAGATCCGGGTGGATCTCTTCCAGAACCACAAGGCTCTGAAATATGTCACCATCGTCTCGAACACCAGGGCGGAAGAGATAGAGGAAATCGAGGAACAAGAACAATCAGGGAAATGAGAAACAGCTTTACGTTGATATACATTCTGCTGACGGTTGGCCAGATGATCCTGAGCAACTATTTTCATTTCACGCCCTACGTCATGCTGACCATCCTTCCGGCAATGGTACTCTGCATACCGACCAAGACCGGCACGGTCAAGGCCATGCTGATCGCTTTCGTCACCGGACTTGCAGTGGATTTCTTCGCAGAGGGAACCCTCGGCATCAACGCGCTTTCCCTCGTACCGGTCGCCCTGCTCCGGAAGCCTGTCATCGAGCTGTTCTTCGGCAGCGAGCCCTTCGAGCAGAAAGAGAACATCTCCGTCAGGAAATATGGCTTCGCCAGGGTCTCCATGGCCGTCATGCTGATGACCATGCTTTTCCTGACAATCTACACATTGGCCGACTGCGCCGGCACAAGACCGTTCTGGTTCATAGCCACAAAGGTCGGACTCTCCACCGCCGCCGGCTACCTGGCCTCGATCTGCATCATCAACCTTCTGGCCTATGAAGACAGAAGGTAGAGGCAAGTCGTTGGTCATCGGTCTTCTGGTTGTGGTGTCCATCATCCTCGGGAAACTGTTCTACATCCAGATCATCGATGACAAGTACAAGATCAACGCGTCCAACAACTCGATGGTCTACGACATCATCTACCCGACCAGAGGCATCATCTACGACCGCAACGACAAGATCATCGTCAGCAACAAAGTCACCTACGACATCCTCGTCACCCCAAGGGAGGTCAAGCAATTCGACACCCTGATGCTGGCCGGCGCACTCAACGTCACGCCCGACTTCATCAGGGACAAGATGAAGGAATATGCCAGGAACCGTCGCCGCATAGGCTACCAGAGCGTGGTGATGCTCAAGCAGATAAAGCCGGAAACCTACATGCGGTTCGCCGAGCTTCAGTACAACTTCCCGGGATTCCGGGGGCAGGCCCGAAGCATACGCGACTATCCGGTCAACGCCGGTGGCAACCTGCTCGGCTACGTCTCCGAGGTGGATGCCAACTACATCGAGAGGCATCCCGGTGAATATCGTCCCGGAGACTACGCCGGAAAGACCGGCATAGAGGCCGCCAGGGAGAAGGAACTCCGAGGTGAGAAAGGCTACCACATCTACCTGCGCAACTCCCGCAACCAGATAGAGCAGCGCTACAAGGACGGGGAGATGGACAAGGAGGCCGTCCCTGGACACGACATCCACACGACGATCGACGCGGATCTCCAGCAGTACGGTCAGGATCTGATGAAGAACAAGGTCGGCAGCCTCGTGGCCATAGAGCCGAAGACCGGTGAGATCCTGACGCTTGTCTCCAGCCCTGGAGTCGATGTGAGCATGCTGGCGGACATCGGCCAGCACTACGACGAGATCATCAAGGATCCACACAAGCCGATGTTCAACAGGGCAGTACAGGCTCCATACCCTCCGGGATCGGTGTTCAAGCTTGTGAACGGCCTGATCGGGCTTCAGGAAGGTACCCTCACCACCGAGATGGCCTACCCTTGCAGCCAAGGCTACCATTTTGGCAACCGCAAGCTCGGATGCCACGTCCACAAATCCCCGCTCACCCTGGAGGAAGCAATCATGATGTCCTGCAACGGCTATTTCTGCTACGTGCTCAGGAATATTCTTGAAAACAAGAAATACCGCGACATCGGCGAGGCACTTGACAAATGGAACGAATATGTCCAAAGTTTCGGCTTCGGACACAAGCTGGGTACGGACTTCCCCGCCGAGCTGGGCGGAACTCTGCCGACATCAAAGACGTACAACAAGATCTACGGCAAGGGAGGATGGAAATTCACCACGATCATCTCCATCTCCATCGGCCAGGGCGAGGTCGGAGCCACGCCTATGCAGATCGCCAACCTCGCGGCGACCGTCGCCAACAGAGGGTGGTACAAGATACCGCACATCGTGAAAGCGTCGGAAGGGGTCGAGATTGATCCGAAATATTACGAGAGGCAGTACACGATGGTTGACACGACGAATTTCAAAAAAGTGACGCAAGGCATGTGGAGGGCGGTCAACAGTGGATTCGGATCGGGAGGAACGGCATCCATCGCCGCGGTTCCGGGGCTGGACATCTGCGGAAAGACCGGTACGGCACAGAATCCGCGCGGCGCGGACAACTCCGTGTTCATCTGCTTCGCCCCTAAGGACGATCCGAAGATCGCCGTGGCCGCCTACATCGAGAACGCCGGATTCGGCGCCACCTGGGCCGCACCGATCGCATCCCTGCTGGTCGAGAAATATCTCAACGGAGAGATCAGCGACAAGCGCCGGCCTCTGGAGGACAGGGTTCTTCAGGGCAACCTCATGTCAAGGGTCAAGGCTTATAAATAGTTGAGCGATGGAGAACTTTTCAGACAGAGGAATAAGGAAGAGTGTTGACTGGGCGCTGGTGGTCACCTACCTGCTGCTCATCCTCATCGGCTGGGTCAACATCTACGCCTCCATCCATTCCGACGGCCCCGTCACCATATTCGACTATAATTTCCGCTCCGGCAAACAGTTCGTCTGGATACTCACGGCGCTCGGACTTGCGGCTCTGATTCTGTTTGTGATCAACGCGCAGTTCTGGGAAAGCGCCTCGGTGCCGCTGTACCTGTTTGTCATGTGCCTGCTTGTGAGCGTGATATTCCTTGGCGTGGAGGTCAAAGGATCCCGTTCCTGGTTCGAATTCGGTCCCGTCAGGTTCCAGCCCGCCGAAGTCTCAAAGATCACGACATCCCTGCTCCTGGCCACGCTGATGAGCCAGGTCAACTTCAAGATCACGAAGTTCAAGGACTTCATGCTCACCGCGTTGATTCTCGGAGTCCCGATGCTTGTCATCCTGGCGGAGAGCGAGACTGGATCAGCTCTCGTCTACGTCGGCTTCATATTCGTGATGTATCGGGAAGGATTCTCAGGTTGGTGGATATTCTGCATCGGCGCGGCGGCTCTGCTTTTCATACTGACGCTGACTGCGTCGCCGTACGTGTCGCTGCTCGTGCTGGCAGGGATCATCCTTCTTTGCAACCTGCTGGAGTCTGGCAAGTTCAACGCCATGTTCTGGGTCGGCGCGGGACTGTTCCTGCTGATGTG
>HF986075.1:77958-109306 GCA_000431015.1 Alistipes sp. CAG:514 | reverse complement strand
CTGTGCCTGCTGATGTGCCTTCTGCCATGGATCCTTGGCAAGTTCAATCCGGAGGGCATCGCCGGGAAGATCAAGCCGCTGTACATACTGATCGGCATGTGCGTCTGCGCCGTTCCATTCATGATCATCAAGGGCTACAAGTCACGCCGGAGATTCCTGTCGATGTCCGCTCTCGGTCTGGTCGCCGGGGTTGCCTTGGTCTTCTCCACCGAATTTATTTTCAATAACATACTCCAAGACCATCAGCGAAAAAGGATAGAGGTTCTCCTTGGCATGAAAGAGGATCCCGCCGGTGTGGGCTACAATGTCAACCAGAGCATGATCGCGATCGGATCGGGCGGTCTGACCGGGAAAGGATTCCTCGGCGGCACGCAGACCACGTTCGGTTTTGTGCCGGAGCAAAGCACAGACTTCATCTTCTGCACGGTAGGTGAGGAGTGGGGCTTCATTGGCTGCTTTGTTGTGATAGCCCTCTATGTTTTCCTGATCCTGAGGATCATCTCTGATGCCGAGAAAAGCCGGGAGGCGTTTACCCGCATCTACGGCTACTGTGTCGCCTCCTGCATATTCATGCACCTTTTCATCAACATCGGGATGACCATCGGCCTCATGCCCGTGATCGGCATCCCGTTGCCGTTACTAAGTTACGGCGGCTCATCGCTGTGGGCATTCACCGTCCTGATTTTCATCTTCATAGCCCTGTATCGCCAAGAGAAGAAGTACTATTAGCCGATCTTCCTAACATCACTACTTTTTAAACTTCTTAAGGGGCTTTACACAATCAATGACATTTTTTTAGTAAATTTGCAGCCCACACCGCCTTGGTGGTGAAATGGTAGACACGAGGGACTTAAAATCCCTTGGACAGAAATGTCCGTGCGGGTTCGATTCCCGCCCGAGGCACCTTAAAAAGAGCTAACTGACTGATTTTCAGTGGTTAGCTCTTTTTGTGTCTCAATTTTTGGCGACATTTTGGCGACTTATCGGGCGGTTTGAAGTTTGCACGTACTATTTAGCCCGATCTTTCATTATGCCTTTACATATTTCTGGTTTGGATCATTCGGCTTATCAGGAATCGTGAGTTTAAGTCTCCCTTGCTCCACAAGAGGATTAATGTGTTTTTTTCTATTCTTAGTCTGATTTGTCAAGCCCATCCTTGATAGGATTTCTGCTGCTGTTCTAGGGACGGTGCAAAAGTTAATAATGTCTTGTTCCTTCCCCGGCAATTTGACTTTTGATGGTGCAACTCCGTTACTCGACTCCGTTACTTTTTGTTGAGCTCCGTTACTTTTCTTGGTTACTCCGTTACCAAACTCCGTTACTCTGACACGTTCTTGGTTACTTCCCCGCCAAAAAGTAACTATGACCTCTTTCTTCTTGGTGTCGTTAACGACCTCCATTTTGTCATCCAGTTCACGAGCACGAAGGAAACCGCTGCCAATGCCTGAATAGGGTAGTAAAAATGCTCCGTGAGTAAAAAGCATCTTGTTCCGCGGAAGGGATGTACCAGATAGGACATCCTCAACCTCCAATCCGCCCGGAAGGGCGCCAGGGCTATGGATCTCTACACGGTTATCAAAGACAAACACCCGAATGGGCGCCTCCCAACTGTAAGAACGATGCAGGAGGGCATTGGAACATATTTCGGACAGTGCGCCAACAGGTATCTCCAGTTGTCCAAGAGAGTTGAAATCAGAATCCACCTGAACATTGTGAAGATTCCGCTTGAGAAAAGCCATCATAGCTTCATACTGGATAAGAATGCCGCCATCGGCATCCAAGTCATCCATTTTATCACGGAACTCAGTTCCCCCTAGGCTGTTCCCGATAAAGCTGACGCATTTGACTGTGGCAGTAGGAAGCCAACGCCATGGATGTCTGCCGAACAACAGCATCGCCGCATAGGTGATGCCGCCATCAGAACGAATGAGCCCAAAGTTCTTCAACAAGCGTTCAACCGTCATTCCAGATGCCGCCAAACTAACAAGCTCGTCAGCGGAAGCATCCTGTATCTGCTCATAAGTCAAATCCTTGGATTTGTAGGACGCCTCAAACCTCTTTATTAGGTAGGTCTTGACAACATTCCTATCCAGGTCCGCAATAGTTGCTCCGGGGATGATAGCCTCATCTTGTCGGAATGTGCCGCTATCGGACATCATCTCGGCAATCTCTGCGTTGTCAACGATGCGACGCTTGTTAGCGCCGTTCTTAACCCAGACAACTCCCTTGTTGTCCTTGTATGGCTTATTGATGCCCTCAAGGACTGTAACGGCTATCAATTGCCCGCCAGGGACATCAACGTTTTCAGCTTTGATGGAAACGGCGGGATGGACTAGGTCGGTTGCGATTTGGGAAAGAAGCCCTGTTTGCTCCTGCACCTCCGTGCGTGAAAGCGCATTGACCTTTCCCGTTTTATCATTGACTCCTATGATAATCAATCCGCCTCCTCGCTCATTGGCGTAGCAAACCATTTCTTTCCCCAACTCATACGCATCAGTGACCCGTTCCTTCATTTGAACGGGTGTCTGCTCACCTTTCCCACAAAGCTTGAGTATTTCTTGCGTTGTCATAGTCTCAACGTATTTCTACAAAGTTAAAGTTTTTCTCGCTCAAACATGGAAACCATCAGTATATTTTCCCTATAAGACACCCAGCATTAATAGAATTATTTTTTTTCGCGTCACTATCGCTGAAAAGTGACATAGATTATAAGGTTTTTCGCAAAAACGGCTTTCTATGCGCTTCTGAGCGACTGTTTCAAAAATGGGAACAGGGGCAGTATCCGAAGGTCATATCGATTCATGAAAGAATTATCAAAAAACTACGGCCATTTCAAAAATTAGCCGTATATTTGTCGCGAATCATACGCATATGGCCAAGTTTTACCAAGACATCTCTGCAAGCGGAGGAACGATACGGACTCATGAACTACGTGAGCCCAGGGCTTACTATGGAATCAACAAGGCTATCAAATCCGGCAATGTCATCAGAATCAAGAATGGTGTGTATATTCTCCCTGAAGAACTGGCGACCACGATGATAGATGTTGAAAGGATCGTCCCCGGCGGTGTCGTTTGCATGTATTCCGCGTGGGATTATTATGGGCTTACCACTCAAATCCCTGATGGATTTTACGTTGCTATAGAAAAGCACAGGAAAGTGGTGGCCCCGGAGATTTCTGGCATCATTCTCTGCTATTGGGAAGAGAAATACTGCACGATGGGCGTTGAAGAAGCTGACATTGCCAATCATAAGGTTAAGATTTTCTGCATCGAGAAAAGCGTTTGCGACGCTGTAAAGTTTCGTAACAAGATCGGGACTGAAGTGGCTGTTGAGATTCTTAGGAACTATCTCAAGCGCAAGGATCGTAACATTTCCCGTCTTATGGATTACGCAAAACAAATGAGAGTGCTGTCAACAATGAGACAATACCTTGAAATGGGGCTGTAATATGGAAAAGAAAAATGTAGCAAAGTCGGTTCGGGCCAAACTCCTGAACATCCGGGATTCAGTGCCTGGAACCGAATATTTGCAGATTCTGCTCAGATACATCCAAGAGCGGATGTTGTACAGGCTGTCGATGAGCCAATATCGGGATAACTTCTGCCTGAAAGGAAGTGCACTTCTCTTCGCCTACGAAAAGTTCAAGGCTCGTCCGACGAAAGACATTGATTTCCTGGGCGACAAGATTAGCAGAGACAAAGAAACCATTCGAAAAGCTTTCCGAGAGATCTGCGCAATTCAATGCCCTGAAGATGGTCTTATGTTCGATAACGGAGAGAATGACATTAAGGTTGAGGACATTTCTTTGGACAAAGAGTATAACGGCGTCACAGTTACTGTGACAGCTCATCTTGACACCATTGTACAACCTTTTTCTATGGATATTGGGTTTGGAGATATTGTTGTTCCAGAGCCCCAGGAACTGGATTATCCCTTGCTTCTTGATGATATGCCTGAGGTTAGCATCAATGCTTATTCTTTGGAGACTGTTGTAGCAGAAAAGTTCCAGACAATGATTGATCGGGCGCTGGCAAACAGCAGGATGAAAGACTTCTATGATGTATATTCCATTCTTTCGTCAGAATCAGCACGTGTCAAGGTAAATGAGGAAACCCTTTCTGAAGCAATTGCCTCTGTTTTCAGCAATAGAGGAACGACATATACTGAGAATCACCCTCTTTTCAATGGCGAATTCAAGAATGATCCTATCAAGCAGACTCAATGGAACGCATTCTTGAAAAAGATGAAATACAAGGGAGTCTTACCTCTGAATGAGGTCATTGATTATATTACGGAAAAGTTGTCCCCCTATTGGCTATCGTTGAAGAAATGAATTCATTTCACACATACGCATTTCCTAACGCAAAGAGCATTATTGTTTGCGGAGATATTCACGGCGAATTCAACGCCGTGATATACAAGCTATGTATCCAATACCAGATGACAGAATTGCTGCCGGAAACCATGCAGGAAGGACACGGGCGGCACTCCCTGCGCAATTCTGTTTCCGGTCTTTTCCACCGAACACCTTTGGGGAAGACGCTACTTCAGGAAAACGAAGAAGACGGCGAGCACAAGGCAGACGAACGCGGCGAGGTGGTTCCAATGAAGGGATTCACCCTTGAAGAGGAGGGTGACAATGAGAGTGAAGACGATCAGCGAGACAACTTCTTGAATGACTTTTAGTTGCATTAGACTGAACGGACCGCCGTTGCCGTTGAAGCCCAAGCGGTTGGCGGGAACCTGGGCGCAATATTCAAAGAAAGCCAGTCCCCATGAAAAGAGGATGACCAGAATCAGCGGCCAGCTGGTGGAGACCTTCATATCCTGAAGCTTCAGGTGGCCGTACCAGGCGAATGTCATGAATATGTTGGAAAGGACCAACAGCAGAACAGTTCCTATCGCTCTCATTGTGTCATTGAATATTAACGGGCGCAAATGTAGTAATATTCTTTGGAATATTCAGTCGCTCCGGTGATAGGCATGTCCTAGCAGACCCGCGCTTCGACAGACACAGTGACCGACGGATCAGCGGCTGGCCAATCATCGGTCGGTGCTTCCCGGTTGCCGGGCTTGCCGAAGCGGCTAATTTGCGGGCGGTCAAATAATAAATCGAAATTTATTGTCGCAATTTTGCTTATAATCTTTTTTGGGCTTACCTTTGCCGAACAAAAGTAAAACATTTTATAAACAGATAATTCTTATCAATTATGAGCGAAGAGAAATTCAGAATCGAATCTGACCTTCTTGGAGAACTTCAGGTTCCGGCTGAGGCCTACTACGGTGTCCAGACACAGAGAGCCCTCAACAACTACAAGATCTCCAACACCAGGATGTGCGACTACCCTGAGTACGTCATCGCCATGGCCTGCGTCAAACTTGCCGCGGCACAGACGAACAAGGAACTCGGAGCTATGGATCCGAAGATCGCCGACGCGATCGTGGAGGCATGCCGCGAGATCATCGACGGAAAGTTCCACGACCAGTTCCCTGTGGACATGATGCAGGGAGGCGCAGGAACATCCGTGAACATGAACGCCAACGAGGTGATCGCCAACAGGGCTCTTGAGATCATGGGACATGCAAAGGGGGAGTACCAGTTCTGCTCACCTAACGACCATGTGAACTGCGCCCAGTCTACCAACGACGCCTATCCTTCTGCCTTCCGCTACGCTTTCATCAGGATGAACAGAAAACTGGAGAAGAGCCTCAAGGATCTCATCGACGCGTTCAAGGAGAAGGGTGAGGAGTTCAAGGACGTTATCAAGATGGGCCGTACACAGCTTCAGGACGCGGTTCCTATGACCTCCGGCCAGGAGTTCCACGCCTATGCCACCAACCTTGAGGAAGAGGTTCTGAACCTTGAGAGAAACGTGAATCTTCTCTATGAGATCAACATGGGAGGCACCGCAATCGGTACCGGCCTCAATGCCAAGCCTGGTTTCGCAGAGCTTTGCGCCAAGAAGATGACCGAACTCACAGGCGAGAAGTTCATCGCTGCTCCGGATCTCGTGGAGGCCACTCCTGACACTGGCGCCTATGTCAGCTACTCTGGTGCCCTCAAGAGACTGGCAGTCAAGCTTTCCAAGATTTGCAACGACCTCAGGCTCATGGCCTCCGGTCCTCGCTGCGGTCTGAAGGAGATCAATCTTCCGCCTATGGCTCCAGGCTCGTCAATCATGCCTGGCAAGGTTAATCCTGTCATCCCGGAGGTCACCAATCAGGTTTGCTTCAAGGTGATCGGCAACGACATGACCGTCTCATTCGCTGCTGAGGCCGGACAGCTCCAGCTGAATGTCATGGAGCCTGTGATCGCAGAATCCATCATGGAGAGCATCACCTGGCTGACGAACGCGATGAACACCCTGCGCGAGAAGTGCATCGAAGGCATCACCGTCAACAAGGAGCGTTGCTACGAGATGGTGAAGAACAGCATCGGCATCGTGACCGCCCTCAACCCTATCATCGGCTACAAGGCCAGCACCAAGGTCGCCAAGGAGGCTCTTGAGACCAACCGCTCCGTCTACGACATCGTCCTCGAAAGAGGCATCCTCAGCAAAGAGGAGCTAGACAAGGCTCTGGATCCAAAGAATATGATCGGATAGCTTCTTCCACACAAATATGAATACTAAAAGCGCCGACCCGTCCGGGTCGGCGCTTTACTTATTCGTTAACCAAAGATTACTTCTTCGAAGACTTGGATGGCTTGGCTGTGCCATTCTTGGCGGCGAGGCGCTTCTGGTTCCATATTGTGGCATCGTACATCACAGGAGTACCGATGAAGATGGAAGCGTAAGTACCGATGCAGATACCAAGGATGAGGGCAACCGCGAGACCTCTGATGGACTCTCCGCCGAAGATCGCGATGGCGAGCATGGTTACGAGAGTGGAGACAGAGGTGTTGACGGTACGGGTCAACGTGGCGTTGATGGCCTGGTTGGTGTTCGTCCTCACGTCAACGTTAGGATGCAGAACTCTGTACTCACGGATACGGTCGAAGATAACCACGTTGTCGTTGATGGCGTAACCGATGATCGTAAGGATGGCTGCGATGAACGTCTGGTCAACGTCAAGGTTGAACGGCAGGATTCCCGAGAACAGGGAGAAGAAGCCGATCACGATGATGGCGGTGTGGGCGAGTGAGACAACTCCACCAAGACCCCATGTCCATCCCTTGAAACGGAACGCGATGTAGGCGAAGATCACCAGCAGGGAGAGGATGACGGCGATGATAGCGTCCCTCTTCATGTCGTTGGCGATCGTAGGGCCGACCTTGTCGGACGAGATGATACCGTTAGGATTATCTACGGTAGACTTGAACTGTTCGAGAGTGATGTCCTTCTCGGCGAAGAACGGCTTCAAGGCATGATAAAGCATAGACTCAACCTCGGCGTCAACGTCTGTGGACTCCTGCTCGATCTTGTACTGGGTCGTGATCTTCATCTGGCTCTCACCACCGAACTGCTTTACCTCGACGGCACCGTCGAACTCAACCTCGGCGGCGCTGCGGATCTGCTCGGCAGTGACTGGCTGGTCGAAACGTACAACATAGGTACGGCCACCGGTGAAGTCAACACCGTAGGTGAAGCCCTTGGTGAAGACAGAGACGATGGAGATGACGATCAAGGTGCCGGAAATGATGTAAGACCACTTGCGGCCGGCGATGAAGTCAAAGTGTGTGTTCTTGAGGAAGTTCTTGGTAAGATCATTCTCGAACGCGATGCTCTTGCCCTTCGAGATACGGTCATCGAAGATAAGTCTGGTGATGAAGATCGAGGTGAGGACAGAGGTGATGATACCGATGATCAACGTGGTGGCGAAGCCCTGGACAGGACCGGAGCCGAACACGAAGAGGACGATACCGGTAAGGAGGGTTGTCACCTGACCGTCGATGATGGCGGAGTAGGCGTTCTTGTAACCGTCGGCCACAGCCTTGCCCAAGCCCTTTCCGGCGGCGAGTTCCTCTTTGATACGCTCGTAGATGATCACGTTGGCGTCAACGGCCATACCCATTGTCAGGACGAGACCGGCGATACCAGGGAGAGTCAGGACGGCTCCGAATGAAACGAGGACTCCGAAGAGGAGAAGCACGTTGCAGAGGAGAGCGAGGTCAGCGGCGACACCCGCGCCCTGATAGAAGAAGATCATGTAGACAAGCACCAGGATGAACGCGATAAGGAACGAGATCATACCGGCGTTGATTGACTTGGCACCGAGGGAAGGACCTACTACCTGCTCCTGGATGATGGTGGCAGGCGCAGGAAGCTTACCTGACTTGAGGACGTTCACAAGGTCGGTCGCCTCGTCCGGTGTGAAGTGACCGGTGATGGAGGAGCTTCCGCCCGTGATGGCGTTCTGGACGTTAGGGTAGGAATATACCATGTTGTCGAGAACGATGGCAATCTGCTTGCCGACGTTGTCGCTGGTCATGCGGGCCCAGACATTGGCGCCCTCGGCGTTCATGCTCATTGAGACTGAAGGCTCACCGTTTGAACCGTGGTCGTAGACGACGCGGGCGTCGGTGATCACACCTCCGTCAAGCTTTGCCTTGCCGTCCCTTGAGGTGGCCTTGATGGCGACAAGTTCGAAGATGTTGTCTCCCTGGACATACTCGGAAGGTTTCACAGACCACATCGGCTTGAACTCGGCAGGGAAGATCTCGGCGATCTGAGGCATAGAAAGGTACCTGTTGACCTTGGCGGTGTCAATCGCGGAAGCGAAACCGATGCAGGCGCTGTTGGAGCCGGAAGGGTTCAGCACAGCGAAGAGAGGATTTGCCTTCTTGTAGGCGTCAAGCTCCGCTGAGGTGTTCTGGTTCTGTGCGATCTCTGAAGTGATGAGAGAGTCTGCACCATCCTGTGGCTCGACTACAGCCTCCGGCTGCCCGGTGACCTCTGTGGAGTCAGACTCACCGGCGAGGATCTCAGCGAGTTTCGCATTGGCCTCGGCAAGATAGCCTGAAAGTTCCTGGTTGGTGTAGGTCTCCCAGAACTCAAGGGAAGCTGTTCCCTGGAGGAGCTTTCTCACACGCTCAGGCTCCTTCACGCCAGGAAGCTCGACAAGGATACGTCCGCTGTTGCCAAGCTTCTGGATGGAAGGCTGGGTCACACCGAAACGGTCGATACGGCTTCTGAGCACGTTGAAGGAGTTGGCCACAGCACTTTCTGCCTCGCTGCGGATGACGCTGATGACCTCGGCGTCAGTGGAGGCCGGGGTGATCTTGTCCTTCATCTCGTAGGTACCGAAGATCTGGGCGAGGGTCTGGCCGTTGGCCACCTCTTTCCAAGCATCGGCGAAAAGGGTGATGAAGTCCTCCCTTGAGTTGACGCTGCGATCCTTTGCAAGGGCGAGAGCCTTCTGGAACTCAGGGTTCATGCTGTTGCCGGAGATGGCTCTTACAAGATCCTGGAGCTGAACCTGAAGCATAACGTTCATACCGCCCTTGAGGTCCAGACCGAGATTTATCTCCTTTGCCTTGCACTCCTTGTAGGTGTTCCAAAGGAAAACCTTCTGGGAAGAGATGGAGTCAATGAACACTCTGTTCTGTTCTTTCCTGATGGAGTCCAGATAGTAAGCCTGGTCATTTTCAGGAACCTGTGCGAAAGACGCTGAATTCTGGGCGGCAACGGCTGCCTTCTCAGCGAATTTCTCCGCTTTCTTTTCCTGGATGGATGTCACCGCAGTGAAGGAAAGCTGCCAAATGGAAGCGATCGCAAGCAGAATGGCGACAAGCCTAATCCAACCTTTACTTTGCATAATTTTTACCTTTATTTTATTGTTTTAATTTTTTCGCATAAAAATAGGGGTACAAATTTAGCATTTTTTTCTTAGAAAGAAATTATCTGCCAAGTATTTCTTATTTTTGCAGACGCAATCACCGAGATTTTTCAGAATGAAGGACAAAATATTCATCGGCATATTCGCATTGATCGTCCAGATCGCGTCCCTTTCGGAGGCTTCAGCCCAAGTCTCCCCCACAAAACTTATGATCAAGGCTGACTCCTGCAGACTGGCCTACAATTTCGCGGAGGCGGTCCAGTACGGCGAGGGTGCTGTCGAAGCATTGGACTCGACGGCGTCGGCAAAGGCGGAAGATCTACTTCTGATGGCTCGCAATGGTCTGAATATGATGGAGTTCTGTAGCCAGCCGACAGTGGTGGCCAAGAAGACTTTCCAACTCAGGGACTTTTTCCTGTTCTACCCTTTGAAGGATTTCAGCTGGAGAAAGGCTCCCAACCAACTCGACTCGCTCGGAGGTGATGACCTGTCCCGCGCCATCTATGTTCCGGAGGGAACGAGGGACATCTACTATTCAGCCAAGGACGAGGAAGGAATCAGAAACATCTACAGAACCCACCTTGGGGACTCGCTCTGGTCTGTACCTGCACTGATCAACGAACAGATGACCAGTTCCTCAGATGAGATCTACCCTATGCTGTCCCCTGACGGGCAATCGCTTTACTTCGCGTCCAAGGGACTCTACGGCATGGGCGGCTATGACCTCTACGTCTCGAACTGGAACAAGGAGACTAACGACTGGGACGTGCCGGTGAACATGGGCTTTCCATATTCATCGCCCTATGACGACTTCCTGTTCGCCAACACCGACGACGGCAAGTACTCGATCTTCGCGTCCAACCGCGAGTGCGGACGCGACAGTGTCACGGTCTATGTTCTTGAATATGACAGCATGCCTGTCCGCAAGGCGGTCTCCGATGTGGGCGAGCTGAGGGCGCTGGCCGCCCTTGATCCGGCAGGCGACCCGTCCAGAATCAACAACGGATCGGCCTCCTCCGACAATGCCCAACAGGACGAAGGAACCAAACGGTACATGGACAAAATGCGGGAGGTCAGGGCGTTGCGAGACTCGGTGACAAGATTCAGCAAAAATCTGGACAAGCTGAGATCGGGCTTCGCCACCGCCTCCGACGAGGAAAAGGCCAGGCTCACCGCCGAGATCACAGAGAAGGAGATGATGCTCCCGACCCTTAACGGCAACCTGAACGCCGCCGTGAAGGAGCTTCAGAACATCGAGATGGATTTTCTTGCCAACGGAATCGTGATCGACACGCGGCGGCTCCAGGCCGAGGCCGACAAGGAGATTGTCGGGACAGCCTCCGGCTACACATTCTCCAAAAACAGTTACGGCCCGGATCTTCATCTGGAGATCCTCAAGCCGAAACCTTCGTTCGACTATTCGTTCATGATCCTCCCGGAAGGACGTTTCGCCGAGAGCAACACCCTGCCGGAAGGCATTGTCTATCAGATAAGAATATTCACCCTCAGCAGAAAAGCCTCTGTCTCCGACCTCAACGGCCTGAGTCCTGTGTTCGAGAGGACCACTACAACCGGGAAGCACGCCTATTCCGTCGGGCTTTTCAAGTCCTACAAAGATGCTCTTTCCAACCTTAACAAGGTGAAGAAGAGAGGGTTCCGCGACGCGCAGATCGACGCGTTCCAGAATGGCCAGATCATCGGCGTGTCGAAGGCCAGGGATCTTGAGTCGAAGGTCAGGACCTTGATGATGGTCAGGATCTACCCGGAGAACGGGCAGTCTCTGTCCGAGGAGGCCATCGCGGCGATCCACGAGCATTCGGACAAGGATCTCATCAAGAGCGTCGAGGCCGGAGCCGTGGTGTTCACCGCCGGCCCGTTCGAAGACAAGTCGCAGGTGGACGCCCTTGTCGCCGCCCTGAAGGCCGCCGGAGCCGAGAACATCTCCATCACCGAATCCTCGTCGGATTAACATAGGAGAGGCATTATGAAGAAAGTCGGAAAAGTGCTTGTTGTGGACGACAACGCGGGAATCCGGTCCGCGTTGAAGATTCTGCTGCCTCTGCGGTTCGAGGCGGTGGAGATTCTGCCGTCGCCCTCGCAGCTGATAAGCACCGTCAACTCCTTTCAGCCGGACGTGATCCTGCTGGACATGAATTTCAACACGGACATCAACACCGGCAACGAAGGCCTCTTCTGGCTCAGCGAGTTACGCAGCAACAACCCGAATCAGAAAGTAATCCTGTTCACTGCCTACGCCGACATCTCCCTGGCTGTGGAAGGCATGAAAAGAGGGGCGTTCGACTTCATCGTGAAGCCTTGGGAGAACGAGAGGCTTCTCGCTACGCTGGAAAGGGCGGTGGCGGAGAACCGCAAGGACAGCAGGAAGTCTGATGAATATTCCACCGGACCGACCGGCATGTACTGGGGCACGTCATCAGCGATGGCCGAGATCAAGAAGACGATAGAGAAGATCGGCCCGACGGATGCCGCGGTTCTGATAACGGGCGAGAACGGAACGGGTAAGGATCTTCTGGCCAGAGAGATACACAACCATTCCGAGCGGCGGAACGGCCCTATGGTCAGCGTGGATGCCGGAGCGATTCCGGAGACCCTTTTCGAGAGCGAGCTCTTCGGACACGTCAAGGGAGCGTTCACGGACGCCTATGCCGACAAGGCCGGAAAGGTCGAGTTGGCCGAGGGCGGAACCCTTTTCCTGGATGAGATCGGGAATATTCCTTTACACCTTCAGGCGAAGCTTCTGAGGGTTCTCCAGAACAGGACGATCACGAGGGTCGGCGACACCAAGCCACGCAACGTGAACATCCGCCTCGTCTGCGCCACGAACATGGATCTGCGCCAGAAGGTGCAGGAAGGCTCTTTCCGGGAGGATCTCTTCTACAGGATCAACACGATGAGCATCCATCTGCCGGCCCTGAGGGAGCGCCCGGAAGACATCGTTCCGCTCGCGGAGATATTCATAAAAAGGTTCGACGAGAAGTACCATCGCGAGGTGGAGGGCATCGCATCGGAGGCGAAGGCCGCTTTGAAAGACTGCCATTGGAGTGGGAATATTCGTGAATTACAGAATTGCATCGAGAAGGCGGTGATTCTCTCCGAGGGCAGCGAGCTGACAGATAAGGAGTTGCAGCTGCCTACCGAGGCGCTTGTCGAAGGAAGCGATCAGCCGGTCGAGACCTTGGAGGAGGTCGAGGAGAGAGCGATCCGGGCGGCGGTGGAGAAATATTCAGGAAACATGTCGCTGGTGGCCAAGGCGTTGAATGTCAGCCGCCCGACCCTCTACAGCAAACTCAAGAAGTACGGAATTTAGGAATATGCTTCCGTGGCCTGAAATAGCGATTCTTGCGGGAGCCATCGTGGCGGTGGCTTTGGCCGCGGTGCTGGCAACACGGTACCGCATCCTCAAGAAGGTCACCTATATGCTTGACGCACTGGAGGACAAGGAGACCAACTTCCGTTTCGACGAGAGGGGGCTGGGCAGCCGGAAGATCAACCACACATTGAACCGTATCCGCACCATATTCCAGAAAGAGACCGCCGACATACGTGAGCAGGAAGAATATTACGGGCAGATGCTTGACAAGGCGAAGACGGGCATCGTCGTGCTGGAGTCCGGCACCGATTCTGTGCTCTACACCAACAAGCAGGCGCGGCTCCTTCTGAGCGTGTCGTCGCTTAGCACCCTTCGCCAGCTGGACATCATGAGCCCTTCCTTGAGAGTGGCTTTCGAGAAAGTCGAGGAGGGTCTGGACCAGAAAGCGTCCATCTATTCGGAAAGCTCGC
Source organism: Alistipes sp. CAG:514 (assembly GCA_000431015.1). Taxonomy (GTDB): domain Bacteria; phylum Bacteroidota; class Bacteroidia; order Bacteroidales; family UBA932; genus Cryptobacteroides. Next base: position 95,725 of record HF986075.1, on the reverse strand, counting down.
AGACGAACATTTCCCTGTCCGCCACATCGGCGCACATCGGGCGTAAGGACGTGAAAATCATCGCGGTAAACGACATCTCTGAGGCCATCGAGGAGAACGAGTCAGTGTCCTGGACGAGGCTCATCATGGTTCTCACACACGAGATCATGAACACCGTCACACCGATCGCCTCCCTTTCCGAGGCTCTTTCCGAATATGCCGGGACGATCACTCCGCCATCAGACGGGCCGGACCTCAAGGCAGGTCTGGAGACCATCGCCAGTTCGTCCCGTGGTCTTATAAAGTTTGTCAATTCGTACAGGGATATGACCCACGTGGCCGTGCCGGTCAGGAAGGCGTTTTTCGCTCGCGACCTCGCGGCCAAGGTCATCGATCTGAGCCAGCCGGTGTTGACCGCCGCCGGGGCTACCGCTGGATTTGTGGAAAAGACCGAGGACGTGCTTCTGTACGCTGACGAGAGCCAGATCTCACAGATTCTCATCAACCTTGTCAAGAACGCCGCTCAGGCCGGGGCGCGGCACATCGAAATCTCTGCCGAGATTGACAAGAGGGACAACGTCATCATCAATGTGAGCAATGACGGGCCGCCTATCAGCGCGGCAAGCCAGGAGGAGATATTCATTCCGTTCTTCACGACCAAGCCTGAGGGCAGCGGAATCGGACTGAGCCTTTCCCGTCAGATCATGAGGATGCACGGCGGCACCCTCCGCCTCACCCGCTCGGACTCCGAAGCGACTGTTTTCACGCTGATATTCAAGTAAAACTCCTTAGCGTCCGGAAGGTTGCCCCGACGAACCCTCCGCGCTTCGCGCTCCGTCCCTCCCAGCCTGACGGCTGGGCCCCTCCCGCTTATGGCCGCGGGTGGCCAAGGTTCGCTGTGGCAACCTCCCGGCCGCCGCAAAGCGGACCGAGAGAACCCAACCCTACTCGTTCTTGAGGGACTCGACAGGGTTGGTGTGAGCGATCCTCATGGAGCCGATCACGATGACGCTGACGATTATGGCCAGGACGATGATGTCGGCGGCGATGAAGAACAGTGGGTTGAGGGCGATCTTGACGGCGAACTGCTGCAGCCAGTAATGAGCCACAAGCCAAGCCCCGGCATCACCGATAAGGACAGCGACAAGAGCCACTTTCAGCACATCCATCACGAGCATCGACACGATCTCCGAGGATTGCGCTCCGTTGACCTTGCGGACGGCGATCTCGGCGCTTCGGCGGTAGTTCTCGTCACGGACGTAGGAGATGAGGCCGATGACGGCGATCAGAAGGGCGAACAACGCGCCAAGCTCGTAGGTCCTCTTCATCTGCTTCGTTGAATCGTACATATTCACAAGAGTCTCTGAATATGCCTTCACCTCCGCGTCGCTGTCAGGAGCCACTTCCCTGATGGTTTTCTCCACTTTGCGCATGGCTGCGGGAGTGACTTCGCTCAGTTTGATGACAATGGTGTGCATCAGTCCAGACCAGTCATATTTGTCAACATCCTTGTCGGCCTCCGTGTAGAAGTCCCGGTTCCAGCAGAAACGGACGCTCGGACGCTCATCCATATCGGTGACATCCCCGATGACATAGTCCTCATAGACTCCGCAGATGGTGACCTGATCGTGCTCGGAAATGTTGACGATCTTGCCCACAGCCCCGTCAGACCAATCCGCAAAGGCGGCCATCTTGGTCACAAACGACTTGCTGACAGCCACATCGTTCGGTCCCTTAGGAACAGATCCCTCTACAAGACGGAAGCCCATCATATCAAAGAAACCCTCCGAGGCTCCATATTCATCGGCGATGTTAAAAAGCTCACGGTCGTCGCCTGGAAGATAGACATTGTTGCCGGATGCCTTTTCGAATGGCATGGTGTAGGTCAGTTCGGCGGCCTCGACCTCAGGAAGCGAGCGGAGAGCTCCCGCGATGGCGTTCATCTTTGTCTGGTCGTAGGACGGGAATGTCTCGTAGACCAGATTCCGGTACTCGTAGCCAGGGTCGGTGTTCAGCACCTTACGGTACTGGAAGCTTACGATCAGTACCAAGGACACCAACACGGCGTTGATGGCGAACTGGAAGGACAGCAGGGAGATCTTCCAGCGGCGCTTGCTTTCCTTGTAGCCTCTGAAGGCGCTGGAGATAGGGATTCTCGTGAACATCTGAGCCGGAATGATGGCCGACACCAGAAAGACCAACACGACCACGCAGATGACGATCCAGACAGAGAGCGGAGTGATCAGATCCTGGACAGGTACACCGAGCAGAGATTCGATGGCACCTCTGAACGCAAGCACGAGGGCTGCGGCGACCGCAAGCGAGAGACCAAGATTGCAGGCGGTCTCCCTGAGAAGAATCCTGTTGATGTCCCAAGATTCCGCACCATAGCATTTGCGGACTCCGACCTCACGCGCTCTGCGGATGACATCCGAGATGGCCACAAGGACGTAGTTCATAATGGACACAAGCAGCAGCAGAGCGGCGATGATGGCAAGTATGAACACAAGGTTCCTGACCTCCGGCTTCGAGCTGTGCTCGGTGGCCAAAGGCGAAAGGAAGTACCAGAGAGTGAGTCCGCTCTTCTCCATTTCCTCCAAAGGCTGGTGAGCCTTCTGCATCTCGTGGATGGCATCTTTAAGCGACGCGGGATCAACCCCTTCGGCCAACTTGACGAAAGCCACGTACCTGTCGTTGCCGACCCAGTTGGAGAGGCTCCACTTGCTCATCGCCTCGATGGAAAGGATGACATCGGCGTGGATCGATCCGTTCTTAGGGAAGTCCTCATAGACTCCGCAGACAGTCAGCTTCAGATTCGGATTGTCCTCGTTGGCGATCTGCTTGCCGACAGCCGCTCCGACTCCACCAAGTTTCTCGGCGAAAGTCTTTGAGATGGCCACATCGCCGCTCCACGACCTCAACGCCTTTTCCGGCTCACCGGCGAGGAACTGGCGATTGAATATCCTGAAAAAGCAGGAATCCGCTAAAAGGTGCTCGGCCGCCACCTTGCTTCCATCGTCATCGATGATGAAATTCTCGCTGTTGAATATGCTGGTGAACCTTGTGGCCTCCAGCACTCCCGGCACCTCGGCCTTGAATCCCGGAGCGATGGCTCCGCTGACCTGACCGAAATCCTTATCCTCACCTTGCATAACGGCGCCGGTGCGGATCTTATAGATTCTGTCAATGTCCTTATAGACATTGTCGTACGAAAGTTCAAAGCAGACCTTGGCGATCAGGATGACGGCTATCGCCATCCCGACTCCCAAGGACAAAACCTTGATGATCAAATCACTTTTTCTTCTCATACCCATTCCTCCACATGGAGGCTAATCTTTTATCGTTCAATATCTTGCTTGCATATCCTCCTCCCGATTCCAGCGGTGAGGACACATCATTATATTCCTAATCTTCAATCGTTTAGGCTCCACTGAATATTACTACTCAATCCAGAAGGTTGCCGCAGCGAACCTTGGCCACCCGCGGCCATAAGCGGGAGGGGCCCAGGCGCAGCCTGGGAGGGACGGAGCGCGAAGCGCGGAGGGTTCATCGTGGCAACCTTCCGGATTGAAGACATAGCACGCTATTCCTTCTTCAGCTCGATGGCCGGGTTGGTGCGGGCGGCGCGGACAGCCTGCCAAAGGACAGAGAGGACGGCGATGAGGGCTGTGAACAGACCGGCCACCGCGAAAATCCACCAATGGAGACCGATGCGGTAGGAATAGCCGTTCAGCCAAGTGTGCATCAGGTACCACGCCACCGGGACGGCGATGACGAACGCCACACCGATCATCTTCATGAACTCGGCCACAAGGCCCCACAGAACAGAGTTATAGTCAGCGCCATAGACCTTCTTGAGAGACACTGTCCTGCGTTCCTGCTGCATGTAGTACGAACTCATCGCCACAAGACCCAGAGCCGAGACAAACAGCGAAAGGATTGTGAATATGACCATGATCTCCAACACCCTGTTCTCGGAAGCGAACACAGCCTTGATGTCATCCTCGACATAGCTGGCATCGAATAACTTATCCGGGTACAATTCGCTAAAGACCGCTTTGACCCTTGCGAAAGCCTCTTTGTGATCCGGCGTGGTCTTCACAAGAATCGTCCACGGCCACTTCCCGGCAGGATATTCATCATACTGGTAGATCAACGCAGGATGCTGTTCCTCCAGCAACGGCTTGATCTTGAAGTCGTAGTAGATTCCGCCTATCTGCCATGTGCTGTTGGACTTGGTCGTGAACTCCGTGGCGGTCTCGTCTATTTCGAGGATTCCGTAGGCATATTCATTCAGCCAATAACTGTTCGGACTGTGGTTGTCCTGTTTCTTCCTGATGCCGAGGATATTGAAATAGGCACTGTCGCCCTTAACCAACTGGAACGAAGCCTCTCTTCCACTTTCTGTGGACATAGTCAAGTTGTTGGTCATGAACATAGGATGTCCATCTCCAAGTCCGACAGCTTCGACGCAACTCTCAGCCTTAAGTTTGTTGATGAGTGGCGTCAAATCACCTGCAAGGCCGAACTGATTGCTGATGGTGATCTGATCCTCAGTATTGTAACCCACCGGAGCATTGATCATAGAGCGGATCTGGAGGAACATCGTGAACGCCGTCACAAGCATCACGACCGTGATGACATTCTGAATGACAATGATGACCTTGCTGTAAAGTGTCTTGGTCTTGAGCCTGAGCGTTCCTCGGACAATCTCGATCGGCTCGGCCTTCTGGATGATAAGCGCGGGAACTATGCCGGCGATGACCCCTACCAAAACCGTGAACAGGACGCAGACAAGCACGCTCACCGGAGAGATTGCCTTGAAGATAGAGATGTCATAGTTCAACACCTTCGAAGCCGCCGGGGAAATGGCCTCGCCAAGCAGGACGGCGATGACCATAGCGGCCGCGCAGATTATGGTGCTCTCGACAATCATCTTCATGAATATGCCGCCTTTCGTCGCCCCGATGAGCCTTCTGGTGGCCATCTCCTTGGCACGGAAGCCGGAGAGAGCCGTGGTCATATTCACATAGTTCAGGATGGCGAACAGAAGCAGCAGGAAGCACATTCCGGCAAGCAGCATCACTGTCGTCTTGTTGCCAAGACGCAGACTGTCATTATAGTCCTCATTGCCGTCCGACAGGAAATAGACATCACGTAAAGGAATGATTCTCACGTCATTATCACCTCCGCCGTAGTCTGACATATATCTCCAGAAATTCTCCCGGCACCATTTAAGAATATCATCGTGTCTGGCCGGAAGATCGGCGTTCGGATAAGCCATCACAAAGCAGGTGGATGATCCGGCGTTGGACATCCGCTCGTCATTCGCCAGATTGGTGATGGTCATGATCTCTCCGCGCAGGAATATGTCGCACGGCCTGATGATGGAGTTCTCAATGTCCTTGAACACACCTGAGACTGTCAGGTTGCTTACCGTTGAGTCAGCGCCGTCGAAACGGATCTCACGTCCAACCGGATCCCTGTCCCCGAACTGAGCCTTGGCGAAAGACTCACTGATCAGGACTCCGCTTATCGAGGCCTTCCACTCACTGAAGTCGCCCTCCACGAGAGGGAAACTGAACATATCGAAAAACGACGAGTCAGCGTAAGAAGTCCTGGCGTTCACGATGTTGCCGTCGATCTTGTACTCCTGCATTCCGTTGCTGGAATATGAAGCTGACCTCTCAATCTCCGGAAAGTTAGCCTTCATGTGGCGGGACAGCCAGTAAGCGGACGAAAGGGTCTCTTTTTGTGCGATGATGTAGATCCTGTCGGCGTTCTTTTGGAACGAGTCAGTGCTCAGCTGACTGGTGACGTACACGGCCAGAAGCAGGACAAACGCCATCGAGAGGCTGAGTCCCAGAAGGTTGACCGCGCTGTAAAGTTTGTTGCGCTTCAAGAAGTTAATGAAACTGTTCATAATCCATTCACGGCCTCGCGGAGGCCAACTTTTTGTTTTTCATTCTTTTGCTTCCCTATCCTCATTCCCGCTTCATGCAAGAGGACATCCAAGCATATTCCTAATGGTCAATCACTTATCCTCCACGGATTTTTACCCGTTTGGAAATCCCATCCAGAAGGTTGCCACGACAAACCCTCCGCGCTTCGCGCTCCGTCCCTCCCAGCCTGACGGCTGGGCCCCTCCCGCTTATGGCCGCGGGTGGCCAAGGTTTGCTGTGGCAACCTTCTGGATGAACCGAGACAAAGTATTAAGGAGTTTGACTATGAGATTCAGGCAACCTTCCGCCAATAATATCTTAAACGTGAGGGGCGGCGCTTATGGGTGGTATAATTACATTATCTACTGTCAAGTCCGTAGTGACGATTCATCAGCTCTCGTCAAGTAATCAGCCGTCCCTCACGAGCAAGATTCAACGCTAAAGCTCGTTCTTCACGTCGGAGACGATCTGGCCGTCGAACAGGTCGATGGTGCGCTGTGCCACGGCGGCGTCTCTCTGGGAGTGAGTCACCATAACAATGGTCGTACCTTCCTTGTTGAGCTCGCTGAGGAGATCCATGACCTCCTTACCGTTCTTGGAGTCCAGGTTACCTGTAGGCTCATCGGCGAGGATCAGTTTCGGACCTGCGACCACGGCACGGGCGATGGCCACTCTCTGCTGCTGACCTCCGGAAAGCTGCTGAGGGAAGTGCTGGGCTCTGTGGCTGATGGCCATTCTCTTCATAATCTCGGTGACCTTCTGCTTACGCTCGGCCGCGGAGATGTTCAGGTACCTCAACGGAAGCTCGATGTTCTCATAGACATTCAGTTCATCGATCAGGTTGAAGCTCTGGAACACGAATCCGATGTTGCCCTTACGGAACTTGGTGCGCTCCTTTTCCTTGAGCTGGCTGACCTCCGTGCCGAGAAGTTCGTAGGAGCCTCCGGTAGGGTTGTCAAGAAGGCCGAGGATGTTCAGAAGGGTTGACTTACCGCAACCGGAAGGACCCATGATGGCGACGAATTCTCCGTCAGCGATTTCGAATGAAACTCCATTGAGGGCTGTTGTCTCGATCTCCTCTGTTCTGAAGACCTTGGACAGATTGTTGACTTTAATCATAGCTTTGAAAATTTTTATTTGTTATTGTTTATATTCATTAATCAATTAGAAGACAAGCACATCGCTGTCGCCGTAGTTGTCGTAGGAGGAGGTGATGACCTTCTCGCCAGGCTCCAGCCCTTCAAGCACCTCATAGAACTGAGGGTTCTGACGACCGATGCGGATCTCGCGCTTGACAGCCTTGCCTCCATCCTTGCTGACCACATAGATCCACTTGCCTCCCGTCTTCTGGTAGAATGTCCCGCGAGGGATGAGGACCGCCCGCTCCGGCTGACCGAGCTGAAGGTTCAGGTAATATGTCTGGCCGGTCCTGATGTTGTCGGGCTGCTGGCCCTCGAACTTGAAGTCCGCCTGGAACTTGCCGTCACGCACCTCCGGATAGACCTTGCGCACCTGCGCGTCGTACTTCTCGCTCTGACGCTCAAATGTGGCGTCGAGTCCCGGAACCACACGGTCAATATAGTGTTCATCTATCTTAGCCTCAATCTTGTAGCTACCCTCGGAGTTGATCTGGCCGATCTTGGTGCCGGCACCTATGTATTGGCCAAGGTTCGCATCCAGAAGTCCGAGAACCCCGTCGATCGGAGCCTTGATCGTAAGGCTCTCCTTGCGGCGGCGTATGAGTTGCATGTTCATCTTCATATTGTCAAGACTCTCGCGCAGACTCAGGAGTTGGGTCGAACGGTAGAGACTGTCCTGCTCCATGCTCTTGAGAGTCAGGTCAAGGTTCTGCTGCGAAAGCTCATAATCCTCCTGGGCCTTGAGGTAATCCTCCTTTGAGATGAGCTTCTCCTTGTAAAGCTGCTGGTTCTGCTCGAATGCCCTCTTGTTACGCCTGGCCTCGGAGGCGTAGCGGAGACGGTTCTGCTCATGGGAGAGTTTCTGCTGCTCCATCGAGATCATCGTGTTACGAAGGATGTTCTCCTTTTCCGCAAGCTCAGCCTCGGCGTTAAGTATCTGAAGGTCAAGGTTATCATTGGACAGCACAAGAATCGGTTCCCCGGCCTTCACTGTGGATCCCTCCTCGACGATGATCTTCTGGACGGTACCGCCTTCGAGCGGGCTGATCTGGATTGTGACCATTGGCTGTACCTGACCGCTCACACGGATATAGTCGTTGAACTGTCCGTCAGTCACCTGGCTGACCGTGATCGTGTCCTTGTCAACCCTGAGGGTCTTGGAATTGTCTCTGAACACGAGGTAGAGCACGAACACTACCACGATGGCTCCAAGCCAGTAAGGCATCGCCTTTTTTGTGAAGGCTGATCTCCAACCTTTTTTCTTTTCGATTATCTTGTCCATAATTGTTGTTATTTCCGTTTGCTTTAATTCGTCTTTAGCGGCTCTTCGACACACTCGGCGACCGTGATGTTTTTGTCCTTTCGGCGCTTCAACGGTTGGCAAGTCTGCCGAACAACGGCGACCGACGCTGTCATATTCATTGATCAATATAATCCACCCCGTTGTAGTAGTTGACCACGCTGCGCTTGATGAAGTAGGTCAGGAGCGAGTTCAGCCGCTGGGCGTTCGCCTCAAGGTAGTTGTTCGAAGCTGTCTGGAACTCGATCGGCGAGATCAGCCCCTGCTCCAACTTCTTCATATTCAATGAATATGCCTCCTCCTGCACATCGGACTTCCTTTGTGCCAGAATATAGGCGGCAGACGCTCCGTCGCGATCCTGGACAGCCCTGCGCACCTCGGCTGAGATGTCCCTCATCTTCTGGTCGTACTCGGCGGACGCCTTGGCGACGGCGTTCTTCTTCCTGGCGATGTTGCTGTGGCGCTGGAGTCCCGAGAAGATCGGAATATTCAGGGACAACTGGACATATTCACCTCCGTTGTTCTTGAATTGGGTCTGGAACGGATCCGAAGCCGTGCCGCTTCCAGGGTAAGTGAAATAGGTCGTAGACCATCCGGCATAGGCACTGAGCGACGGGAGCAACTGCCATCTGGCGGTGTTAAGTTCCCGTTTTGCATTCATGAGGTTGAACCTTGCGACACGGGCTGCCGGATTATTGCTTTGCGCAAAGTCCACCATGTCTTCCATCGCAAGGGAATCGGTCAGAACCCGCTCGCCGTCAATGGTAGCCGGAAGGGTCGTGTCGATGACAAGTTCCTGTGGCTCAGACCAGAACATCACGTCCTCAAGGGTAATCTTCGCATCGTTGAGCTTGTTGTTGGCCTCAACGAGTTGGTACTGCTTGTCTGCAAGGTTGGAATCCATCTCGACGACATCGGCATGGCCTTTCTGTCCGAGTTCCTCTTGACGGCGAGCCTTGGCGAGGGATTCCTCGGCGACCTCGACCTGAGACTTGTAAATATCAGCCAACTGGCTGTAATAAAGCACGTTGCAGTAGGCTTCCATCGTGGCGAGACAGATGTCAGCCTCGATCTGGTCTTCCTGCGAGTTGCCAAGAGCGATCGAAGTCTTGGAGATCCTCAGGTTGTTAACGGCCTTGAATCCGTTGAAGAGAGTGATGCCGGCGCTGACACCATAGCTGTTGTGGAAAGATGTTGTGGTGACGTAAGTGTTGGTCTTAGGGTCAACGGCACGTCCGAAATTGTAGTAGGCCGAGCCGCTTCCGCTGATCTCCGGAGTGAAGGCATCGAAGATCGCGTCCCTTCTTGCAAGCCGGGCGTCATCGTTGGCCGCCTGCAGAATCCTCACCTTGGTGCTGTTGCTGATCGCATATTCCATGCACTCCTTCAGCGTCATCGGAGTCGGAAGCGGCTCCCCATTCCCAGGGATCGTCCCCTCGGCCACAGGTGCGGCAAGCGCCGGAACGGCACTAAGCAAAACCGTCAGCATAATGAATATTGTTTGTGACTTTTTCATGTTCTTCACCATTTATTTCCAATTCGGTAAAAGTCACAAGCATTTGGCGTGCCAAATAATTAACCACACTATCATTCAATAATTTAGCACATTTGAATATTTCCGGAAGTGTAAAGAAATTTAACACTATGTGTAAAGAAACTTTACAGTTCCCGGATTTCGCGAATCTGTTTTGCGGCGGAGGATTCTCTTATGCCAGCCGTTTAGAGACTATTTTTGATTTGTTTATGCACTAATTTGTTGCACGCCCACAATAACAGAGATGGTTCCTGAAAATAAGATTCGTATTTCAGAGAACATCTTCTTTGACAACAACACTAAAAGGTATGTTTATAATGATAAACTACCATTGACAAAAAGCAATATTGAAATAGATACCTTCAGACTCCGCTAACTAGACAAAAAACAAGAAATATGTTAAGAAAGCTGCTACTTACTATCGGATTTGCTTTATTGTTTTTTATAAGGCCATTGGAGTCAGGCGCACAGGTGCCGGTCACAATCAAATGTGAGAATAACGCCAAGACGGTCACTGACATCAGAGTGCAGATCACCTTCCCGTCCGGTGAAATGAAAGCGTATGACGGGAAGAATCTGGAAAGCGAGGTTCTGGAATATCACATAGAAGGAACCGGAGAATGTAAACTGTTCATCCATTTCAAAGAGGAAGGAGTCAAGGCACCTACTTTCATCTCCAAAAAATTCATGATTTCCGGAGAAGAAAAAAGAATCGATGTCTACACTTCAATGAATCTCAGGAGCATGGTGATTCCTTGTAACTCAGAGTACTCAAACAGAAAGTACTGCATCCTGTTCATAAAGAAGATTTATCCTGAATGTCCGGAAGGGCGATACCCTAAAGGATATGAGAACGATTCTGAGCGGACGAATCTCTGGGAATATTCCCTCCAAAGCATAGTTCAAAAATAGCAGGCAAACAGGCTCCCTGTACGTAAAACAGTTGTCTGGCGTACCAAGGGGACTTAAACCCACGACCGGTACAGGATAGAGCCCTCTGGCGTACCAACGGTTTTCCGGCAACACAGGAGACAGAGAAAAAGAAATACCCCCAACATTCCTATTCACCAAAGTTCCTCGGCGCCGCCGTAATAGTCATAGACATCCTGATAGTCAAGGTTGAGCTGCTCCAGAATCTCCTCCGAGGAAAGGCCGGTTACGATGCTCCTTCCACCGGAATTCTGCACCACACCATCTCCCCGTCCACCACCATCAAACAACGACCTTCCCCGCAGACCTACCGGATGGTTCAGAACCGTGTCCACCGGCCGGATGGCATATTCATAGTACCGCACCGGCCTACTCTTCATCGCTTCCACCTCCCTCAGATGCCGCTTTTCCCCAATCATCGCCACCACCGCCAACGCCACCGGCAGAAGCAGCACCGCCGTCACCGCCAACTTCTCTTTCAATGAATATGTCTCATCGGGGTCTTTGCGCATCACTTTTCTTTGATTTCCTTAACCCATATAGAAAACAGCTCTTCTTGAGTAAGATGAGTGTTTGCCGAACTAGTACTTGGCATCTCCACATTCAAACAACCATAATCCAAAGCCTTCTTGTAAGCCTTTCCGCCATTGAACAAAACCTTCTTTATGGACGGATTAGAATCGATAAGTGACTGTACATCATTCTGCTCCCCATTCTTAATATTAGAGTCCAAACTACCTTTACGTTCTGCCGAAGCATAGACATCCCACAACGCAATATGAAGCTGGTCCAACAAATTCAGCCTTTTTGAATAATCTTCCGGCAAAGGTTTGTCTGCTGCCTTAGCGATTATCTTCCAAAAACGGTTGCTACGATTAGCATAATACTGCTGAAGACGCAACGATTCTTTTCCAGGCATGGTGCCAAGAATTAATATACGAGGCGAAGCAGGAACATAGGCCTCTAAACAAGCACAATTTTTCATTGATTCTATCTTCTGATCATTAGTTTTGTCGAATCGCCGCTCTGATAACAAAGATTTATCTCCTTCTGAAATATGCCCACAACCACCATTTCCCCCAATAATAGTGATTTTACCGCTTTTGACCAACTGTTTGAAATCATTGACGTCAAACTCATCACCAGCATTATTCTTGAAATCCGAACAGTGAAAACCGAACTTACGGATTTTCGCACGAATTGACTTTTTGCCTGATTTATCAGACCTTACTTTACTTTTGAGAAGTCTCACTATAGCTTCGTATTCTTCTTTAGTAAATATATCTTTTCCTTTCATAGGATAATGTTATATTAGATCATACAGACAATAATAACTCCACAGGAATATTCCCTCTTATCTTTCGACTTTTTTAAGCCCCTCCACCTGTGCCTCCAACTTATAGACCTCATTCAAGATCGCAAGAGCCGGAGAATATGCCCATCCTTTGATATAATTTCTCATCTCTGTTGTCGTACTAACACCCTTCTCGTATGCACAATAGAGTTCCTCTATGGACAATTTAAAGTGTTTTTTAGTATCACACCTAATACCATCAATACGATTCCCTATTAGTTTCAAGTCCTTATAAAGATGGCCTTTGACACTTTTGGCAATGGAAATTTTTCCAAGGCATTCAATAAATTCACTTGGCGTAAACATAGCACAACTATTTATAAATTAATAAATCATTTATTCCGTTCCAACGCTGCCGCCCAGATAGCGTTCATCCGGTCCTTGAGGGACTGGGGTGCGAGGATTTCAACGGAGGAGCTTCGGGAGAGAAGGGCCATCACGAAATCGTTGGTTATCTTAAGGCGGAGAGTCACTTCTACATATTCCTCGGTCTCTTCGATTTTTTGAGAGGTATGAATAGGAAGGGTTTTGATAAAACGGCCATCCAAAGGACTGAACCTCAAGCGGATGTCCTCAACAGGCATCTTAGGGTCATCCCAAATACCGAAGCAATCGCGGAAAAGATTCCCGGCACGGACACTCTCGTCTCGGATGAAATCCTCGTCAAGCACCTTGAAGGATTTGAACCTGCCCAACTCGAAGCACTTCAGGACTCCCTCAACCATCGCCACAAGATACCAGCGGTTCTGCGACTGCTTCAGGAAATACGGCTCGGCGAGATATTCCGCCTCCTTGCCTCCAAGCCTTGGCAATGAATATGAAAAACGCACCTTCCGTCTTTGCTTTATCGACCTTAGAATTTTCTGAATATCAACGCTGAACGTCATCCTCCTCTGTTCCGGAATGATATAGTCACGTGTCCCGGAGTCCGAGCCGACAGTACTCAGGATCTCGATCTCTGAAAGAAGTTCCTTGAACCGATCGGTGTAAACGGGGTCTCTGCCCACTATGCAATACCCCTTCCCTTTGACATTCTGAATCTCCATTCCGAAGACCTCCTCAATGGTCTTGATGTCACGCTGAAGAGTCCGCAAAGTGTAGGGACCGTTCTCGGCCATATCACCTGACATGGCCTCCAGCAGATCCTCTTTGCCGACATATTCACAGATGCCGCTGAGTTTGTTCACTATTGCGCTTAACCGCTTGATCTGGTTCAACATATTCAGAAGTGTTTGCCGCAAATATAACAATCAAAAGCGACAAAATCTGTCGCAATGAAGAGAAATGTACATCAAAATGATTCCGCTATGCCGCCAAAGGAGATTCAGGTCGAAAAATTGTCACTCAGGCCATGAGGAAGGACGTTCAATGATAGAAGTCACAAAGTGAATATTAGGTTGGAACACAAGACAGTTGTTTGGACATAGTTAGCGTTTCGTGCAGGAAAGGAGTTCCTGAGGTACCAAATGGACACGGGACAGCAGTTGGTACAGAAAATGGGTTCCTGGGGTACCAACGAGGCCTGGGACAGTGGTTGGTACAGGAAAACGCACTGTGGTGTACCAAAGGATGGCGAGACTGTTTGGTACCCGAGAATGCATTGTGGCTTGCCGACCTGGAAGAGATAACACAACTGGACAAACTTGCGATATTAAGCAGTTTGTCCATCGAAACGGCAATCCACCGGAGAAACTGTGCAATATCACCAGTTTGTCCAATTAATAGGGCTCTCACCGGACAAACATAAACGGTGGTTCGACTTCTCCGGTAAAAAGACATTCCGATGGACAAAATTTGATGCGAGACCGGAGTGTGGGAAGTCAATGGGTGGGGATAGGGCAAGTGTTGCGTAAGGCAGACAGCGGAACAAGGCGACAAAAAAAGAATTTTCAAATTTTGGTAACGTGCAAAATTTGAAAATTCTTTTTTTGTCGCCGCTGCGCATAATCATCGGTCATGAATGTCGCTTCGATGGTTGGTTAGCGTTGTCGAACCAGAAGCTCAGCGACGTGTCAATGAAACCTTTCACAAGACGCTTCGAAAGGCTCAGCGACCGAACTTATAGGCACAGTGGCCGAATGGTAAGCTAAGCGACCAGACGGACAGATCACTTACGCGAGACGCTTTTCGAGACGCTCGCGGATGGCGGCGATGAAGTCGGCGGAGTTCTTTACCTGAGGAGTCACGCCTTCCATTAGGTTGGCGAGATCCTTGGTCACGATGCCGGCGTTGAGGGTGTCGAAGCAGGCGGCCTCAAGCTGGTCGGCATAGTTGACAAGCTCTGGAATGTTGTCCATCTCGCCTCTCTTGCGGAACGCACCGCTCCACGCGAAGATCGTCGCGATCGGGTTCGTGGAGGTCTCCTCGCCCTGGAGGTGCTTGTAGTAGTGACGGGTCACGGTGCCGTGGGCGGCCTCGTACTCGTACTTGCTGTCAGGGCTGACAAGAACAGAGGTCATCATGGCAAGGGAACCGAAGGCCGTGGAGACCATGTCGCTCATCACGTCACCGTCGTAGTTCTTGCAGGCCCAGATGAAACCACCCTCGCTGCGCATCACACGTGCGACCGCGTCATCAATAAGGGTGTAGAAGTACTCGATGCCGGCGGCCTCGAAAGCGTCCTTGTACTCTGCGAACACCTCCTCGAAAATCTCACGGAAACGTCCGTCGTACTTCTTGGCGATGGTGTCCTTGGTGGCGAACCAGATGCTCTGCTTGAGGTCAAGGGCGTACTTGAAGCAAGCGTGGGCGAAAGAACGGATGGAAGCGTCGGTGTTGTGCATTCCCTGGAGAACGCCGGGACCCTTGAAGGTGTGGACTATCTGCTCCTCCCTTTTGCCGCTCTCGCCTTCGAAGATGAGCTTGGCGACTCCCGGCTCCTCAACGCGGATGTCAACACTCTTGTAAACATCACCGTAGGCGTGACGGGCGATGGTGATAGGCTTCTTCCAGAACTTCACTGCCGGAGAGATGGAAGGGATGGTGATCGGCGTGCGGAACACCGTTCCGTCCAGCATCGAACGGATCGTTCCGTTCGGGCTCTTCCACATCTGATGCAGGTTGTACTCGGTCATACGCTTGGCGTTAGGAGTGATGGTGGCGCACTTCACGGCAACACCGTACTTCTTGGTGGCGTTGGCGGAGTCGATTGTCACCTGATCGCCGGTCTCGTCACGATGAACGAGGCCGAGGTCATAGTATTCTGTCTTCAGATCAACAAATGGAATGATAAGCTCATCCTTAATCATCTTCCACAGGATCCTTGTCATTTCATCACCATCCATCTCTACGAGAGGAGTGACCATCTGAATTTTTTTCATAATTGAATATTAAAAATTAAAGTGTTTTACGAATATGATTACCTGGGCGCCTCAGGCTTGCAAGCCCCTAAAATGGACGCAAGCCTAAAGTGCGCGATTATGATTATTTGCTCTTCTGGGCGGCGTAGAAGTTCATCAGGCAACCGTCGGCGAGAATCTCCCTCTCGTCAGCGGTCAGATTCTGGAAGTAGAGATGAATGTCCTTCACACCTTCGGCGCTGATCACCTTGGCGTCAATCTCCTCCTTGCCCGAAAGGATGGCCTCACGGATGCCGGGAACATAGACGAAATCGCCGGCTACATATTCAAAAGGAGTCTCCTTTGAGATGGTGAAAGGAACGATGCCCCAGTTGATGCAGTTGCTGCGGTAACGCTTGGTGGCATATTCATAGCAGATGTTGGCGTCGCCGCCGAGCACCTTCTGGCAGGAAGCGGCCTGCTCGCGGGCTGAGCCGTCGCCAGGCTTGTTGGCGAACACGCATGAGCCGAACGAGGTGTCCTCCGGCTTGGCGCCAACCTTGGCGAGGGCGTCGAGAACGTGCTGCGGAGCCTTGCCGGCGCGGCGCTCAAGATCCTCCGCCTGGATGCGCTTGCTGATCCCGACATATTCAGGAACACGGCGAGAGAGAGCGAACTCGGAGAGTTTCAGCGGGTTGGAACGGTAGCTGGAAGTCTCGCCCGAAGGGATGAGCTCGTCGGTCGTGGTGACAGGGTCGTGGATGACAGCGGCGAGTTCGAGGAGCATGTTATCCTGCATCGGGTACATCTTAGGCCAGTCCTTGATGTTCGGTCCGTAGCGGAGCTCGACGGTAGGGTCGGCCTTGCCGAATCCGTAGTAGATGCGGCTCTTGTAGATGCGGTCGTCGAAGGAATATGGCTTGTGCGTGTCTTCGTACTGGATGTCAGTGGCTGCCGTGATGACTCCACCGTTGGCGGCTGTGGCGGCGATCGAGCGCGCGTCCATCAGGCAGACAAGCGAAATCTGTCCCTGGCCAGGCTTCGAGCCCTCGCGGTTAGGGAAGTTACGTGTAGTGTGACGGATCGAGAGTCCGTTGTTGGCAGGAACGTCACCGGCTCCGAAGCAAGGGCCGCAGAACGCCGGCTTGATCACAACACCGGCCTCAAGCAACTCCTCGGCGATGTGATTGCGGGTGGTCGCGAGATAGACAGGGGTTGACTGTGGGTAGGCGGACATCGTGAAGTAGTCGTTGCCGATGGTCTTGCCCTTCATGATCGCGGCGGCCTCGCTGAGGTTGTCGTAGGTACCTCCGGAGCAGCCGGCGATGATGGCCTGGTCGGCGAACGCCTTGCCGTCCTTCACCTTGCTCTCAAGATTGATGGTGATCTTGTCGCCAAAACGCTTCTTGGCATCCTCCTCCACTTTCTTCAGGATTCCTTCCGGATCAGCCTGGAACTCGTGGATCGTGTAGGCGTTGGATGGGTGGAACGGAAGGGCGATCATGGACTCCTGCTTGGAGAGATCGATGCGGATCATCGCGTCGTAGTAAGCGATCTCGCCCGGCTGGAGCTCTTTGTAAGCCTCAGGACGCTCGTGCATCCTGTAATACTCCTCAACCTTCTCGTCCGTCACCCAGATAGAGCTCAGACAGGTGGTCTCGGTGGTCATCACATCGATTCCGTTACGGAAGTCGGTAGGGAGGGAAGCCACGCCAGGGCCGGCGAACTCAAGCACCTTGTTCTTCACGAAACCGTTCTCGAACACGGCCTTGACGAGGGAGATGGCCACGTCGTGAGGGCCGACACCCTTCTTAGGCTTGCCTTCGAGCCAAACCAGAACAACCTCAGGAGCGTTGATGTCCCAAGTGTTGTGGAGGAGCTGCTTCACAAGCTCACCGCCACCTTCGCCCACACCCATGCAGCCGAGCGAGCCGTAGCGCGTGTGGCTGTCGGAGCCAAGGATCATGCGGCCGCAACCGGCGAGAGCCTCGCGGACATATTGATGAATGACAGCCTGGTTGGCAGGAACATAGATACCACCGTACTTCTTGGCAGCGGAGAGACCGAAGATATGGTCGTCCTCGTTGATGGTACCGCCGACAGCACACAGAGAGTTGTGGCAGTTGGTCATCGCGTAAGGGATAGGGAACTTGTCAAGTCCGCTGGCGCGGGCTGTCTGGATAATTCCGACATAAGTGATGTCGTGTGAAGCCATCGCATCGAACTTGATGCGCATCTTCTTGCCTTTGCTTCCGTCCACATCGTGGGCACGGAGAATTCTGTAGGCGATAGTATTTTCGCGGGCCTCATC
>HF986075.1:52064-77874 GCA_000431015.1 Alistipes sp. CAG:514 | reverse complement strand
TTCAGGTAAACGCCATTGGGAATCAATTCTACCATAATAAAATTAGTTTTGTGTTAATAAATTATTAGTTAGCAATTAATTATACTATTTATAAATATTGTCAGGGACAGCATGTCGGCGCTTCCGCCGGGCGAGATGTTCTCCCTGATGAAATCCTTGTTCAGAGACGACAATCCGCTCTCGCTGAAGTCCTCAAGAAGCCTTGCGGCCTCGGCTTCGGCGTGGGCGAGACCCTCCGCTCCCCTCCTGTGGAGGATGTTGGTGTCGTCAAGGGTCGTCATTATGTGAAGCAGCGTCTTATGGCAGCAGAAAGGGTCGCCTTCCCGCGAACGGTAGTACGGCAGCCAGTCTGCGAACAGTTCCGGATAGGCCGCGCGGGCGTTCTCCAGAGCGCCGACAGCCTTGAAACTTCTCTTTGCCTCGGCACCGTGCGTACCTTGTGCGGAAGGGATCTCCGACGCGGCGCGCGACACAAGCTCCTTGAATGAATATGCCTCCACAGCCCCCGTGGAGCAAGCCAGGCAGGAGGCCGCGGCGACTGACAGGCCGATACAGAAGAGGGCTCCTTTGTGGGTATTCACTCCGCCGGTGGCCTTCAGCATCGCTTTTTCAGCCTCGATGCCGATCTCCTTTATCTTTGCCGGGTCAATGTCTTTGGCGGACTCCACAGCCAGTCTTGTCAGATAAGGCCTTAACGCAGAGATGCTTTTGGACATCAACGCGTAGTCCATATCCTTGTGGGCACCGTTGTCCCGCCTGTCCACGAGTCCCGGTTTGGGGGTCGTGTCGAGTTCCAACCTCAACGCACGCTCGGCAAGGTCGGCGACCATGTAAGGGGTGGAGGATACTGGAATATATTCCATCGCCTCCTTGAGGTTGCCTTTGTCAAGAGCACGCCTTAATGAGGTGGCACTGATCGGATTGCCGTTTTGTTCAAGTCTTGGAATCTCTACGAAGTTAGGCAATATCTCCGCCATCAGTTCGTTGTAGCGACGGGTCAGGGCATCCTCCGGCTCACTGCCGGCGAAACGTACCGTAACGCCCAGAGGCTTGGCGATGTGGTTCACGAACAAATCCAGATCAAGGGCAATCTGAGTGTCCGTCGCATCGTCCAGCTTCTTCAGGAAATATGTCGGGAATGTCGCCGCCGAGATGGCATAGTCACTGCCCTCGCAGACAACCACATTGTCAAGCCCGGCGCAACCGGCCTCGATCATAGCCTTTCTTTCGACGTAAGGGAAACGCGACCTATCTTCCTTAACAACAATCACATAAAGATTGTCAACCTGCGATGCGGCCTGCTCAACCAGATAGCGATGTCCTTTGGTGAACGGATTGGCGTTCATCACGATCGCCCCGTTCCGGCCCGGACGGGCAAGCGAAGCCAAGTACTTCCTGTACTCCGGAAGCCCTCCCCTGCCGTTCTCCATCAGGATGGCGTTCGGCGAGGACGCGATCAAGGCGAAACCGAGGCTTTTGAATATTCCTTCATTCTCCGGCTTGGTGAAGGCCTTGACCGAATCCCGGCCTTCCTCACGGGCAATGACGATCAGTCGGGACACGAGGATATTCATAAGTCCCTCGCTGCGAGCGGCTTCCGACACAGCGACGCACTTGATGACGTTGCCGTCCAGCCCACCTCCCGCAAGGATTTCGTTCCCGTCCTCGTCGCGTGTCACCACCACATAACGGTCCAGCGGAGCCAGTCTCAGCCCGTTGGCGGCGAGGAAAGCCTCGACCCGTCTCCGGACAGAGTTCAACGACAGCGGAGCCTCGCTTATGTAGTGACGGTTATCGCACATAGGACTCGATCATTTCGTCAATCTTCGCGGTGAGCTCAGCCATAGTGTGGGTACGGTTTCGCATACAATAGCGAGCCTCATTGTCACAGACAAGACATTTTCTCGGACTCAGGCCCACCGACTCCCTTGACATAGGAACTCCGTCAGCATCAATCACATCCAAGTCAAAAAGACGGCCAAGAGGATGCGTGTCCTCAATCCGGCACGTCTCCTGTTTGGCCTCCTCGTTGGAGAGCGGAGTCACAAGATAGGCTTCATAGCCGGTAGGCAGGTCACGGAGCCGGAGACTCAGCGTCGAGTCTCCGAAAGCCGAGACCAGAGCCGTGACAGCGGCCTGGGCGACCACAAGTGATTGCAGATTACGCTTGACCTTACCCGGCATTATGACCGTGAGGCAGACCAGGGTCTTTCCAGGGTAACCTTTCAAAAGTTCCTTCTGGAAAGAAGCCCGTTCCTCACGACTTGCCAGCAATTGGTCAAGCGTAATCTCCATAAAAAACAGTCTTAGTCCTCGATGTTCATTATGACATCCATCACGGAGCCGTCACGGTTCATCACGACTCCCACGACCTTCTCTCCGAACGGAAGCGGATCAGGGACTCCGATGGACTTCAGAGCCAGTTCCTTGAGGTCATGGATGTCCACGATCTTCAGTCCGGCCTCCCTCAGACGCTCGGCGATCTCAGGACGGCGCGGGTTGACCGCGATGCCATATTCAGTGACTACGACATCGACTGTCGAGCCAGGGGTGATGAGAGTCGTGACCTCGTCCACAACGCAAGGGATGCGTCCACGCATCAGTGGGCAGACGATGATCGAGAGGGCTGAATCGGCGGCTGTGTCAGGGTGTCCTCCGACGGCTCCTCTGATGACTCCGTCACTGCCGACAAGCACGTTGACATTGAAGTTGACATCCACCTCAAGAGCAGAGAGAATCACAATGTCGAGATAGTGCACGGCTGATCCAGGTTCATCCGCGCTGGCATATTCATTGGCGGAGACTCCCTTGTGGAAAGGATCGTTCTTGATTGATTCGGCTGCCACCCTGTCGAATGACTGCACGTCGATCAGGCGCTCGATGAGGCCTTCCTCGTGCATCTTGACCATGTGGGCGGTGATGCCGCCAAGCGCGAAGCTGGAATGGATGCCTCGCTTGATCATTTCCTCACGAATATATTTGACAGCGGCCAGCGAGGCTCCGCCGGATCCGGTCTGGATCGAGAAGCCTTCCTTGAAATAACCGCTGTTGACAATGACTTTGGCGGCGTTCATCGCGAGCAGGATGTCGCGAGGGTTCTTGGTGTCACGGATGGCTCCGGAAGAGATCTTGGAAGAGTCTCCGACCGAATCCACGAGTACAACGTAGTCCACATCATGCTCGGAGATGGAGTTCGGTGTGTTCGGATAGTCAACGAGATCGTCGGTGATTATCACGACCTTGTCAGCGTACTGCGCGTCCGGCTTGGCGTAGCCGAGGGAGCCACAGATTGACTTGGCGTGCTCGGAACGGGAGTAACCGCTGGCGTTTCCGGCAGGGTCGCTGGAAGACGCGCCCAGGAAGGCCACGTCGATGTGAAGGTCACCGTTGGCGATGGCGCTTCCACGTCCTCCGTGGCTGCGGAACACCACAGGCTCCTTCATCAGACCGTGTGAGATCTCCTTGGCAAGCTCGCCACGGAGCCCGGAGGTGGAGATCTTTGTGATCACTCCGTTCTTGATGTGGTCGATCAGCGGAGCGTGAACGTCTGAGAGGCTGGACGCGGCGAGGTGGAGATTCTTGAATCCCATCTCGGCCAGTTTGCCAACGACCATATTCACAACCTTGTCACCGCCTCTGAAATGGTGGTGGAAGGAGATTGTCATTCCGTCTTTCAGGCCGCTGAGCCTGATGGCATCCTCAAGTGTAACCACCTTGGACTGAACCTTCTGAAGATCCTTGCGGAATGTGGTGTTTTTCGGAGTCTCACCCGAGTACACCTTCTTGCCCATTGCGGCGGCAACCTTATCGACAAGCGCCGCCCTTTCCCTTATATTACTCATAAACTTCCTCCTTTGTTAATATGCCTGAAGCGATGGCGAGATCGATGGTGCGCTGAGCCCTGATGACAACAGGACGGTCAACCATCTTGCCGTTGACGGCGATGACACCCGAGCCGCGTTTCTCAGCCTCCTTGATGGCGGCGAGAATCTTCTTAGCCTTCTCGATGGCCTTCTCGGTCGGGGCGAACACCTCGTTCACGATCTGGATCTGACGAGGGTTGATGATGGACTTGCCGTCGAATCCGAGAGTCTTGATGAGCTCGACCTCCTTGCGGAATGTCTCCATGTCATCGAGGTTTGAATATACCGTGTCGAGAGCGTCGATCCCTGCGGCCCTGGCGGCCACCACGATGGTCTCGCGGGCATAGAGCAGCTCGGCTCCACCCGGGGTACGCTGGGTCTTGAGGTTGGCGCAGTAGTCCTCGGCTCCGAGGGCGATGCCCATCATCCTCTTCGAGGCCTTGGCGATGGCGAAGGCGTTGCAGATACCCTCGGCGCTTTCGATGGCGGCCATCATGCGGGTTCTGCCAAGGCATCCCAGTTCCTTCTCGACCTTCTCAATCTCCGCCTCCAGCTCGCGGACCTCGTCGGCGGTCTCGGTCTTCGGCATGCGGATCACCTGCACGCCGGCCTTCACGACAGCCTCCACGTCCTTGTGGCCGTAAGGGGTGCTGAGCGGATTGATGCGGACAACCATCTCAGTGTCGCCGTAGTCTATTGATTTAAGAGCGTTGTAAACGAGCAGACGGGCAGCGTCTTTCTCGGCCATTGTCACGGAGTCCTCCAGGTCGAGCATGATCGAGTCCGGCCCGTAGATGAAGGCATCCTGCATCATTCCGGGATTGTTGCCCGGAACGAACATCATTGTTCTTCTTAATCTTTCCATAATCGTAACTGATTATCGGAATAACCCGCGCACCTTCAGTCCCTGGCGCCGCGACTTATTCCTCAACCTAAACTAAGCCCAAACATCTTTTCCTGTGGCGCGCACGGCGGCGGCGGTCACCCTGGCACGGATGGTGCAATCCCTGGCTCCCTTGTCAACCGCCTTGATGTCAGCGTCCTCCAGTCCGAATTCGGTAAGAGTTTCCTCAATGACCTGACGGATCTGTCTGCCGAACTGGGCGGCCACAGAACTGTCCAGGTCGATGTGCAGACCTTTCGTCTCAGCCGGGGCGATCTGGATCATGATGTCACCTGACTCCAGCGTTCCGGCTACAGCGTTCTTTACTTCCATAGCGAAATGTACGATAAAAAAGTCATTAGTGTCCCTGAACCCTCAGGGGCGTGTTAATAATTATGTGTCAATCTCAAACAAAATCAGCCCTCGGCGACTACAATCTTTCACATTATTCGGAATATTCCGAAAAATATATAACCACCGCGACGGGTCGCATCTTGTTCCGCCAAAGGTAGGACACTTTTTTCAGTTGACCAAATTTCCGCCATACATTTTTCGAATATTTCCGCCTTCCACCCGCAAATACCACAGAGTCTACCCTAAGGCGGGACGGAGGATGTCGGCGATGGCGGCGGTTTCGATCAGGAAACCGTCGTGGCCGTAGGGGGTCTCGATCTGGTGGTAACGGGAGCCGGGTATCATCTCGGAGAGGGGACGCATGTCCTCTGGAGGGAACAGTTCGTCGGAAGACATGCAGACAAAGGTGCAGTCGGCCTTGATCTGAGAGAGGGCCTTGGCGACACCTCCTCTGCCACGGCCAACGTTGTTGCTGTCTACCTCGTCACAGACATAGAGATAGGAATAGGCGTCCCAGTCCTTGACGAACTTGGAGGTCTGGTGGCGATAGTAGGATCCCACCTTGCCGGCAAACACGGTGTCGTCGCTGTCCTCGTTCTGCTTGAAAAGGCCTTCCTCGCAGCGGTAGGTCAGCAGCGCGATGGCTCTGGCGGCCTTCAGACCCTCCATGCCGCCCTTAAGGTCACGATGCTCCTTGAAGGTCGGGTCGGCGAGAAGGGCGAGGCGGCTGGCGGCGTTGAATCCTGCGAGCCAGGGGGTCACGCGCGCGCCGGTGGCGATAAAGAATATCTTGCCGAACAGACCGGGACACATCTCGACCCACTCGAAGGACATGAAGCCGCCCATGGATGTTCCGATCAGAATGTCAATCCTTTCTATGCCAAGATGTTGTCTCAGTAGATCAAAGGCACGCACAGTGTCGCGGACGGTCACTTTCGGAAAATCGAAATAGTAGGGCCGGCCGGTCTTCGGGTTCGTGGACGCGGGACCGGACGAGCCGCAGGCTGAGCCTAACACATTGGCACAGATGACGAAATACTTCTGAGTGTCAATCAGTTTGCCGGGGCCGACAAGATTCGGCCACCAGCTGCCTTCCGGGTCGGAATCCGCGGTCAGGGCGTGGCAGAGCCAGACCACCTGCCGGTCACGGGAATATTCAGAAGGCGATGTGTGGTAGACTATCTCCAGATTGTCAATGCTTCCGCCCGACTCGAACCCGAAGGTTCCCTTATGCCTATAGATGTGCCTGATCATTATCTTTAAGTGGTGTGAATGAATATCCTTTCCGCCGTAGTTCCCTGATGAGTCCGGGGAGTTTGTCGTAGAATTTGTCCGTCCTGGACGGATCCGTTCCGAAATGGATCAGCATGATGTGGCCGTTCAGTCCGTCGGGATCCGTCCTTTCATATTCCCGGATCTTGCCGAGAATCTCCTTGCTGCTGAAGTAGCGGCTCATTCCCGGAGTGGTGTAGTCGCCGTTCGTGAGGGTTCCCGGAGTGTAGTTGATCACTTGAAGGCCGAGCTGGCGCGCCCAGGAGGAGATTGTAGCGTTGTAGTGCTCGTAGGGCGGGATGAAATACGGTGCGTCCGTGATGCCGAACTCCCGCAACACCTTATAGCTCTTGAACATGTCCTCCTCAAACTCCTGCCTTGTCACCAGCAGGGAGTCGCGCTTGCCCCACGGGGCGTAGAGAAGGTGGCCGTAGGAGTGGCTTCCGACGTAGTGTCCCTCGGCCACAAGCCTGCGCACCACATCGGGGTACAGCTCGAAGAACTCTCCGGTGAAGAAGAATCCGCCTTTGATGTTGTACTTCCGGAGCGTGGAGATGATCCTGTCCGCCCCGTCGGCCTTGTCAGCCGCCGTGAACACAAAGTCAATGTGCCTGACAGAAGGGTCGGTCCTTATTATTCCGCCATCCCGGTAGATGTTTCTGTCGGGGAGGACGGCGGCGCCGGACACCTTATTCTGAAGTTCCCTACCTTCACGCTGATAGTAGGAGAGAGGGAATGTCAGCGAGGCGGTGCCGTCCATCGTCGGCTCGTTGGTGGAGTAGTCGTGCGTGCTGTCGTGGTAGACCAGGTCGCCCGGCTGGAACTCCTCGTAGTTGACACCGCCGTCGGTGTGGATTCCAAGCAGGCCTCCGAATATGGTCGAGTAGACCGGGCCGTCAACCAGGCCGCCGGTCGTGTTGCCCATCTTGTACTTGATGATGAAAGAATGAGGCTGGGTCGGGAATGTTCCGCCTTTCGGCAGCTCCACGATCATGCTGACACCCCACGGGTTGCAGCCCAGAAGCCAGTCACGCAGAGAGCCTTCCATCTCCTGATAGGTCGTGTCACCGGTCAGCTCACGGTAAAGGATGCACTGGGTAAGCATCGCCGTGGTCAGGTTGTTGGAACACCATATTCCCGGAATGCCGAACATGAACGGATGATCCTTCCCGCGCTCATAGACGCGCTGGATGCCCGAACGCATGTTCCTGATGAATTCCGCCGACACCTTGCCGCCGAAATTCCTCGCTATGCGGTAATGCCCCATATTCATAAAAGGATACCATTGGTAGTGGCGCGCGCTGTCGGCTCCCATCCAAGGGGTCACCGGCTCGCGGCGGGCATATTCAATGGCCTCCGTGCGGTACTTCCCGTCACCGGTGCGGCGGAACATTTCGTAGGCGGCCAACTCCATGTCATCCACCCAGTTGTCCTCCTCGTAGATGTAAGGAGAGACCACCGAGGCGGTCTGGCAGACTCCTGGCTTGGCCACTCCGGCATCGTAGGCGGCCTTCGCCTTCGCACCGATTCTTTCGGCGAACTCCGGGTAGAACGGCCTTAGGATCTCCGCGCCGAGAGCGAAATCGGAGGCGAACTTGCCCGCTGTGCTGGC
Source organism: Alistipes sp. CAG:514 (assembly GCA_000431015.1). Lineage (GTDB taxonomy): Bacteria > Bacteroidota > Bacteroidia > Bacteroidales > UBA932 > Cryptobacteroides. The sequence goes on along the minus strand of HF986075.1, from coordinate 69,890 downwards.
CACACCGGTAGTCTTGTTCCTGTCCCCTCGACGGCCTCTCTGCTGCGGCTCGCCGGAGCAGTACCAGACCGGTCTGAACCCGCCCTTGCCCCAGCCGTAGTCGGCCTGGTCGTCGCTCGGGACACGCATCCCCACATGGTCACGGTCGTCGGCGATCTGATTGTACATCTCCCCCGGCTCCGGATTCATCTTGTCAAGCCACTTGAGTCCCCAGTAGATCTCGTCCACGATGTCAGGGATCCCGTTGCGTCCAGGAGTTCCGTCCGCAAGATGATTGTCCGAGAACGCCTCCGGGTTGCTCTGGTAAGCGAACATCATCTGGTAGATGGCGTTCGCCGAGGTGGTTGTGTACTGAAGGCAGTCCGACGCGTCGTGCCATCCTCCGGTCACGTCAAGGAACGTGCTGTCCTTCCGGGGATCCGGATGCCCGACGATGATGCCGTCCTTCCGGTGGCAGTTGTCCTTGAAGAACGGATTCCATCCGCAACGCTGCTGACGCATGTAGTTCAGCACGAAATCAGCCGCGCCGTCGTACACACCAGCCCCCACAGGGAAGGTCTCCGAGCGGGTCTCGCCGCCCGAGGACAGCACCTTGATGTAATAAGCGCCGCTGGTCTTCAATCCGCTGAAATCCAGGCGGCAGGTTGTCTTCATGCGCCCCAGGACACCAGTCGGTCTCACGGTGGAGGAACTGAAAGCCACCTCGCCGGTGAAAGCGTCAACCAGCTCAAAACCATTGATCTGCGCAGTCTCATCACTCATGAACACCGCCACTTTCGTCGCTTCAGGAAGGTAGCCGATCTGGTTGACACGGATCCATGATCCGGCAAAAGCCTGGACCGCGGCCAGCGACAGGATCGCCATGGACACTAATCTCTTCATTATCATCGTGGTCTCTTCAAAGAATTACGCTAAGATGTCCCTTATCGTCCGATAAAGAGAAGGCAAAAATAAGAAAATTAGCGGTTTAAAACGTAGAAAATGATTACTTTTGTCCAAATTGCGCCGGACGCGGGAGAACAGGTGTAAGGAATATCCCCGCGGACAACATGGCGGAAAGACAGGACAGTACAATGGAAAGATACAGAATAGGCAACGGCTACGATGTCCATGCCCTGAGAGAAGGACTTCCGATGTGGCTTTGCGGCGTCAGGATCGAGAGCGAGGCCGGATTTGTGGCCCACTCCGACGGCGATGTGGCCATCCACGCACTGTGCGACGCCCTTCTCGGAGCGGCGGCCCTGGGCGACATCGGACTTCACTTCCCGGACAGCGATGACAGATGGAAAGGCATTGACAGCAAGCTGCTTCTGAAGGAGGTGATGAGGATGGTCAGAGCAAAGGGCTACGAACTCGGCAACGCCGACATCACCATCGCCCTTCAGGCTCCCAAACTCCGCCCGCACATAGACTCCATGCGTTCAAAACTCGCGGAAGTCATAGGGACGGACCCCGGCAACATCTCCGTCAAAGCCACCACCACCGAGCGCCTCGGCTTCGTCGGCAGAAAGGAAGGCTGCGAGGTCTGGGCAACCGTAATCATCTGTAAGGCAGCATGAAAAGAATCCTGGCAATAACACTTGCGGCGATCTTCGGCATCGAAGCGAGCGCACAGATCAACTTCCCCCCGACGGAACACTACCTCATCGGGCAGAGCGACATCGACAGGGCGGAAGCCCTTCTGGACACGCCACTCAAGAAGGCGGTCAAGTACCCTAATCCCAGCAAGGGAGCGCGGTGGTTTCCGGACGCGAGCCTTGGCCTGTTCATGCACTGGGGCATCCACAGCATGCTCGGGGCGCAGCCCTCTTGGGCGATGATCAACCACTACCGCTACAACGGCGGCTACAAATCCAAGGAACTCTACTATGGCCAGGCACTCGGGTTCAACCCGGAATTCCCTGCCGACAAGTACCTTACGGCGGCCAGGGAGGCCGGTTTCAACTACGCCGTACTCACAACCCGCCACCACGACGGCTACTGCCTGTGGCCGTCGAAGTACGGTATCGGCACGAAGCAGTTCATGGGAGGACGCGACCTCATAAAGGAATATGTGGAAGCCTGCCGCCGGGCCGGTCTCAGGGTGGGACTCTACTACTCTCCTCGTGACTGGCTGTACCCCGGCACCTACGACGAGAGACACTTCGACGCCAACACCAGAAGCCAGGTGGAAGGCATCAAGGATCCTGTCCTCAGGGAGAAGGAATATGTCAGGATGCTCGGTTACGTGATGGCCCAGATCGAGGAACTGCTGACAAACTACGGCAAGATAGACATCCTCTGGCTGGACGGTATGGACATGATCGGTGTCACGGATCACCACAACGACAAGATTTACGCATGGATCCGCTCGCTCCAGCCCGACATCGTCGTCAACGACAGATGGCACAACATCGTGGATCCGGACAACCCGGATGGCACCAGTGTGCGGGTCGGGGACTTCACCACGCCTTTCGAGTGCCAGAAACCGACATATTCACCGTCGGAATGGTGGGAGCATTGCCACATCTGGACCTGCGGAGGAGGAGGCTGGGGCTACGACAAGACCGGCACCTTCCGTCCGATGAGCTGGTTTTTTGACGAATATGTCGCCTCGCGGTCCTTGGGCGGCAATTTCCTGCCGAACGCCAGTCCCGACGGCAACGGGGAGATGCACCCGAACTTCTACCGCCAGACCGATTCGCTGAAAGCCTGGATGTCCCACAGCGCGGAGTCCCTGAACGGAGCGGGGTCGACTCCCGGCGCGCGCCTCAGCAACGTTCCGCTCACCACAAGGGGGAAGAGAGTCTGGTACGCCCACCTCCTGCCGTCATTCAAAGGCCAGGTCAGCGTCCTCACCAACAAAAAGCCCAAGTCCGTCACCCTCCTGAGAACCGGCGAACCAATCCTTTATGAATATGCCTGCGGAGCCGTCATCTTCAACCTTTCTTCAGCGGACCGCACCAAAACCGACGATGTTGTCAAAATAATTTTCTGAATATGAGTCCTTTATCAGTCATAATCACAGTTCTGGCGTACTTTGCCGTGATGTTCACGGTGTCTTGGATCTCCTCTCGCAACGCTGACAACGCCGGGTTCTTCAACGGAGGGCGCAAGGCGCCTTGGTGGATCGTGGCGATCGCGATGATCGGAGCGCCGATGTCGGGGGTGACCTACGTCTCCGTGCCGGGAATGGTCGGCGTAGGAGGCACGGCAATGGGCTACATGCAGATGGTTCTGGGCTTCTTCGTGGGCTACATCATCATAGCGTTTGTCCTCACGCCCATATTCTTCAAGATGAACATGGTGTCGATCTACCAGTACCTTGACGACCGGTTCGGAGTGTCCTCGCACAAGACCGGAGCGTGGTTCTTCTTCATCTCCAAGATTCTGGGAGCCGCCGTGAGACTGTTCCTCGTCTGTGTGACGCTCCAGCTGATGATCTTCGAACCGCTGGGGCTGCCGTTCGTGCTGAACGTGATCGTCTCCGTGGGGATCGTGCTGGTCTACACGTTCAGGGGCGGGGTGAAGTCCGTGATCTGGACGGACACGCTGAAGACCGTGTGCATGATCGTGTCCATCGTGCTGGCTATCGTGTTCATCGCCAAGGATCTGGGGCTGAGCTTCTCCGGCGTGGTGCAGACGGTGCGTGAAAGTGACTGTTCAAAGATGTTCTTCTTCGACGACGTGAACCATCCTGAATATTTCTGGAAACAGTTCCTGGCAGGCGTGTTCACCGTGATAGCGATGACCGGTCTGGACCAGGACATGATGCAGCGGACGCTGAGCAGCCGCAACGCCAAAGATTCACAGAAGAACCTCATTACCAGTGGCTTGCTTCAGGTTCCGGTAATATTACTGTTCCTTTGTCTCGGTGTGCTGCTGTACGTGTTCGCCGGGCAGAAGGGCATCCAGGAAGTCGGTGACACACTGTTCCCTGCCGTGGCCACGGGGGGCTATCTGCCCGCCATCGTAGGTGTTCTGTTCATCATCGGACTTGTGTCCTGCGCCTTCGCCGCCGGCGGTTCCGCGCTGACGGCGCTGACAACCTCGTTCACCGTTGACATAATCGGCACCAAGGGCAAGAGCGAGGAGCAGGTGAAGGCCACAAGGCAGAAAGTGCATCTGCTGATGGCCCTGCTGATGGGAATCGTGATTTTCGTCTTCTATCTTCTGAACACGAAATCGGCCATTGACGCGGTCTACAAGCTGGCGAGCTACACCTACGGGCCGATCCTGGGAATGTTCGCTTTCGGAATATTCACGAAAAGAAAGGTGCGCGACAGATGGGTGCCGCTGGTGGCGGTCATCGCGCCGGTTCTCTGCCTCATCCTCCAAAGCAATTCCGAGCGCTGGTTCGGAGGCTACAAATTCAGCTATGAGTTGCTTCTTTTCAACGCTTTGTTCACGTTTTTGGGACTTTGTCTATTAATTCGGCGAAAAAAGTCGAATTAATTTTGCCAATTCAGGATTAATCTCTATTTTTGCAGTCCAGTTGCGAAGACAGGCGCAACACATCATTGAGATATGGTGTAATGGTAGCACTACAGATTCTGGCTCTGTCAGTGAGGGTTCGAATCCTTCTATCTCAACTAAAAATCCGGCCTCGGCCGTTTTTTTATGGCTTTTGCCAGGAATGGCGGGGTAGCTCAGCTGGTTAGAGCGTCGGATTCATAATCCGGAGGTCGTGGGATCATGCCCCACTCCCGCTACGCAACATTAAGAAACTAATTAAGACGATAATGGCGAACGCATTTCACTATTCCATCGGAAGGAAGTTCATCCAGGCTGTCAGCGGAGCATTTCTCATAATCTTCCTGCTGCTTCATGTAACTATCAACCTGTTCTCCGTCATTGACTCTTTCACAGGCAATTACAACGGGCTTGACGGTCTTTTCCAGAAAGGCTGCGACTTTATGGCGCTCCCGATTGTCACCATCATGGTTCCTGTTCTTGCCGCCGGTTTCATCATCCACATCATCTACGGATGCTGGCTCACATGGCAGAACGTAAAGGCCCGCGGCGGCTACAAGCGCTACGAGGCCTCAGGCGTAGCCGCTGCCGACTCCTGGTCAGCAAAGAACATGTTCGTACTCGGTATCATCATTCTCGGTATCCTTGCTTTCCATCTTACCCACTTCTGGGCTAAGATGCAGCTCGCCATGTTCACCGGCGCCGAGGAGGGCAACCCTTACGAACTTCTCAACCTCACTTTCGGACGATGGTGGGTGCTGGCATTGTACCTCGCCTGGTTCGTGGCTGTATGGTTCCACCTTTGCCACGGCTTCTGGAGCATGTTCCAGACAGTTGGCTGGAACAACCAGACCTGGTTCAAGAGACTGAAAGTGATCGGCATCGTGGTCGCCACGCTGATCTTCCTTGGCTTTGCGGCTGTTGGTATCAACGCATTCCTTCAGGCAAACGCTTTGATCTAGTCAAGGACATAATGAAATTTCAAGGGTGACCGGATGATGGTCGCCCTTTTTTGTGTTACTTCCACAGGCCGCCAAGCCTGTCTAAGAGACCATATAAAAAGACAACTTGATTTACAAATAATAGTATCATTCAAAAACGAACAACAATGAGACAGAAAAAATTCTTGCTCCCTGAGAGCGAAATCCCGACAGCATGGTTCAACATGCAGGCAGTCATGCCCAACAAGCCTATGCCAATCCTCAATCCGGCCACACACGAGGCCTTGAAGCCCGAGGATCTCTACCCGATCTTCTGCAAGGCCTGCGCCGACCAGGAACTCAACACAACTGACGAGTGGATCCCGATCCCCGAGCCGGTACGCGAGCAGTACGCCGGCTACAGATGCACTCCGCTTGTGAGAGCCTACGATCTTGAGGCCGCCCTCGGCACTCCTGCCCACATCTATTTCAAGAATGAGAGCGTCTCCCCTGCCGGCTCCCACAAACTGAACTCCGCCTTGGCCCAGGCCTACTACGCCAAGGAGCAGGGCATCACCAACATCACCACCGAGACCGGTGCCGGCCAGTGGGGCGGCGCGCTCTCCTATGCCACCAAGAAGTTCGGCATCGAATGCGCCGTCTACATGGTCAAGGTCAGCTACCAGCAGAAGCCTTACAGAAGGTCGATCATGCAGACTTTCGGAGCAGCCATAACTCCTTCACCGTCAATGTCCACCAGAGCGGGCAAAGACATCATCACCGCCAATCCCAACGACCAGGGATCACTTGGATGCGCGATCTCCGAGGCCATCGAACTTGCCGTAAGCACCCCGAACTGCAAGTATGCCCTCGGCTCCGTCCTCAACCATGTCTGCCTGCATCAGACCGTCATCGGCCTGGAGGCGGAGAAGCAGATGGAGATGACCGGGGAATATCCTGACATCGTGGTGGCCTGCTTCGGCGGCGGCTCCAACTTCAGCGGCATCGCCTACCCTTTCATGAGGCATAATATTCAGGAAGGGAAGAAGACCCGCTTCATCGCCGCGGAACCATATTCCTGCCCGAAACTCACAAGAGGCAAGTTTGAATATGACTTCGGCGACGAGGCCGGCATGACTCCGCTGCTTCCGATGTACACCCTCGGCCACGATTTCAAGCCGGCAACCATCCATGCCGGCGGCCTTCGCTACCACGGAGCGGGTGTGATCCTGTCCCAGCTGATGAAGGACGGCTACATGGAAGCTGTTGACATCGAGCAGCTTGATGCCTTCAAGGCCGGAATCCTCTTCGCCCAGACCGAGGGCATAATCCCTGCACCGGAATCCTGCCACGCCATCGCCGCCACAGTGAACGAAGCCCTCAAGTGCAAGGAAACCGGCGAGAAGAAGACCATCCTCTTCAACCTGTCCGGACACGGTTTCGTGGACATGAGCTCCTACGACCAGTACCTCTCCGGCGAGATGCAGAACTTCCACGTCTCCGACGCCGAACTCGCCAAGTACATCAAATCCGCCGACGCGCTGAACAAGTAATCACACAGTCCAAAGATAAAGCCCAGAGGGCCTCTAACCCGGATTTTGCTCGTAAGAAATTCAGGTTAGAGGCTCTACGGATTTTTGCGGCTCCTGGACTTTATTCTTTTCTAGTTCTGAAAAACAATGCGTAAAATTTCCAACTGAAAGGTGCTTTCGCTATCTTTGTAGTATTCAATCCTCTCTCTTCGCTTTTGCGTCAAGAGACGGTGAGGGAGAAACAAGAACTATATGGACATCAAGGAAGAAGATAAGATCATACAGGAGGTCACCAGACAGGAGTACAAGGAGGGCTTCGTCACCGAGGTCGGACAGGACTTCATCCCAAAGGGACTGAACGAGGACATCATCCGCACGATCTCACGGCTTAAGGAAGAGCCGGAATGGATGCTGGAGTTCCGTCTGAACGCTTTCCGCAAATGGCAGAGCATGGAGATGCCGCAGTGGGGGCATTTGGACATGCCGGAGATCGATTTTCAAGACATTATCTACTATGCCGCTCCGAAGAAGAACGTGGACAGGCCGAAAGAGATAGACCCGAAACTGGAGGAGACATTCGAGAAGCTGGGCATTCCGGTGCGTGAGCGCGAGGCTCTGGCCGGAGTGGTGGCCGTGGATGCTGTCTTCGACTCGGTCTCCGTGGCCACGACCTTCAGAGCCTCGCTGGCGGAGAAAGGAATCATATTCTGTAGTTTCTCGGAGGCTGTCAAGGAGCATCCGGATCTGGTGAGGAAGTACCTCGCCTCCGTCGTTCCGGTCGGAGACAATTTCTTCGCGGCACTCAACTCGGCGGTCTTCAGCGACGGTAGTTTCTGCTATATTCCCAAAGGGGTCAAGTGCCCGATGGAGCTTTCTAGCTATTTCAGGATCAACGCCGCCGGCACGGGACAGTTCGAAAGGACGCTCATCGTGGCGGACGAGGGTTCGCAGCTGAGCTACATGGAGGGCTGCACGGCTCCGATGCGCGACGAGAACCAGCTGCACGCCGCTGTGGTTGAGATCGTGGTCGAGAAGGACGCCGATGTGAAATACTCAACGGTGCAGAACTGGTACCCCGGCGATGCCCAAGGACGCGGCGGCATCCTTAACCTCGTGACTAAGAGAGGAATATGCAAGGGCAGCGGTTCGCACCTGAGCTGGACTCAAGTCGAGACCGGCTCGGCGATCACTTGGAAGTACCCTTCGACGATCCTGAAGGGCGACTACTCCTCGTCGGAGTTCTACTCCGTGGCCGTGACGAACAACTACCAGCAGGCGGACACCGGCACGAAGATGATCCATCTCGGACGCGGCACCAGAAGCCGGATCGTAAGTAAGGGAATATCAGCGGGTCACAGTCAGAACAGCTACCGCGGTCTCGTCCGGATGAACGCCGGGGCGACCGGGGCGCGGAACTTCTCGCAGTGCGACAGCCTTCTGATCGGCTCGCAGTGCGGGGCGCACACGTTCCCGGACATCCAGAGCGCGAATCCCACGGCGATCGTGGAGCATGAGGCCACGACCTCGAAGATCAGCGACGAGCAGCTCTTCTACTGCAACCAGAGGGGACTCGGCCCGGAGGACGCTGTCGGTCTGATTGTCAACGGCTACGCCCACGAGGTGCTTTCCCGCCTCCCGATGGAGTTCGCCGTCGAGGCCACCAAACTGCTTCAGGTCTCCCTCGAAGGATCGGTAGGTTAATGAATATATTCACGAATGAATTATGGGATTCTTTGACATAGAAAACATTGCGTTCACGTTAGGCGGAACGGGAGTGAGCTTCCTGGAGCTGCTCGGTGTCATCGCGGGACTTACCTGCGTGGTGATGGCCGGGCGCAACAACAAGTACAACTTCTGGGTCGGCTACCTGTACAACATCCTGTTGTTCACGCTGTTCTGGCAGAGGCATCTGTACTCGGCCATGCTTCTCCAGCCGATAGCCTTCGGCATCAACGCCTTCGGACACTGGAGGTGGACTCATCCGAGACCTTCCGAGCAGAGTTCGAAAGACGCTTCCGCCCTGAAAGTGACACGGCTATCGATGCGGGACTGGTGTGCGGCGCTCACCGTCGTGGTGATTGCCGGTGCGATCTGGGGATTCGTGCTCAGCAAATTGGGCACGGCCTGGTTAACGGACATATTCACACCTGATCCAACCCCGTGGCTTGACTCGTACGGCCTGATGCTAACGCTGTTGGCGCAGTTCCTTTCCGCCCAAAAGAAGTGGGACTGCTGGATCGTGTGGCTGGTGGTGAACATCACGAACATCACCCTCTACCTCAGCGCCGGCCTCGTGTTTATGCCGATCGTCAGCGCCCTGTACCTCATAAACGGCATCTGGTCCCTCTGGACTTGGTACCGACTGTACAGAGAGGAGAAATAATTGACAACGAGGAGCTTGGCCTCCACGCAAAATATTAATGACCATGACAGACATATTACTGAAAATAAACGATCTGCACGCCAGTGTCGCAGACAATGAGATCCTCAAGGGCATCAACCTTGAGATCCGCCGCGGCGAGATCCACGCCGTGATGGGTCCGAACGGAGCCGGCAAAAGCACCCTGTCCTCTGTCCTGACCGGAAAGCCGAACTACGAGGTCACTTCCGGCACGATAGAGTTCGACGGCAAGGATCTGCTGACGATGAAGCCGGAGGAAAGAGCCTGGGCCGGACTGTTCATGTCCTTCCAGTACCCTATCGAGATCCCCGGAGTCTCCATCACGAACTTCATGAAGACCGCAATCAACTCCAAGCTCAAGGCCCAAGGCAAGGAGCCGATGAAAGCCGGTGATTTTCTGAAACTTATGAAGCAGAAGATGGCCTTCGTCCAGATGAAGCCGGAGTTCGCCAAGCGCGAGGTCAATGTCGGTTTCTCCGGCGGAGAGAAAAAGAGGAACGAGATCTTCCAGATGGCGATGCTCGATCCGACCCTCGCGATCCTCGACGAGACGGACAGCGGACTGGATGTGGACGCGCTCAAGATCGTGGCCGACGGAGTGAACTCCCTGCACACCCCGGAAAAGTCGGCGATCGTCATCACCCACTACCAGAAGCTTCTTGAATATGTCAGGCCGGATGTCGTGCATGTCCTGAAGGATGGCCGCATCGTGGCCAGCGGCGGTTACGAACTGATTGACAAGATAGAGAAAAATGGCTTTGAACAGTTCTAAAAACATAGACCACGGCAATTATATTCCTTCGCCCATCGTGCCGGGAATGAAGGTCGCTGACGGTGAGCATATTCGTAAAGTCTTTGTGCTCGGTTCAGCAGACGCTGCCGTTGGAGTCGCTGTTTCCCCGGTCACCAGGTTTGTCGAAGCGACTGATCCTTATGGTATTCCGTCCAACATCGAGGTGGGGGCCGACGCGGCGCTGGATCTTACGGTGGTAGTGCTGCCGGGAGTCTCGGCAAGGATTCCGCTGACGATTGACCTGACCGGAGCGCATTCCGAAGTCAGGCTTTCTGGAATATACCTTTGCTCCGGCCACGACGAGGTGACGTTCGACATCACGATGCATCACCGCACTGGCGATTGCTGTTCCCGACAGATTTTCAACGGGTTGGCTGCCGGTGAAGCCAAATGCGGATTCTTCGGCAAGATCGTAATCGCGCCGGACGCCCAGAGAACCGAGGCGTTCCAGGAGAACCACAACATACTGCTTTCGGATTCGGCAAGAGTCAACACCAAGCCCCGGCTGGAGATCTACGCCGATGATGTGAAGTGCTCGCACGGAGCCACGGTCGGCAAACTGAACGAGGACGAGCAGTTCTACATGCGCTCCAGAGGCATCCCCGAGGATGAGGCCAAAGTGCTTCAGATGATCTCCTTCGTGGCTCCTGTCCTGGAAGCCGTCCCGGAAGAGTCCAGTGACGGAAGTCCGTGCCGGTCAGCCGTTGCCGGCCAGGTCGAGAACGCCATCCGCAGCTTCGCTTAGTAATCATTAAAAAACAACTTGAACTTATTTTTTAACGCTTACTTAAAGACCATGATTGTCAAGACGAATGTCAAGCTGAATCTGGGGCTGAGTGTCCTGCGGAAGCGTGCTGATGGGTTCCACGACATCGAGACGCTGTTCGTGCCGTGCTTTGATTTCGGGGACACGCTTGAGATCATCGCCGGCGACGACTACAGCCGCACCTCGGCGGCGCTTTTCGCTGAATATGGAGGTCAGGACGGGTGCGTCGGCAAGTTCTGCGACCAGAAGGAGAACGAAGTAGATCTGGCACAGGGAATATCCGAGGACGGAAAGTTGATGATCACGATCGCCCGCAAGGAGGGTGTGGACTGGAATCCGATGAAAGATTTGTGCGCCAAGGCGTACAATGTTCTTGCTCAGGATTTTGACCTGCCGCCTGTCAAGATATTCCTAGAAAAGAACGCTCCTGTCGGGGCCGGCCTCGGCGGCGGATCGGCGGACGCGGCATTCACCCTCAAGGCTCTGAACGAACTTTGCGGACTCGGGCTTTCCGGGCAAAGGCTTTCTGAATATGCCTCCAGACTTGGCAGCGACTGTGCCTTCTTCATTTTCAACCGTCCGATGATCGGCTCAGGAAGAGGAGAAGTGCTTGAGCCTTACGACATTGATCTCTCAGAGTACGAGATAAAGGTGTTGATTCCGGAAGGTGTTTCGGTCTCCACCGCAGAGGCCTACAAAGGGATCGTTCCTCGGGAAACGCGCCGCGACGGATCCGGCGAGCAGGACTCAACTGAGCCGCAAGAGCGTTGCGACGGATCCGGCGAGCAGGCCTCAACTGGATCACCAGAGCGCTGCGACAGGTTCAGCGAGCAGCCTGGCAATCCAGTGGTTAGTCATCGCTCACCAACCGGACTTGGCAAGCCGGCTGAGACAACAGGCCTGAAATCTGTGCTGGCAAAACCAGTCTCCGAATGGAAAGACCTGCTGGTCAACGACTTCGAGGCCACAGTCTTCAAAACACACCCCGAGCTGGCCGCCATCAAGCAGTCCCTCTACGACTCCGGCGCCACCTACGCCTCCATGTCCGGCTCCGGCTCCGCCCTCTTCGCCCTCTACAAGAAATAACCGTGAGCAAAAGCACCGCTCCCGCGCACCAGAGACAGCCCACGACCAGCCTCGTGAGCAAAAGCGCCGCTCCCGCGCACCAGAGACGCTGATTTTGGGTGTTTGAAATACTCTTCGTGGAGAAAAACCACAAACAAAATCAAAAGGGACTCTTGGCTCAATGCCGTTCCGAGAATTCGCAGCCACAGAAGGTCTGGTTGTACATTTCCCATTCCTTGATCAGGGCGCAGCGCCGTTCCTGAAGACCGCCGCGGCGCCAGTTCTGGTTCCACCACAAGACCTCATGGCGGACGGACGGATGGGTTTCTGCGTTTGTCTCCGCCCCATGACCAATGGCGCATCCATCACCACCGGTACCGTTCACCCGATCGCAGGCCCAGCGACCGGCGGCGTCAACCTGGGCGAGATCCTTCCACCGGGACGAGGCCAGGGTGGTTGTCAGCATACGATAGCCGTTGGAAGAGGCATAGCGTGCGGCACGGAGGAGACGGAACTTGAAACACTCAAGGCAACGGGGACCGCGCTCCGGCATGTCGGCGATTCGGGCGACCGGACAATCATCAGCGGCCACACCCGTCTCCAACCGGCTGACAAAGGCCAGCCAGGCCGCGTGATCATATTCATCATCAATGGTTTCCAGACCGTGGGCGGCGGCATAGCGGCGCAACTCGTCGCGGCGGATCTCATATTCACGGAAAGGAACTATGTTGGAGTTGCTGAAGAATATTCCCGGACGCAGCCCTTCGCCGACCATCCACTCGATGATGGCGGTCGAGCAAGGCGCGCAGCAGCAATGCAGCAGGATGCGCTCCCCCGAAAGGTCGCACCCTCCCGGCAGCTCCGGAACAAATCCCCTTTTATGAATATTCCCGTTCGGCATTTCTGTAACAAACATAACGATTTTTCTTGAGAAACAGAAGTTTCAGACGAGGCTGTTAAAAAACTGTTAATCAAATGATTGACCCAAGCATCCTCTACTGAAAACAAGGGGAAAGCACTACATCAAGACGTTGCTAACCAACGAATTACCTGCCACAAGATTTTCCCGGTTCACAAATTCGCAACCAAAATCCGATTTTGTCGTAAGAACTTTTAATGCTAACTTTAACGGAAAGAGAGACAGACCGGTTATCGGCCGGCCTCCAGATAGAACCGGACTTTACGTACCGGATTGCCACCGACAATCAGAAAGTTGATTGGAAAACCATTGACAAAACAGAAAGGCTAAAAGAGCTATGATCGAAAAGGACGAGAGATTCACATTGGCGGAGAGATATGTGGAAGAGACGGGGGTCTCCGTGTTCCTGACAGGCAAGGCGGGGACGGGAAAGACAACGTTCCTTAAAGAGATTGTGCGGCAGACCTCCAAACGGTTCGCCGTCGTGGCTCCCACAGGAGTTGCGGCCATCAACGCCGGCGGAGTGACAATCCATTCATTCTTCCAATTGCCCCTTTGCCCGTATCTCCCTGATGTCAAAGAGCTTGTCACAGAGTATCAGATGCCGGAGCGGATGCGCTCCCTGCGGAAGGAAAGGGTGAGGATCCTGCGGACTCTCGACCTGCTGATCATCGATGAGATCTCGATGGTGAGAGCCGACATTCTGGACGCGATCGATGACACGCTCAAGCGTTACCGGCGCAACGACCGTCCGTTCGGAGGGGTGCAACTCCTGATGATCGGGGACATCCAGCAGCTTCCGCCGGTGGTCAAAGAATCGGAAAGACCGTACATGGAGCAAGTATATTCATCACCTTTCTTCTTCAATTCCAAGGTGTTGCAAAGGTTGTCGTTCGTAACGGTCGAGCTTGAGAAGGTTCACCGGCAGAGTGACAGGCTATTCCTTGACATACTGAATGAGGTTCGCTCCGGGATGCCGGGCGACGCGGCCTTGAACGAATTGAACAAGAGGCTCTTCCCCGGCTTCGTGCCACCGGAGGACGAGCGCTGGATCCGCCTCACCACCCACAACGCCCAGGCGGACTCCGTAAATGAGGCGAAGATGAACGCGCTGGAGACCGAGGAGGCGACATTCGAGGCACAGATCGAGGGAATATTCCCGGAAAATGCCTACCCCGCCGAAACCAGGCTGCGTCTACGGGAAGGCGCGCAGGTGATGTTCGTGCGCAACGACACTTCCGGCGAGGCGCGCTACTACAACGGAAAGATCGCGACAGTGAAGAAAGTCAAGCCGGCGCTGATCGTGGAGGACGAGAGCGGCGAAAGCATCGAGGTCAACACGGAAAGATGGGAGAACATCCGCTACGGCCTCAACGAGGAAAGCGGTGAGATAGAGGGAATTGTGGAAGGCACTTTCGAGCAGGTTCCTTTGCGTCCGGCGTGGGCGGTGACGATCCACAAGAGTCAGGGACTGACCTTCGACCAAGTCATCATCGACGCGGGCGCGGCATTCTCGTTCGGCCAGGTCTACGTCGCCCTCTCCCGCTGCCGCACCCTCGAAGGCATCATCCTGACCACCCCGATCACACGGCGCTGCACCTTCACCAGCGATGAGGTCTCGACGTTCGAAAGCAGCCGCGAGCCGGCGGAAGAGGCGCGGCTCAAACTCCCCGCCATGGCCAATGAATATTTCACCTCAACCTTGTGCGATGCCTTTGATCTTCAACGCCTTCGCTATCTCTACAACAGGGTTAACCGAATATACCAGGTCAACCTTTCGAACCTTTACCCCAACCAGGCTGGCAGGTTCAACACAGTAGGTGCGGGCAATGCCGCCCAAGTAGGCGGAATGTTCGACAGCTCCGATGGCTCCGGCAAAAGCGCCCCGCAGCCCTTCGAGGGAATACGATCCCTCAGCGACACGGCGCAGAAATTCCAGAAGCAGCTCCGCTACATCACCTCGACAATCCATAGCGGCACGGCGGAAGAGTTCCCTCTCCTGCGGGAGCGCGTCACCAAGGCCTGCGAATATTTCACCACACAATTCCGTCCTTTGGCCTCGTTCGCCGCTCCGCTGACTCTTGTAGAGATTGACGACAAAGAGGTCAGGAAAGCCTTCAAGGCCGCCTCCGAGGAATTTCTGGCAGAGCTTAGATTCCGGATGACCCTCTACGAGACTATCCTGTCGGAAGGCTTCAGCACGAAAGCATACCATAAGTTAAAGACGGACAACGAGTTGTCGGATGCCAGATCGTTAAAGGCATTGGTCAGGTCGCTGATTTCCACACCTGAGAAGGCTTCGGCATCCAAGGAGTCGATTCAGCAAGCTCAACGCCCAGACGCGGTTGGTGAGCCTGTCGAACCGTCGGCCCTTCGACAGGTTCGGGAACCGGATGGAGAATCGGCCACCTACACCGGCAGCATCCATCCTGAACTGGCCCAGGCCCTTGTGGACTGGCGGCGTGAAAAATACCAGAAAGACAACGTCCCCGCCTTCATGATCCTCCACCAGAAAACCCTTCTGGCCATAGCCGACCTCGCCCCCACAACCAAAGAGGAACTCCTCAGCGTCAAAGGCTTCGGCAAGTCAAAGTGCGAAAAATACGGCGAAGAAATCCTGGAGATCATCCGAACGGCCATGAACAATCCCGGCAGTTAGCGGCTTACCGTTTTGTGTCCAATCCCGCAGCCAGTGGGCTACATTATTGTATTCGATAATTCCCGAACAATCCCCGCAGCACCGCTAGGCGACATTCTAAGGCCGTTTCGTAGCCCGAGAGTGTTCCGCGGCACTATTGGGCGACGTTCCGAGCCGAAACCGTCGCCGAAGATGGCTTGCCGCACACTCAAAGCTTGCGGTAATCAAGAATAGGCATCTTCCGAAGAAGTCAGGCAAACACGTTGCTATTCAACAAAGAGGAGAGCCGCGGGGAAGTCCTTGGCGTTGAGATCGCCGGGAACCTGCCACTTGAGGGCGAAACTCTCGCCACCGTAGCCTTCGAAGTAACGGATGCGGTACTTGTGAAAGCCTTTCTGAAGGAATATGCTGCCGGAGGCCACGGTGTAACCTGTACGGACATTGTTGTCACAAGCCAGGACTCCGTCGATGTAGAGATCCGAACCGTCGTTTGTCAGCAGAGTGAACGTGTACAAGCCATTTTGCTCAATCTTCATAACACCTTCGAACACATAGCCGAAATAGTCTTTTCCTTCGCCCTCGGAAATATTCAAATCCCCCTTCTGTCCACTAAGCGTGACCTTTTCCAACTTGTCGATCTCCTCGGTTGACGACATGTCGGCTCCCTCGAAGTACTTGAAATTGACACCTTGCCTACGCGCCTTGGCCTTTACGGCAGCGGCATAAGGAATATTCCTTTCATAGACTCCGCTTACGCTGCCGCCTCTCTTGCAGATCGCCTTGACGCGGGCTCCTCCTGCCAGCACCACCGGGTTGCCGTCATAGCAGGTCGATTGTTCGGTCGGCTCGCTTCCGTCCAAGGTGTAGTAAATCGTCCCGATGCTCGGGGCAAAACGGAAACTGATGCCGTCATCATCGATGGCCAGACTCTCCTCCTTAAGGTACGGAGCCGCTATTTCCCCCGCCGCCAGCAGGAATGACAGAGGGAATGAAGGGTGGCTTGTCGAGCCACAGTACACATTGTCCACCTTGAAAATATGTTTCAAGTCCTCTTTCCGGCGCTTCGACTCAGCATAGCCTCCGGCAGGCAGGTAGATGTTCTCATTGCTGTTCTCGGCGCTGAGGTAAAACGGAACCGAACAGCTGTTGTACAAACGGAAGAGAACCTCGCCGCTTTCCAGCGTGCGGAAACGCTCGACCTTGACAGCCGCCTTGATGAAGGAGAGCAGCAGACTCTCTTCGCCGCAAAGCATGTTGTTCGCCCAGGCAATGGTTCTCCGCGCGCGCAACGCCTCCTTGATTGCCTCGTCACTCTTGTCTTTCGCGAATATTATCGTAAGATCACGATGATTATCCTTCTGGTCATACAGCATGTAGGTCGGATAGTGGCTGTCGGTGCAGCCAAGCATCGCAAGATTGTAGTTGAGCGCATGGTCAATGGCAAGCGGATAGAACTCCTTGTGGTTGAACACCTCGATGCCCTGGATGGTTCCGTCCTTGATGTGGCCGGCAATGTAGTCCGACAGATCGCTGTTCTGATCCGGCCAGCCAGGATGGTTTGTAGTAATGAAAGCGTCCTCGCCGCGTGCTATCTCCAACACCTTGTCGCATTCCTTGGTGTCAAAACCCTGGCTGAGCCTGTACTTGTTGAGGTCGCCCGTAAAAAGCACATTGATGTGTCCAACCGGCTCGCTGCCTGTTATCTCGAACCCTCGCACTATCTTGAGGTCGAAATCCTTCGCCGCCTCAACAGCACAGTCCACCGCCACATTCATGTCATCAGATCCCCTATAAACCCTCGGATGCGAATGATGATCCGTGATGGCCAGAATGTCAAGCCCTTCAAGGTAAGCCTCATACACCCTCATCTCAGGTGTCACTTGCGCATCTGAATAGATTGTGTGCATGTGCAGGTCAGCCGTGTAGGCATTGAAGCCGTCAACGGACGGAAGGTCGATCTTGCGCGGGTTGAAAGCCTTTCTGTCAGTACCAAGATTCTTTCCATAGAAGTCCATCCACTGGTAATGGATGTTTTCCTGAGCATTGGCACAGATCATGACCAACAATAGAATGATTGTCGAGAATCGTTTCATGTTATGTGATTTTGTCTTTCAAAAGTACAAAAAACTCGCATTTTTAATGTACTTTTACAACAGTTAATAATAAGTTGCCGCAGATTTGGCAAAGTTTTTTAACGATTATTTAACCACATATTCAAAAACCAATGCAGGAGAGGCACACTGACAGGGAACGGTATTTCAAGGAGTTGGCGCAGACTTCCAAGGAATTCTACATCGACTACCTTCAGAATTTCAAGAGCGTCGGAGCCGGAACGCGCGT
>HF986075.1:18374-52034 GCA_000431015.1 Alistipes sp. CAG:514 | reverse complement strand
CGCGCGTTCGGGAGATCGGCTGCGGCGAGGGCGGAAACCTCCTGCCGTTAGCCGAAGCGGGATGCTCCGTCACGGGCATTGACCTGGCCACCAACAAGATAGAGCATGCCAAGGAATATTTCGGCAAAATGAATATGTCGGGAGAGTTCATCAGCGGGAATTTTCTGAATATGCCTCCTCGGGAAGACCGCTTCGACATCGTGTTGATCCACGATGTCATAGAGCACATCGAGCCGGAGGACAAGCCTGCCTTTTTCCTTGGTCTGAAAAAATTCCTGAAGCCCGACGGAATCGTGTTCTTCGGCTTCCCGGCCTGGCAGATGCCGTTCGGCGGCCATCAGCAGATCTGCCGTAGCGGATTCTGCTCGAAAGTTCCGTTTATGCATCTCCTCCCGGCCCCCCTTTACCAAGGTTACTTAAGAATATTCAAGGAAGATCCCTCCAGGATCGCAGAACTGCTGAGCATCAAGCGCTCCAAAATGACCCCCGAAAAGTTCGAGCGCCTCTGCAAAGAGACTGGCTTTCAAATTGTTGAACGCAAGTTGTGGTTGATCAGCCCCCACTACAAGGCCAAGTTCCATCTCCGCCCCACCCACCTTCGTATGGGCCTCGACCACATCCCATACCTTCGCAACTACTTCTCCACCTCTTGCTTCTACATCGTCTCGGCAAGGTGATGCGTTGAAATCAGTCAATGTCCTTGACGACATATTCAGTGGAGCCGAGACCCATTTCCTCAGCACGGTACACGATGCGGGTGCCGTGACGCTGGCTGATCCTGTCGAGGAGGGCCTGTGTGTCGTTGTCCTTGTCTTTCGGAAGGTTGAACACCTGATCGAGGCAGAACTTGTCAAGGGCGACCGGATCGAGGGAAGCTGCCATTCCGATGTCCTTTATTGTCGGCTTGTGAGGATCACCGTCGCAGTCACAGTCAATTGAGAGATTATTAAGGACATTGATGTACACAATTCCTTTCTTGGCGGCGAAATAATCATTGACGGCCTGGGCGGCGGCGGCCATCGACTCGATGAACGGAGTGTTGCCCTCCGGGCTTTCGTCCCACTGCTCAGGAAGGTTCTGCCACAGAAGCTGATAGTCCTCAGCCTTGCCAGCCGTGTGGATGTACTCCTTGCCGTTTCGGGAAGCCACACCGATGGAAGCGTTCTTCAAGGCTCCACCGAATCCACCCATCGCGTGTCCTTTGAAGTGCGACAAGTCGATCATAAAATCGTAATTGGCGATGTGAGAGCCGACTATGTCGTACTTGATCCATTTGTCATATTCATTATTGTGCTAAAAAGTTTATCTCAATCTTGGGCTTGCAAATCCAAACCACAAGATAAACATTTTCTATTAATTGGCGTGTATTTTGTTATAAATCTGGCGCTAGAACGTTATATCTAAGCGTTTGTGAATTTCCTTCAAAGAACTATTGCTTTATAGAAAAACATACCTATCTTTGCAGTGTATTAATAAACTAATACACAAAACAGGTGAGAAATATCCGGTCACAGAGCTTGTCGAAGTGACGGAAGACCAGTAAAGAAGACAAGACGATCTTCAAGAAGTATATGAAAAAGAAACAACAGCCCATAGGGCAAAAAAGATAACAACCAAATGCTGATTGAACTGAAAGATGTCAACAAGACCTACCAGGGTGCGCAGCCTCTGCACGTGCTCAAGGGCATTGACCTGACCATAGAGAAGGGCGAGTTCGTCTCGATTATGGGAGCGTCGGGATCAGGCAAATCCACGCTTCTGAATATTCTTGGAATATTGGACAACTACGACTCAGGCGAGTACCGCATCAACGGGAGTCTCATCTGGAACCTCAGTGAGACCAAGGCGGCGGAATACAGGAACAAGATGATCGGATTCATATTCCAGTCCTACAATCTGATAGGGTTCAAGACGGCGGCGGAGAATGTCGAGCTGCCGCTTTTCTATCAAGGTGTCGGCAGGCAGAAGCGGCACAGAATGGCGATGGAATTTCTGGAAAGACTTGGATTGAAGGAGTGGGCTGACCACTATCCTAACGAGATGTCCGGAGGTCAGAAGCAGAGGGTGGCGATCGCCCGCGCGCTGATCACAAAGCCAGAGATCATCCTTGCAGACGAGCCCACAGGAGCCTTGGACTCAAAGACTTCCGTGGAGATCATGAACCAGCTGCGGGAACTCAACGAGAAGGAGAACATGACCATCATCGTCGTGACCCACGAGAGCGGGGTGGCCAACTTCACCAACAGAATCATCCACATCAAGGACGGAATCATCGGCAAAATCGAGCAGAACATCAGACACGATGCGTCTCCGTTCGGCGAGGGCACTATAATGAAGTAAGCGATGAGAGACCTGTTTGAAGAAATCTGGAGCAACATCCGGAGGAACAAGCTCCGCACCGCCCTCACCGGCTTCGCTGTGGCCTGGGGAATATTCATGCTCATCTTTCTGTTGGGAGCGGGCAACGGCTTGATCCACGCCCTTGAGAGCAACAACAGCGACTACATGACCAACACGATGAACGTCTGGGGAGGCTACACTTCCAAGCCGTACAACGGAATGCGGGAAGGCCGAAGGATCGACTTGAACGACAAAGACATAGACATCACCCTCGGTCCGGACTTCGCTGATAATGTGGAAAAGGCCGGAACAATACTCACCCAAGCGAGCCTCACCACAAGCTACGGCAAGGAATACATCGTCAAGCAGGTCAGCGGAGTCAGCCCTGAATATTCAGAAATGAACAAGCTCAGCCTTCTCTATGGCAGGTTCATCAACGAGATCGACATCAAGGAGAGGAGAAGGGTCATCGTGATGGACAGCAACGACGCAAGGGAACTTCTGGGTGTGACGGGAGAAAAGGAGGAAGGTCTTACGGCTCTCCAGAAAGCGGCAGCGGCGGAAGCGTTGGTCGGGAAATATGTCAAGATCAACTCTTCGATGTTTCAGGTCATCGGCATCCTCAGGCCGAACGAGAACGGTTGGTCCAGTCTCTACGCTCCGATCACCACCATCCGGACAATCTACAACAGGGGCAAAGATATTGATGAATATACTTTCTCGTTCAACGGGCTGGACACCGAGGAAGACAACAGGGCGTTCGAGGATCGGCTGCGCGCATCGCTGAACAACAACCACAACGCCGCCCCGGACGACAAGAGGGCTGTGGGAATATGGAATCTCCTGACAATGAGCATGGAGATGAACAAAGGAATGTTGATGATCCGCACAGCATTATGGATCATTGGAATCCTGACACTGTTGAGCGGAATCGTTGGGGTCTCCAACATCATGCTGATCTCCGTCAAGGAGCGCACGCACGAATTCGGGATCCGCAAGGCGATCGGCGCGAGCCCATGGGCCATACTGAAACTGATCATTTCCGAAAGCATCATCATCACCGCGTTCTTCGGCTACGTCGGAATGGTGCTCGGAGTTCTGGCCAACGAGTGGCTCGATCATATTTCCGGAAATATGGTGATGGACTTCGGGCTTTTCCAGCAGACGGTCTTTAAAGATCCTACGGTCGGCCTGAACGTCTGCTTCGGAGCCACAATCCTGCTGGTCATCGCCGGCACCATCGCCGGCCTCGCCCCCGCCCGCAAAGCCGCCAAGGTCCGCCCGATCGAAGCCCTCCGCAGCGAATGACGAATATTCAAAATGAAGTGACTAAAATAATGGAATATATTCATAAAAGATTGAAAGGAATATTCAAATGAAATTTTTCGATATAGACCGATTCAAGGAAATCCTTGACACGCTGACCCGCAACAAGGGACGGAGCCTGCTGACCGGGTTCGGGGTGTTCTGGGGAATATTCATGCTGCTGTTCCTGCTGGGCGGCGGCGACGGGTTCAAGGTGATGCTGAACCAGCAGATGGGAGGGTTTGCGTCCAACTCGGCGATGATCTGGTCCCAGAACACGTCCAAGCCATACAAAGGCTTCAACAAGGGACGTTACTGGGAGATGAACATCAAGGACGTGGAGATTCTCAAGGAAAAGGTTCCTGAAGTGGACATCGTGTCGCCTCAATGCTTCAGTTGGTCCAGAGGCGAGGCAACCTACGAGGACAAGTCATCAAGGTGCAACGTCAAGGGGTTGAAGGCCGACTTCGCTAAAATAGAGACACCGACGATAGTTTACGGACGCTACATCAACGAGATGGACGTGGCGCAGAAACGCAAGGTCTGCGTGATAGGAAAGCAGGTTTACGAAAACCTCTATCCCAAGGGGGTGGACCCGTGCGGAACCAGAATCAAGATCGGCCCGGCATATTACCAGGTCATCGGAGTTGACTACAACGAACACAGTGTCATCAGCTTCGGAGGCAGGCAGACCGAGGCCATCGTGATTCCGATTTCCGTAGTGCAGGCCGTTTACAATATGGGTGACAAAGTACAGGTGATGGCTGTCACGGCTAAAGAAGGGATCGTGATGAGCGACATCATCCCGAAGATCAGAAAAGCCATCGCAAGCAACCACTACATAGACCCGACAGATGAACAGGCAGTCACCGTCCTCAACACCGAAATGTTTTTCATGATGATAGACAGTCTGTTCAAAGGCGTGAACTTCCTGATCTGGCTAATTGGAATCGGGACGTTGCTGGCCGGTGTGATCGGCATCTCGAACATTATGATGGTGACGGTCCGGGAACGTACCACGGAAATCGGAATCCGCCGAGCCATAGGAGCGACTCCGAAGATGATTCTATCGCAGATCATCTGGGAAAGCATCCTGCTGACAGCCGTGGCCGGAATGTTGGGCCTGCTGTTCTCGGTGCTGATCCTGCAAGGGTTGGAGCTGGCCTTCACGACAGACGGCATCCTTCAGGCTCCGTTCCAGATCAGTTTCTGGACAGCTGTCGGAACTCTTCTCGGGTTGACTGTTCTCGGAGTCGTGGCCGGACTCGCCCCGGCGGCCAGGGCTATGAGCATCAAACCGGTGGACGCTATGAGGGATGAATAAGCCGCTTCGGGAACAAGACATGTTAAGGATGAGCAAACATATTCAAAGATAGATAGTCAAGAATCAATATTCGGAAATAAAAAGTCAAGCAATATGAAAAAGTATTTCAAGTACATTCTGTTCGCCGCCATCATCGTGGTGTTCGCTGGCACATTCTACTTCCTTTGGAAAAAGTCACGTCCGCAGGAGATCCGCTACGAGGAGCTTTCCGCCGAGATCGCCGACATCAAGAAGACCACCCTCATCACCGGCACCATTGAGCCGCGTGACGAGGTGAACATCAAGCCGCAGATCAGCGGCATCATATCCGAGATCTACAAGGAGGCTGGTGACCAAGTGAAGGAAGGCGAGGTGATCGCCAAGGTCAAGGTCATTCCTGAGATGGGTTCGCTGAGTTCGGCGCAGAGCCGTTTGCGCATCGCCGAATTGAACCTTGAGCAGGCACAGACCAACTTCGGACGTGAAAAGGCTCTCTACGACAAGCAGTTGGTGAGTGCTGAGGAATATGACCAAGTGCGTCAGGCCCTGGATCAGGCAAAGGAGGAAAAAGAAGCAGCTGAGGAGGCTCTGGAGGTTGTCAGGGACGGAGTGTCAAAGCGCAACGCCACGGCCAGCTCGACGCTGATCCGCTCGACAATCACAGGGTTGATCCTCGATGTGCCGGTCAAAGTCGGTAACTCGGTGATCCAGAGCAACACATTCAACGACGGAACAACCATAGCCACGGTGGCCGATATGAACGACCTCATATTCAAGGGCAATCTGGATGAGACAGAGGTCGGCAAGGTCGATGAAGGCACGAGGATGAGAATCACCATCGGAGCGGTGCAGGGCGTGGAAATGGACGCTGTCCTTGAATATATTTCCCCGAAGGCCGTGCAGAACAACGGTGCTAACCAGTTCGAGATCAAGGCCAGGGTAAGCCAGTTGGACAGCGTGAAGATCCGTTCAGGCTACAGCGCGAACGCCGAGATCACTTTGGAGCACGCCGACTCAGTTTTGGCAGTGCCTGAGGCGGCAATCTCATTTGAGAAGGATTCCACGTTCGTCTATCTTGCCGAGGGTGACGGACAGTATAAACGCCAGCCTGTCACCACAGGGCTGAGCGACGGGGTCAAGATAGAAGTGAAGAGCGGACTGGGCAAGGATCAGAAAGTCCGTGGTAATCAGATATTCACAGACAAGAAATAGCGCTATGAAAAGAATATATTCATTGATTATTTTTGGTCTGCTGACGGTGGGGCTTTCCGCGCAGGATGGCAGGCTGTGGACGCTTCAGGACTGCATCGCGCACGCTCTTGAGAACAACATTTCCCTCAAGCAGCAGGAGATTCAGGTCAAGCAGCAGGAAATTCAATTGAACACATCCAGGAACAGCAGGTTGCCGGGTGTGAGCGCAAGCGCAAGCGAGAACTTCTCGTTCGGACGAGGATTGACTGCTGACAACACCTATTCAAACACCAACACTACCAGTACGGGAGTCAGCCTCGGAGCTTCAGTGCCAGTGTTCCAAGGACTCAGGATCAACAACTCGATTAAACATGACGAACTGAACCTCAAGGCCGTGACGGCTGATTTTCAGAAGGCTCGCGAAGATGTCAGTATCGCCGTGGCGCAGGCTTATGTGCAGATTCTCTACAATATGGAGCTTCTGGATGTGGCCAGGAATCAGGTCAGCATCGATTCGCTTCAGGTCGAGAGACTCTCGGCGATGGAGCTGAGCGGCAAGGCCAGCAAGGTTCAGGTGGCTCAGCAGAAAGCAGCGCTGGGACAGAGCCGACTGTCTGAGACTCAGGCCGCCAACAGTTTACGATTGTCGCTGTTGGATCTGAGCCAGTTGTTGGAGTTACCGAATCCTGAAGGATTCTCTATCGTCCGCCCTTCTGTTTCGGTTGACGGGCTGCTTCTGAGCAATCCGGAGGACATCTATGCGCAGGCAGTGGCCTGCAAGCCGTCAATCCAGGCGGAGCAGTTCAGGCTGGATGCCACAGAATATTCCATCAGGAACGCAAAGGGGGCCCGTCTGCCATCTCTTATGGCCAGCGGTGGTCTGGGAACCAATTACTACACGATGAGCAGTCATTCCAGCGATCCGTTCTCAGACCAGATCAAGAACAATTTCAGCCAATATCTTGGTCTTAGCCTGAGCATTCCGATTTTCTCCGGATTCCAGACCAGGAACCAGATCCGTTCCGCCGAGCTTTCGAGGACGAACCAGATGTTGCAATTGGAAAACAGCAAGAAAAGCCTCTACAAGGAGATCCAGCAGGCGTATTACAACGCTGTGGCGGCTCATGAGAAATTCCGGTCAAGTCTGGACGCTGACGCCAGCGCGAAGGAGTCGTACGAGCTTGTGCTTGCGAAGTACGAGAACGGCAAGGCCAACATCACTGAGTTCAACGAGGCTCGGGACAGTTTCCTGGAATCAGAATCCAATCTGGCCCGCGCCCGCTACGAGTTCCTGTTCTCGGCCAAGTTGCTGGACTTCTACAGGGGACAGAAACTGATTTTTTAAGCTTTCGTGCGTAAATCATGCTCATCTGCGCACTGGACTTGAACATACCCGGCACTCGTGCGTAAATCAGATTTATCCACGCACCACTTATCCGTAAACCACCTTCTGTGCGTAAGGCTGATTCTTTCACGCACAGAAGGTTCTTTAGACAGGGCCGGTGCGTGAGCGGCAAGGTTATGCGCACAAAGACTTTCAAACAAACGGATCCGGTTCCGGAGCGTTCTTGTCGTAGGAAAGGATGGTGGCGTTGCCGGAAAGAATGTCGTACCCGTGTTCGGCAAGGCTTTGCAGCTCGAACTCTCCGGGATAGACCTCAACGGGGGCGATGAACTCCACCCTCTTGCGGATTCCGCTCACGATGTCCCGCCCATAGGCTCCCCCTCCGGTCAGCAGGATTACATCCACTTTCCCACAGACATCAGCGGCCTCCGAAGCGATATACTTGGCGATGTTGAGAACAAAGGCCTCCATCCAGACCTTTGCCCGGACATCACCATCTTCTCCCCTGCGGACAATCTCCTTGAGGTCATTCGTCCCGAAGAACGCCACGGCACCGCCTTTGCCCATCAGCTTCTTCTTTATCTCCGCTTTGGAATATTCACCGCTGTAGCAGAGGTCAACCAATTGGAAACCAGGACAAGAGCCGACTCTCTCCGGGGTGAACGGTCCGTCTCCTCCGACTCCGTTGTTGGAATCAATCACCTTTCCGTTCCTGTGAAGAGTGACGGTGATCCCGCCGCCAAGCACAAGATCCCTATTACCGACGAGGAGTTGTTATCCCAACCGTAAAGTTAAAAATTCTGAAAGCAAATCACAACGGAGCAAATGAGCATCGGTTGACAGGGTGATTGTCTGGACAGTGACTCTCTCTATTATTAAATATCACCGTTCCTGTTGCTGTGTCTGTCGGAACGACGGTGACTCGGGGTGTCGTCACGCGCTCGATTGCTGACGGCAGAAGACGATCGGCTCCTGGAAAAGTGGTTTCTTAGGGGGTATCATCGAAACAATTTCTGTTTTTTATAAATCGCATGTGTTTCTTTTCGTTTTGCGGATTTGAAATTACTAACTTGCGGGCAGGTTCCGGAAGGGGTTCCGGGCCGAATGCGACAACGATGACCAGACTACGCATCAACGATGGAGACTTCAAAGAATAGAGAGGCCGTAAGGCGGGAGCCGGTGGCCGGACAACCATTAACCAAGAGACCATTAGACATGGTGCCTTCGAAAAGGAGGCTCCGGATCAGGGGACGATGTCCGCCGGGGATCAGTACCGGAAGCGGTACCGGCACTGCCGGAAGCTGATGGGGAGGGCTCTGAGCGCGGCAGGCCAAGGGGATAGAGAAAGGGATTAGAGAAGGTTGCCTAGTCGTTGCTGTCCTTGGGAGTCCCTGTAGATCAGATCACGGCGGCCACAGACATGACCACTGAGCAGGTTGAAACTCTGAAGTAATAATTTCGTAACATATAACAGATTGGTAGTAAGTAAAGCACGTTTGTGGTCTGAAAATTCATACCACGTGCTTGCTTGATTCGCTAACTTATATGATAAGTGCCACGCCGAGACAATGGTCGTGGAAAGGGAAACTGGACTATGACGGGGAACTTTACTTTTACGGAAGTCTTTACCGCGCTCGGCGACCTTTTGATGCCGCGGGAGTGCATTGTCTGCGGGCGGATTCTCACCCTTCGCGAGAGTCACATCTGTATTGACTGTCTTGCCGACCTGCCCAGAACGTTTTTCTCGAATATGCCGCACAACCAAATGGCAGACAGATTCAACTCACTGATCCAGCGGGATTTGGATGCAACCGGAGGTTTTGAGGAATATTCCCGGGCCACTTCTCTGTTCTTTTACCGTTCCCAGACCGGCTACAGGCTGATCACCCAAAGGTTAAAGTACCACCACGACTACCAGGCAGGACGTTATTTCGCATCGATGCTTGGCCGGGACATGTCTGCGTCTTCGCTTTACAGTGATGTTGATGCCGTGATTCCCGTTCCTTTGCATTGGACGCGGCGGTGGTCAAGAGGGCATAATCAGGCCGAGATCATAGCCGATATCCTGGCGCGCTCGCTCAAGGCGGAACTTCGTTCAGACATCCTTAGTCGTCCGCATCGTACCCGCACCCAAACCAAACTCTCGGTCAAAGACAAGACTCGCAATGTCGCAGGCGCCTTTCAGGTAAACCGGCTGAAGAATGTCACTGAATATTCGCACATCCTGCTGGTGGATGATGTTTTCACGACGGGGGCGACGCTTCATGCCTGCCACAGGGCGTTGAGAGCCGCTTTTCCGCCGCACGTCCGCATAAGTGTCGCCACACTCGCCTGTGTGGGAATATGACAGGAACCTTACTTCCTGCTTACGAATCATAAGGAGAAACGTTTTAAATCTGTGATTTACCGAATTAACGTGCTTTGGAAGCCGTGAGCCGCTGGCTTATTAAAACCAACTAAAATTTCCCTTATTGTTTATAGAACTGGAAATAAAACGGTTAAGTAGAATAATCGGCGAAAAATGCAAAAAAATATTAAAAAATATTTGCATGTATAAAAAAAAGCTGTACCTTTGTACTCGGGTTGAGCAAGGAGGTTCTCTCCCCGATCAACCTATTGGTTATTAGTTTTAGTGTTATTAATTATGTGGTTAGAGTGAGAGTCCACGCGGGATGCGTCGACGCTCATTTTTTTTGTATTCTCCCCTACCCTCATCCACGGAAAAGCCGTTCCGGTGGATAAACTGGGCAAGGCTGGACGGCCATCCACGGGAAAGCCGTTCCGGTGGACAAACCGGGGCTTCACCAGGGGGACAGTGCCTTGGGCTTGCCGCCACACTTGCCCAACCGCCGGACTATTCGTAAATTTGCCGGTAGAAATATTCGATAACTATGGTAGAGATTGGAATAAAAGGCCGTCAGGAGGAAATCGTGACGGAGGATTTGACCGCGAGCCACATCGGGAGCGGAAGTGTCAGGGTGTTCGCGACACCTATGATGATCGCGCTTATGGAACGAACCAGCCGCATGAGTGTCAAGCCTTATCTGGAGGATGGGCAGGAAACGGTCGGGACTAAAGTGGACGTGACACACGTTTCCTCAACACCGGTCGGACTGAAGGTCTGGTGCGAAAGCGAGGTCGTGGATATTGACCGAAGAAGGATCGTCTTCAAGGTCGCCGCCTATGACGAAAAAGGGCTCATAGGTGAGGGTACCCATGAGCGCTTTGTGATAGATGTGGCCAAATTCCAGGCCAAGACGGAGGAAAAGATTAAAGACAGGTAGTCCTAAGAACAAAGACTACTTCTTTGGAGAGTCAAGAATCGTCACATCATCCCCAGGGTTCCCAGGCATCTCAAGCCAGAACCAATTGAGTTTGGTGTTGCCTTTCTTGTCTTCGGCCACCGCTCCATAGAAGAGTTTTTCCCCGGCTTTCCATCCCTGACCCAAATTGCTGAACTTGTGGATGGACGTGTTGGCGTAGGTTCCGGCCTCATGAGTATCATAGCATCCGATCACATACTCGCTGAATGCTGATTCGGTGTCGTAACCGCTTCCGATCACATTGACGTTTTCCGTCGTCGTGTAATAATTGGCGGCAAGGCTGTTAGGCACATTATGGATTATCAGAGTGTTCTTCTCAGCGAAGACCCTGTACTCAAAGGCAACCGCTACCCAAGGTGTTGCCGCGGCAGCTTCGGTCGTGAACTCAAACGCAGCCTCGTTGGATGCCACAAGACCGGACTCTGCTGACGGAACTGTCTGTACATAAATAATGTAGGCTGTAGAGGCTGTCAATCCGGCAAGTGTCACGAACGGATCCCCGAATGCCTTGTCGGCATCGCCGTTCAATGTCTTGGATGGATCGTCCTTCGCCACAATCCTGTACTTGTAGGTAGCTCCTTCCACAACATTCCAAGTAACGCTCACGCCGACATCTGTAATGGCACTTGCCCTGAACTCGGGAGCCTCGGCACGAGGTAGAATGCCGGTCTTAAAGGTGACTTTGCCTTCTTCAGAATTCAGGAAATTTGTCTCAGGGGCGGCTACGGCAGAGACCGTGAAGACATATTCAGTGTCCTCTTTGAGATTAGAGAAAGTCTTGGCCACGTCAGTGAAGATAGTCTCCTCGGAGACCACCGTCGCAGGATCCGCGGCCTCACACAGAGTCCATGAATAGCCGGCAGCATTCTCTACAGCCTTCCATGTGACCGTGCACTCAACGGTCGTGGACTCCACAACCGCTTTAGGCTCAGGGGTTTGAAGTTGAGTTTTCTCGGCATCCTTGTCGCATCCCGCAACAACGAGCACAGAGGCCGCGATGGCGGCCTGAACAAACAGATTACTTTTCATGTCTTTGTTTTGTTAAATTCGTTGCCGAAAGTTAGAAATAGTTTTGGAGAATCCAATCATCTGATCCAGATAAATTGTCTTAATTTGTTTAAGTAACATGAAAAAAAATAAGTTGCCTCAAATTAAGAGAAGATTTTCGAGGATAGATCTATTTTCGAAGAAGGAGTGTGCCGGTGACACATGACTGATGAGAAAACAGATATAGACCGAAAAGATTCCTTAAGATGATGCAGGTTATTATTTGAAGGTTACTAAGTAAGCGTAAAGAAATAAGTTGGTAAAGATTTGGCGGTATTCTCAGACAATCAAATCAAAACAGCTTTCTGTAAAAAGGGTGAAAACGGATTCCGGAATATTCCTGAGTTTTTTGTAAATTTGTAGAATCGCGGGTTGCTGAAGAGGGATCCGTATAATACGGATAGGGTTCATTTAGGACATACATTGACATGGCAAAAGGAAAGGTGCTGGAGGACACTCCGCTCATCAAACAGTTTTTCTCTGTGAAGGCTCAGCATCCTGAGGCGGTGCTGCTTTACAGGGTCGGAGACTTCTACGAGTCTTATTCCGATGACGCGGTGCTGATCAGCAAGGTTCTGGGCATCGTCCAGACCAAGAAATCCAACGGGGACAAGGGCTACATCGAGATGGCCGGATTCCCTCACCACGCCATTGATGCCTACCTCCCGAAACTTGTCCGCGCCGGCTACAAGGTGGCCGTCTGCGATCAGTTGGAAGACCCGAAATTCGCCAAGAAACTTGTCAAACGAGGTGTCACCGAGCTTGTCACGCCAGGAGTAGCCTTCAATGACCAGCTTCTGGACCAGAAGGAGAATAATTTCCTGGCCGGCCTCACATTCGACAGGGACCGGTGCGGAGCGGCTTTCCTGGATGTCTCCACAGGCTCGTTCCAGGTGGCTCAGGGATCTTTGGACTACATAGGCACGCTTATCGCCTCCCTGAACCCGAAAGAGATTGTGGTTCAGAGGGGTTTCGAGAAAGGGGTCAAGGAAAGGTACGGGGATGGACTCTTCATCTCCACAATCGAGGAGTGGGCTTTCGTCTACGATGCCGCCGTCGAAAGGCTCAGGAAGCAGTTCGGCGTGGAGTCCCTCAAGGGATTCGCGGTTGAAGGCTTTCCTTTGGGAATATGCTCGGCCGGGGCGCTGATGGTCTACCTGGAGCAGACCCAGCACACGGGGCTTAAGAACATTTGTTCCATTTCCCGCATCGATGAGGACAGGTTCGTGTGGATGGACAAGTTCACAATTAGGAACCTTGAAATATTCAATTCCGCAGCCGGCGGCGAGGGCGTGTCGCTTGTTAGCGTCATCGACAAATGCACCTCTCCGATGGGCGCGAGGCTTCTAAGGAGCTGGCTCGCGATGCCGATAATGGACATCAAGGAGCTGAACAGCCGCTACGATGTTGTGCAGCACTTCCTTCAGACAAGGGACGACCTTGACAAGGTTCAGGAATATGTCGGCGAGATCGGCGACCTGGAGAGGATCATCTCCCGTGCCGCGACAGGTAGGATCGCTCCCCGCGAGGTGATGCAGCTCGGCAGGGGACTCTCCCGGATGGAACCGATAGCGAAGCTATGCAAAGGCCGCGGTGTCAAGGCTTTGGACGCACTGATGGGCGGCATGAAGAACTGCTCGGAGCTTCTGGAGCGAATCAGCGGGACGATGACAGCCGAGCCGGCGGCAGCCGTGGGGAAGGGCGAGGTCATCGCCTCGGGAGTGGACGCCGAGCTGGACGAGTTGAGAGGCATCTCCTCCGGCGGCAAGGACTACCTCCTGAAGCTTCAGCAATCCGAGGCCGAGAGAACAGGAATATCCTCGCTTAAAATCAGTTACAACAATGTCTTCGGCTACTACATCGAGGTCCGCAACGCTTTCAAAGACCTCGTTCCTCCGGAGTGGATCCGCAAGCAGACCCTTGTCAACGCCGAGCGTTACATCACCAAGGAGCTCAAGGAATATGAAGAGAAGATCCTGAGCGCCGAGGATCGCATCTATGCCATTGAGACCAGGATTTATGGCGATCTTGTGGCCGAGATCCAGAGGAGCATCCCTTTGATCCAGGCGAACTGCCGGATCATCGCCCGTCTGGACGTGCTGACGGGATTCGCCCAACTGGCCAATGACAACCGCTACAGCCGCCCTGAAATGACCAAGGATCTGACACTTGAGATCAAGGCGGGCCGACACCCTGTCATAGAGACACTTATGCCGGCGGGCGAGGAATATGTTCCCAACGACATATTCCTTGACAACAAGAAACAGCAGATCATCATCCTGACCGGTCCCAACATGGCCGGTAAGTCGGCCTTGCTCCGCCAGACGGCCCTCATCGTGCTGCTGGCCCAGATCGGCTCGTTCGTGCCTGCCGAAAGCGCCCGGATCGGGTACTTCGACAAGATCTTCACAAGGGTCGGGGCTACGGACAACATTTCCCGTGGAGAGTCAACCTTCATGGTCGAGATGCTGGAGACCTCGATGATCCTGCACAACCTTTCAGAGCGTTCCCTGGTGCTTCTGGACGAGATCGGGCGAGGCACCTCCACCTACGACGGAATGTCGATCGCGCGTGCGATCGTCGAGTACATCCACGAGTACGGCCACGGGGCCAAGACGCTTTTCGCCACTCATTATCACGAGCTCAACGATCTTGAGGAGACCTATTCAAGAGTCCGCAACTTCCACATCGCCGTGAAGGAGGTGGGGTCACAGGTGATTTTCCTGCGCAAGCTCAAGGAGGGTGGAACCGCACACAGCTTCGGCATTCATGTGGCAAGGATGGCCGGGATGCCAAAAGAGGTGATCCAGAGTGCCGAGAACACCCTCAAGGCTCTGGAGATGAATGATTCCCAGCACATTGTAAGCGCAAGAACCGGTCAGATCAAGAAGCCTGTCCAGACCAAGGCCGGCACTCTTGAGAGCGACGGCAGCCTCCAGCTCTCCTTCTTCCAGCTGGACGACCCCACTCTCGAATCCCTTCGCGACAAGCTCTCCGGGGTGGATCTCAACAACATCACCCCCCTCCAAGCCTTCGACCTTCTCCGCTCCATGAAGGACGAACTCGGGCTGTAGACCGCCGTTACCGAAAAGACAATCAAAGATTACCAAGTTATTTTTTAAGGATTACCTAACCATAAAGAATTTTCAGTAAATTTGTAGGAATATTCTTAAGAAGATAGATGCAGGTTTTTCTACAGATTCTTACCCTGCTCGGCGCGATGGCCATGTTCCTGTATGGAATGACCATGATGAGCGAGGGTCTTCAGAAGGCGGCGGGTGACAAGCTGCGATCGTTTCTGGCGTCGATGACGTCAACGACCTTCAAAGGTATCATCACGGGTATTGTCATCACTGCCCTCATCCAATCATCAAGCGGAACGACCGTGATGGTCGTCAGCATGGTCAACGCCGGTCTGCTCGCCCTTGGCAACGCCATAGGGGTGATCATGGGGGCGAACATCGGAACGACGCTCACGGCGTGGATGATCTCCCTGTTCGGATTCAGCTACGACATCGGAGCGTTCGCCGTCCCGTTCATCGCCTTGGGATTCTTCATGATGACCCTGAAGAGCAACAGGAACCGCAACATCGGAGAATTCATCATCGGATTCGCGTTCCTGCTCATCGGTCTCGCCACGATGAAGAACTCTGTGCCTGACCTTAACCAGTACCCTGAGGTTCTGGCGCTTGTGAAGAACCTGACCAGCTACGGCTTCTTCTCCGTGATCATATTCACCCTTGTTGGTGCATTGATAACCGTGATAGTGCAGGCCTCCAGCGCCTCCCTTGCTCTGACGATGGTTTTTGTGGCGAACGGCTGGATCAATTTCGAGATGGCCGCCGCGATGGTCTTGGGAGCCAACATCGGAACCACCATCACCGCCAACATCGCCGCATCCGTGGCGAACTATTCCGCAAAGCGCACGGCGATGGCCAACACCCTTTTCAACGTGCTTGGCGTTGTGCTGGCCCTGGTGTTCTTCAATCCGTTGATGAGGATAATCGGCTCGATGACGACAGCGATAGGTTTCGAGGATCCTGTCTCACTGTTCAACGGCACCGTGGCCGCGGACGGTTTCTCTCCGGAGCAGCAGAACTCGATGCTTTACGGAATTTGCATCCTGCACACCGTCTTCAACCTCTCCACCACCCTGATACTCGTCTGGTTCATCCCTCAGCTTGTCAAGGCCGTCAACAGGATCATCCCGACCCCTAAGGGCGAGGAAGAGGTCTATCGCCTCAAGTTCATCCAGGGCGGACCTCTCTCCACGGCGGAACTTTCCCTCGACGAGGCGAAGCAGGAGATCATTCATTTCGCGGAAATATGCCGTCGCGAGGTTGGATTCATCCGTAGCGCGGTCAGCGCCAAGACCAAGGCCGAATGGGAATCCGCCAATGAGAAGCTTGTCAAGTACGAGAACATTACGGACAAGATTGAATATGAGATCGCTTCCTACCTGAACGAGGTCACCAAAGGCGACATCAGTGCGTTCTCCGCATTGAGGATCAAGTCAATGTACAGGGTGATCGGTGAATTGGAGAGCATCGGCGACTCCGGCGAGGCGATAGGCAGAATGATGAAACGCGCCCTCGACCACGGCAAGACGTTCGATGAGGAGATGATCAAGAGGCTTGACAGGATGCTCGACCTGCTTGATGTGGCGTTCGGGGCCATGACGGAGAACCTTAGCTCTCCGGCTCTGTTCCTCAAGGACATCACCAACGCCGAGGATGCCGAGTACAACATCAACGAGTACCGCAACCGCCTGCGTGAGGAGCACATCGTCAACATCGAGAAGGATGACTACAACTACCAGACAGGCGTGTTCTACATAGACATTGTCCAGGAACTCGAGAAGATGGGCGACTTCATCATCAACATCTCCCAAAGCCTTCTGGAAAAGAACGACTAAAACATGAGACGTGCGTTAAGATATTCATTGATCGTGATTTGTGCCATCTTTCTGGTGGGCTGCAAGGGTGGCGGTTCCGGCAAGGCGACCGCTTTCACGCCTCGCGCGTTTCCGGCGCTTCCTGAACCTCCGTCAGTGATTTCGGATCCCCAGGAGAAGACGGAATATGTCGTCTCGAACTATTGGAACGAGTTTTTGGAGAAGACCTATCCTTGTGATTCCAACATAGTTAACGGAGTCACGGCTGACGAGGTGGAAAAAGCGTTGGGCACTTATGTGACACTTCTGGAGAAGGCTTGCCCAATAGACTTCGGAAGGAAGGCGATGGCCTCTTTCTTCGACAAGGTTGAACAGTTCGAGGCCGCCGATACCTCCTCCAATGTCTTCGAGTTTTTCGAGCGGATGATCCCGAAGTATCTCTACGACCCCAATTCACCTGTCCGGAACGAGGATCTCTACCTCCCGTACGTCTCAAGACTCGCCTCTTCAGACTATTCCGATCCCGACATGAGACCTTCCTACTCGTTCGAGACCAATATGTGTTCCTTGAATATGGCAGGAACGCCGGCGGCTGATTTCACATTCACCGATCTGAGTGGAAAAAGACACACGCTGCATGGTGTGAAGGCGGAGACGACGCTGCTGTTTTTCACCAATCCCGGCTGTCCGGCCTGCAAGGACATCATGGAGCATCTGGTCGCCGATGAGAGGATCGCGTCGCTGGTTGCCTCCGGCAGGCTCGCGGTCGTCAACATCTACATTGACGACGAGTTGGACAAATGGCGTGAATATGCTTCCGTCTACCCCAAGGACTGGTACAACGGCTATGACCAGAGCTACCTGATCCGCTCCGACATCACCTATAACGTCCGCGCCATCCCTTCGCTGTATGTACTTGATTCAGAGAAGAGAGTGGTCATGAAGGACGCACCGGCGGAGGTGGTTCTTCCGTATCTTGACAACTTAAAATAACACTGACATGAAAATCACCAAGGAACTTTGGGGCACGTCCCCTGACGGAAAGGAAATATTCCTTTATACTCTTGAGAATGAAAGCGGCGCGTTCGTGCGCCTCTCAAGCATAGGCGCCGGAATCGTTTCGATCGCTGTTCCGGACAAGGATGGAAAGATCGCCGATGTTGTTTTGGGCTATACCAAGCCTGAGGATTATTTCGCCGACGGCCCTTGCGCCGGAAAGTGCCCGGGACGCTACGCCAACCGCATAGCGCTCGGCAAGTTCACGCTTGACGGGGTGGAATATTCATTGCCGGTCAACAACGGCCCGAACCATCTGCACGGCGGCCCTGAAGGATTCCAGAATCAGGTCTGGGAAAGCCGCGCCGAGAGGAAAGCCGTTGAGTTCCAGTACTTTTCGCAGGACGGAGAGGCTGGTTATCCCGGCAATCTGAAGGTTGTCGCCCACTACGAGTGGAGCGAGGACAATGCGTTGAAGTTGACATTCACGGCTCAGACCGACAAGGCAACTGTCGTGAACCTTACCAACCATGCCTACTTCAACCTTGACGGAGAGGGTAACGGGAATATTCTTGACCACGAACTGAGGCTCAATGCGGCTGTCTATCTGCCGACCGACGAGACTCTGATTCCGGTCGGCGAGGCTGATCCGGTGGCCGGAACTCCGATGGACTTCCAGGAGTTCAAGATAATCGGTGCTGAGATAAAGGCTGACTTCCCTGCCTTGAACTACGGCAAGGGCTACGACAACTGCTTCATGATCAATGACTACGAGCCAGGACAACTTCAGACCGCCGCTCAGCTGTACTCTTCTGCAAGCGGTCGTCAGCTTGAGGTGCTGACCACCCAGCCGGCCGTGCAGATCTACACGGGCAACTGGCTTGAGGGCTGTCCTGCCGGAAAGTGCGGACGTGGCTACCACGACTATGAAGGTGTGGCCATCGAGTGTCAGCACTGCCCTGATTCGCCGAACAAGCCTGAGTTCCCTACGACCGTGCTTCGTCCGGGCGAGACCTTCAGCGAGGCCATCATCTGGGCGTTCTCAGTCAGGAAGTAGGAGGCCGGTCACTGAGCCATACACGCTTCGGTCACCGAGCCTGCCAAAGTGACCGAAATGACTATTGCAATTTAGAATATTCACAAATGAAACAGTATCAGGATCTTCTGCGTCACATAATGACCGACGGCGTGGTCAAGCACGACCGCACCGGCGTAGGCACCAAGAGCGTCTTCGGCTACCAGATGCGCTTCGACCTCTCCGAAGGATTCCCGCTTCTGACCACCAAGAAAGTTCACTTGAAATCTATCATTTATGAACTTCTGTGGTTCATCGCCGGCGACACCAACATCAAGTACCTCAAGGATCACGGGGTCTCCATCTGGGACGAATGGGCCGACGAGAACGGTGACCTTGGCCCTGTCTATGGCCACCAATGGCGCTCCTGGCCGGCACCCGACGGCCGATCCATCGACCAACTCACACAGGTGGTGAATATGATCAAGAACAATCCTGATTCGAGACGAATGCTCGTCACCGCCTGGAATCCCGGAGAGGTGGACAAGATGGCTCTCCCTCCTTGCCACTGCCTGTTCCAGTTCTATGTGGCCGAAGGCAAGCTTTCCTGCCAGCTCTATCAGCGCAGCGCCGACACCTTCCTCGGTGTTCCGTTCAACATCGCCTCCTACGCATTGCTCACGATGATGATAGCCCACGTCTGCGGCCTGAAGCCCGGCGACTTCATCCACACCACCGGCGACACCCACATCTACCTGAACCATTTCGATCAGGTCCGCGAGCAGCTCTCCCGTGAGCCCCGCCCGCTCCCGACAATGCGCATCAACCCAGATGTGAAGTCCATCTTCGATTTCAAGTACGAAGACTTCACCCTCGAAGGCTACGACCCCTGGCCGGCCATCAAGGCCCCTGTCGCGGTCTGATCGTCCGCCTTTGCATAAGTGCCTCCATAGGCTCTGATTTAAGGCACACGACAAGACAGTGCACCGGAGTATTGGAGACCTTCCCGTCTTTGCCCTTCCTCACGCGGACAAGGACGTCTTCAAGCCTGGCTCTTTCGTCGAGGCCCAAGGCCTTGCGCGAGCTGAAAAGAGAGTATACGACTACAGCGCGTACTGCGGCATCTTCGAGCACTGGGTGCCGGCGCTCCCAAGGTGTTCTTCCGTTACTACTTCGTGAACAGCGCCACTGGCGAGAAGTCCGGCATCATGCTGGCTTCCGTCACCTGAACCGCGGGTGAGTAGCCAAAGAGCAGGGCAGAAGCCATGCTTACCCTAATCCGAACCCTCTGCAGTCATTTGATTACAGAGGTTTTTTTATGCAGGTAACTGCCCTATTTGTTATGGTAGACGAAGTGAATCACACCCATATTCTAATCAAAATTTGAAGAGAATAGTCGTAAGATTCGCTTCATTTGCTTATTTTTGCAGAAAAATGAGCGAGATATGAGACCGTACTACATATGGCAATACCCCGGTTGGCCCAGATTCCGTTGGGAGTCCGACAAAATATTGAACCTGCTTTCCGAAGTGCGTCTTTTGGAAGGTCGAATCGCCGGTATGATGGGCGGCCTGGGGTTTGATATTCAATCCAAGACGTCTCTGGACGTAATGACTGAAGACGTTATCAGATCCAATGAGATAGAAGGAATTCTGTTGAATGCAGACAGGGTGCGTTCATCGGTAGCGAGGCATCTCGGTATTCCCACGGAAGGTCTCCCGGAGCCGGATCACTATACCGAAGGTGTAGTTCAGGTAATGATTGACGCCGTCCGCAATTACTCCGAGGAGCTGACCGAACAGCGTCTGTTCAATTGGCATGCCGCTTTGTTCCCCACGGGGCGTAGCGGTATTCATCCGATAACGGTGGCAGGTTGGAGGGTTGGAGAAGAACCCATGCAAGTTGTCTCCGGGGCATCTGGAAAGGAAAAGGTTCACTACGAAGCCCCGGCTTCGGCGGATGTTCCCAAGGAAATGGCCCTGTACTTGGATTGGGTCAATAATGAGAACAATACCGATCCTGTCCTGAAAGCAGCCATCGCTCACCTGTGGTTCGTTGCCATCCATCCGTTT
The DNA here is from genome assembly GCA_000431015.1 of Alistipes sp. CAG:514. Lineage (GTDB taxonomy): Bacteria > Bacteroidota > Bacteroidia > Bacteroidales > UBA932 > Cryptobacteroides. The sequence continues at coordinate 31,203 of HF986075.1, read as the reverse complement.
GATGACGGAAATGGCCGTCTGACAAGGACCATCACCGATATGCTGCTGGCCAGGGCTGACGGGATGCCTCATCGCTACTATAGTATGTCAGCTGAAATTCTTAGGAATAAGAACGGCTACTACGATGCACTGGAAAGCACTACGATAGGAGATGTTGATATTACCCTGTGGCTCGAGTGGTTCCTTCAGACACTTAAGGATGCAATGGAACTCAGCGTAGACATCGTCAGTCGCGTAGTGAAGAAGTCCATGTTCTGGCAGGAGCATCGTGACGTGGCGATGAATGAGCGCCAAGTCAAGGTCGTGAACCGCTTATGGGATGGATTCGACGGCAAACTCACAACCGTGAAGTGGGCAAAAATCTGCAAGACCTCGCAAGCCACCGCCCTTCGTGACATCAATGATTTGATTGAGAAGGGAATCTTGGTGAAAGGAGAGGAAGGTAGCAAGAATACCAGTTACATTCTGGCCGAGGATCAATAGATCTTTCTACACACACAATTAGGAATGATTCACGTATTTTAAGTATTTGTTGTAATTCATTTGTAATTTTTGATGTATTTCATTTGTAGTTTTTGTGACATTTCATCATGTGTTTTTGTGACAATCCATCGGGTGAGACCGGAACCAGAAAGTCCATTCTCATAACAATGGTCACCTCCTACGGCGTGAAGGAGAATATGTACTCCGATGCAGTGCAGTCCCATGTGGTGATGGACGATCTCTTTGCGTAGAGAATATTTTACGCTAAAAGTCTCCCGAAAAGCGGGATTCAGCAAAGTATTTGCTTTGGTTCTTCCTTTAGTTCGGACACCGAAATTCAACGGGAGCATATTCTCCATAAAATGCTTCCTTCGTAGTGTAATTTAACCTTGACAGGAGCATTTAACTTTGTATTTGCTTCTGTCAAGGTTTTGCGATCTAATAGATCTCACCGGCCCAAAGCATCTTAAAGAAGTCACACACGTAGATGAGTTCGATATTCCCGGTTTTTCGTGTGAGCCGGTCGGTGGACACCAGAATCAGCCTTGCTTCCGGATGTTCTTCGGAAAAGCGGTTGAGTCCTGTCTTGTGCTTGGTTTGAACATCATCGGTGGATTTTATCTCAATCGCCACTTTGGCGTCACCGAGGATGGCATCTACCTCAATGTCTGAATATGTGTGCCAATATGAAAGATCCTTTTTCTTGTCGTTGTAACCCAAGTATGCGATAAGTTCCTGCATCACAAGATGTTCAAATGCGTGGCCATATTCAGGAGTGCCTGCTCTCAGATTATTCCTTCCCATCAGATAATTGACTATTCCTACATCGAAATAGTAAAACTTCGGGGCTTGCGTCAACTTTCTTTTGATCACTTTCCGGTAGGCAGGAATCTCATAGCCTATGAGCGTGTCATAGAGGATTTGGAAATATGCCTTGACGGTGTTCGCGGCCACGCCACAATCTGACGCGATGTTTTCATAGTTGATGATCTCGCCGTCGCTTATCGCCGCCACCTCCATAAATCTTTCGAATATACCGATGTCTTTGACGGCTGCCTCCTCAAGAATCTCTTCTTTGAGGTACACTTCGACATATCCTTTCAATCGCCTTTCTGCATTGTTTACCATATAATGCCTTGGAATCATTCCGTTTTGTATGGCTCGGGAAAGGTCATAATCCGGAATTTCGGCACTTACAAGAGGAAACAAGGTTTCTGGGATGGCGCGTCCACCAAGTGTGTTCGCTCCTCTCTTTTTCAGTTTTCTGGCACTTGAACCGCTCAGTATGAAATAGAGGCCTTTCTCGACCATCAAACTATGAACCGTGTCCAAAAGATCCGGCACTTTTTGAATCTCATCAACTATCACAAGTGTCTTTTCGGGGTATTTGTCAAGGGCCTCTTTGAATAGTTCCGGTTTGCGTTGAAGGCGCTTTCGCAGATCCGAATCAAGCAAATCAAAATACACCGCATCCTTAAACTTCTCTTTGAGAAGCGTGGATTTCCCTACCTGACGAGCGCCGAAAAGGAACATTCCTTCATCAAGACGGCTATCTATATCAAATATTCTATTATACATAGCATTAATTGTTTTCGTTCTGTAGGGTTGCGGATTTTTTAATAATAACCGCAACTATGTTGCGAATATAATAATAGTATTGCAAAAATCAAGTGGTTGACACCTTTTATGTGCCCCAATCCTGTTTTTGCTATGGCGCAGGTTGCTGGTAAGATGAACCTAAGGATGTCATTCCGCGCGGATGACGTCGGCGGGGTTGGAGTGGGCGGCGTGGAGGGTCTGGAAGAAGATCGAGACGACAGCGATGAGGAGCGAGACGGCTCCGGAGGCGATGAATATCCACGGGCTCAGACCGATCCGGTACGAGAAACTTTCCAGCCACTTGTCCATAATGAACCAGGAGAGCGGCACGGCGAATATGAACGACACCAGAAGCGGGGCGCAGAACTTCGTCAGGAGCAGGGACAGGACCTCGTTCGTGGTGCTGCCCATAATGCGGCGCACTCCGATCTCCTTTTTCCGCTGCCTGATGAAGAACAGCGACATCCCGATGAAGCCGAGAATGGAGATGAGGACGGCGACACCTGTGAATATGCTCACGATCCTCATCGTATTCTTTTCCTCATTCAACGAGGCCTTGATGGTGCTCTCGATGCTCTGCACTTTCCAGTCAATGTCTTCGGTAGAACCGTCAACCTCTTTGACCAGGTCGCACAGTTTCTTCCACGCCAGCGGATCACCATTTGTCTTGACCATGAAGTTAGGATCCTCGATCTCATCCGTGTCCTTGACCGTGATCATGAACGGCTGATAAGGGTCAAGGATGTTTGTCATGTGAAAGTTGGAGAACACGCCGGCGACCTGCGTCACGCTTCCGTCGCCCCATCGCACTTCGGAATCCCCGTCCTTGAGGGCCATTTTCCCCGCGAGCTCCTCGTTGATGTATTCCACATCTCCGGAGAGGTGGTTGTCCTTCAGAAGCTTGATACCCATAATGTCGATGAAGCTTCGATCCCAGGTAGACAGGTAGGTTAAGATGTTATTGTTGTCCCTGTCCTTGCGAGGTCTCATTGAACGGTAGTTCCCGTCCAGGGATGTGCCTGAGAATGAGCCTATTTCCTGGACGAAAGGCTGACTTTTCAAGGCGTTCCGCATAACCTCGGGGTTGTCGGAACTGACGCGGAAGATGTTTTCCGTGTTGTAGCCCAGCGGAGCTTTGACCAGATGGCTCATCTGGAGCAGGATGGTGAGCGTCGCGGCCATCATCGTCATCGTGATGACGTTCTGAAGGATTATGAATATCCTGCTGAGCACCATCTTGGAATGGTAGCGGAACGATCCTTTCACGACATCTATCGGCTTGTACCTGGAGAGCGAGACGGTAGGCATTATTCCCGAGATCACTCCTGTCAGGATGATGAAGACGAGGCTGACCGAGACTGTGGCGAGGTTGATGTCCTTGAGGATGTCAATCTTTCCTTTGAAAAGAACGGCCATCTTGTCCTCAAGCAACAGGGCCAACGCCCCGCCGATGATGAACGAGATGAACACCATCAATGTGGATTCCCCGATCAGCTCCAAGGATATTCCTAAGCCATTGCTTCCGAGAAGCCTTCTGGTGGCCATTTCCTTTGCCCGGAAGCCGGTGTTGGCGACCGTAAGGTTTATGTAGTTGGTGACGGCGAACATCAGTATTGCCAGAACAACGGCCAGCAATATTCCTAAAAGGCTCTTGTCGCCTGTCTGAAGACCCGCTCCGTTGTTCTGCGGCGCGAACATCAGGCCGTCGAGCGGGATGAGGGTGGCGCTGGTCTTGCCGTAGAAGTCGAACATAGGAATATTCTCGGTACAGTAGTCGGTCAGGTCATCGATCTTGTCGTCGAGGTTGGCTCCCGGCCTCATCATCAGGAAGGACAATGTCGAACCCAACGGCCCGCTGACCATCAGGTCGTTGCGGAGTCTGTAGCCGAGAACCTGCGGTGCGCGTTCGAAATTGGCGATGACCGCAGTCTCGTTCAGCAGCACGGTCTTGTCCAGATCCTTGATGACCCCTGACACGGTGTAGACAAGTGAGCTGTCGTATGGATTGCCGTTGTCATCACTCACGAAGACATATCGTGTTCCCTCGATTTGAAGCGGCTGACCGAGAGCGTTGCCGTCCGGGAACAAGGCTTTGGCAAGAGACTCTGTGACAACGCATTTCTCAGGGCTGTCCAGAGCGGTCTCACGGTCTCCTTCTATCATCTTAAAATCAAAGAATCTGAAGAAATTGGAGTCCGCGAGCATTATGTTGCCGGCGTTGTCCCCTTGTGCTTCCTCATAGACTCTGTCCTCGTGCTTTATCTTTCCGTTGTGCATATAGACGCAGCACACATCTTCCACCTCCGGGTACCTGTCCTTGAGCGAGTGGGCGCAGTCCGGCCATGACATGAGTGAGTTCCTGTTCTCTGTGCCCAGCACGTAGATTCTCTCATGGTTCCTGTGCCATTTGTCGATGCTGAACTGCCGGTAGGTGTAGTCCCCGATCAGTATCACGAACATCAGCGAGAGCGCCAGTCCCACCATATTGATCACCGCATAGAGTGGATTGTTCTTCAGAAACCTAAAGAAATATTTCATTGCCTCAAATCTTTTGTCATATAATAACGCTTCTTGCGGACCTTCACCGAAAGTCGTTTCGACAGGCTCAACGACCCTCCGCAAAAACCGTCATTTGGCCAAGCTATTACCATGCCAAAAGGTTCAAGTGATTGTCATTCAAGGATATTCTTATTTTATAAATATGCAAAAGTGTTAGAAATCTTTACACTTACTGTAAAGAAACTTTACACTTTCCACCGGTCGCTTCAAGTCATATAATGGCCTGTCGAGGTCACCTTGTGAGCAGGAAGGCCTGTTCCGCGCACGGGAGGGTCCACCGAGGTCGCCTTGTGAGCAGGAAGGCCTGTTCTGCGCACGGGAGGGTCCACCGAGGTCGCCTCGTGCGCAGGAAGGCCTGTTCCGCGCACGGGAGGGCCTGCCGAGGTCGCCTCGGGAGCAAAGATCGGATTCCCGCGCACGAAAGTTTCGGATTCCGGGGCTTATAAATTAAAGTCCCATAAAGTGTCAGTGTTATGCGCTTTGACCGCAACTTGTTCATTTCCTGTTTTGCGGATATGGTAAAAAACGATAACTTTACGGATGAAAACAGTTTTGGTTTATGGAAAGATGCATCATCGCGGCGGTTGCGGACAACGGGGCGATAGGGAAAGACAACGACCTGCTCTGGCATATTGCCGAAGACATGAGATATTTCAGGCGGACCACCACCGGGAATCCTGTGGTGATGGGCTATCGGACATTTCTGTCGATTGGCAGACCGCTGCCGAAAAGGGTTAACATTGTGATCTCCACACGGTCTTGGGATGATGTACCCGAAGGCGTGATTGTGGCCGGAAGCCTTGAGGAGGCATATTCATTGGCGGAGAAGACTGCCAAATCGAAGGTAAACGATGCCTCCGTAGATGTCGAAGTGCCAGAAAATGATGTGGCAACCTCTGCTGATGGTGGTCGGGAAACAGAGTCAGGGCGCATTTTCATCATGGGCGGCGGCGAGACTTACCGCAAGGCGCTTCCGACGGCGGACAAACTCTTCATAACCCACGTTCACGCCGTGATCAAGGATGCTGACACCTTCTTCCCGGCGATCGATCCCGCAATCTGGAAGGTTGAGTCCGAGACGCCGGCCGCCACAGATCCCGAAACCGGCTACACTTATGAATTCAGAGTTTACACAAGGCGCGTCTTCCCTCCCCTATGCTTGTAGGCGGTTTTGATTAGCTTCAAATGGTCTGCGATTCGGCCAACTTCCCGGCTATGATCCTTGCGGCCTCTCCGATGATCTGCACGCAAGGGCGTTTGCGGTAATATTCATCCGTCCTTTGTGACGGTGCGGGCGATTCGGCCTTGGAGGTCTTGTCCAGTCCGAGAAGCTCGCGGCAGACGATGCTTCCGCCGTTGGCGTTTCTGAACTTTTCGGCGAACTCCTGGACAATCGCGTAGTTGGCCTTCCTTGCAGCCATGTCCGCAGGCACATCGGCAGGGGAGATGAATCCCGCCATCATGGTACAGCCGCTGAACGCTCCGCAAACCTCCCGGAGCCGCCCCATACCGCCGCCGAATCCGGAACCTACGGTCTTGAGCAGCCTCTCGTCCGCAAGCCCCGAAGCCTCAAGCACATCGGAGAAAGCAAGGATCACGGATTGGGTGCAGTTGTAACCTTGCTTAAACAAACTCATCGCTTTTTCTGCCCTCTCGTCCGGGGAGAATCCTTTTGGTAGTGTCATCATGTCTTAATTGAATCATCAAATACTCAACTTTCGCAAGTAGGCAATCACCTGCTGTCAAATACATTATCTCACGTTCGGAGGTGATTGCCCACCCACATCATTTAACGTTACCCTCTCCCTAAATCCCTCCCCTCGGGGGAGGGACTTGCTTTCACTGCAAGCAGTGAAGAAAAGTGGTGTTTCGCAAATGCGAAACTTGAGCAAACTAAAAAACCGCTTGTCGAATGCAAAATTAGGCATTTTCAAGCGGTTTTCAATTGAATGTTCCTATTATTCAGGATCAGATCAGCGTCACCAGCACATAGAGCCAGTGGGCGACGAATGCGGCGGCAAGTCCTCCGATCGTGTGGGCGAGGATCGCCTTAGGGGTCAAATCCCTGTAGCCGAGGGAGTCCAGCATGGCGGTGTGCGTGCTGAGGAAGCCGCTCCAGCACATACCGATGGCCGTGAACACGGCGATGGCATTGCCGTCGGCCCAACCGCTGGCCACAAAGTTAGGCACAAGGCTCAAGGCCGCTCCTACTGCTCCCAGAGACGTGATCGGGAAGGCGATAAGGTGCGGATCGTCGAATCCGAACAGCGCCTTGAAGACGAAGTCTATCTTGTCGGCGAGCCAAGGAAGGGCCTCGACACCCTCGTAGGCGGCTCCGGTGTAGGTTCCCGCGGCGGAAGGGCCGAAGGTCAGGATCATCACGAAGGTCGAGATGATAAGGACTCCCGGAATGATGGACATACCGACATCGACTCCGGAACGTCCGCCGTCCAGAAGGCAGTCCAGCACCCTGGTGAACAGGGACTTCTTCGACTCGATCTTCTCCTCTTCCTCAACATCCTCGACATCCTCGCACGCATCCTCTGTAAGATACTGTGGATAAGCCTTGAGGGTGAACCGCTGCATAAGCCTTGTCGAGACGATGCATCCGCAGAAAGAGCCGAAGAGACCGATGAGGGACTCCTTGAAGAAGCCTTGGCCCATCATGAAGACGATCACGATGAGTCCCATGCCGAAAGCGGTACCGAAATTGGTCAGGGAGATCAGCTGGTACTTCTTGAAATACCTGCTGAACCTCTTGTCCTTGGAAAGGGAGATTATCGCAGGGTTGTCCGAAAGGAATGTCATCACGGCTCCAAGCGAGGCCACACCCGGAAGGTTGAACAGCGGCTTCATCAGCGGACGCAGGATCTTCTCCAGCAGCGACACCACTCCGAACTCGGCGAAAAGCCGGCTGAGGGCACCCATCAGCACGCAGATGGACATCAGGTAGAACACGGTGTTGATCAGCAGGTCGTGGGCTGTCTTCATCACGGTGTTCAGCATGTTGGCCGTCCCCATTGAAACGCCGAGATAGGCGAAGAACACGATGATGACGACGAGGCAGACCACCCCGGCCAGGACTGAGTTCTTGGACGATTTCTTATTGGTCTTTTCCATGATAGAAATGTTTGCGGAATAATGAGGGAGCCTAATTGCCGAGCAGACTCATCCTCCATGTGAGTCCGAAGCTAAGGAACTGGCTGTCAGGGAGAAGGCTTCCGGCAGGGTTGCCGTTGTCCCCGAAGGTGTGGCAGAGGGCGGCGTGCAGCCTGACTCTCTTGTCGGCGAGCGGGAAAAACTCCACGCCGCAGCCGACCCTTCCGATCGAGGTGCCGGGAGACACGCACCAGTCCCCTTCCTCATCGAGGTCATTGCGGTCATAGCTTGCCTTGCCGAAGACCTTGAGCCTGTCGTTGAATGAATATGTCACCTTGCCGATGAGCGTGAAGTCCCGCAGGAACGACATCTTGTCCACGAGCGACCTGTTCATGAAGTCCGCGAACACGCAGAAGTTCCCGAAGGTGAACTGGTTGCCGAGAGCCAGATAGTTGATGAATTTTCCGGGGAGATATTCGATAAGATTCAGCGACCAGATGGAGTCGAAGCAGCCACGGTTGCCGTTCCACATCAGGTTGTAGGCGTACAAGTCGCTGTGCTCCCGCCTGAACGGACTCTGGCAGACCTGGAATGACAGCCTGTCGCGCCTCTGGTCGAAGGAATATCCCGCGCTCACTCCCATCTGGTAGCAGGCAATGTTGCTGCAATATTCAGAGACAAAGTAGATGTCGATCGGAGCGAGGTCATATTCATAACCCCCGATCGCGACGATCTGCTTGCCGCCGGAGAAGCTCCAGCGCTCGTCCGGGCGGTAGGTCAGGTACAGGAAGTCGGTGGCGTTGAAGAAAGACTCGCTGCCGTGGCCACGGTAGAGCCTCTGGCGGTAGTTGTAGGAGAAATGCCCTCCCAGATCACCGCCGATCGCGATGCTGACATTCTTGCCCTTGAAGCCGCAGTTGTCCTTGACCGCGTCCCCGCCTTGCCACTCACGTTGATAGTCAACCCTTGCCATGAGACCGATGTTCACCGGGCCAGCCTCCTGGGCCGCCAAGGGAAAAGTTATGAAAAGTAACAAAAATGCCGAAAACAGCGATGATTTGATACGCATATTAATTATGTGGTTCCTATTTCGGGGCAAAATTAATCATAAAATACAGAACGCCAAATATTCCTGACGCATAAATGCACACGAATTTCAGAGCGGCGGCCTGAATGTTTTAATGAATATGGTTACATTTGTGCCGAGAACAGAAATGAGACCGCACCGCATCACATACCCGGCATTATTACTTTCCGCGCTGATCGCCTCATCCACAATGGCTTACGGAGCGGATGAGCGGATCGACACCCTGTCGTCCTCGAAGGTGTCGTCATCCTACGGGAGCATCGTCGTGCCTCAGAGGATCGCCGGTAAGGAGCTTAAGGCCTCCGCCAACATCTCCGAGGCCGTGCGGCGGTTCGCCGGCGTGCAGGTGCGCGACTACGGCGGAGTCGGGGGCCTCAAGACCGTCAATGTCAGGAGTCTGGGAAGCGAGCACACTGGTGTGTTCATCGACGGGATCCAGGTTGACAACGCGCAGAACATGCAGGTTGACCTCGGTCGTTTCAGCACGGACAACCTCCGGAGTGTCAGCCTGTTCAACGGGCAGAAAGCGTCGTTCCTGCAAAGCGCCAGGGAGTACTCCTCGGCAAGTTCGGTCTACCTGGAGACAGCCCGCCCGGAATTCGGCCGGCGGAAGTGGAACCGGCGCGTCTGGATCCGGGGAGGCTCGTTCGGGACATTCTCTCCCGGACTGACGCTGGAGAGGCTGTTTCGCGGCGGGGCTTCCCTTAGGCTGACCGGGGAGGCTGTGTCATCCGATGGCCGGTACAGGTTCCACGTCAGTGATTTCAGGCATACTCCCGAAGGGACGATGGCAGGCTACGACACGGTGATGACCCGCCGCAACTGCGACCTTCGGAGCGTCCGGGCCGAGGCTCAGCTTTTCAGCGGAAAAGGTTCAGAATCAGACTGGCTCCTCCACGCCTACTACTACGATTCGGAGCGCGGGCTGCCCGGCCCGGTCTTCAAGAGAGCCGGCGGGTACCCTCTCAGCGAGGACAGACAGGCGGACAGGAATACTCAGCGGGGACAGACAGGCGGACAGGAAGATGTTCGCGCAGGGGCGGTGGAGCGACCGCCTGGGGGCGCGGCTGACGGTGTCGGCCAAGTTCAAGTACGCTTTCGACAAGCTGGAATATCTTGATTTTCCGGAACTTCGTCCCGAGGCCAATCCTGCCGACTTCACCTACAGGAACCACACGGCCTATGTCTCGGCAGCGGCCTTGGCCGACATCCTCGACTGGTGGAAAGTGAACGTGGCTGCGGATGTTCAGTACGGCCATCTGAGCGCCAATCTGCGGGATTTCAGCTCTCCGGACAGGACAACCGTCTACACTTCCCTCACCAATGTCTTCAGCCTCGGAAGCCTGGAGGCTTACGCCACACTTCTGTACCTGAACGCCCGCGATTCGTTCCGGAATCCGGGAAGCGGCAGGGGCAAGGCCTCAAGGGATGCCTTCATGCCGTCGGTCGTGGCAAGGCTGAGATTGTCGGACGGGCTGAGCGTCAATGGTTTCGCCAAGAGGTCGTACAGACTTCCGACCTTCAACGACCTCTACTACACCACGACCGGGAGCAAGTCCCTGGCCCCCGAGGACGCGACACAGCTGGATCTCGGACTGGACTGGAGCATCCCGGCCACCGGCCTGACGATCAAGGCGGACATCTATCACAACAGCCTGAAAGACAAGATTATCGCTGTTCCGACCTCCAACCAGTTCCGCTGGTCGATGTACAACATCGGGAAAGTTAGGATTCTTGGGGCGGATGTCAGCGCCGCCTACGAAAAGACTTTCGGCAGGATCCTGCTCGGATGCCGGGGCAGGTACACCTACCAGAAGGCCACGGATCTGAGTGACCGGGAGGCTGTCACCTACAAAGGGCAGATTCCGTACATCCCGCTGCACAGCGGTTCCGGGAACATATTCATGGAAATCCTCGGATGGCGGCTCGACGCGACGTTTTTCGCGACGGGCGAGAGGTTCTCCTCGTCGGCGAACCTGCCGGCGTACAGGATCGCGCCGTGGCAGACGCTGGACGCTTCCCTGAGCAAGTCCTTCAAGCTGACAGGCAGCGAGCTGGCCCTGCGGATAAGCCTCAACAACATCCTTGGCGAGAACTACGAGATCGTCGACAACTACCCGATGCCGGGGACAAACCTCATCGCCAGGCTTGAATATTCTTTCTGATTCCTGAATATTCTTGAATATTCCATCCGATTGTAGTATCTTAGTGGCCGTAACGGTCCGCTGACGCAACCAATCAAGTTCTTTAAAATACAATGAAAAAAATTGCACTGCTGGTTTTCAGCACGCTGCTGGCCTCGATAGTGGTCAGCTGCACAAAAGATGAAACCACCTCTAAGGATGCAGGCCTTACGGGTGTCAATGTCGCAGTAGGTGAAAAAAACGGAAAGTTCGACAAGTTGTTCGTCCTCAACGAAGGCAACTTCCAGAAGAACAATTCCACTCTGGATTTCTTCAGATTCTCTGACGGAAACTACATTTCAGACGCCTTCGGGCAGATCAATCCTACTATTGTCCAAGGACTTGGAGACACGGGTAACGACCTCGCTCTCCAAGACGGCAAGCTATGGCTCGTGATGAACGGGTCAGGCGTGGTCCACGTGGTTGACGCCAAGGACGAAACCTACCTGTCCTCCGTCACTGTGCCGGATCCGCGCTACATCGCTTTCGACGGGTCACACGCCTACGTAAGTTCCTATGCCGGAGCGGTCTACGGCGGAGAGGAGACCAAAGGCAAGGTCTACAGAATCAATCTTGATACCTACAAGGTCGATGGCGAGGTCGAGGTAGGCTGTCAGCCGGAGGGTCTGGCTGTCACCGGAGGCAAACTCTATGTGGCCAACAGCGGCGGTTACAACGATGTCCACGAATCTACGGTGAGCGTGGTCGGTCTGGCCTCGTTCAAGGTGGAGAAGTCCATCCAGGTGGCATCGAACCTGCATTTCATGGCCGCTGACGGCAACGGTGGCGTCTGGGTGTCAAGCTACGGAGAAAGCACCTGGTCACAGGACGCTTCCGGCCAGTGGGTCCAGTCGATGTCCGAGCCGTTGGCTCTCTACAGGATCACCGGCGGCAAGGCCGAGGTGGTGAAGGATGTCCATGTCAGCTGCATGACGCTTTGCGCCAACGGCTTCATCTACGCCATAGGCAACGCCGACGAACTCACCGGCGGCTTCGCCAACACCCTGTACAAGGTCAGCACTAAGGACGGCTCGGTGGTGAGCGCCGCTTTGTCAGGCACTGACGCCGCCAAGGTCGCCAATCCTTACGGCATTCTCGCCAACCCGGACAACGGCGACATCTACATCGCCGATTCCGGCGCAGGCTACACCGATCCCGGCAAGCTCTGGTGTCTCACAAAAGACCTGACCCTGAAATGGTCGGCCACCACGGGCATGCTCCCCGCCCACATGGTACTCTACTGATTCCGGCGCAAGCGCCCGGAACCGCCGCCATGTGCCTGACACTGTCAGACGTTTTGTCAGATGTGATTTTGAAATCACCCCCCGATAGCCATATCAGTAATTATTAAACGTTTAAACTAATAAATATTTAAAATCTTTATAAAATTTAACGTAACTTTGCACGGCATTTGAAGAGAAAACTTGCTGATAAAAACGAAATTTCTAAACACATAGAATTATGGTATCATACAAAGATCTTGGCCTGGTCAACACCAGAGAGATGTTCGCAAAGGCCGTAAAGGGTGGCTATGCTATTCCTGCATTCAACTTCAACAACATGGAGCAGCTTCAGGCTATCATCCAGGCTGCCGCCGAAGAGAAGTCACCAGTGATCCTCCAGGTTTCCAAGGGCGCCCGCAACTACGCTAACCAGACCCTTCTCCGCTACATGGCAGAAGGCGCTGTACAGTACGCCAAGGAACTCGGATGGGAGCACCCGCAGATCGTTCTTCACCTTGACCACGGCGACAGCTTCGAGCTTTGCAAGAGCTGCGTTGACATGGGATTCTCATCAGTGATGATCGACGGTTCCGCTC
>HF986075.1:4548-18349 GCA_000431015.1 Alistipes sp. CAG:514 | reverse complement strand
TTCCGCTCTTCCTTACGAGGAGAACATCGCCCTCACCAAGAAGGTTGTGGAGTACGCTCACAAGTATGATGTCACCGTTGAGGCCGAGCTTGGTGTCCTCGCCGGTGTTGAGGATGAGGTTGCCGCCGAGGAGTCTCACTACACAAAGCCTGAGGAGGTCATCGACTTCGCGACCCGCACTGGCTGCGACTCACTCGCCATCTCCATCGGCACCTCACACGGAGCCTACAAGTTCAAGCCGGAGCAGTGCACAAGAGACCCTAAGACAGGCCGTCTCGTTCCACCTCCACTCGCTTTCGACGTTCTCCACGAGATCGAGAAGAAACTCCCTGGATTCCCTATCGTACTCCACGGATCATCTTCTGTTCCACAGGAATATGTTGACATCATCAACCAGTACGGCGGCAAGCTTCCTGATGCGGTAGGTATCCCTGAGGAGCAGCTCCGTGAGGCTTCCAAGAGCGCTGTCTGCAAGATCAACATCGACTCAGACTCACGTCTCGCCATGACCGCCGCCATCCGCAAGGTCTTCGTTGAGAAGCCAAGCGAGTTCGACCCGAGAAAGTACCTCGGCCCGGCCCGCGACGAGATGAAGAAGCTCTACGAGCACAAGATCGTTGACGTTCTCGGCTCAAACGGCAAGGCTGAGTAATTCAGATCCCGGATAAGATGAAGAAAACGGGGGCAACCTGATCGGTTGTCCCCGTTTTTTGTGCGCGGGATGAGAGTCGAACTCACACGTCGCAATTGACACTAGCTCCTGAAACTAGCGCGTCTACCATTTCGCCACCCGCGCTCGAAGTGGATTGCAAAGATACAGATTATTTGTGAAAATGCAAACAAATCCGAGCTCAGGCGGCAAAAAATCTACCTGCTGTACTTTTTGAAAACCTTATTGATCAAAGATGACTTTGCGGCATAGTTCTCCAGCAGCGCGGCCTTGAGGGACTTCAGATCATTGACATAGTAATTGAGGCAGCTGCAGATGTCGGCACGGGTCAAACCGCCGGATTCCAGTTCGGAGAAGATCCGTGGAGCGAACCAATAATTCTGTCCGTAGCCAGGATCCCTGCCGTAACGCTCCTTGTACAAGGAGTTTTCCATGAAGTATCCCCACATCTCACCAACCTGGCAATAGCCGGCGTTCTCACCGTTTCCTGTACCATATGCATCGCCTGTGTTGATGAAGGACGTGATGATGTACGTCGCATACTTTCTCCAGTAGTCCGTCCCGACCTTGCTGAAATGGGAAGCATGCGCCATCTCATGTACCGTCGTGGAGTACAGTTCGGCATAATTGCCGTTTTTGTCCCTGGAGCCTATGGTGATGTCAGGAGCGAAGATCCTGATCAGTGAGGAGTACTTGCCAAGGTACTTGCTGACAAGCTTGCTGTCCAGCAGCGCCCCGTGATGCATCATCAGTGTACTGGAAGGCCTGAGAATATTCAAGATCCAGAATCTCAGATTCTTTGGAGGCATCGTGACACCGGTGGCCTGGCACTGCTTGTAGTAGTCATAGGCGGCATTGTTCACGGCGCATCTGCGGAACAGGGTCTTGTCGGAATTCTTGTCGATGAGGCAGTCCTTGCCTGTTGAAGGCCCTTTGCCCAATGCGGAGATGGATGCCGGCACAAGGATCAGATTCAAGCCGATCGAGAAGCCCGTCTTGTTCTTGAAGCAGATCCGGTAGTGAGGCTTGGCCGAGAATTTGGCCGAGAACTGATAGTGCCCCTTCTCGTCGGTGTAGGTCGTGGCGATCCTGACGAAAACATTAGCTACCACCTTCACACACGAGACACCGACAGTCTTCCTGCTTCTGAGATTGTCATCGATGATGGAGATCGTTCCCGACGGCTTCGACCTTGCCCTCGTCATCGGCTCCAGAAGGCCGCCGTTGCCGGTCAGCTCAAACGACATCCTCTCCACCGCTTCCCAGTCGTAATCCCCGGGGCTTCTCGTCTCCACATTCTCGTCAGGGATAAAGCATTCATCCAGAATCTCGTAGCATATCCCGTCCGGGAATTCGAAATCCGGAGGCACGACGGCGTACTGCCAGGTGATCTCACCCTCAGGAATCTCCGGGTCGTGGTAGTAATCTCCGTCCCTAAGGATCTCCCGGTCTATCGGATGATCCATCAGTTCCACGCCGAGCCGGGAGATACGGTCAAACTCCTCAACATTCTTCGGCAGGAATCTCACGTAGTAGTCCGTGACAGGGACATCAATGACCGCCCTTGTCGGATAGACAGCCGACAAGGCTTGCCTGACATTTGTCACGGAATAGGGATTCTCAAGCTTGCGGCCAAGCTCGATGCTCTCATGGCCAAGAAGCTCAACCTTTTCCTTTGTGCTGACAGGATCCGCCTCCACCAGAGACGTACCTTCTTTGCTGCAGGACACCAGCACCAGAACCGGCAGCATAATTTTGAAGAACCATTTCATCGTTCAGTTGGTTTTAGTTGTTTCGATGCAAAGGTATGGGGGAATAGCCGTGGACAGAAATATTCAACGGCTAAGTGAGGAATCGCCGTTCTTGGCAATTCGAGTGGCATTTCTTATCTTTGCAACTCACAAAAAATAAGAGAAAAAATGGCGGCATTCAGGAAAATCGTTGCTTACTCAGCGTCCATCGCATTGCTTCTCAATGCGGTAAGTTTTTCAGCAAAGGCACAAACGTATGAAACCCTGATCGAACAAAACCCGGAAAGGGCTGCGGGAGTCTATCATTACTATGAATATTCCCCTTCGGCTCTCACCAAGGCTCCGAAGGGGTACAAAGCGTTCTACATCAGCCACTACGGAAGACACGGATCGCGCTACCACACAAGCGCGGGCCTGTTCAAAGAGGCTGTCGAAAGCCTGGGA
Source organism: Alistipes sp. CAG:514 (assembly GCA_000431015.1). Lineage (GTDB taxonomy): Bacteria > Bacteroidota > Bacteroidia > Bacteroidales > UBA932 > Cryptobacteroides. The sequence goes on along the minus strand of HF986075.1, from coordinate 15,484 downwards.
GCCGCTGAGAAATCAGGGCTTCTGACCCCGGAAGGAAAACTGCTGAAAGCCCGGATGGACTCCGTCTACGCCGAACACGCGGGAATGTACGGAATGTTGACCGAAAGAGGAGCGGCTGAGCACCGCGGGATCGCCGGAAGGATGTTCACGAACTACTCCGATGTGTTCAAAGGCTCACGGAACGAGGTTGAGTGCGTCTCAAGCTACTGGCCAAGATGCCTTATCAGCATGGCGAACTTCTCCTCCGTCCTGATGGAGCGGAACGGGGATCTGGAGTTCCACTATGTGACAGGCCCCAAATACCTGGACTACATCAGCATGGATCTCGACACCAAGGACGTGATGAAAAAAGCCAAAAACCTGAGGAAGCACCTACGGGACAGCCTTGTCTCCTACGACCGGTTCTTCGAGGCCATCTTCACGGACAAAGCCAAGGCCGTCGAACTGGTACAGGATCCAAGAGTGTTCATGGACAATGTCTTCGTCGCAGGATGCATCAGTCCCAACACGCAGGGTCGCCCTGACATATTCAGTCATTTCACCGACAGTGAGTTGGTAAGTCTTTGGATTCCAAGGAACAACCACCTCTACTTCAGTTTCGGCATCTCGGCGGAGGAAGGCGACTACGTTGCCTCGATCGCCAAGCCTCTCATCAACGACATCGTGGCAAAGGCCGACGCTGCCGTCAAGCCTGAAAGCGGAAGGGCGGCGGATCTGAGATTCGGCCACGATGTCGGACTCCTGCCCCTCATCGGTGCCCTCAACATCAAGGGAATGGAGGAACGGTGGAACTCTCTGGAGGCGCACAGGCACTGGAACGCATTTGAGATGATGCCGATGGCCTCCAATCTACAGATGATCTTCTTCCGGAACAAGAAGGGGGACGTGCTTGTCAAACTTGTCTACAACGACAAGGAGACCTCGATTCCGGCCCTCAAAGCCTTCTGCGGCCCGTTCTACAAATGGGAGGATCTCCGGGAGTACCTTGTAGAAACAGCAACCGCCATCACTGACGAGAACATCGTCAAGGACGGCGGCGACAAAGAGCGGACAGGTGTGTCCGGAATGTAGTCTAGAAATAAGCCACGGTCTTCTGCTCGATGGAAGACATCAATGAATTGGCCAGACGGCTGACACCGAACCGGAACAGTCCCTTGTTCAGCCAATCGTTTCCGAGGATGGACTTCACGATCGAATGATAGCAAACCGCATCCTTCGATGTGGAGATGCCTCCGGCGGCCTTGAAGCCGACCTTGCGTCCAGTCTTGTCATAGAAGGCCTTGATGCATTCGCACATGATGTAGGAGGCCATAGGAGTAGCGTTGACGCTGACCTTGCCTGTGGATGTCTTGATGAAATCCGCGCCTTCCTCCATAGCGAGGAGAGAGGCTTTGGCAATGTTCTCCGGAGTGACAAGAAGACCTGTCTCAAGGATGACCTTCAGGGTGACGGTGCGACCCAGTCTTGAGGCGGTCTCGTCGATGGCGGCGCGGATGGTCCTGATCTCAGCCCTCGCGGCATCGTCATCGCCAGCCATGAAAGCGTTCAGAGCCAGCACGATGTCGATCTCGTCAGCGCCAGCCTCAACGGCCATCTCACACTCCTTCACCTTAACCTCGACAAAACTTTGGGAGGTAGGGAAGCAACCGGCCACGGCAGTGACACGGACATCCTTGCCGGCGAGATTCTCCCTGACCACCGAAGCGAAGTTCGGATAGACACAGATCGAAGCCGGAAGCGGGTACTCAGGATAGTCAGCCATGAAGGCATTCACCTTCTCGACAAGCTTTTTCACTGATTCCGTGGTGTCCTCCGTGCGAAGGGTCGTAAGATCCATCAACGACATGCAGTTCTTAAGAACCTCTGAAGACGTGACATTGTCTATGTTGGCTGCGACAGCATCCAACCTCTTGGCGATACGTTCCTTATCAGGAGCATAGCCATACTTGGCAAATAAAGATTCCATATTATTCATTTTCAATATTTAACAATTAATCCAATCAATTCGTCAGCCTCTCACCTGTATCGAGAAGCCTTCGTCCACAAGCGGTTTCACCAGAGACCGCATCTCGTCTGCCGAGAATTTCACAAGATCCTTGGCCGGAGCCTCCCTGTCAAGAGTGTAGACCATGATCTCACGAGGCCGGAGCCTGCGGACGATGTCCATCCATCCGTTCAGAACCTCCGGTGAGGAGGAATCGAAATCGGAGGATCTAAGGAACATGGTCTGCAGCACGAAATCGCCTTCAAACCTCATCAGACCGGCAACGATGTCATCCACGTGATACTCTCCCTGAGGCTGGTTTATCAAGGCCGCAAGCTCATCGGACGGCGCGTCGATCTTGAGAATAGGATTGTCCACCTTTCTCAACGCCTCAAAGACATCCTGACGGGACACCCTCGTGGCGTTGGACAGGACCGAGACCTTGGCGTCAGGAAAATATTTGTCCCTGAGTTCCAGGGTGATGTCTATTATCCTGGCGAAGTCGGGATTCAGAGTCGGCTCGCCATCACCCGAGAAAGTGATGGAGTCTATCTGTACCGCATCCTGGCGGCATGCGTTAAGCTTCGCATCCAGAGCCTGCCGAAGCTCGGCGGCGGAAGGCAACCTTTTGTCCTCCCTGCCATCCTTGTTCCAGCCACACTCACAATAGACACAATCGAAATTGCACAGTTTCCCTTTCGTCGGAAGCAGGTTGATTCCCAATGAGGATCCAAGCCGCCTGGAATGTATGGGGCCGAACACCAATTCTTCTCTCATCATGGCTAAACAATTCTCTTTGAGTGGCTCTCCGCCGTCAAGCGGCAATCGCCATCCAGATTATCTATCAAAACAAGACCCGGCCTCATGCCGACCCGTATCGACCCGAGCCCGTTCTCCTTGGAAAGGAACTCCGCGCCGTTGCGGCACGCCCAGAGCAGCATCTCCCCAAGTTCAAGCTCCGGAAACGAGCGCTGAAGGCAATACAGTTCCTTAACGATGTCCAGATCATCATTGCTGGAGAGAGAATCCGTACCGACCGTGATTCTCAAACCATTGCGCCGCATAAGTGACACCGGAGGCAATGCGTTATTAATGAATATGTTCGATAACGGACATAGAGCCACAAAGGGATGGTTCATCACCTCTTTCACGGCATCGATCCCCTCCTGATCCATGCAGACTTCGTGAACCAGCAGGATGTGTTCGTCAAACGGAGGCTCATGGACGGCCTTCAGACGGTCTATAAAATAGAGCAGCGAAGATTTCCCGGTAACCGGCGGGACACTCATGCCAGCTGCCTTGCGGTTGTCCCACATCGCTCCTCTTCCGTACTTAAGCATGTCTTCCTCCTCCTCGGTCTCTTCGGAATGGAAGGAGAGGAATCCTGACTTCAGGCCATCCGCCGAGGCGGCGGTGACGAGAGATGGACTCATCGTGTAGCAGGAATGAGGTGTGGGCGCGGCGTCAAGTCCAAAACTGTCAGCCACTTCCTTCAATCTCCTGACGGAATCCATCACAGCCGCGCAGTCCTCCGGCTCGGTACCGAAAACCTCCAGGAAAGTCCTCGTGTACATCGGAGAGGATTTCTTGACCTCGAATGTGTCGGCACAGTTGCTGATGTCCGCCATAGCCGACACTCCCCTGTCCCACATCGTGTCCATCCAGAAGCGGATGTCACGAAGCTTCTCCTCCATGCTCTTGTTGTCCCTCATCGCGTTGATCTGGTCGATGAAACCGGCCATACCCGTTCCCTTGCGGAACGCTTTCCACAGATAGGACAACTCAAGATGGCAGTGCGCGTTCACAAAACCAGGCACAATGGCGCCTTTGAGGAAAACAGGCTCCGCATCGATGTCCGGACTTTCCCCGACAGCTGTCACCAGCCCTTGCCCGTCATATTCGACAAAGCCGTTCCGTATCGGCTCCGCGCCGTCGGACGCGAAGACATATTCAGCAGCTATTCTGTTCATTCCTTGATTAACAATTCATCAGCGCTCCTCAACTGGAGCTTGTTTATTCCATCAGCACGATTAAAGGGAGCGAGCCGCGGCGTGTCATCTGCCCGGAAAACAGAAGCGGAATCAACCTTGGCAACCACCTCGGCGGAATCCCGGATGATCAGTTCCGGTCCAAGGAACATCGTGTCAAGTATCACCCGTGCCGGGGAATATACTCCCACAGAGTCCTTCGAAAAGCAGATGGTGTCAGAAAGCACACGTCCCGGATACAGTTCGACAAAAGACTGGAACTCCCTCACCGGTATCTTCTTCCTTGCCCTGGCAAGAGAATCCGAAAGGAAGCGCGACCTCTCCCTCTGCCCGATCCTCTGGTTGATGGCGCTGGCCTCTTTCCGGAGCCCCTCGCCCACCTTGGCCATCATCTGTGCGTACCGTTTCGGATCATTCAGATAGTGATCGACACTATTCTGATAGTCTTTCAAAGTGTAGCCGTACTTCTCGAAGATAGGTTCGTAGAACCAGGTGGTGTCAGCGGCCGTCTTCTTTTCAGGATTGTCGGCGAGCCACTGGTCCGCCAAAAGCATCTCACGATAGATTCTCGCCATCTTGCGCGCAGGAATCACCTTCGCCTCACGGGCACAGGCTCCGAAGGCAAAGACACACAACAGCGCGACAGCGACTATCCTGAGCTTCTTTCTCATCATGCTACCTCAATGTCGCTCCGTACTCGTTCTGGAATGTGGACAGGAGTTTCTTCATGATTCTCTCCACATCCTCGTCCGTCAAGGTCTTCTCAAGATCCTGAAGCACGAACCCGAGCGCATACTGCTTCTTGCCCTCAGGGATCTTGTCGCCACGGTAGACATCGAACAGGGTGACCTGCTTGAGAAGTTTCTTGCCGGCCTTGAACGAACTCCTGTAGAGGTCGGCGTAGCTCACGCTCTCGTCAAGCAGAAGGGCGAAATCCCTTCTGACCTCCGGGAACTTAGGCATCTCCTTGAAGGCGACCTTGTCCCTCTTCACGAGTTGGAACAATGTGTTCCAGTTGATCTCCGCCGCGAACACCGGCTGACGCACACCGAACTTCCTGGCGATGGCCGGAGCGACGGTACCAAGCACCGCGAGCGGCAGATGCTGTCCAGGCAGGGCGTAGGCGACACCTTCACTGAATATGTCAGCGGGAGCCGCGGTGGCCTCCATCTGGTAGAGGTTGGCGCCGAAACGTCTCAGAAGCAGATCCACATAACCTTTCAACTCAAAGAAACTGCTCTTGCCCGGCTGGCTGTTCCAAGACTTCTCAGGGGTGCCGGTGACGAACATCGAGAAGGCCGGATGCTCCTCGTAAGAAGCCAGCGTCTTGCCGTCCATCTCAGGATTACGGCTGTAAACGGAGCCATATTCAAAGAGTTTCATCGACGAGATCTGACGGTTCAGGTTGTATGCCACAACCTCAAGGCCGCTGAATATGAGGGTTTGTCTCATCACATTCAGGTCAGAGCTCAGCGGGTTGACAATGTTCACGCTCTTCTCCTCCGGATAGGTGGTAAGTCCCTTATAGTAAGCCCCCTTGGTGAGGGAATTGTTCATTATCTCGACAAAGCCGTTGGCGGCCAGGAAGTTGGAGATTCCGTTGCGGACCGCCTCCGGCTCAGGTGACGGGGTGGCGTTGACGGACATCTTCATGTGGGCCGGCAGGTCGATGTTGTTGTAGCCATAGATCCTGAGGATCTCCTCCACGACATCGCACTCCCTTGTGACATCGATCATGTAGGTCGGAGCGGCCACCGTGGCTCCACCCTCACGCCTGCTGACAAACTCGTAGGCCAGGGCGGAAAGTATCCTCTCAATCGTGTCGTGTCCGATCTTCTGGCCGATGAACCTCTCGATGCGGTCGTAGTCAAGATCGATGACCTTCCTCTCGATTCTGTTCGGGTAGAACTCCTCGACGCCGCCGACAATCTCGCCGCCGGCGACCTCCCGGATGAGAAGCGCCGCGCGCTTGGCGGCATATTCATTGATCCCTGGGTCGGCTCCTCTCTCATAACGGAAGGAGGCGTCGGTCTGGAGGGTGTGTCTCTTGGAGGTCTTGCGGATTGAGCCCGGATCAAAATAGGCGCTCTCGACAAAGACATTTACTGTCTCGGCCTTAACGCCGGAATCGATGCCGCCGAACACTCCCGCTATGCACATCGGGCCGTCAGCGTTGGCGATCACGATGTCTTCCGCCGAAAGCTTTCTCTCGGTGCCGTCAAGCGTCACGATCCTCTCCCCCTCGGCGGCCCTTCTGACGATCACCTTGCCGCCGGCAATCCTGTCGGCATCGAAGGTGTGCAGCGGCTGGCCAAGCTCAAAAAGGATGAAATTGGACACATCGACCACATTGTCAATAGGTTTGAGGCCGATCGACATCAATTTCTTCTGAAGCCATTCCGGCGACGGACCGACCTTCACGCCCTTGATGGTGATCCCGCAATAGCGCGGAGCGGCTGCCGCATCCTGAACCTCGACCGGAATACCCTTCCCATCTCCCGGCTTCCAAGCCTCCACGGAAGGGTACTTGAATGAGCAAGGAATATTATTGAGCGTCATCCAGGCATAGAGGTCGCGGGCCACACCGATGTGCGAGGCCGCGTCAACCCTGTTGGCTGTGATCTCATATTCAATGACGGCCTCCGTCTTGAGGTGGAGGTAGTCTTTGGCCGATGTCCCGACAGGGGCGTCGGCAGGGAGAACCTTGATGCCAGCGTGATCGTTGCCGATTCCGAGTTCGTCCTCGGCGCAGATCATTCCGAATGACTCCACACCGCGGATCTTGGATTTCTTGATCTTGAAGTCGCCAGGCAGCACGGCTCCGATCCTCGCGAAGAGAACCTTCTGTCCGGCGGCCACGTTAGGCGCGCCGCAAACAACGGTAAGAGGCTCGCCCGTCCCGTCATCCACCTTCGTGATGTGAAGATGGTCAGAATCAGGATGCGCCTCGCACTCAAGCACTTCCGCGACCACAACGCCGGCGAGTCCACCAGGAATCTCCTCCTGCTCATCGACACCGTCAACCTCTATTCCTATCGCCGTCATGGCATCCGCTATCTGCTGCGGGGTAAGGTCGGATTCAAGATAATCCTTAAGCCAATTGTAAGAAAGCTTCATATCTGTAATGTATTATTTCTCAATGTCTTCTCTGGAGAACAACGAATTGACGAACTCCTTCTTGTCAAACACCTTGAGGTCGTCGATGCCCTCTCCGATCCCGATGAACTTGACCGGAACCTTCAGCTGGTCAACGATGCCGATGACCACTCCGCCCTTTGCCGTACCGTCCAGCTTGGTGATCGCCAATGAGGTGATGTCCGTGGCCCTGGAGAATTCCTTGGCCTGCTGGTAGGCGTTCTGGCCGGTCGATGCGTCCAGTACGAGGAGCACCTCGTGCGGCGCATCAGGGATGACTTTCCGCATGACGTTACGGATTTTCGTCAGCTCGTTCATCAGGTCGATCCTGTTGTGGAGTCTTCCGGCGGTGTCGATCAGCACGACATCAGCGCCCTTTGCGACCGCAGACGAGACTGTGTCAAAAGCCACGGAGGCGGGATCTGCCCCCATCCCCTGCTTAACAATCTCGACATCAGCCCTGTCGGCCCAGATCTGAAGCTGGTCCACGGCCGCCGCCCTGAATGTGTCGGCGGCTCCGATCATCACCTTCTTGCCCATGGCCTTGTAGCGGGCGGCCAGTTTTCCGATCGTCGTGGTCTTGCCGACACCGTTCACGCCTACGACCATCACCACGAGGGGCTTCCTGGTCAGGTCAAACGGTTCCTGCGGCGACTCCTCGCCATCGACATCCAAAAGAGTGCCAATCTCGTCTCGGAGCATGCCCACAAGCTCGTCAAAGGACATGTACTTGTCCCTGCCGACCCTTTCCTCCAGGCTGTCAACGATCTTGAGCGTGGTGTCCACACCCATGTCTGAGGCCACCAAAGCCTCCTCGATGGCATCCAGGACACTGTCATCGACCTTGGACTTGCCGATTATCGACCGTGAAAGCCTCTGAAAGAAGCCCTCCTTAGTCTTCTTGACTCCTCTGTCAAACAATCCCATAACGTTCCAAATTATAACTTACAAATTTAGTGAAAACCGAGCGCAATGTGAAATTTATTTCGACATTGCCGAAAAAGGCGCAGACGGAATCCGCCTGCGCCTTCGCTATCATATTCACGGAAGATTACTTCTTGTCCGCGAAGAATTCCTTGGTCTTGTCAGCCTCGACGAGAAGCTCAGTGAAGATGTAAGCTCCGGTCTTCGGTGACTTGTCCATACGGATGCATTTCACCATGCTCTTTGCGCCAGCCTTGGCGGCGAATGTAGCGACTGCTTTCTTTGCCATAGTCTATATCTCCAAATTTACTTGATTTCACGATGAACAGTCACCTTGTGGAGGTAAGGATTGTACTTCTTACGCTCGATACGCTCAGGAGTGTTCTTCTTGTTCTTGGTTGTGATGTACCTTGAGATTCCCGGCACACCGCTTGCTTTCTGCTCAGTGCATTCGAGGATGACCTGCACCCTGTTTCCTTTTGCTTTCTTTGCCATAACTCAATAGATTTTAAACAAGGTCGACATATCCTTTAGCCTGAGCCTCTCTAAGAGCTGCGTCAAGACCTTTCTTCTCGATAGTTCTCATTCCTTTGCAGGAAACCTTAAGTGTGATGAACCTCTGCTCAGCCTCTGACCAGAACTTCTTGGTCTTGAGGTTGAGGGCGAACTCGCGCTTGGTGCGAAGCTTTGAGTGAGCGACATTGTTGCCGATCATTCTCTTTCGTCCTGTGATTTGACAAACTTTTGCCATAATATTTTACTTTTTTATTGATTCAAAATAAATTGCGGGGCTGCAAATTTCGCTCTAAATTTTCAGAATTGCAAGAAAATCAGACAAATTTGAAGAATCTGCGCCACCGGATATTATTCGGGAACTTCCGCGAGGCATCGGTGGACAGCCAGATCAAAGCCGGCCTTCCGACGATGTGATCCTCCGGGACAAAACCCCAGTATCTTGAGTCCAGGGAATTGTGCCTGTTGTCCCCCATCATAAAATAATAGTCCATTCCAAAAGTGTAGCTCGTCGTCTCCTTCCCGTCAATGAATATCCTTCCGTCAGCGCCAGCCTTCAGGTCGTGTCCCTCATAGACCGAGATTATCCTCTCATAGAGCGGAAGATTATCGGAAGTAAGGTCAACCGTGGCTCCCTTCTGTGGGATCCAGAGAGGACCGTAATAGTCACGGGTCCATCTGAAACTTTCCGAGAATGGGAAAAGGCTGAGATAAGAGTCAGGGAAATCCGGAGGATAGACATCCAGATTCGGTTCCACGCTGACAACAGACTTGATCTGGCCGACCTCCTCAAGCATGCTCTGGGTCAGAGGCATGGCCGGATAACCCGGCAGACTCCCATCGAAATAAAGTTCCCCAAGATTGAGGCCCATGTTCTCAAGGGTTCTTGAGTTGATCTTTCCGCCTGTCGTGACAACCGTGTAGGAAAGCTGGATTCCCGGATAGACTTCCTGCCGCTGGCCGTTGACATAGACAAGACCGTCGATGACCGAGAGTGAGTCGCCCGGAACGGCGACGCATCTCTTGACATAATGATCCTTCTTGTCAACCGGACGGACCTTGAGCGGACCGCCGTTGGCGATGGCGAAGTCCCTGCCGGCCTTTCTGACCCAAGTGTAGTAATCCTCGGACGGGAAACGGGACAGAACCGTGTCACCGTCAGGAAAATTGAACACCACATAGTCACCTCTTCTGACGTTCCGGAATCCTTTCAGACGGCGGTAGTCATTCTGGATGAGAGTCGAGTAGGACTCCTTACCGAAGATTACATTGTGCGTGAAAGGGATCGAGAGCGGAGTCTGAGGCACCTTCGGGCCGAAAGCCACTTTGCTGACGAAGAGGTGGTCTCCCGTAAAGAGAGAGCTCTCCATCGAGGATGAAGGAATCTTGAAGGCCTGGAAAAAGAATATGTTGATGAACGTCACGACAACGACGGCGAAGATGATGGCGTCAAGCCAATCCAGCCACACATTGCGTTTCTCCCCTTCCTTGTACTCCTTCTTCCAGAACATCCACTTCACCTTGTGGGTGATGTGATGGTCAAAGATGACTGCAAGTCCGAGAAGCCACCAATAATTCCCGAGCCAGATCACCCACAGCAGATAGAGAACGGACCAGAAGCCCATCCTTACCCATTTGTTGTGGTATGTTTCCCCCAAGCTCACTTTCAGAAACTATTACTATTTAACAGAATTGACGATTGCTTCGAACGCCTGCGGGTTGTTCATGGCGAGGTCGGCGAGAACCTTGCGGTTGAGACCGATGTTCTGCTTGGCGAGCTTGCCCATGAACTGAGAGTAGGAGATGCCGTACTGACGGGCAGCGGCATTGATTCTCTGGATCCAGAGAGCGCGGAATGTACGCTTCTTGGCCTTACGGTCACGATAGGCGTAGGTGAGACCTTTCTCGTAGGTGTTCTTCGCTACGGTCCAGACATTCTTTCTGGAGAGGAAATTACCGCGGGTTCTCTTAAGAATCTTCTTGCGGCGAGCCCTTGAGGCTACTGAATTTACTGATCTTGGCATAAATTGATCTTTTTCCGGAGGCAGTGACCGCCACGGGGCGATGCTTTTCTACTGCGTTCCAAGTTAAACATAAAAAAACTTACAGGACCAGAAGCTCTTTTACTCTCTTCACGTCATCCTTGTGGAGGATAGTGAAGTGATCAAGATTTCTCTTACGCTTCTTGGTCTTCTTGGTGAGGATGTGGCTGTGGTAAGCGTGCTTCCTCTTGATTTTTCCCGATCCGGTAAGCGCGAAACGCTTTTTGGCACCGGAGTTGGTCTTAAGCTTTGCCATTGTTTTGATAAATTAAACGTTAATAATGTTCTCCGCTCCCGGCGGATTACTTTTTCTTGATAGGTGCGATCATCATCGTCATCCTCTTTCCCTC
>HF986075.1:0-4519 GCA_000431015.1 Alistipes sp. CAG:514 | reverse complement strand
TCTTTCCCTCAAGGGTCGGCATGTTCTCGGCCCTGCCATATTCCTCAAGCTCAACCGCGAAACGCAGCAGCTGCTTTTCCCCCTGTTCAGCGAACATGATGGAGCGGCCGCGGAAGAATATGGTTGCCTTGACTTTCGAGCCTTCCTCCAGGAACTCCTGCGCATGCTTGAGCTTGAACTGGAAGTCGTGCTCGTCGGTGTTAGGCCCGAAGCGGATCTCCTTGATGACAATCTTGGAGGCGTTCTGCTTCATCTCCTTGGCCTTCTTCCTCTGCTGGTAGAGGTATTTCTGGTAGTCAAGGATCTTGCAGACAGGCGGATCTGCCTTAGCGCTTATCTCTACAAGATCGAGTTCAAGCTCGTCCGCCATCTTCAAGGCCTTGGAGATCGGGTAGATACCAGGCTCCGCGATGTTGTCACCGACCAGACGAACCTGTGACGCGGTGATCTCCTCGTTGATGTTTAGCTCATCATCCGCCTTCTGACGGACGAACGGACGCGGTCCGCGAGCCCCTGCGGGTCTCGGTCCTGCGCTCGGTCTGAATCCGGTGGCCGGTTTAGGGCCGCCATAGTGTGGTTTCGGCTTGTAAGGCATTCTGCTCTGTTTAAAACTCTCCTTTAAATTATTAATTACTTAACAGCGGATTCCTCTCTAGACAAGCTCCTTAGCCACTTCGGCCTTGAACCATGCCACGAAGTCGTCCACCTTCATTGTGCCGGCATCGGCTCCCTCCCTTCTTACGGAAACGGTGCCGTCCGCCACTTCCTTTTCCCCCACGATGACGAGTACAGGGACTCTGAGCTGGGAAATCTCACGGATTCTCTTTCCGAGAGTCTCGTTCCTGTCATCCAAAGAAGTGCGAATATCGGAATTATTCAGCAAATTGCAAACTTTTTTTGCATAATCTGCATATTTCTCGCTGACTGGCAGCACTTTGATCTGGTCAGGGCTGAGCCAGAGCGGAAGGTGTCCGCCAGTGTGCTCAAGCAACACGGCGGTGAATCTCTCGATGGATCCGAACGGAGCGCGGTGGATCATGATCGGGCGCTTCTTGCTTCCGTCCGCGTCGGTATATTCAAGCTGGAACCTCTCAGGCAGGTTATAGTCCACCTGGATGGTGCCGAGCTGCCACTTCCTGCCGATAGCGTCCTTGACCATAAAGTCAAGCTTAGGGCCGTAGAAGGCGGCCTCTCCATATTCAACGACAGTCTTGAGACCCTTCTCCTTAGCGGCTTCGATGATGGCGTTCTCAGCCTTCTCCCAGTTCTCGTCGCTTCCGATGTACTTGGCCTTGTTGTTTGGATCCCTGAGGGAGACCTGGGCGGTGTACTTGTCGAACTTGAAGATCCTGAACACATAGAGGATCAGGTCGATGACCTTCTCGAACTCACCCTTGAGCTGGTCAGGGGTCACGAACATGTGGGCGTCATCCTGGGTGAAGGAACGTACCCTGGTGAGTCCGTGGAGCTCTCCGCTCTGCTCGTAACGGTAAACGGTTCCGAACTCCGCCAGTCTCAAAGGAAGATCCTTGTAAGACCTTGGCGATGAGCGGAATATCTCACAGTGATGAGGGCAGTTCATCGGTTTGAGCATATATTCCTCACCCTCCTGAGGAGTGTGGATCGGCTGGAAGGAGTCCTTGCCGTACTTGGCGTAGTGGCCTGAGGTCACGTAAAGGTCCTTGCTTCCGATGTGAGGGGTGACAACCGGCAGGTAGCCATATTCATTCTGCTTCTTGCGGAGGAATTTCTCAAGCTCGAATCTCATTACGGAGCCTCTCGGCAGCCAGAGCGGCAGTCCGAGACCCACACGTGAAGAGAAGGTGAAAAGTTCCATCTCCTTGCCGAGCTTGCGGTGGTCGCGCTTCTTCGCCTCTTCGAGGAGGACGAGATATTCATCAAGCATCGACTTCTTAGGGAAGGTGATGCCGTAAATTCTGGTGAGCTGCTCGCGCTTTTCGTCGCCGCGCCAGTAGGCACCGGCGATGGCGGTCAGCTTGACGGCCTTGATGACCTCGGTGTTGCGAAGGTGAGGTCCGCGGCAGAGGTCGGTGAAATGACCGTTGGTGTAGTAGGTGATGGTGCCGTCGGCAAGTTCGCTGATGAGCTCGCACTTGTATTTGTCACCGGTTTCCTCGAAGTGCTTGAGAGCGTCCGCCTTGGACACGTCCTTGCGGACGAAGTCCTGCTTCTCGCGGGCCAGCTCAAGCATTCTCTTCTCGACCTTGGCGAAATCAGCGTCTGTGATCTGACGGCCACCCAGATCCACATCATAGTAGAATCCGTTCTCGATGGCAGGCCCGATACCGAACTTGACACCCGGGAATATGTCCTCAAGGGCCTCCGCCATCAAATGTGATGAGGAGTGCCAGAAAACTCTCTTGCCTTCGTCGTCGTCCCATTTCAAAAGGACGATCGAGCTGTCTTCTTCGATAGGACGGTTGAGGTCGTAGGTGACTCCCTTGCCGACAGTCGTGTCGGTCGCAGGCTTCACGGCCACCGCCAAAACTTCCTCCGCAAGCCTCGGGCTGATGCTCTTGGCTATCTCATAACCTGTAACGCCTTTCTCGAAGGCCCTGACACTACCGTCAGGAAATGTGATGTTAATCATAAATAAACTAAAATAAATTGGTCTGACCAGTATTTACAGACCAAGTACTTGAACTTGGCCAGCCATATTATTAGCCAAGAGGCAAAGGTACGAAAAATTTTGCTATTTTTGCATAAATATTAAAGAGATAGAACGATGAAGAAAGAGTTTTCGTCCAGTGTTTCCTGGAACAGCGCCGCTTTGGCCGGACTTGTTATGGGAACGGCCACTATAATTCTCGACTACCTGCCGATGCTGCCGGCACTGCTCGGTGGTGAGGGGATGTTTGCCGACTTGCTTGGCGGCGCGCTCAAGATAGTCAAGATCGTAACCTGCATCTATTTGTTCAGAGTACTGATGCTGAGGTTCTTCAACACCGTCCAGACCGACTACGCCAGACTTCAGCGTTACGGCCTTAAAGTCGCGTTGTTCTCCTCCATAGTGGTCGCCGGATTCTCCATCCTGCAGATTCTCGTCATCAACCCGGAAATGATGACCCAGACAATCCATGCGGTGCAGAACGCCTACCAGAACATGATGGATTCCAACACGATGGCCGCGATGGAGAAGATGATCTCCAAACTTCCAGTGATAACTTTCTTCTCCTCGCTGATCTACTGCTACCTCTGGGGCTGGATCCTTTCGACAACCTTCGCCAGAAGGCTTTTCCCGGTCAACCCGTTCGGCGAGCGCGATTCAGACGACGAGAGCAACAACCTTCAATAGCATTATGGAATATTCAAAAGACCTTTCGATAATAGTTCCTCTCCTGAACGAGGAGGAGTCACTTCCGGAGCTTCTGGCGTGGATCAGGAGCGTGATGAACGCCAATGGCTATGAATATGAAGTCCTCTTCATCGACGACGGCAGCACCGACGGCTCCTGGGCGAAGATCCAGGAACTTTCCAAAGGCGATGACAGGATTAAAGGAATATCCTTCCGTCGCAACTATGGCAAGTCCGCCGCACTCTACGAAGGCTTCGCGAAAGCCGAAGGCCGCGTGGTGGTCACAATGGACGCCGATCTTCAGGATTCCCCGGAGGAGATTCCGGAGATGTACCGGATGGTCACCGAGGAGGGCTACGATGTGGTTTCAGGCTGGAAGCAGCACCGCCAGGACAACAAACTTACCAAGAATCTGCCTTCAAAGCTGTACAACGCCACCGCCCGCTGGATCACCGGGATAAAGCTACACGACATGAACTGCGGCCTCAAGGCCTACAGGAACGAGGTTGTGAAGAACGTGGAGGTCTACGGCGAGATGCACAGGTATATTCCCTACCTTGCGAAGAACGCCGGGTTCAACAGGATCACTGAGAAGCCTGTCCACCATCAGAAAAGGAAGTACGGCAAGAGCAAGTTCGGCCTTGAGCGGTTTGTGAACGGTTTCTTGGACCTGCTTTCACTTTGGTTCTTAAGCACCTTCGGCAAAAAGCCGATGCATTTCTTCGGATTCTCAGGGCTGGTGATGTTCCTCGTAGGTTTTGTGATGACTATCTGGATAATAGTCGCCAAACTTGTGCATCAGGCCCAGGGCGTACATTTCAGGGCAGTCACCGACCAGCCGTTGTTCTACCTTGCCATCCTGGCTGTAGTCCTTGGCGTGATGCTTTTCCTAGCCGGATTCATCTGTGAGATGATCTCCCGCAACTCCAGCGACCGAAACAAGTACAACATCAAGGACAGGATAGACTAGCATCCCCTTCCTCCGACTCCAACCCAGACGGTTACTAACATTCCATAACGCGTTCCTGCTGCCATGCAGGGACGCGTCTTTCTTTAGGAGCTTACAAACAAGGAACGCTCCACACGCTTGGGCGACACTTCCGTCCAATTCCGTAGCCCAATGGTGCCGCGCCGCACGCCCGGGCGACACTTACGCCCCATTCCGTCGCCGGGAAGGGCGGGGCAAGGGAAACGGACGGGGAT
>HF986074.1 GCA_000431015.1 Alistipes sp. CAG:514 | reverse complement strand
CAGGTTATCTGCTTGCTGCTGAAGATTTCCCCATACAGTTCTTTCTGGGACAGCACCATGGCTGAAAGGTCTATGTCAGTCACGTCAGGGAACTGTCCGTTGTCGATTTTCGTGAGCAGGAGAAGTGTCTTGTTGAGTCGCACGATATGTCCGAGTTCGCGTTTCATCTGCACGAGTTCGCCGACGCTTTCTTCTCCCAATGTGTCATTGTCCAGCATCCAGTCGATCCTTCCTCCAAGCACGGCAAGCGGTGTCTGAAGCTCGTGTGAAGCATTGCCTATGAACTGTTTCTGCTTTTCGAAGGCTCTGTCGGAGCGGTCAGTCGCATCTGTGGCGGCTTTCTCCAGCTGACGGAATTCCCGGATGTCCGAGTTTATTGACAATCTGCCGTGTGACTTTCCGGGTGTGTAGGCATTGAGCCAGTCGAGAATCATGTATAGCGGCCGCATGCTTTTCTGGAACACGACGAGAGTGGTCACGATAACTGTCAGCAACAGAATGAGATACAATGCGAGTATCCACCAGAGGATGGTCTTTATCAGGTCATCTTTTTCGATTGTGGGTGTAGCGACAATGAGTTCAAAACATCTTCCTTCACGGTCTCTGAATATCGTCTTGAGAAATCGTGCAGGTTCTTGTTCGTCTGTCTCCTGAATGTAGAAGTCTGCATCGTAGTACTCCATCCCGGTATGTGAATTTGCATAACTCTCCGCAACTTCGGAAATGCTGTAATGCCCGTCTGTCATGATGTTGG
>HF986073.1 GCA_000431015.1 Alistipes sp. CAG:514 | reverse complement strand
AGTGGCTGGAGGCGCAAAGCCTCCAAGGAACGTTGCTGCAACCATTTCGGAGAATAGAGCGGTTGCCAATTAATCCACAAGCACATTTTACAGCGTACCAAGTGAGGGCATGTAAAACGTTGAATTGTTGAAGATAGGTGTTATCTTTATGAGAACCAACCACTTATACCCTCAACAAACTCTCAACAAATAGCTCTACACAACAAATTACTGGGCAAAAAAGAAAGAAAGGAATGGTGTTCATGGTTTTCTCTTTTCAACATTATCTTTCTTTTGTTGAGAGATTTGTTGAGAATATGTTGAGCCGTAAATGCCTGATGTTCAATACTTCTTTCATCATATTCAACAATTCAACAAAAATAAGGGGTGTTTTGTCCGTCATTTTTATGAACAGAACTCATCCCCCTACAAGTAAGAATGTCATGCTTATGCTTCAGTACTTATTCACGACAGTACGACAGCGCCAAGCCAACAAACAAGCAAGAGGACATTCAACTAAAGGCGGTTGTTCTTCTATTGAGTTGTAGGATAATGACACTACTTTTCTCTTTTGCCCCGTACAATCTCTTGAAGATGGTGGCACGAAACCGAGCTGCCCCGTATGAGTTTATACGGAAGCAAAGGGCAACAATCATCGGAAAGCCATACAACGTTTGCCAAATGCCATTGGAAGTTTCCTGTTTCTGTTGGACTTCCGACACCGTCAATAAACCATCCTTGTATATTGACCTTATCACAGCATGGAGTTTCATGGCGGTGACATGAAGCATATCAACCAATTCACCCTCACTCATCCACAAGTCTTGCAAGTTGGACGGAAT
>HF986072.1 GCA_000431015.1 Alistipes sp. CAG:514 | reverse complement strand
AATGTCAATTCCGTATGTTCAAGTTTATAACTGATGCCTGCAGTCCGCGTATATTGGTCTATTCTTTTACGAGCCGCATTGTTTAATTCTTTGCAGTTAGGCAGCAGTGAGGAATCAGTAGCCTCCTCAAGTGTTGCTTCACCGATCTTCACACAGCCTCTGTGGGTGCTGTCGTTGATGGTGAAAATGTAGATTAACTTAGCGTTTAGTGTCGAATAATACTGCACAAGTTACTTGTTTAAAAGGTCTATAAATCTTACAGTCTTTCCCTTCTCCCAATCCTTCAGTATGCAATATATGCCGTTGTGCTTGGTGATGTCACCTTTTTCACAACCTGTGCATTTAGTGATAGTCTTCTTGCTTTCTCCAATCAGATTAAACTCCTCTTGTACTTCTTCATAACAACTTCCGGGTATCACACCCTTCAGGCCATCCATCTGCCAGAGATTCCATGATATAATCTCAGCAATCTTTTCACCCTGAAGTTGAGCCGGCGTCTTGCCGAACTTTTCTTTGTAATAATCAAAGAAGGTGTATAGCATAGCCTCGCGTGCAAGTAAAAGATTATCGCCTTGCCATTCGAAGCCATAAGTATTCTGGTATGCGATTGTAGCCCATTTAATCCATTCGCGTACATTATCGACATTTTCGCTGACAACGCGCAGCTTTCTATCGAGAATGCCGATACGTTCCTTGATTGGAATATCCATTCCAGAGACGACTCCATACCGGCTGACCAGATATGGAGCTTCCCCGCAAGCCATTTCCAGCCTGGTGTCTTTCACATAATCCTGCCATGTTTTTCCGTCCGGAGTCGGGAATGGAATTTTCCCAGTTGCACTCTCCCAAGTATTATCGTCGTTTTCAATGTTGAACGGTGACGTGCCAGAAAACCAGGCTGCATCTATGAGATTATTCTGCTTGTTGCAAATCCATGCTGGAGTGAATACTTCTGCTTTATCTCTGGAACGGTATTCTTGTTCCGCCTTGGATTTATTGACTCTTGGGCGCAGCAACATGCCATTTTCTCCAGTAATGCGCTCAATATTTATCTCATCCCACTCTTGATAACCTTGCCCCATAGGCGCATAATTATCTGTCGCCCACATAATATTATGAACATCCTCATTTGTCGTCTTTGTCCGATCAATCAGGAGGAGTTCCAATAGTTTAGGATCTTCGTTATATATTACATTTTCTTTTATATCAGAATTTTCGCTCATCTTGAAAAACTAATGATTCGTTCTTTTACAAAAATAACGATTTTTCAACA
>HF986071.1 GCA_000431015.1 Alistipes sp. CAG:514 | reverse complement strand
GCCCGCCGAGTCTCAAACGAACCTCTACGGGCGACTTTTAGGCCGAATCTCGCCCTCAGTGTCCACGCCCCACTCCGCACAATACCTACTTCTTGCGAATTGTAATGCCCCCATAACGAATCATAGGTATAAATCGTAGGTGTCATCCCGCCGCCCAGCCCGCCATCAGTCTATTTTCCACTAATCTCTTTTCCAGTCACCAAGGCGTGACTCCCGGAGCGAGAATCAAAGGAAAACTTGCCCGCCGAGTCTCAAACGAACCTCTGCGGGCGACTTTCAGGCCGAATCTCGCCCTCAGTGTCCACGCATGACTTACGTGTAGACTCCAATGGCAAATTGTTTTTTAGGAATGATCGGAGGAGATGACCGAAAACAGAATTACAATGAACACGTCGCCCGGAGCATCCCTGTGTGGGTCTCGGCTGCAATTCTGTTTATGGTCAGAGGCTGAAAACTAGCCCTGGCAGTGCCGCAGGATGGATTGCAGGATGGATTGCAGGATGGATTGCAGGATGGTTCGCAAGATGGTTCGGAGGAAATGGCCGTAAACAGAATTGCAATGAACACGCCGCCCAGAGCATCCCTGTGTGGGTCTTGGCTGCAATTCTGTCTTGTGGCTTATACAAGGACACAGTGCAGGATGTACCGGATTCTGTTTTTATGGCATAAGCTGGGAAACGGTGGGGAAGAACGGTGGGGGATGTGCGGGAAGAACTGGATGTACCAAAAGAATGGCTGCGGGAATCAAGATAATTTTCGTACATTTGTCCTCAAAATTTTTTGGGGACATGAACTTTAGCGGAATAATCGTCGGGGCGGCCACTTTCCTTATTATCGGGGTGTGCCATCCTATAGTGATCAAGATGGAATATTATTGGGGCAAGGGGAGCTGGTGGCTGTTTTTGCTTGCGGGGCTGGCCTTTGTCGCCGCGTCCATATTCGTGGATAACGATGTCGTCGCAACTATCCTCGGTGCCGCCGCATTTTCATGCTTCTGGGGCATCAAGGAGATGTTCGAGCAGGAGCGGCGTGTCCTGAAAGGGTGGTTCCCGGAGAATGCTGAAGCAACTTAAGCCAGCTGAAGTAGCTTAAACCCGCTAAAGCAGCTTAGGCCCGCAGAAGCAGCCAAACCCGCCGAAGCAACTTAAGCCCGCTGAAGCAACTTAAGCCAGCTGAAGTAGCTTAAACCCGCTAAAGCAGCTTAGGCCCGCAGAAGCAGCCAAACCCGCCGAAGCAACTTAAGCCCGCTGAAGCAACTTAAGCCAGCTGAAGTAGCTTAAACCCGCTGAGGCAACCGAATCCTGCTGAGGCAACTTGCAACTTGTAAATAAATATAGTTATCCAACATCATGAATATCAAACTTCTGTCAACATTGGCGATTGCCGCCGGCCTGTCGGGAATGACGGGAGCGTCGGCCCAGAAAAAAGCTATGGACCACGATGTCTACGACTCTTGGCAGAGCGTGTCCGACATCCTCAAAAGTGAGGACGGTCACGTCCTAGTGTGGAATGTGAATCCGCAGGAAGGAGACGGCACACTCTATGTCAGGAATATGACACCACAGCGGAAGGGCAGGCCTTCCTGCCGGGAGATCAGCATTCCGCGCGGCTCGCAGGCATCTCTCGACCCTAAGGGTAAGTGGCTCTATCTTAGGATAAAGCCGCAGTTCGCCAAGACCAGGCAGGAAAAGATCGCCAAGAAAAAGTCCGAGAATATGACTAAGGACACCCTCGCCGTGGTGGATCTCACGACCATGACGGTCAGGAAATACGGGCGCGTGGACTCCTACGCCACCGGCTCGCTCGCCAAGCCTTACGTCGCCTATAAATCTACTTGGAAGCATTATAAGGACTCCTCCGACAAGAAAGGTACCGACAAGTCGGGACTCATCATCCTGAATCCGGCCACTGACAGGAAGGACACACTTCGGCACATCGACTCCTATTCCTTCAACCAGGACGGAACGATCCTCGTGATGACCTCGAAGAAGGACAAAAAGGATTCCCTGTCGGCCACCGCCGTGATGATCGCCCGCGCCCCGGCGCAGATCGACACCATCGCATGTGGCGCCGAATCCTACAGCCGCCTGACATTCAGCGATGCCGAGGATCAGCTGGTTTTCCTCGGTTCCACCGACACCAGCAAGAACCGCAACAAGTGCCAGGCACTGTACCTTACCGGTATCCAGGCACTTAAGACGGGAAAGACGGTTCAACAGGCTCGGACTCACCAGCCGCTTGCGGAGGCCGCGGCGGACAGCGCGACAGTCGTCAGCAAGGATGGCAGGTGGGCATATTCAACGAAAGTGATCATCCCTCAAGGGACTCGGGTCGAGGGCACTCCGGGCTGGACGCTCAACGAGAACACCGAGCTGCAGTTCACCCCTGACGGCAAGCGCCTTTTCCTCGGGATAGGCGCCATCCGCCCTCCGAAAGACACATCGATCGTGGACTTCGAGACCGCCCAGCTGGACATCTGGAACTGGGACGCCGTCTATACCCCTCCGCAGCAGAGGCTGAACGTCAACAAGACACTCAAGAAGACATATTCAGCCACCATCGACCTCGCCGAGCCGGGAAGGATCGTGCCGTTGACCACCTCTAAGTTCGCCGGCATCCGCCTGATGAACGGTGGACTCTCCGAATGGGTGCTTGCCAGCGATAACGCTAAGTACGCCCGCACATCGGTCTGGGACTACAACAACCGCCGCGACATCTCTCTGGTCAACGTCAGGGACGGCTCGCGTAAGGTTGTGGCTGAAGGACTTGATGCCGGACGCTTCGATGTGTCCCCGAGCGGAAGGTACCTTGTCTGGTTTGACAACGACGAGATGAACTGGTTCGTCTACAACACAGAGACAGGCGTGAAGGCCAACCTTACCGTCCGGACCGGACTTCCTTTCTACGACGAGGAGGACGACCATCCGACCGCCGCACCGGCGCACGAGTCCGCCCCGAGATGGCTTGAGGACGAGTCCGCTGTCTTCATCATCGACCGCTACGACATCTGGAAGTTCTCCCCGGACGGCGAGTCTGCCGTCAACCTGACCGGGGGAGTGGGCCGCCGGACGCACAACCGCTTCAAGATCGTGGACCTGAAGCCGGACACCAGGAAGCCTAACGAGCGCCGCTGCGGCGTTGTCAGACCGCTTGACCCGAAGCAGACCGTCTACCTGAGTGTCTTCAATGAGGAAAGCCAGGAGAACGGCTTCGGACGCGTCAACCTCGCAAGACCTTCAAAGACTCTTGAATATTTCACCGACACCGTAACCTACAAGTACGTGGCGGGAGCCGCCGGCACGGACAGGATCTTCTACCAGAAAGGCAACTTCCGCGAGTGCTACGACCTCTACTTCACGGACAACTTCTTCAAGACCTCCACGAAGGTCTCCGCCATCAATCCTCAGATGGCCGGCTACCGCTGGGGGAGCGCGGAACTCTTCCGCTGGAAGGCATACGACGGCACTCCGCTGAAGGGTATCGTGTACATGCCGGACGGTGTCAAGGAGGGCGAGAAGCTTCCGGTGATGATCTATTTCTACGAAAAGAACGCCAACAACCTCTACACGTTCTGGTCGCCGGCCCCGTCCCGGTCGATCGTGAACATCCCTTTCTATACCTCCAGGGGCTACATCGTCTTCGTCCCGGACATCGTCTACAAGGTGGGCCACCCGGGCGAGAGCGCCTACAACTGCATCTGCGCCGGCGCCGAGGCTCTTTGCGAGGCCTACCCGTCCGCCGACAGAAGCAGGATGGCGATCCAGGGCCAGAGCTGGGGCGGCTACCAGACCGCTTGGCTCATAACACGTACGAATATGTTCGCTGCGGCCGGTTCCGGAGCGCCTGTGGGTAACATGACCTCTGCCTACGGCGGCATCCGCTGGGGTTCGGGCATCACACGCGCAGGTCAGTACGAGCACGGCCAGAGCCGGATCGGAAAGAGCATGTGGGAGCCGGGCGCCCTGGAACTCTACATCGAGAACTCTCCGGTCTTCCACGTGGACAAGGTGCAGACACCGGTGCTCATCATGCACAACGACGCTGACGGCGCCGTTCCGTGGTACCAGGGCATCGAGTTCTTCTCAGACCTGCGCAGACTTGACAAACCGGCATGGTTGCTCCAGTACAACAAGGAGGCGCACAACCTCGTCGAAAGGCGCAACTGCAAGGATCTCTCCGTGAGGCTGCAGCAGTTCTTCGACCACTACCTCAAGGGAGCCCCGATGCCGGTCTGGATGAAGACCGGTGTCCCGTACGAGTCCAAGGGCGAGTACAGCGGCTTCGATAATGCTGAATAAATGACAGGAATCATGACAAAACTAGCGATATTCGATCTGGACGGCACCCTTTTGGACACCGTCAAAGATTTAGGCAACGCCACCAACCACGCCCTGACCGAGTGCGGCTTTCCGACCCATCCCATCAAGGCCTACTACCAGATGGTAGGCCGCGGCATCTACAACCTCTTCCGCGCCGCCGTTCCCGCCGGACAGTCCACGGAAGAAGTTGTCCAAAGGATGGCCTCCATATTCATTCCTTACTACGATGCCCACAAATGCGACTTCACAAGACCGTATGACGGCATTCCCGGAATGCTGAAGACCATCACCGCCGCGGGGGTGCGCCTCGCCGTGGCCTCGAACAAGTACCAGGACGGCGCGGAAAAGCTGGTCCACCACTTTTTCGGTGAATATGACTTCGTGAGGATCCTGGGTCAGCGCGAAGGCCAGCCCATAAAGCCCGATCCGGCCATAGTGGATCAGGTTCTCGCCGAGGTACCGTCCGTCACCAAGTCCGAGACCGTCTATGTGGGCGACTCCAATGTGGACATGCAGACCGGCCTGAACGCCGGGGTCAGGACTGTGGGTGTGAGCTGGGGTTTCAGAACCCGTGAGGAACTCGCAGCCTACACTCCTTCGGCCATAGTTGACACCCCGGAGGAACTCTCCCGTGTGATCCTCGGAGCCTGACTGGTTCATTTTGGTCCATTTACACCGGTGAAATTGGACAGCATTTGATTGGATATATTAATAATTCATTGATTATCAGTCTATTAAGTGATAATGGGGGGGGGGTAGAGGCATCGCCTGCGAGGGAATAGAATACTTATAATACTTATTCAGTATGTTGTTTTTTATTCGGGGAAGTGTTATATTTGACCTTCATAAGCAGGTTACGAATGACACTCTTGGATTGGAGTTCTTCGAGATCAGGTATGAAGATGCTGACAACCGTAGGGCTTACCCTTGCACATGATGTCAAGGGGACACTTTTTGTGCTATTCGTAACGTGTTTCATTCCTATTTTGAGGATTATTTAGTTCTGTCGCTTTGGTCTCTTTGGATGAATTCTGTCTCAACACCGGCTTATGGCCTGAATGGTACGCGATCCGCGTCTTCTACAATCGCGTCGGGCCTCTGAAAGAGACATTGGACAACGCCGCTATCCGCTATTTCTACCCGATGCATCTGGTTGAGAAGTGTTCGGATGGTGGCATTATCTATGTCCAGGAGCCGCTGATCAAGGCACTGGTCTTCGCCAAGACCACCGCCTCGGATCTGGAGACGATCCAGCGGAAGCTCCCCGGCAGCGCCGCGCCGTACTACGACAAGAGCACCGGAAGACCGATCGTCATCCCCGAGGAGCAGATGGATAGGTTCATCAAGCTTTGCTCCGTGAAGGATTCTGGTCTGGAGTACCTTGGCGAGGACGATCCGAGGTTCCATCAAGGTGACAAGGTCAGAGTCACCGAAGGAATATTCAAAGGCCTCGAAGGGCACATCAAGCGGATCCGGCACGACAGGAGGCTGATCGTGACCATCGAAGGCGTGGCGGCCTTCGCCACGGGGTACATCCCGCCGTCGTTTCTTGAGAAAATTTAATTTGTTTTAGGAATATGAACACACGAAAGTTATTGCCGGCAGCGGCCTTGCTGCTTCTTCTGGCTTCATGCTCGACTCCCAAGGAGATCGCGTATTTCCAGGATCTGTCGTCCGTGGAGGGTCAGCGCATTGCCGCCGCTAAGGAGATCATCGTCCGCCCGAAGGACAAGATCTCGATCATCGTGAACTGCAAGAGTCCCGAGCTGACAGCCCTTTTCAACCTGCCGTACGTGACGCAGCGTCTCGGTGAGAACACCCGCAGCACCATCACTTCCGGTTACAGTCAGGGCTACATCTCTGGTTACACGGTGGACGACCGGGGCTGCATCGACTTCCCTGTCCTCGGCGAGGTGGCCGTGGCGGGGCTGACGCGTGATGAGATCGCCTCCGTGATCAAGAAGGAGCTCAATGAGCAAGGGCAGGCGACGGACGCCGTGGTGACCGTTGACTTCATGAACCTGTACTATCAGGTGCTTGGCGAGGTTGAGAAGCCGGGGCGCTACGCCATCGACAAGGATGCCGTGACAATTCTCGACGCCATCGGAACCGCCGGTGACTTGACCATTTACGGAAAGCGCGAGAACGTGAAGGTGCTGCGCAACGAGAACGGCAAGATGCTGACCTACGAGGTGAACCTCTGCTCAGCCGCCGACCTGATAGCCTCGCCGGCCTACTACATCCGCCAGAACGACGTGATCTACGTCGATCCGAACGACGTGCGGGCAAGGCAGTCCACGGTGAACGGCAACAATGTCCGCTCCACCTCGTTCTGGATCTCGCTGACTTCGCTCGCGGCGTCCATCACCAACACGATCGTGATCATCGCCACGAGGAGCGGGTCGGGGAAGTGATCCGCCTTGGAACCTTGTGAAGAAACACTATAACATCAAAGCGATTCAAAACAATGGAGAACAACATCAACACGGATAACAATACCCGGCAGCAGGAGGAGACCGTGCAGATCGGCCAGCTTGTGCGCCGCTGCCTGTCCAGATGGTACTGGTTCGCCCTGAGCCTGGCGGTCTGCCTGGCTTTAGGTGCCTTGTACATCCTCAGGTCAACCCCTACGTACAACACCTCCGCTGACATCCAGATCAAGTCAAACACCAAGGGCGCGTCCATGCCGGGGGACATCGGTGAGTTCGGCAACATGGGCCTCTTCGCCGTCAAGTCAAACGTCAACAACGAGCTGCACGCCTTCGAATCCCCGGACATCATGAGCGAGGTGGTGGCCAGGCTTCGCCTGTACATGAGCTACACGGTGGACGGCACCTTCCACAGGAACGTGCTCTACGGCACGTCGCTGCCGATCTCCGCCGACCTGCTCGACGTGGATGAGAACGTGGGAGTCGGATTCACCGTCAGCGAGAACGGCGGGAGAGTCACCCTGAATGACTTCATCCATAAGAATGAGAAGGTCGGCGGCAAGCCGGTCGTGGGACACTACGGCGACACGCTCCAGACTCCTGTCGGAAGGATCATCGTTCAGAAGACGAAGGACTACTCCGGGGAGGCGATGAAAAAGCCGGTCAACGTCAGAAAGTCGGGCCAGCGCGGCGTGACACAGTCTTACCTGAACAGACTCCAGGTGAACCTCGCCGACAAGAACGCCGACGTCATCTCGCTCTCTATCAAGGACGTGTCCACCCAGCGTGCCCAGGACATCCTTAACACCCTGATCGCCGTCTATAACGAGAACTGGGTGCGTGACAAGAACCAGATAGCGAACTCCACTTCTGTGTTCATCAACGACCGTCTCAGGGTGATCGAGGGCGAGCTGGCGGGCGTGGACTCCGACATCTCCGCCTACAAGTCGGAGAACATGATCCCTGACGTGGGTGCCGCAGCGACGATGTACATGCAACAGAGCACGGTGCTGAACCAGCAGCTCCAGGACGTGAGCAACCAGCTCTACATGGCGCGCTACATCAAGGACTACATCGGCAAGGAGGACAACCGCAACCAGCCGCTTCCCGCCAACATGGGATTGAGCAGCCAGACGATCGAGAACGGCATCTCCGAGTACAACTCCAAGATCCTGCAGAGGAACAACCTTGTGGCGAACTCCGGCGAGGAGAACGTGCTCGTGAAGGATCTCGACCAGGCTCTGGCCTCGATGAGGGGGTCGATCTCCCGGTCCATAGACAACGAGATCCTTGCCCTCAACACGAAATACGAGAATCTCAAGGGCACCGCCCGCCAGAACACCGCGCGCATCGCCGCGAATCCTAACCAGGCGAAGCAGCTCCTCTCGGTCGAGCGTCAGCAGACCGTGAAGCAGGCTCTGTACCTCTTCCTCCTGCAGAAACGCGAGGAGAACGAGCTCTCGCAGGCGTTCACCGCCTACAACACAAGGATCATCAAGCATCCTATTTCAGGAATATTCCCGGTCTCCCCGCAGTCCATGAAGATCATGATGATGGCGTTTCTTCTGGGTCTGATGATTCCTGCCGGGATCATCTATCTGCTGATGGCGACCGACACGAAGGTGCGCTCCCGCCGCGACCTCAAGGGAGTCTCCGTGCCTTTCGCCGGCGAGATTCCGCTCTCTGCCGAGACTGCCACCAAGGCGTTCGGAAAGCGGAAAACCCTCAGTGGAGCCGATTCCATCGTGGTCCGTCACGGCAACCGCAATGTGGTCAACGAGGCGTTCAGGGTGCTGCGTACCAACTTTGAGTTCACGATGCGCGAACCTGGAAGCAAGGTCATCGCCGTCACGTCATTCAGCCCAGGGGCAGGCAAGTCATTCGTGTCGTCCAACCTGGCCGTCTGCTTTGCCATCAAGGGTAAGCGTGTGTTGGTCATCGACGGTGATCTGCGTCACGCCACGCTCTCCGAGCTTGTCGGCTCGCCGAAGCCTGGCCTTAGCGACTATCTCGCCGGGATCGTCGCCGATGTGCACGATGTGATTGTCCGTTCGAAGGACGCGATGACGGTACCTGACATTCTTCCGGCGGGATCCATCCCTCCGAACCCGGTTGAGCTGCTCGCCGACAGGCGCCTCGCCGATGCGATCGCCGTCCTCAGGAATGAGTACGATGTGATCATCATCGACTGCCCGCCGGTGGAGATCGTCACCGACGCGCGCGTCATCAACGACTATGTGGACAGGACGCTCTTTGTCGTCAGGGCCGGGCAGTTCGACAAGGCAATGCTCCCGGACCTCGACGTGCTCTACCGCGACGGGGAGTACAGGGGACTCTGCTGCGTCCTCAACGGGACCGCGTCCTCCGACGGCTACTACGGGAACTACGGCACCTATGGCCATTACGGTTACTACGGCCACAATGGCGGCTCCTACTACAGTTCCGACAACAAAGCCAGGTAAATCCGCCCGCTGACTTCGCCGGCGCACCGGTCCCTCCGGCGCGCCGGCAAAACCATAACCCCAAAAACATATCTTATGCAAAATCTGAAAGAGTTGAGGATCGCCGTGGCCGGTACTGGCTACGTCGGCCTCTCCATATCCACCCTGCTGTCCCAGCGCCACAAGGTGACTGCCGTTGATGTGATCGCCGACAAGGTCGATAGGATAAACCGTCGCGAGTCCCCGATCCAGGACGAGTACATCGAGAGGTTTCTCCGCGAGAAGCCACTCGACCTCACCGCCACGCTTGACGGTGAGGCCGCCTACAGGGACGCGGACTTCGTGGTGATCGCCGCTCCCACTAACTACGACCCGAAGAAGAACTTCTTCGACACGTCGCACGTGGAGGAGGTGATCGACCTCGTGCTGAAGGTTAATCCCGATGCAGTGATGGTCATCAAGTCCACCGTCCCTGTGGGCTACACCGCCTCTGTGCGGGAAAGGTTCTCGTACAGGGAACGCCTCGCCGACGGCACGATGAGGGTGGTGGTGCCAAACATCATATTCGCTCCTGAGTTCCTGCGTGAGTCCAAGGCGCTCTATGACAACCTCTATCCGAGCCGCATCATCGTCGGCTATGACAGGGGAGACTCCGCTCTCGAAGAGGCTGCCGGCACTTTTGCCGCACTCATCAAGGAAGGTTCTCTGAAAGAGGATGTTCCGGTGCTGTTCATGGGTTCCACGGAGGCGGAGGCGGTGAAGCTATTCGCCAACACCTACCTTGCCCTCCGCGTCAGCTATTTCAACGAGCTGGACACCTATGCGGAGATGAAGGGACTCGACACGAGGTCCATCATCGACGGCGTGTGTCTGGATCCTCGCATCGGCTCGCACTACAACAATCCGTCCTTCGGCTACGGCGGCTATTGCCTCCCGAAGGACACCAAACAGCTGTTGGCGAACTACGCCGACGTGCCGGAGAACCTTATCCAGGCCATTGTGGAGTCCAACCGCACCAGGAAGGACTTCATCGCCGACCAGGTGCTCCAGAGGGCCGGCTATTATTCCGAGAACAGCCAGTACGACAGCGCCCGCGAGAAGAAATGCGTGATCGGGGTTTACCGTCTCACGATGAAGTCCAACAGCGACAATTTCCGCCAGAGCGCCATCCAGGGCATCATGAAGAGGATCAAGGCCAAGGGCGCCGAGGTCATTGTCTACGAGCCTACGCTGGAGGACGGCACGTCCTTCTTCGGCAGCAAGGTGGTCAACGACATCGCCGAGTTCAAGCGCCGCGTGGTCAACGACATCGCCGAGTTCAAGCGCCGCGCCGACTCCATCATCGCCAACCGCTACGACCGCGCCCTGGACGATGTCCGGGCCAAGGTCTATACCCGCGACCTCTTTGAGAGAGACTAGCCGCCTACTTCACCGTAATACCTATTAATCAAAATTATTTTCCATAATGCTGTCGATCCGCAAGATAGTTGACTCGTACTTCTCGAAGCGCACGTTCCCGTACTGGTGCGTGCTGCTTCTGGACAGTGCCATTCTGTTTTTGTCCGGAGTGTTCGTCTACTGGTGCTTCAACCGTGGCACCGCCCTTCAGCTGAACTTCTGGCCGTTGACCCACCTGATGCTGCTGTGCGTCGGCGTCCACTTCATATTCTTTGCCATCTTCCGGACATATTCGGAAATCATCCGCTACTCATCGTTCAACGACCTCATCCGTGTGGCGCAGGCGATGGGATGCTCCGCATTGGCGGTGATAGCCGTCCATTTCTTCACGAACAGCTGCCCGTCTCGGGTGTTCGCCCACGTCCAGGTGCGGCAAATCCTGATTGCGGAAGCCATCGCGACCGGTTTGATGTGGCTGCTTCGCGTTTCTATCAAATGGGTCTATGACACCTATTTCCGGACGGAGGCTGCGAAGAATGTCTTCATCTATGGCATCCGCGACGGCGGCATTGGACTCGCGAAGGCGATCCGCAGCGAGAAACCGATGCACTACCGTCTCCGAGGCTTCATCTCCCACGATCCGGCGCTTGGAGCAAACGGCACGCGCCTGATGGGCGAGCCGGTCTACGAGGTTAACGCCAGTCTGCCGGATGTGATCCGCCGCGAGGGGATCGCCGCCGTGCTGGTCGCTCCGGGCAGGATCGACAGGTTCCGCAACGACACGGCTCTTCAGGACTACATCCTGCAAAGCGGCGCAAGAATATTCTCGGCCAACAATGTCGTTGACACCGAGCATGATGCGATCAAGGGAGCGCCGACCTTGAAGGAGGTCAGCATCGAGGATCTTTTGCCTCGTGACGAGATCTGTGTCGATCTGGAATCCGTGGCCGAATCCCTCCGTGGGAAGCGCGTCCTGATCACCGGTTCCGCCGGAAGCATCGGCAGCGAGATCGTCCGCCAGGTCGCGTCGTTCGCACCTTCGAAGATGATGCTGATCGACTCCGCGGAGACTCCGCAGCACGACATCCGCCGGATGATGGCGCATGACTTCCCGTCTGTGCCATGCGCCACCGTGGTGACGTCGATCACCAAGGCTGACAGGATGGAGAACATATTCAAAACGTTCCTTCCTGAATATGTCTTCCACGCCGCGGCGTACAAGCACGTTCCGATGATGGAGGACAACCCTTGCGAGAGCATCCAGAACAACGTCCTCGGCACGAAGATCCTGGCCGACCTTTCGGTCAAATACGGCGTTCGCCGCTTCGTGATGGTGTCCACCGACAAGGCTGTGAACCCGACGAACGTGATGGGATGCAGCAAACGAATATGCGAGGTCTATGTTCAGAGCCTCAACAAGGCGGAGCGTGACGGCGTGGTGAAGGGCCAGACCCAGTTCATCACCACCCGCTTCGGCAACGTCCTAGGCTCGAACGGCTCCGTGATCCCGATTTTCGAGCGCCAGATCAAGGCCGGCGGCCCGGTGACGGTGGCGGACCCCAACATCATAAGGTACTTCATGCTGATCCCAGAGGCCTGCGAGCTGGTCCTTGAGGCCGGCACGAAGGGCGAGGGCGGCGAGATCTTCGTCTTCGACATGGGCAAACCGGTGCGCATCGCCGACCTGGCGCGTCGCATGATCGAGCTGAGCGGGGCGAAGGGCGTGGAGATCAAGTACACCGGCCTGAGGGACGGGGAAAAGCTCTACGAGGAGGTCCTGAGCGAGTCGGAGGCGACGAAGCCGTCGTTCCACGAAAAGATCCGCATCGCCTGTGTCCGTGAATATGACTGGTCCGATGTGAGCCGCGAGATAGACGCCCTGATCGCCCAGTCCCACACCTACGACGACATGGCCGTAGTAGCCTCCATGAAGCGCCTGGTCCCCGAGTACATCTCCAACCACTCCAAGTACACCGTCCTTGACCACAAGGCGTGAGTTTGGCTCTGTGTGCCATAGGATATTGTTTCAATAAGCAATTTGGAATTGTATTTAAAACATTACGACTTTGAAATGATATTTTAAACCATTAAGTATACTTTAATGTTTTTTCTTATATTTGCAAAGTAAACTTTGCTCTTATGGATAAACAGATTATAAAAAAACTAATAATAGAGAAGCAAAAGGCCATTCCGGAATTCTTTATTATTCGAAGGGAAATCCAGTTTGATACTCATGCAAACTATGTGCTTGTCGGTTTAAGGCGCGCTGGAAAATCCTTTATGATGTATCAGGATGCCCAGAATATGATGAAGAGTCCAGGGCTGACACAAGAAAACATACTCTACATAAATTTCGAGGATGAAAGGTTGTCAGATATTTCTTCAGACAGTTTGGGAGAAATATTGGATGCCTATTTCGAGTTATATCCAGAAAAAAAGCCACTGATATACCTTGATGAAATACAGGTTGTTTACGGGTGGGAAAAATTTGCAAGAAGACTTGCAGATTCTAAGTATAGAGTTATGATTACTGGCAGCAATGCCAAGATGCTCAGCAGTGAAATAGCGACTACACTTGGTGGCAGATATATTCCAAAGGAAGTTTTTCCATTTTCTTTTAGAGAGTATCTAGAGTACAAAGGCATAGAATTGGACAGAAATTGGATATATGACCAAGGTGCTTGCTCTCAGATATCAAATACTTTCGATCATTATTTCACTAATGGCGGCCTTGCAGAATCTTTCAATCTTGAAGATAAGAGGGAGTATCTGAATTCATTATGTCAGAAGATACTGCTTGGCGATATAGTGGAGCGGAATAAAGTGCGCAATGCACGTGCTTTTCGTCTTCTCACAAGAAAATTGGCAGACAGTGTGATGCAACCGTCATCCCTCAGCAGGTTAAAACATATTATTGATTCCAGCGGAGATAGCATAAGCCTGCCTATATTGAAAGATTATTTGGAGTATTTGGAAGAGTCCTACCTGTTTTTCTCTATCCCGAATATGAGTTCATCCATATCGGAGCAGTCCACAATCCGGAAAAGATACATTGTGGATAATGGATTGCTTAACTTGTTTCTTTTCAGTGGAGAAACGAAGTTGTTGGAGAATATAGTAGCATGTAAATTAATCAGAAAATACAGAAACACACCCGAAGAAACGCAGGTTTACTATTATAATAAAAACGTGGAGATAGATTTTTGTATTCCGTCTGCCAAAATGGCTATCCAAGTATCTTACAGTTTGGGAGACGATGCGACCTATAGACGAGAAACAGGCGCGCTGGAAAAGTTCTTGAACGTTTATCCGGATTTTACCGCAATAGTCATCACCAGAGACAATGAGCAAACTATCGACATCAATGGGCATCACATCAATGTAATACCTATATGGAAATGGTTATGTCTGGAATAGTGCACTCAAGCGGTGCATTTTTACTACAGAATCCGCACTCAATGAGTGAAAATTCGTTATATTTGCGGGCAACGTTCTTCTATAATCAGATGCGAGTAATGAATGATGTGAAAGACGACATCGAGTTCGCCCAAGGCAACGTCATTCCTCTCTGGGCATTCGGACTGAACTACTAGATGGTAGGGCTGGAACTTTTTTTGTTATTTTTGTAAGTAAGTTCAGGGGATTGTAACGAGTAGTTCAGAAGTATTAATTGATTAAAATGCCCAAAGATATGAGACACTTGGTCATAAAGAATTAAGGATGGTGTAGATATGTTCTTCAATTTCGAGATGTATGTATGAAGCTGAAAATCTTGAACGTAATGCCTGAGTGCTATGTTGATACAAACCTGATAGATTTTTTGTTGGACAAGCAGTACAAGACGGATATTTCTGAACTGACACAGATTTTTGGCGGTGAAGCACAAGGGATATAGGAGGATAAGACATGTTTAAAAGCATTGAAATTGAACACTTTCGTGGCATAAGTCACGCGAAAATAGACGGACTGAAAGAAGTTAATATATTCTTCG
>HF986070.1 GCA_000431015.1 Alistipes sp. CAG:514 | reverse complement strand
GGCGGCCTAAATCACTTGCGAAACTTGAGTTCTTAAGCTTTCGTGAAACTTTCGCAATTTGAACCAAATATGGACTTGACGCGAATATTCTAAAAATCTATCTTTGCCCCTTGACAGCAATTCTAATCCACACAGATAGCGCGGCCCGGACAATATCTTTCCGCCGCGCATCTTGTTTCTACCACTCTCCAGCAATGTTTTCGCCCCCTTCCGTTGCCCGTGAGTGCCGTCCGACACCCTTGGGCGACATTTATGTTCCATCCCGTTGCCCGTGAGTACCGTCCGGCACCCTTGGGCGACGTTTATGTCCCTTTCTGTTGCCCGTGAGTACCGTCCGACACCCTTGTGCGACATTTATGTCCCATCCCGTTGCCCGTGAGTGCCGCACGGCACCTTTGGGCGACGTTTATGCCCCTTCCCGTTGCCCGTGAGTGCCGCCCGGCACCCTTGGGCGACGTTTTCGCCCCTTCTCGTAGCCCGTGAGTGCCGCCCGGTACCCTTGGGCTACGTTTATGTCCCTTTCTGTTGCCAGTACCGTCCGGCACCCTTGGGCTACGTTTATGTCCCTTTCTGTTGCCTGTGAGTACCGTCCGACACCCTTAGGCGACGTTTTCGCCCCTTCTCGTAGCCCGCGAGTGCCGCCCGGTACCCTTAGGCGACGTTTATGCCTTTTTCCGTTGCCCGTGAGTGCCGCCATGTACCCTTAGGCGACGTTTATGCCCCTTCCCGTTGCCCGTGAGTGCCGCCCGACACCCTTGGGCGACATTTCTGCCCCTTCCCGTTGCCCGTGAGTGCCGGGCTACACCCTTGGGCGACATTTCCGGCGATAATCGTTGCCCGTGGGGATGGCTGTGTGGGTGTGCCGGCGGGATGGGCTGGGACTGAGGTCGTTCTGTACTGAGAAGCTGGGGTTGGGGACTGGAGGTGGAAATTATGCAGTTTTCGGGCTGGGTACGCGCACACGATCACTGTTATGCTGAACACGTCGCCAGATCAGGAGAAGATCGAGATTTCCATTGATCCGGATGTCGAGACCTGGAATTAGACGTTGTTCTTGGGTTCTGCGGAGATATTCTTTGACGTTATGTCGGAAACTCGGAAGATTTTGTCTTAAATTCGTTATCTTTGTAATCTATTGAAACCAATTGAGATGAGTTTCCGACGGGTGGTCATGACGCTTATTCTTGCCGCTTCGGCTGTGTTGGCCGGCTGCGGGGAGGAGGATGTTGTCCCCGAGGAACTGCTGGCTCCGGCCTTGCCTGAAGTCCGTGTCGAGGCGGACGGGTGTGTGGTGACGCTCACCGCCAGGTTCAGGAATGAGGCGGATCTCGCCTCGGTCAAGGAGTTCGGTTTCTATTTCGGTCGGGATGAGGTCTCTATGGACTGTCTGAAGGTGACAAAAGTAGTAGGGTTGGAATATTCATTGATCAAAGAGGATCTGGACTATTCCACCACCTATCTCTTTAAGGTTTGGGTTGGCAACGGTCGCGAGGAGAAAACTTCTGAGCTGAAGGAGGTTACGACGGGGGAGAAGCCTGTCGGGCCGGATCCGCCGGTGCCTGCGGTGCGGAACATCGCTTTCAAGGATCCCGTGGTCAAGGAGGTCTGCGTGAGGAACTGGGATCTGGATGGCGACGGAGAACTATCTATGGCGGAGGCCGCACAGGTGACCGATCTCGGGATGGTGTTCAAAAGAAACGAGGAAATCACCTCTTTCGAGGAGCTTGAACATTTCACCGGACTCGTGGAGGTGGCGGATTCCGCTTTCGGTCACTGCACCAACCTAAGGGACATCAAACTGCCGGAGAGTGTGAGAGTGATCGGCCAGCGAGCGTTCGAGGAATGTGGGAATATGCTTCTTCGTAAACTGCCGGATAATCTGGCCACTGTCAAGACTCATGCTTTTGCGGGTTGCGGGAAGATGCCGTTGACCTCCTTGCCGGAGACGTTGACACTGATTGAGAATTGGGCGTTCGCCCGTTGCGGGAGCATGAGGCTGACTTCTCTGCCTTCGGCACTGACATTGATTGACAGCGGCGTTTTTTCGGAGTGCTATGGTGTGGCTCCGGAGAAACTGCCTGAGAATCTGTGCTACATCGGTGAGTGGGCGTTCTTCAATGCGAGGTCTTTCAATCCGAAGGAGTTGCCATCCGGGGTGAGAGAGATTGGCAAGTATGCTTTTCAGGGTTGTGAATCCTTGACCTGGACGCAGTTGCCTTCCGATTTGTATGAGATAGGGGATTTTGCGTTCTTCTATTGTTGGAAAGTCAGATTCTCGTCGCTTCCGAAGAGAATGATCAGAGTCAACGCCGGGGTGTTTGAGAATTGTGTCTCGATCACAAGCTTAACCTTGCCGGAAGGTTTGACAAGCATTGGCCCGAATGCCTTCAAGAATTGTAAGTTCTTTGAGATTACGATCCCCGAAAGTGTAGTGTTCATTGGTGCGGAGGCGTTTAACGGGTGCAGCCGCCTGAGGAGTGTGACAGTTCTTCCACCGGTTCCGCCGGAAATGGAGGATACATACATTGGCGACAACGCCAATGTGATGTACGTCCCTTCCTCCTCAATGGAAGCCTATCGTACAGCCCGTAACTGGAGCGAGTGGAAGTCCAAGTACCGCACTCTGGATGACCTTTAGTAACATGAAAAAAATAAGTTGCCTCAGATTAAGAGAAGATTTTCGAGGATAGATCTATTTTCGAAGAAGGAGTGTGCCGGTGGCACATGACTGATGAGAAAAGAGATATAGACCGAAAAGATTCCTTAAGATGATGCAGGTTATTATTTGAAGGTTACTTAGTACTACGAGGGGTGACTTGAGCCGCGGCTCAGACCGTGGAGCTGCTAAATCTATGATCTGGTGAAGGTCAGCGGGAGAGCGGCGGGAGAGGATGTGACCAGGAGGGCGGAAGTGACCACTTGCCGGCCGTTCAGGAATACGCGGTCGATCCGGGAGCGGAGGGGAGTGCCGTCGTAGGGAGACCAGGCGCATTTGTAGGCGGAATCCGCCACTGAATATTCCCGGTCAGGATCAATGACCACCAGGTCGGCGAAGTTTCCGGCCTTCAGGGAGCCTCTGTCCTTGATGCCCAGAATCTCGGCGGGTCTTTCGGAGAATGCGGAGGCGATGCGGGACAGGGTCAGGCACCGGCTGTCCTCCTTTCCTTTATTGAATATGTCCGCTGCTGTCAGCACGACGGCTAGGGATTGCTGTATGGACGGGAGTCCGGACGGACATCTCAGGTACGGAGCCTCTTTCTCGCTCAGGAGATGAGGAGCGTGGTCCGAACCGATCGTGTCGATCACCCCTTCGGCCAGACCCTTGCGGAGAGCCTCACGGTCAGCGGCGCCCTTGACCGCGGGATTGCACTTGACCCTGCCTTTAAGCCTGTCGTAGTCCTCGTCGCAGAACCAAAGATAATTCGCTGAGGTCTCGGCGGTTATCCTTGGGTTGTGGAGCTTGGCGGCGCGGATCATCTCCACTTCCTCGGCAGTCGAGACATGAAGCACGTGAAGCCGGGTGCCATATTCAATGGCCATCTCCAGTGCCTTGGCGGTGGAGCGGATGCACGCTTTGCGGCTGCGGATCCTCGGATGCTCGCTGAACGGGATGTCGTCGCCGAACTCCGCTTCCGCGGCCATGAGATTCGCCTTGATGACCGCCTCGTCCTCGCTGTGGATAAGAATAGGCTTGTCCTTGATCATGAAGAATTTACGGAGAGCCTCCTCGTCGCTTACAAGCATATTCCCGGTCGAGGAACCCATGAAGACCTTGATCCCGCCGAACTCTGAGCCCAGACCGCCGGAGAGATATTCATTGATCATCCCAAGGTTGGTGTTTGTGGCTCCGATGTGGAATCCGTAGTTGCCCCAAGCGCGCCCGCCGGCTCTTTTGATCTTGTCCCTGACGGCTTCCATGTCAGTGGTCTGAGGGGTGGTGTTCGGCATGTCGATGAAGGATGTGACTCCGCCGAGCAGGGCGGCCTTCGACTCGCTTTCGATGTCGCCCTTGTACTCCATTCCGGGTTCCCGGAAATGCACGTGGGCGTCAATCCCGCCCGCCATAAGGATCTTGCCTTCGAGGTCGATGATCTCCGCGTCCGTGAACGTGCCGGCGGCCTTGGAGTCGTCGGAGTCCCCGGTGCCGCGGTACCATATTCCCGCGATTCTCTCGCCATCAATGGCAAGGGCTCCCTTCTTCGAGGAAGCCCCTGTCACTATTGTCGCATTGGTAAGTAAGATTCTTGCCATTTGTTATCCTTTTCTGTGGAATTTTCTGAATTT
Source organism: Alistipes sp. CAG:514 (assembly GCA_000431015.1). GTDB lineage: Bacteria > Bacteroidota > Bacteroidia > Bacteroidales > UBA932 > Cryptobacteroides. The sequence goes on along the minus strand of HF986070.1, from coordinate 5,616 downwards.
CAGGCGGATGACTCCCCAGAAGGCTTCTCCGAAGATGCCGCCGCTCATTTTCGATGTGCCGAGTTTGCGGTTTACGAATATGATGGGAACCTCCACAAGCTCGAATCCCAGGCGCCAGGCGGTGTACTTCATCTCGATCTGGAATCCGTAGCCCTTCATCCTCACATCGTCCAGGTCGATTGTCTCCAAAGCCTTGCGGCTGTAGCACTTGAAGCCGGCCGTGCAGTCGTGGATCTTCACCCCAAGGACTGTCTTGACGTAGATTGACGCGAAGTAGGACATCAGAATCCTGCCGATCGGCCAGTTCACCACACTGATGCCGTCGCAGTAGCGGGAGCCGATGGCGACGCCTCCGCATTCCGCGCAGGCCTTGTAGAGTCTTGGCAGATCCTCCGGGTTGTGCGAGAAGTCCGCATCCATCTCGAAGATGTAGTCATAGCCCTTCTCAAGGGCCCATTTGAATCCGGTGAGGTAGGCTGTTCCAAGCCCGAGCTTACCTGACCTTTCGATCAGGAAGAGCCTTTCGGGAAACTCCGGCTGGAGGCTTTTGACAATGGTGGCGGTTCCGTCTGGTGAGCCGTCATCTATGATGAGCACGTTGTACTCTCCGTCAAGGGAAAACACTTTCCTGACGATGGCCTCGATGTTTTCCTTCTCGTTGTAAGTCGGAATAATGACGACTTTCCTATCCATAGATTTGATCGTTAATGTTCGTTATTTTGTTTTCAGCATCTCTTCCACCGCGGCCTCAAGCTGCTTGTCCTCGCCCCTGAGGACGGAAGCCGGGTCGTTGTCCACCTTGATGTCAGGCTCGATCTGCATGTTCTCAAGCCATCTTCCCTCTTTTGTGCCGAGAGAGCCGACCTGAGGGATTCCAAACACCATGCCATTCAGCTGTGTCTCCCACCAAACGGCCGTCATCGTGCCAGGCACCGGCATACCGATCAACTTGCCGATTCCCAAAGTCCTGTAGGTGTATGGGAAACCGCTGGCATCGGAGTAGTTGTCCTCGCACATAAGCACGCACGACGGCTTCCTCCACTTGTTGTAAGGGTCGCTGCCGATGTACTGTCCTCTTGGAGTGTATCTTACATATTCCTTGCCGCTCAGGAAAGTGGCGAGGTCATCGTGCAGCCAGCCGCCTCCGTTGTGCCTTGTGTCCACGACGGCGGCGTCAGCGGCCCTGTACTTGCCGAGGAGTTTTGAATAGACCGTCCTGAAGCTTGGAGAATCCATCCCCTGGACGTGCGAGTAGCCCACCTTGCCGCCGGAGAGCCTGTCCGTCATGTCCTCTCTCTGCTTGACCCACCTAAGGTACATGAGCTTTGATTCTGAATATGTCGGCTCCACAAAGAGTTCGACCTCCTTCTTGTCTTGCCTCACCACGACGCACACTTTCTTGCCGGTCTTGTTCCTGAGTAGTCCGAACCAGCTCTCGCCGGCCTTGATCCTCTCGCCGTCGATGGATTCGATGATGTCCCCGGCCTTGATCCCGGAGTCGGCGAGGTTGAGAGGGCCGCTCGGGAGAATCTCGGCTATCCTGAGGCCATCTCCCTCGTAGTCAGGATCGTAGATGGCTCCAAGCCAGCCCATTGTGAGCCTTGACCTGTAGCTGGCGCGCGCACCGGTGTGCGAACCGTTCAACTCACCGAGCATTTCGGACAGAAGATCCTGGAAATCAAAGTTGTTGGCGATGTAAGGCATGAACTGCTCGTAGTTCTTCCTGTAGCCAGCCCAGTCGATTCCGTGGATCTGAGGATCGTAGAATTTCTCGTTTACCTGCTTCCAGACGTGTTCGAAGATGTAGTTCCTCTCGGCCTTCGGCTTGAACTCGTAGTCGCCGGAGAAAGCGATCACGCTCATGGCTCCGCTTGCGACCGTGACCTTCGTGATCGAGCTTCCTGTGAATATGTACAGGAACTTGTCGTCCGCCGACGGGATCAGAGAGCCTCTCACGCCCTTCTTCAGGACTTTCACATCGCCCTTCTTGATGTCCATCTCGCAGAGGTCGTAGCTCTTCTCAAGCAGCTTGGTGTAGAACAGCTTTGTCCCGTCCTGGGTGAGGTAGAAGTCTCCGAGCCTGCCGGAGAGCCTGGTCAGCCTTGCGGTGCGGAACTCCCGGTTCTCAAGATCAAGGATGAGCTTCTCCGGCTTTTCGGCCTGCTTGACGGAATCCTTCTTCTCTTTCTTCTCCTCCTTCTCCAGCTTCTTCTCGGACTTGTCGCCGTCCTCGATGGCTTTGGCGATCTCCGCGTCCTCCTTGTCCCGGTAGAACCTGGTCATCTCCTTGCCGTCGAAGAACATGATGTAGATGTCGTTCTCCGCGCCCCAGCTGCCGTGGCTGCGGTAGCCGTCCTTGTCTGACTGCCAGACCATAGCCTTGCCTTTAAGCGCCCACTTGAAGTTGCCGTCGGAGTAGCCGCTCTGGGTGAGGTTCGTGATCTCGCCGGTCTCGATGTCGATGAGGGCTCCGTCGGAGTTGTTCCAGCCGCCGTTGATCTGATAGTTGCACAGGAGGTGCTTGCTGTCAGGACTCCACGCGAACTCCTGGTCTCCGTCAGAGTAGGAATAGTTCACGTCCTTGAGCAGGGATTTCTCCTTGCCGTCCTTGGTGGATTTGATGACCAGCTCTGTCCTGTCGCGCAGGAACGCCAGCCATTCCCCGTCCGGGGACACGACCGGCTGGAAGCAGGTCTCGTTCTCCGCTGTCACAAGCTCCTCCTTGAACTTCGTGGCGTAGGTGAACCTCTTTTCCCTCTTGTCTGTCAGGGATGTCTTATAGATTCCCCAATGGCCGTTTCTCTCCGCCGAATAGTAAAGCTCGCGTCCGTCCTTGGAGAAGCTGACATCGCGCTCCTGCTCAGGCGTGTTGGTGATTCTCTTCGTGGTCTTGTAGTCCGCCGATGTGACGAACACGTCGCCTCTGATCACGACAGCTATCTCCTTGCCGTCAGGAGAGACCGCCATCGAGGAGGCTCCTGAAGAGAATGTGAGATATTCAACATCATTCTCGGTCGCGTCCCTGGCGACGGTGATCCTTAGCATCTCGGGATCCTTCCCCTCCGCCATTGTGTAGAGGTCTCCGTTCCAGGAGAAGCAGAGCGTCCCGTTGTCGGCCACGGAAAGGAACCTTACAGGATTGTCCTTGAACTTTGTGAGCTGTGTCGCCTTCTCCGGGGTGTCGGTCGAAGACTTGTAGACGTTGAGGGTCCCGTCAGCCTCCGAAATGTAGTAGAAGGTCTTCCCGTCGGCAGCGAAGACAGGGTTTCTGTCCTCTCCGGCGAATGGTGTGAGCTTTGTGAAAGCGCCGTCTCCCGTGACGCGGAACCTCTCTCCTTGCGCGTCAGCCGCCTTGTAGAGCCAGATGTCTCTGGTGACGGATGACCTGTGGTGCTTGCGGAGAGGATCCTCGTAGCCTTTGTAGTCCTCGTAGATCAGATCCCCTGACTTGTTGACGCTCAGCGCCATGATCGGCAGGGAGGTCACGAGCCGCGGCCTTCCGGCGTTCTCGTCAACCTGCCAGATCTGAGGTGTCCCAGGGTAGCCTCCGTACAGCGCGTCCTGCTGGATGTTGGCCTGGAACAGAACCCGGTTGCCGTCAAGCACGCAAAGCGGAGTCTCGTTGCCCGGGTAGTCGGTCAGCCTCTTCGGCGCGCCGCCTTCCGCTGAAGTTATGAATATGTCCTTGGAACCTGCCCTGTAGGAAGAAAAAACGATCTTCTTCCCGTCCGGAGTCCAGATCGGATCCGAATCGTAGGCCTCGTTGGTCGTGATCTGAAGCGCTCTGCCACCGTCAGAGCTGACGGTGAAGATGTCTCCCTGATAGCAGAAGACCACTTTGCTCCCGTCCGGTGAGATCGCGCTTCTCCTTAGCCATCTTGGTGTCTCCTGTGCCGAAATAGCGATGGTTGTGGTCAGTACCGCCGCCGCCAGGAACAATGATCTTTTTATGTTCATATTCATAAAATATTTTAGTTAGTGTCAGACCTTTTGCTCGACTAATTGGCAAATGTATCAATTTTTACCGAATATTTTACTTATTTTTGTGTCCGCTAGAATTAATATTCCTTTATTATATGAAAAGAATAGATTGTTTTGTTCCTTTTGTGAACGACGAGCAGGTGGCAGTGACCGCCTCCAACCTCCGCTCCGAGGCCGAGGTTGCCAAGGTTGAGTTCCTTGACGCGGCTGCTTTCAAGAGTACAGCTTGCATCAGGAGGATCGCTGCCTCCGCGACCGCTCCTTTTACTATGATCTACACCAAGACGACCGAACTCAGCTTCGGCCAGTTCGCCCTTGAGCGCTTCCTTTCCATCGCGGATGACTCGGCGGCGGCGATGGTCTACGCCGACCATTTCAACGAGGTAGACGGCAACCGCGCGTTTGCCCCGGTGATCGACTGCCAGGAAGGCGCCCTGCGCGATGACTTCGACTTCGGCTCAGTGATGATCTACCGCACGTCGGCGTTGAAGGAAGCCGTCGCAAGAATGGATGTTGACTATGAATATGCCGGATTGTACGACCTTCGCCTGAAGGTTTCCCAGAAAGGCAGCCTTGTCCACATCAATGAATATCTCTACTACGAGATCGAGACTGACACCCGCAAGTCCGGCGAGAAGCTTTTCGACTACGTTGATCCGAAGAACCGTGCCGTGCAGATTGAGATGGAGAAGGCATGCACTCAACATCTTAAGGATGTGGGTGGTTTCCTTGAGCCTAATTTCAGGCACATCGAGTTCTCTGACGACGCCTTTGAATATGAAGCCTCTGTCGTCATCCCTTGCAAGAACAGGGTACGCACGATCGGCGACGCGTTGACTTCGGCTTTGAGCCAGAAGACATCCTTTAAATATAATGTCATCGTGGTGGACGACAACTCCACTGACGGCAGCGTGGATGTCATCAAGAAGTTTCTGGACGACCCTAAACTGGTCTACATCGCCCAGGACAAGACCTATCATGCCATCGGTGGCAACTGGAATGCCGCCCTTCACCATCCTAAGTGCGGAAAGTTCGCGATCCAGCTGGATTCCGATGATGTCTATTCCGACGAGAACACCGTGCAGAAGTTCGTGGACGCATTCTATGCCCAGAACTGCGCTATGGTGGTCGGTACCTATAGGATGACCAACTTCCATATGGAGACCCTGCCTCCAGGCATCATCGACCATCGTGAGTGGACTCCGGAGAATGGACGCAACAACGCTCTCCGCATCAACGGCCTCGGCGCTCCGCGCGGATTCTATGTGCCGATGCTCCGCGAGATCAACTTCCCTACGACCAAGTACGGGGAGGACTATGCGGTAGGTCTCCGCGTCTCCAGAGAGTATCAGATCGGTCGAATCTACGATGTGGTTTACAACTGCCGTCGCTGGGACGACAATTCCGACGCATCGCTCGACATCGACAAGGTGAACGCTAACAACCTGTATAAGGATAGGATACGTACTTGGGAGCTACAGGCCAGGATCCAGATGAACAAAAAAAGATAAAAATTTTTCAAGAAAAGTTTGCGGATTCAAAAATAATGTCTACCTTTGCATTCCCGTTCGGAACGAAACACAAACGATCTGAACAGGAATGCAAACAAGTTCATTGAAAAGACTGAAGGAAGTA
>HF986069.1 GCA_000431015.1 Alistipes sp. CAG:514 | reverse complement strand
ATGCCCGCGCCGAGGAACGACTGATCCTCCTTGCCGGAGAAGTGCCTGCGGTTCGGGGAGGTCACTGTATCTGTGGTTCTGCAGGGCTTGTCAACCATTGAAGCAACTTTTACATAATGTATCATACTGTCAGACACGCTCAGATTATAATCAAGTTCCGCTTTTTAACTATGTCAGGCCTGTTTGAAAAATGGCGGAAGGCTCGGCGAAGCGCGTAAATATTGATCCCGTCAATGTACTTTTCCAGGCTAAATACACGGACACCACTGTTGTCAAGATAAATATAGACGCATAGATCAGCAGTCTTGGAATTCTCCTTGTTACGGCAAAAATCTATTTCTTTCACCTGCTCCCATCCAACCGTGACGATTCCCTCACCATCATACATGAATATTCCTTCCTTGTCGATTCTCAAATATTGATGTCTTGTCCTATAATATCTTTTCAAGTGCCTTATTGAGGCGATGACGCTGGATATGACTAATTTGGCCACCATCAAACCCAATATTATAGTAATAGTGCGACCTTTATATTCCAACCACCCTTTATACATAATGGCAAAAAGCGTAGTATAGAAAATAATGCACTTCACATTTGCTGTAACTATGTCTCTGTCGTCAATAATATATGGTTTCATTCGTCTTTGTTATATATCAAAAGACTGACCTTATGAGCTGCCACATCATTCGCGATATCTCCGACTTTTGTATTCCTTATCGCATTTGCTATGGAGAACTCAAAATCCCTTTGAGTGACAAGGCGATCATCAACCTCAAGCTTGACCTTCCTCGATCCGGACTTGCCACCTATATTTATGCCGGACATCCTCATCTCTTTCTTCACTTCTTTCTCAATCGAAGAACGTACGGCTTTTGAGGTATATTTTTGTTGCGCCTCCGTGGCAATTCTATCTCCTACATTAGTCGCTACCTTATTAAATGTTGGCTTCGCGAATCCTCCAAAAACCAAACCAGTTCCCGCATCCCACGCAACTTGCTTTGCTTCAACACTACCTTCTCCTATCAATTGGTTGGCTGTACTCCCTGCCGCACTTGCCGCACCTGCAGAGAGAACAGTCGCTACCGCCTTAGAACCCAACAATGACATCCCTCCAGTCGCAGAAACCAGCGCGCCTTCGACGGCTCCTCCCACTGCGGCTCCACCGATCTCTCGCCAGTTCTTTCCCTCCGCAGCTGCGATTATGCCGCCGACTGCCGCTCCTATCAGTGCACCGACAACCACCTGAGGCATCTGGCCATCATCGTCTATGTGACTGATTGGATTCCCGAGGCAATAGACATACGGGCTGATGCCGTAATACTTCTCGGACAGCGGGTCGGCGGCGGTCCAGCGGGCGATGGCCGGGTTGTACATCCTAGCGCCGAAGTCGAGGAGAGGGATGCCCGCGCCGAGGAACGACTGATCCTCCTTGCCGGAAAAGAGCCAGCGGTTCGGGGAGGATGTGGAGGCCACCGAGGTTGCCGGGGCTACCGAGGCGACGGCTGGCTCCGAGGCATGTTGTGACCCTCCAACGGGTTCGGAGACCGGAGCAGTCACCTGAATCCGCTTGCCGAACGGGTAGTAGTCGCTGGTCTCGACGACAGTACCGGTGTCGCCGTCTATAACGGCGCGGACACTGCCGAGGTGGTCGTGGAGGTGGATGAGCGGCCTGTAGGAGACCGCGCCGGCGGCGGAGGTCTCACGTGCTATCCTGCCGGCGGAGGTCACGGCGCAGTCAAGGGTTATAACCGGAGTGCCCGATTGACCAGCGGTCTGGGTGTATATCAAGGAACCTCTGTACTGATAGCCGTTGCCACTGCCGTCCACAGCACGCAACTTCGTGCCATCAGCAAGATATTCATACTCCGCCAAAGTGGCCCCGCCGGATGAAATGCGGCTTGTTAGGTTCCGGTCATTGTAATCGATGTCGAGCATAGAGAGGCCGTCACGGGTCAGGTTGCCGTTAGTGTCGTGGGTAAAGGAGCCTCCGCCACCGGACGCGCCGGTGTTGGAGATGCCACTCAACAAGTTGCCGTCGTACGAATACGCCAATATCTCCTCCGGGGTTGCCGCGTTCTCCCCGTATCTGGTCAAGGTCAAGGCATTACTGTTCCTGTCATAAGTGATGGACCTTTCACTGAATGAGTTAGTTTGCGCGCCACCGACAAATCTCCGCGCGTCCGTCAGACGGCCAACGCCATCGTATGACAACGACCAGGCGTTTGTCTCAGTTCCCGCACCGTGATTCCATTCCCACCCGGAAATGCCCCCATTATACTTCGGGACGGATCCAAGTGTAGGCTCCTGATACCGGAGAGTCATGCTGAACACACTGGAACTCAATCCGGTCAACTGGTCACGAATATTATAGGACAGGGTCTCAGTCAATGTTGACGGATTAGCCTCTGTGCCATATATCCGCCCTGTCATCCGGCCTATCTCATCATACCCATAGGACACGGACTGCGACCTGCCGTTCAGCGATGTCGTCTCCGAGACCAGTCTCTCCTGTCCGTCATAAGACCTCACTGTGACCAGCGAATCAATGCGGCCATCCGGAAGCGCGACCGTTTCCCTTGTCCTAGACGGCTTGCCCGTGAAAGTAAGGGACTGATGAATATGTCCGTCTCCGCCAAGCGCCTCCTTGCGGTGGCTCTGGATCAGGCGGCCTTGGTAGTCGTAATAGAATGACGATACCGTCTTGGACGTCGGGTCGGTCAGGGAATAGACGGCGGTGCCTGTCAGAAGCCCTTTGCACCTGTCAGATCCGACGACAGGTGTCCCGTAGTTGGACAGCGTGTCACACGCCAGGACGCGCCTTGCGTCAGACGGGACGAGGTCGTCCATGAACGAGTGGTCGTCATAATAGCTGACGGACAGGGGTTTGCAGTCGGACGGAACTGGGGTGTTGACCGAATAGCCGCCGAGCGGGGAGGCTCCGTCATACGTGGCCACAACCGGCACGGCAGGAGACGGGGCCTGAGCCGAAGGCCAGACACCGCTTACCGCGTCACGGCCCAGGGCGTCACGGAACGAGAACATCCACTTTCCTCTCTTCCTCATCTCTCCGTCTTGAGAAAATATAGGCACATCGCCCTTGTCGTACCTGTAAAGGATGGGAGCACAGCCAGGCAGCCTCTTGCTGACGCACCGGCCTTTGCCGTCATACTTGTAGACATAGGCCTGCGCAGACAACGGAGACGAGGAATCACCGAACATCCCTGATGAAGACATCACGGCTGAAGCCTCCGGTGTTAGTACATACCTGAGCAATCCAAGGTCATCATACACGTAATAGGTGTCCTGGTACCGTTCTCCATCAACCGTCCTATCCAGAGTCTTACGTCCGAGCCTGTCAGTGAACGTCAACGTGACGTTTCCGTCCTCATCGGTCTTTTTCTCAACCCTGAGGTTTCCGGAAGGCAGGATCCCGACGCAGGTCAAGGATGTGTCGAATTCCACAAGATACCCCGAACACGAGAGAAGTCCCGAGCCATCGTTCACCAGATACGAGGTTCTCACCGACTTCCCCCTTGTGTGCCATGGGGAGCCGGGGCCGTACTCTTCCGTCACGCGGTCAAGGGGCGAGGTCTCGTAGAGCGTCTTGGAGAATGCGTACGGATCCCAGCCGTAGATGGCGTTGGCCGACTTGGCCGCCGACGGGTCTGCATAGGCTCCTGTCGATGTCGTCATCGGAACCTGACAGAACTTTCTGTACGGCCTGCCGAAATCATCATATTCGCTCAAAAGGACTATGTCCTTGCCGGCAGGGGAAGCCGCTGTCATCACCGTCTCAACCGGCCGGCCAAGGAGATCGTGATAGGTGTTGGTCTCCTTGAAGGATGCCGCATCGGCGCTTAGGTAGTCTCTTGCCCGGATGCGGTTGCCGCCGGCTGATGGCCCGTAGCTATAGGAATAGGATGAGAGAAGCTCTTTCTCGTGCGTTGTTCCGTTCCTCACAAATGTCCGACAGAGTCTGCCGAGGCCGTCATATTCATAATCTAATATACTACCTGACTGACTCTTAAGATACGACAAGCCAACCAAAGGTTTGTATTCATAAGTGTTGACAAACATATCCGGCACGTCCCTGCATTTCAACCTGAATGAGACCAGCTTCTTTCGGATCTGCGTAAAGTCGCCGCCATTGAGGCCGGACGTGTCAACCTTATCCTTGACACAGTCCCAGTCACTGCCCTCCACCATGGCCACAGGGTAATACCCATTGTATCCCCACAGATAGACCGTCTTCCTGCCGTCAGTGTCCTCTGTCTCAAGAGGATTCCCCCTGCGGTCATATTCATTGAACAGGATCCTCCGCTCGGAGGTGCCTGCGCCGCGGATCGTAAGGGACCTGGCCGAGGGGGCGAAGAACGTCCCCGATGCGCAAGGATAGGATCCATAGCTTGTGGAAAGGGTTGTAAGCAGGTTCGCGCCATCGGCCGAGTTCTTATAGACATTCGTCTCGACCGGAATCCCGGTCATTCCAGCGGACACCATCGCCGGAAAGGCGCCGCCGGCCTTGTCCTGCGGGTAGGAGTAGGCGGTCACCTTCCTGTCGAGGCCGGGAAGCCCTACATCCTCGGTCTTCGTGACCACGTTGCCATAGGTGTCGTAGGTGTACGACGTGGTCTTGGTCAGCGTGCCGTTGGTCTCAACGGCCCTCTCCGTCGCGGACGACAGAAGCCGCCGCCCCTGGCTGAGCGTGGAGGTTATGTAACTAATCTCCTTGAATTGTTCCGGTACGTAGAAATCATCGAGTCCGTACGGTCTCCATTTTCGATAAACATACCTCTGTTTGATGGTAGTACTGTCGGATCCAAAGTCATAATCATTATCATAGTCATATCGTATTTCAGACACCATCTGAAGCGTTCCGTCCGGTTTCTGTACATACGATGTTTCCCCAGTCTTTGTACCGCTCATCCACTCCTGTCTGCTGTCATAGAAAAGATTTGTGCCCTTGACCTGCATCGGGCGGTCCGGCACAATGTCATAAGCGTGAACTGTCACACCCGTTGTATGATTACCCGCCGCATCACTGGATCTTGTCTCAAAGACATACGGATAGCTCACGCTGGATCCCGCATCGGAGATCAGGCTTACCATTGTGTTGTCCGTCCAAACCCTTTCCTTATAGGTTGCCAAAACGCTTGGGAGTGAGCCGCCGAACTCGGCACAGTTCGTCTCTCGGTAATAGAGGGAGGTCGTGTCAGGTGGATAAGATGACTCCTGAGGGATGACTGTGCGGACTCCTCCTCCATTAACGGTGGACGGATAGGTGCTGTAGCGGAAGTTGCGGTACATAACCCTCCCGTCACCGGCTATGTCGCGGATCTGACTTATCCGCAGGCCGCCAGCCATGCGCGGAGTCCCGTCGTCATCGATGTAGCGGTGCGCCTCGTAGCTGAACTCGGTCCGCCCTCCGGTCGGATAGGTCACCGATGTCAGGATCCCGGCCTGCATCGCCTCCTCGTCAGGGCTGCGGTCTCCGCCGGGGATGGTGAGTGTCACCGTCTGGCTGGCGGAGGGGAAGTTGTTCACCGTCACGTCCGTCCTCACCGTGGGTACCAATGTGGCGTTGTCCTTGGCATTATAGTACCCCCATCGGTCTACGGAGCGGGTGTCCCTCGGCGGGGGAGCGCCGTTGTAGGTGAAGGAATATGTCTCCGCCTCCCCGCCGTCGGGGGACTCGATCCTGACCGACTCAAGCCTGAGGGAGAAGAAGTCCCTCATGTAGGTCTGATTGAATATGATCCTTCTGACCAGACCTCCGGACAAATCATAGATCTCGATGGATTCCAGCCCCTTGTCCATCTCGGAGTTCATGTTGAACAACACGTGGCCGGCACTGAAGTTGATCCTCCTGACGTACGAGTTGTACTGCGTCATGTCCTGCCTGGCCGGCATCGGGAAGGTGTAGCCCGTTGGGTACATGACCGTTCCAAGATCCGCCTCGACAAGGCCGCCTTCGGTGCTGTCGTACCGGTAGATCTTGCTGTCGAAGCTCTGGTGCGTGGACACGTTGACAAGCGGGATGGTGCAGGCGGAATGTCCAGTGTAATTGTCAAGGATTGTCAGGGCGTCCGCGAACCTGGAGCAGAACACCTCCATCACGTTTGAGCCGTACTCGAAGGTCACGGCCCTGCCGGTCGTGGCCGAGCGGATCTCGCGTATCTTCCACGATGTCCTCACGTCAAGAGCGGAGCCGCCGAACATGTGCGTTACATAGTCGCCGAAGGAACGTTCCGGGCCTCCGAAACTGTAGGCGGTCCCTTGTCCGTCGGTGATCCTGAACCCGGTCATGGCACTGCCGCCCGTCGGCGTCACCTTGACGTTGTCGCGTGGAATTGTCACGGGAGTGACCGACCCGTCGGTTCCGCGCCGGAGGTACATCCTGCC
>HF986068.1 GCA_000431015.1 Alistipes sp. CAG:514 | reverse complement strand
TAGCCCAATGTGCCATCTTGAAGTCGTATTAGAGAGTGGGGCACAACCTTTATCTTTGCGATTTCGGCCAAATGCATTGTCAAGTCTTCATTTTCTGGAAGATTCTTGTATGTCTGGGTCTGTGGCTTGAAGATATAATCGCCCCAAAGTCCCACAATGGTGAGTCTTCTTGACCCTTCATGCCTGTCGAGATGGAGAGACAATTTCGCCTGAACTCCGGTCAATGTTGTCTGAGACTTTATCACCTGGGCAGCCAGAGTATCCAAATCATTGAGTGAATATGGCAATTCCGGTGCATTCTGCATCCCGAAGAATTTCCTGGCGCAGCCTTTATGGAAATCCACTTCTCCGTCCACAAGTTCCTTATAGCAATATAGACATTTACTCATCGCTTTTCTCATTTTCAGGTACGACACTTACCGCTCCGATGCAGTCTTTGCAACAGAGTAGGAGCAGGGACATCCTGTCCAATGAACTGATGTCAGTGTTCCTTAAGGCCACATCAAGCAGCCATCCTTCAGGAATGAGACCATCGAAGAACGGAAACAGAATTTTGGATTGATAAGGCTTCTCAGAGAGTGGCAG